>DATKVV010000041.1:0-157303 GCA_035529895.1 Sedimentisphaerales bacterium
AGGGATCTGGTTGCCTTTATATTGGGGCGATGAGGTGGTAGCATTCTCGACGTCGTTCAAGTTGGTGCCAAGGTAGACATCGTGCGACTCGGCCACGTAGCCGGCCGACCAGCTAAGCTGCACGCCTTCTTTCGGCAGGTCCTTCGTACCATCAGCGGGGCTGAGAACAGCGGCTTTCGCCCGGTAAGTAGTAAAGCTCCAGACGGGGCCTGTCCACGGGCTGTTGCCGTCGCTTTCGTTGACCTCATTAACCTTCCAGTAGTAAGTCTGGTCGTACAGGAGAAGCCCTGGCGCATAGTTGGTATCGGCAACGGGCTGGCGGCCCGCGTAAACGTTGCGATGGTCCACTGTGTTAGCATCGCGGACATCGGCATAATTAGTGCCAAAGAACACATCATGCCACGCTGCCTTTTCCCCCGCCGCCCACCTGAGGAGCGCCTCCGGTGAAACGTCCTGTTCGCCGTCGCTCGGATAGGGTGCGTAAGCAGTAACCAGCGGCGTGAGCTGCAGAACGAAGGCGTTCAAGATTCCCCGTCCGCCCACCCGTGACGGACGGACAGGGTCAGGCTGGCAGCAGCCCGCCCTATATAACACGAGCACCGGATTGCCGTTGGTCGTGAACTTAATTATGGAGGGAATAAGCTCCTGGTCACTGGTAACCTGCTGGGCCTGTACGTTGCACGCATCCTGGAGCGAAAGCACACCCTCAGGAAAAGGGCCGGTCATCCAATCAATGCCGGGAAACAGTTTCTGAAAAGGGTCCTGGTCCTGATAAGGCAGGTATCTTGCTTCTTTGACCGACATGGCGCGGATGACAGGCATCGGAGGTACGGCATCACAGAGGCAGTCGCACGTCACTAAAGTAGGGTTATCTGTGCCCGGGACTCTGTAGCAGCCGAAATGATTATGGAAACTGTAAAGGGTGTAAGCGCCGCCGGGCAAGTCGTGCAAGGCAAGCTGTATGCTGTGGCCGTCGCCTTCGGGCCAGTCCATGCCGTAATACCAGCTATTGCAAATACCGTCATGAACAGGTGAGCCGGTCGGGCAGAGACCGCCTGCCAGCGCACCTGTCAGGCCGGCTACCTTGAAGCCGCCATCGCCCTCGTAAAATACAGTAATACCGGCGTGAATCCCCGTGCCGGCTATGCCCGGACCGGTGGGTTTTGGTCCATTTTCGATGCCCTCCTCCCAGCAATGGTCACACCTGTACATGTCGGCCCAGCCGTCGCAGGCCCAGATCCACCAGCCGGGCTTTGCCGTTTCCGGCCTTACTGTATTGGTGTTCGGGCAGTCTGGTATGGCAAGGTCCACCTTCACGCAAACGGCGCTGTCGGTAGTAAAGCTCCACACGCCTCCTTTGACGGTTGTAGCGCCAACCTCGTCGACCCGCCAGTAATAAGTCTTGGCCTTTTGAAGCACCCCCGCGTCAAAGTAATTTTGGTCGACCGGAAAGTTGCCCCGGTAAACGCCCGAGCTTGCAGTATCGGCGTCATTGACATCGTTGAAATCGATGCCGAAGTAGACGTCGTGGGACACCGCGCTGTCGCCCTTGGTCCAACTGAGCATCTGGTTGGTGGGCACACACCAATCCTTGTTCGGGGGGCTGGGGTTTGTGGCCAGCTCCTCCGCCGGGGCGCCGGCAGCCAGACCCAACAAAAGGATAACCATTAAGAAAACGAGTTTTCTGCACATAATCCCTCTCCTTTCAACACCGAACATTAACATATTTCTTGGTTATAGCTTCTCGCCGAAGCGCAGACTTAGACAGCTCCCAACAGGCGTCGCAACCTTCACTGTCGAACTGGGCGCCTGTCCTGCGCAGGTTTTCTGAGGACATCTGGCCCTCGGCACTCCGGAAGAAAAGACAGAGGTTGAGTGTTCGCCTGTGAAACAAACCGCCTTTCGGAACATCACCCATCGTTATGGCTCTGTGCCTCTCTCGGCACCTCATCAGGTCAGAAAGGTCTGCTTTCTGGCTGGCACAGTCGATAAAGTTCACCATCCTTGTTTATAACAAGTCGGCGGCGATTCAGTCAAGCACTATTACCTTTTTTTTTAGGTTTAGCCTGGTTTTCAATGTTTTTGTTCAAAAAACACCCACCGCAGAACATATCCGCCCGTCCCGCCCGAGCCGGTGAGAACGCCTTTTAGCTTGGTTTCGTTCACGTCTCAACCGCAATCCCAGCTGGCCTGAGTCAGGCGGTCTGCACCCCTTCCACCGGGACTATTCTTAATTCTGACAAAATTTGCGTTGCCTGATGCAGAAAAAAGTTGTATAAGTGGATGTTTGGGATGCATCAGGCATTGCACAAAAAACAGCACAATAAACTTTCTTAGAGCTGACACGTGTGCTATGGGCTTTGTGTGGCATTTGACCTGTAGGCCTGTTAGGACAAGAAGGCCTTTGAAGCTAAGTTATTTGTACTGGTTATTTTAGAAAACGGAGAAGCTATGAGTCGCAAAATGGTTACAATTGACGGCAACACGGCTGCGGCGTACGTGGCCCACGCCACAAATGAAGTGATTGCAATATATCCAATTACGCCGAGTTCACCGATGGGTGAGATTGCGGATGCAAAGACAGCCAAAGGCGAGCGAAACATATGGGGGACGGTCCCTTCGGTTACGGAGATGCAGTCGGAGGGCGGCGCAGCGGGCGCGGTGCACGGAGCACTGGCAACCGGCGCTTTGACGACGACTTTCACGGCGTCGCAGGGACTTTTGCTTATGATTCCCAATATGTACAAGATTGCCGGCGAGCTGCTTCCGACGGTCTTTCATGTCTCGGCTCGTTCGTTGGCGTGCCATGCGCTTTCAATCTTCGGCGACCATGCGGATGTAATGGCCTGTCGCCAGATCGGTTTTGCGATGATTTGTTCGTGCAATGTTCAGGAAGTCATGGATTTTGCGCTAATCGCGCAGCAGGCGACGTTGGCGTCTCGCGTGCCCTTCCTGCACTTTTTTGACGGTTTCAGGACCAGCCATGAGCTTCAAAAGGTCGAGCAGTTCACGCTGGATGATATGCGGGCGGTGATTGAGGACGAGCTTGTGGCGCAACATAAGGCGAGGGCGCTGTCACCGGACAGGCCCATGATTAGCGGGACGGCGCAGAATCCCGATGTTTATTTCCAGGGACGAGAGACAGTGAACAAATTCTATTTGGCCGCGCCTGAAATTGTTCAGGAGACGATGGACAAATTTGCGAAGCTGGTAGGGCGAAGTTACCATTTGTTTGATTATGTCGGCGCGGAAGATGCGGAGAAAATCATTGTCATTATGGGTTCAGGCGCCGATACGGCGCACGAGACGGTTGAGTATTTGGCCTCCAGAGGTGAAAAAGTGGGCGTGGTAAAGGTTCGGCTCTATAAGCCGTTCAGCAGAAAAGATTTTATTGCTGCGCTGCCGAAAAGCGTCAAGAAAATCGCGGTGCTGGACAGAACAAAAGAGCCGGGTTCGCTGGGTGAGCCTTTGTACCTGGACGTTCGCACGGCTATTGGGGAGGCGATGGAGTGGAAGGAATCGTCTTTTGAGAAATATCCGCTGATTGTCGGCGGGCGGTATGGACTGGGCTCGAAGGAGTTTACGCCGGCGATGGTGAAGGCCGTGTTTGACAGTCTGGATGCGGCCAGGCCCAAGAGCGGTTTTACGGTGGGTATCATCGATGACGTAGCTAATACAAGTCTGGAAGTTGAGGAGAGTTTTGAGGTTGGCGGCGAGGGGCTTTACTGCGCGATGTTTTATGGTCTCGGCGCGGACGGGACGGTAAGTGCAAATCATAACTCCATACAGATAATCGGTGAATTAACCGACAACTATGCACAGGGCTATTTTGTATATGACTCGAAAAAGGCCGGCGCGGTAACGATATCACACCTTAGATTCGGCAAGAAACCAATTCGAAGTCCGTACCTCATAAGCAAAGCCGACTTTGTTGCGTGCCACAATTCGAGCTTTTTGGAGAAGTTTGATATGCTTTCCGGCGCCCGGCCCGGCGGCACTTTCCTGCTGACCAGTATGCACGATAAAGAGCATATTTGGGACACTTTGCCGGAGGAGGTGCAAAAGCAGATAATCGAAAAGAAGCTGAAGTTCTATGTTATCGATGCGATTTCGCTTGCACAGGGGCTTGGGCTGGGGCCGAGAATCAACGTGATTATGCAAACGGCCTTTTTCAAGATAAGCAACATTATTATTCCGCTGGATACGGCGGTGAAGGCCATAAAGGACGCAATCAAGAAGAGCTACGGGAAGAAAGGCGAAAAAATTGTTCAAATGAACAACGCCGCGGTCGATGGTGCTCTCGAAAGAATCTATGAAGTTGAGGTTCCGGGCAAAGCAACCAGCAGGATAAAGATGCGGCCCCCGGTGCCGGAAGACGCCCCTGATTTTGTCAAGGAAGTTACGGGGGAGATTATAGCGCTTCGCGGCGACAAGCTGCCGGTGAGCAAGATGCCGGTCGACGGCAAGTTCCAAACGGGGACGACCCAATACGAGAAGCGCAACATTGCCGTGAACATACCGATATGGGAGCCTGATGTCTGCATACAGTGCGGGCTGTGCTCTCTGCTTTGTCCGCACGGAACGATAAGGATGAAGGTTTACGATGAAAAGTACCTCAAGGATACGCCGGGGACGTTCAAAAGCGCGAACGCGAAAGGCAAAGACTTTGCCGGCATGAAGTGTACGGTGCAGGTGGCTCCGGAAGACTGCACGGGGTGCGAAGCGTGTGTGGCCAATTGCCCCGCCCAGGAAAAAGACCAAAACAAGCAGCCAACAGGTCGAAAGGCAATAAATATGGTATTGCAGGAGCCGGTTCGCGGCACCGAGGGTGAAAATTATAAATACTTCCTGTCCATTCCGAGCACAGAGCCGAGGCTTTTTAAGGCCAATTCTGTAAAGGGAAGCCAGTTGATTCGGCCTTTGTTCGAATACTCGGGCGCCTGTGCAGGATGTGGAGAAACGCCTTATGTAAAACTGCTGACACAGCTTTTTGGGGACCGGGCATTTATTGGAAATGCGACGGGCTGCTCATCGATTTACGGCGGAAATCTTCCGACAACACCTTACACAAAGAGGCCTGACGGGAGGGGACCAACCTGGAGCAACAGCTTATTCGAAGACAACGCCGAATTTGCCATGGGTATGCGCCTGACGATTGACAAATTCAAAGAGCGTGCTCTTGACCTGCTTGAGAAGGCGCTGACTGAGGGTTGTGTTGAAGGCGCGCTGGCGGCGGCAATTCGGGCGGCGGCGATGGCGGATGATGCCGAGCAAAACGCTATTGAACAGCAGCGAGAGCGAGTGGAGAAGCTGAAAGAGCAATGCAACAAGAGCGGCTGCGATACGTGCAAGCAGCTATTGGATGTTGCAGACTACCTCGTGCATAAATCCGTGTGGGCTCTCGGCGGCGACGGGTGGGCTTACGATATCGGATACGGGGGGCTGGACCATGTGCTTGCCAGCGGGGCGAATGTCAACGTTCTTGTCCTTGATACGGAAGTATATTCCAATACCGGCGGCCAGATGTCAAAATCGACACCGAGAGCGGCGGTGGCCAAATTTGCAGCCGGGGGAAAACCAATGCCCAAGAAGGACCTGGGCCTTCTGGCCATGACTTACCGAAATATTTATGTGGCGCAGGTGGCTATGGGCGCCAATCCGAATCAGGCAGTGAAGGCGTTTGTCGAGGCTGAGGCGTATCCGGGGCCGTCTCTTATAATTGCATACGCTCATTGTATCGCTCACGGCTACGACCTGGTCAATGGTTATGAGCACCAGAAACAAGCCGTCAACAGCGGTTATTGGCCTTTGTACAGGTTTAATCCGGTACTGAAGGAAGAAGGCAAAAACCCGCTGCAGCTTGATTCGAAGGCTCCCACTGTTGATTTCGAACAATATGCCTACGGCGAGAATCGCTATCGCGTTTTGCGGCAGGCAAAACCGGAAGTGGCAGAGAAGTTAATGAAGCTCGCCAAGAGCGATACCGCCGAGAGATTTGCCTTAATGGAGCAGCTTGCCAACTTGAAATACGACGGACGGGACAGCGCTGAGAGTCAAGTGACGAAGGTTCTTAAAGGCGCTGTTGAAAAAACTGTGGGGACGTAATGTGTGAACAGCGAGTTTTCTTTGGTTGGGAGGATGGAATGATTAGTCGGTTCTCGGGTACGGTGGTTTGGCTGGCGCTTACTGTGTTTTTCGTCGCGGCGTGTGGACAGGGCGGCAGGACGGAGGAAGGAGTGGGAGTCCGCCATCCGTTAATCGATTCAGGTTTTGTTATACCTGATTATGCTGCCGCAGCGATTGAGGCAAGTGGAGGACGCCAGGCCTGGACAAGAGCGGAAAAACTTGCCTTGACCTGCGTGGTTACTTTTTACCGTGAGGACGGCAGTTTTTACCTGACGGAACAGCGTCACGAGATTCATCCGTTGCTGAATTCCATTCGGATTTCGGGCAAAGAGCCGCAAGGTGAGCTTGTTTGGCGATTGTCTGCCGAGGGTTTGTGCTCTATATCGGAGGGTGTTGCGGTAGCAGATACGTCCCCGCAGGTGAACTGTAGCATTGCGCACGCAGTCCTGAGCGTAACGACGGCGGCGATGCGTCTTTCAGGTCGGGGGACTCGGTTGGCGCGAGGTTCCCAGCCAGTCAGGATAGAGGGATTATGGTATTATCCGATTGAACGAGGCGGCACTGAAGAGATGCAGGCTGGCTCACCTCGCCCCGAGGGGATTTTTTACCAAAACGCAGAGAACTTTCTCGTAGACACGATTTACTTTCGGGATCCATCGATGGTCGTTCGCGGATATGACTACAAAGAGGTTGAGAAAGGGGGCGTTCTGGTCCCGACGAAGATAGAGGTATTCAAAAGCGACCGGGGGGGCGTTTTGCGGGAGCGGCTTGCTAAAATAGATTACTACCGCCCCGGTTGAAATCTACGGCCAAGCAGGTCTGCGTTGTCGTGTGCGAGCGCAGGGCCTACGTTGATGTTGGGCAAGAAAAGCGGCACGTTGAGTCCGAAAAAAGGGCCGGGATTTATCCCAATAGGCGGCATTTTCCGAGAGGTCTGAGACAGTTGAAGGAAGTATTCGGCTTCAGAAGGGGGAACTGTGCGCACGAGTGCGGTCGTCTTATCTGTACAGGTCCGACGATAATTATCGGCTTTGAACAGGCTCGGATGACGAACAAAGCCTTTGTTTGGCAAGTATAGTCCTTATTGATTGTGCCGCAACAAAATGAACAATGGGATGGCAGGGTATAAAAGTATGACATACGGTTTCATAACTGGTTTGCTTGGCGACGGTTAGGACAAACAGACATCGGAGTCTCTGGTGCACGTTTTCTGCGTTGGTGTTTCGAGATTTATGGGAAGTTCGTGCGTTATTTGGCGCTGTCTCAACGATATTTAATTTCTTTTTAATGTTGGCCTTACGGCAACTAAAAAAGTTAAGCAGAAAAGGTGTTAAACCGATAATTTTTGGAGGGTAAGAAACTAATTCGCCTGTTGGAGGCAAATGCGGCCATTTTGCCGTGGTGTTTTATTTCGGTTGAAGGTTTGCGTATGACAGATTCAAATAGAGGCAAAAGTCGTAGTTGCAGTAGTCTGCTGTGTCCGGCGGTGGTTGTGGCATATTTGTTTATTCTGAGTATTTACGTTGGCGGGTGCAGCAACAAGTTTTGGGACCCCAAACAAATAGGCAGATTTCGGCCTGTTCCGGCGGTGAATGTGATACTGGATACTCTGGGTGTGGCAGAGGAGGCGCCGTCCGCCTGGGTGGGCGCCGAGGAGCCGCGGCCGGCGGATGCGATGGTGCTGCAAAGCGACTACGTATTCAGTCCCGGCGATATAATCCGGATATCTATCTTCGAACTGCTTCGCGAAGCCGACCTGTTT
Source organism: Sedimentisphaerales bacterium (assembly GCA_035529895.1). Lineage (GTDB taxonomy): Bacteria > Planctomycetota > Phycisphaerae > Sedimentisphaerales > Anaerobacaceae > JAUWKC01. Next base: position 7,889 of record DATKVV010000041.1, read on the forward strand.
GTCAACGATTATATTGTCACCGAGACGGGCAAGATTTCGGTGCCCGAAGTCGGGGTGATTGCCGCAGCGGGGCTGACCGAATCTCAGCTCGAAGAAGAGATAAAAGACATTGTGGAACCGAGCTTACTGAAAAAGCCGTCCGTTACCGCGACCTTAGTCAGGTCGGAAAAGCGAGCATTCTCAATTCTGGGCCAGGGCGTGCCGCGTCCCAACAGGTACTTTATTCCACGTTACGGTTTCAGGCTGGCTGATGCGCTTGCGACAGCGGGCGGAATAGGGGAATTTAACGTGAGCAATATTTATGTTTCACGTCTTGTTTCGGGTCAGGAAGTCAGACTATCGCCTGCTGTTAAATCCAGGGTGGCGCCATCAGAAACAGGCGAGCGTGGAAAGCCTGGCAAGGAATTGGTTGTGCCTGAGGAGGAGATGCTTGAGATAATAGCGCCCCGGGCAAAAGAGCAGCGGTCTGAAAACAAGCTGGTTGTCGCCTCGGCGGAACTTGTGCGGCATAGTGAGCTTGCGGAGGCGGCTTTGCCGGCCGGGTTTGAGAGTGGGCCGGGCCGGGGAAAGAGTGTATGGGGGGGTTCTGATTCTGCGGCGTATGAAGAACGCGGATTCGGGCAGACCGCAAGAAGCAGCGGCCGGTCGCCGGGCAGAATGCAAAGCATATCAGCCTCGGCTATTGGGCCGGCCGGCAGAGAGGCCGCAGGCAAGGCAACAGGCAGCAGCAATGAAGGTCGGGTCGAATGGATTTTCGAGGATGGAAAGTGGGTACCCGTTCAAGTGGGCAGGCCGCGGCCTGTAAGGCCGGAAGTTGAAGTTGCGCCGGAGAAGCCGGAGAAGCTGCTCGAGGAAAGAGCGCCGGCGGATTTCACGTGGGACGAGGTAGGAATGGGAGGAATGCAGACGCGCGTAATAAGGATACCGGTAGATAAATTCCAGGCGGGCGACCCCCGATACAATATCGCAATCAGGCCGGGCGATACGATATATGTGCCGGTTGATATTATCGGTGAATTCTATGTTACGGGCAACACGGCCAATCGCGGGACTGTTAATCTTACGGGCCGTCCTATGACGCTCAAGATGGCCATAGCTGCAGCGGGTGGTTTGGGAGAGCTGGCATGGCCGAAACGGTGCGAAGTGGTCAGGAGACTCGGCAAAAACAGAGAAGAAATCGTGATGGTGGACCTGGACAAAATCGCCCGGGGTGAACAGCCTGACTTCTTCATAAAGCCGGACGATTTAATCAATGTCGGCACACACCCGACTTCAATGTGGCGTTATGTTTTGCGAAATGCATTCAGGGCGACTTACGGGTTTGACTTTAACTACAGCCGTAATTTTGCAGACAGGGATGTATACACTCACAGGCCTTTCCCCGGTTGGTTGCCATCTATGAATGATATTTTTTAGTAGACAACCGGGGACTCAAATGGTAACAGCGAGTAAAGGGCTTTCTTAGCACGGGAGGTTCGCATTTAGAGGTCCGTTGAAAAATAACGATATTTATGCAAGAATGAGGGCCTTATGTGGATTGCTCATAAGGCATATTCTTCGGCCTTGCTGAACGTAAGTGCAGGCTATTGGTTATGGTAGAAGACAGCATCAGGGGCGAGGGCACAAGGGCCAGGGCTCAGGGAGATATAAGTCTCCAACGCGGGATTGTCAGTTCCCAGTCAAGCGCGGCCTGCACAAGGTGGCGTGAGCTTGATGTGCACACTTATATAAAGATCCTGATAATCGGGGGTTTATTCTACTATCTTTTTCACCACGAAATCAAGGGTATTGTGCAGGAATGGAAGAATCCGAGCTGGTCGCACGGTTTTCTAATTCCGCTTTTCAGCCTGTATTTTATCAACCAGCATAAGAGTGAGATTTTAAACGTTAGAGCCAAACCAAGTTACCTCGGTCTTGTTTTTCTTGTTCTCGGGATTCTGTTTTATCCTCTTAACAAGGCCAGCCCATCAGGCTACGGTTATCTTGGGTCCATCTGTGTGATAGCCGTGCTTGGCGCGATTATATTGTTTTTGGGGGGGTGGCAGTTGATTAAGTACACATGGCTGCCTGTCGCCTTTTTGGTTTTTGCGGTTCCGTTGCCGCAGAGATATTATGTTCGTATGACAATGCCGATGCGACAATGGGCAGCGTCTGCGGCGACGTTTTTGCTGAATCTGGTCAGCGGGATTGAAGCGACGGCAAGCGGCGTGGTGATAGACGTGATTTACAAAGGCCAGCGGATTGAGCCTCCGCTTAACGTGGCCGAGGCGTGCAGCGGGATGCGGCTGCTGACGGCGTTCGTGGCTTTGGGAGTCGCCATGGCGTATTTGCACTACAGACCTATATGGCAGCGCATTGTTCTTTTGCTCAGCACGATACCTATAGCGATATTCTGCAACTTTGTGCGGGTTACGGTTACCGGATTCATATATATATTTGTTCATCCGAGATACGCTCGGGGTATTTATCATGACATGCTCGGGATGGCGATGCTGCCGTTAGCTTTCGGATTGTACGGTCTGCTTGCGTGGTTCATGTCGAGTTTATTTATTGACGAGACACAGACGGTTGCCGAGGATGTGGTGGTCCGTAAAGACGATAGTTGAGACGAGAAGTCAGATGTCAGAAAGCAGATACGCGCGAATTTATTTACAGCCGGCGTTTTTGATATGTACGGGGGTGCTTGCTTTGGCGGCAGTTGGGATGGACCGCCTGCACGTACAGAAGGCTCCTTTTCTGCTGAAGAAGTCTCTTGATATGCTGGATGAGCAGGGATTGGCTCCGTATACGGTGGTGGCAAAAGAAAAAATCGAAAACGAAGAGATTATCAGAGAACTGGGTACAAGCGATTATATTCAATGGGTTCTCGAAGATGCCAATGCGGCGGCCGACAGTGCTGTGCGCAAATGCACGCTGTTTGTTACTTATTACGAGCTTCCGGACCATGTGCCACATGTGCCGGAAGAATGCTATATGGGCACGGGGCATCAGGTGTTGGCGTCCGAGGGCGTGACATTCGAAATAGGAGATGTTTCGCACCGGCCGGAGGTTAAGACTATTGAGGGTAAATACGTTGTGTTCGCCAGCACCGATTCGAGAAACTGGTGGGGGGATTCAAAGTTTGCGATTTTATATTTTTTCAGTGTCAACGGGGTATATGCGAACAGCAGAGAAGACGCTCGATGGCTTCTCAATAAATATATTTTCTCCAGGTATGTGTACTTTTCAAAAGTTGAACTGAAGTTTTTTAATACGAGGTTCGGTCAGACAATTTATCCGAGCAAAGAAGAGGCGCTTAGAGCCGGTGAAAAGCTTTTGGCGGTTGTTTTGCCCGTTTTGGAAAAGGAGCATTGGCCCGACCGGCCGGTGGTAAATGAAAGCAAGAAATAGCGTACAGAAAGAACCGCGTGTTCGACAGTGTTTATAGCGGAAGTAAGGGAAGGACGCCATGGCAAGGAAAAGATTGAATAAGAAGGTTGTATTTATCGGGTCGTTTTGTTTTCTCGTTGTGGTGGCGTTTTTGATTCTGGCGATTCTGCGTTTGAGCCGGTCCCCGGGAAAATTTATCGAAGATGGTGATGCTGCGGTGAAAGCAGCCCAAGAAGCGGGCGACGAGGAGACAAGAACAAAGCAGTACGAGAGGGCCGAGCGCAGCTACTCGAGGGCGCGTTCTCTGGCAAAGACAGATTCGCTCAGGGTAGAAATCCTTTTCAAGCTTTCGGACATGTACGTGGCAACCGACCAGTGGCCCAAAGTGCTGGGATGCTGGAAAAACATAGTCCGACTGGACACGAATAACGCCAGAGCCCGGTACGGGCAGTTGAAGTATTTTTACTTATTGGCCGACAGCGGTTCGCGCGGAGCGTGGCAGGAGGTTGCTTCACAAGCGTCGGAGTTTTTAGAAGCAGCCGATAATTCGGACCTGCTTACGAAAGGTACGGCCGAATGGGACCCCTTTGGGGACCGAGAAAAAACAACTGGGGCGGAGCAATTGGGCTTGTTCCTGTACTTAGTTAGAGGCAGAGCCAACCTTGAAATAGGAAGAATGGGAACTTCCACCGACCGAGATGCAACACTTGCTCAGGCGATAGAGGACTTGAAAAAGGTGCAAGAACTCGAGCCAGGTAATGTTGACGCGGGGTGGTACCTGGCGCAAGCAGTAATCACTAAAGGAGAGATTCTTGCTTCAAGAGGGGAGCCTCATGAGAAAGACAAAGCTGCAGAACAAGCGAAGGCAATATTGGAGCGGGCCGTAGAGGCGGCGGACTCCAATCCGAAGGCCTATACCAATCTTCTATCAATTAAACTGAAATTGGCCGGGCGCGTCGGCGCTGGTCTTACGGAAAAACAATTTGAAGCTCTCGAACCCGAATACCTGTCGGTCGTGGAGAAATTTCCATCAAGTGCGGAGGTGTTTTCGGCACTAGCCGGGTTCTATCGGTACAGGCCCAAGAATCTCGATAAAGCTATGGAGGCCGCTGAAAAAGCCGTGGAGTTGGATAAGACAAGCGCGACCTATGCCATCAATGCGGCCGGTTTACACTATCGGAAGTTTTCTATCTACGGCGAGAAGCCTGAGCTTTACAAGGCGATAGAGGAGACCAAGAAAGCACTTACATTGCCGGATGCGCAGGACAGACCGGGCCCGCGGCAGTGGGCAAACAAAATGAATAGAATATTCTTCTATGATTTCCTTGCGAAATGCTATATCGAGCAAATAATCGAGCCTCGGGCGGGAGAAACGGGGGCCAGGAAGGAAGAATTACTAACCGAAGCCGAGCAGGCGGTCCATGAAATTGAGCAGCTTTTCGGCGTCGGGGAAGCGCCGCAGGTTATTAAGGCACAAGGAATGCTTGAGCTTGCGAGGGGAAACAGAAGCGCGGCTGTCCGGAAGCTTTATGCAGCTTATCAGCAGTTTAAGGCCTCCAAACCTGCCGCACCGCCGTTTCCTGCAGATCCTCAGTATGCCGATCTTTGCTACACGCTGGCGAAGGTTTTCTGGGAGACATCTGAAGTTGGTGCTGTCAGCGAGTTCATGGCAAATGCACTGTATTCGGGTATTGTCGAGACCAGGCCCGAAGCGATTTTGGATTACGCAGAGGTTCTTTTGAAGCTCAATCTCTGGGCTGACGCCGTGTCCAATGTACAAGTGTTTGAGGAGCATTTTTGGACCAACGAAAGAAGCCGGGTGCTTCACCTGAAGGCGTTAATCGGTGGAAATCAATTCGAAGACGCGGAGAAGGAGCTTGCCAAGATGCCGGCAGGTGATTCGAGTACAATTACACTCAAGCTGGCCCTGGTCCAGGCCAAGGTCAGGCAAATTGAAAGAGGCTTGGCGCAAAAGCAAATAAAAGAGACCTCGCGGGCAATCATCCAGAAGCCGGAGGCGCCAGAGAAAGAAGGCGCTGAGCCGGAAGGCTCTGTCCAATTAATGACATCTGAACTGAGGGCTTACCGCGGTGATGTGGCCGAATTGGTGGGAAAGCTGCTGGAGATAGAGCCGAACTCCGTTGAAGAGAGTTCTGTAATCGGCGTCTGCAACAGTTACGTAGCCGAAGGAAATATTGACGGGGCGAAGGCACTGATTGACCGGTTTTTAGGGCATTCTCCAAATAATACGCTGGTTCTATTTTATAGACAGATGCTTTCCGAACCGGAGCCACGAAATATTTCGGAGGAAAGGCGCAGGGAAATAGAAGAACAGGTTCTTTCAAATATTGCCGACCCGGTTCAGCGGGCCATAGACCTTGGTAGACTTTATCATAGCTATAACGAGCTCGAGAAAGCGGCCGTTGAATTCAGAAAAGTATTTAAGACGCAGGCTTCTCAGGAGGGTAAGGTTGAGAAAACGGTTACTGAGGGGGAAGAAGAGAGAGCATTGCGGCGTCTTGCCGCAACGTATCTTTTTGAGATAGCACTTTCAACCAAGGACTGGGCGGGAGCAGAACAAATTGCTGACCGGGCACGAACCGAAGACTTTGACGATTGTGAAGGTTTGTTTTTTGCCGGTCGTCTTGCCGCAGCTAAGGGGGAGTACAAAGACGCATTGACGTGGCTGGATAAATGCCTGAAGGAAAGGCCCGTCTTTTCGCGCGGGTATCTGTTGAGAAGTAATGTCAATGCCGCCCTTGGGAACGAATACTCATCCATTGAAGACGCCCAAAAAGGGGCAGCTTTGAACCCGCTGGACGGAACTATTGCAAAAGGATTAGCGGTTGTACTGACCCGGCGCAATCAGAAGCTTGGTGATAACGTATCATCCGAGCAAATGATTGAAGCCAAGCGTGCTTTGCTGAGGGCAATAAGTCTGAATCCGGGCGATTTGCAGTTGCGGAGCTTCTACGCTGAGTTTATAAGCTCCACGGAGCCGGCAAACGCATTGGCAATTCGACAGCAATTGCAGAAGGTTGCTCCAAGCGTGGAAAATGCATTATCGCTGGGGTTTATGGCAATGAGGATGGCCGTCAATAAGACGGCATCGGCTGAGAAAAACGCCTTGCTTGATATCGCTGGTTCGTCTTTTGAACAAGCCAGAGCCCTGGACCCGCAGAACGAAGCTGTGCTTGCAGCTCAAGCGGAGTACTATCGAGTTATCGGCCAGCCGGAAAAGGCACAAGAGAGCCTTGTGCAGGCACAGGACGAGAAACTGCTCTGGGTGCATTATTACCGACTGGGTAAATTCGAAGATGCGAAAAAGGTCCTGGAGCAGTTATACAAGAGCGGGCCAAAAGACAGCGACGTGGTCAAAGGGCTTTTGGCTGTCGCCGAGAAAACGGTGGACCAGGATGCCGCAAAGAAATATTCCGAAGAACTTCTGTCACTCGAAGGGAGTGTTGATAACCACCTTATACAAATTCAGAGCTTTCTTAAGACAGGTCTTGTCAAAGAAGCCGAATACAAGCTTCAAAGCTTTAAGGAGAAGTATCCTGACGAGCCCAGAGCGCTGTTGCTCGAGGGCTGGTCGGCGATGATGCAGGGACAGCTTACAAGGGCGCTGGAGCTCACAAATCGCTATCTCGCGAGCAATCAAAAAGACGCGCTTGCCTGGAGGCTGAGAGGTGAAATAAATCTTTTGAAGACTGATTATAGTCAGGCAATCGAAGACTTTCAAACCAGCAAGTCGTTGCAGTCCGATTCTGCCGGGCGTGTCGGTTTGGCGAAGGCGTATTTGGGAGCAGGCCGGCAGGAGGACGCTATCACAGAACTTAAGAGTTTAATCGACCATCCGCAAACTGCCAGGGAAAGCGGGAGGGGTCCCAGAGAGCTGCTCGAGCGGATTTACCAGCGGTCCGGCAGAAAAGAAGCACTCAGAGAATTGTACGATAAGACTATAGAAGAGTTTCCCGAGGATGTAAGATGGTACAATCGGGCGGCGGCCTTTGCGGCAGCGCAGGGCAAATTCGGCCGGGCGGAACAGTTGTACACGCAGGTGTTACAAAAAGGTGAGTATGGCGGGGATTATGCAACAGCGCTGGACGGATATTTACAGGCTCTTATATTGGCTGCCGGGACGCCAAACTCGGCGAGGAGCGTTTGGGACCCGAGGAAGCTGGAGAAGGTTTTTGAAGAGGGCAGAAAATATGTGGACAGCGATATTGCCCCGATAGCATACCTGCGAATGGCCGAGGCAAAAGCAAAGCTTGGCGACAAAGCGACCGCCATAGAGTATTGTCAAAAAGGTATGGCGAAGGCGTTTGGGGGGGCAGATGAGATTCTCGCTTCCAAGGTTTTACGGCGAACGTATTCACTGCTTGGCGCTGAAGAAGTGCTGAAGTGCTGCAAGCAGAGGCTCGAAACGGACCCGGACTCACTTGTCGTCAATTTGACTATGTCTGATCTGATGACGATTCGCGGTGAATACAACGAAGCACTGCGTTATGTTGACAAATGCCTGCAGATAGCGGGGCCTGCCAGCCCGCAGGCGGTCGGTTATCTAATCAGGAAAGTGGCTGTTTTGGACCTGGCGTATAACAAGACTTCCGATAATAACTACCTTAAGAGGATTGTCACCGAGTGCGAAAGTCTCCTTGTTAAACTGCCGAATAATATGATTGCTTTGAATAACCTGGCATACGTGCTGGCAAAGAATAACGAACGGCTCGATGAAGCGCTGAAGTATGCCGAGCGTGCGTGCGAGGCACAGCCGAATAATCCGGTGTTTTTGGATACTTATGCCTTCGCGTTGTATAAGAATGGCAAAAAGCCAGAGGCAGATGCGACCATGCAGGCGGCTATCCAACAGTACGAGCTGCAACGAATGGAGGTGCCGGCGGAGGTTTATGAGCATTTGGGTACGATAAAGGAAGAACTCGGGGCAAAGACCGAAGCAGTCGAAGCTTATAAGAAAGCACTGGAAGCAGGAGAGGGTAAACTGTCAGGCGCAGCCCGGCAAGCAATAGAGGCAGCAATCGAACGGCTGTCTGGCCAGGAAGGAACCAAAGGTTAAGAACTGGAAAGGAAGACCAAAACCAGAACTTTTGTGTTTATGTATTACATTGGCAGTTTTTTAAGATGGTAGAGCAAAGACAATTGGCTGTGAACAGAATGATTGGGCCGAGGCCGGAGGCAATTGGGGCTGCGCTGACACCGAAGGAAGTCCTTGGAATATTGCGTCGTCACATATTGCTGTTGGTTTCTTTTACGATATTGGGTTTTATAATTGGCGGCGCGGCGTGGTTTATCTTATTGCGTTATGCTCCAAAATATACCGCCCAGACTTATCTGAAGGTTCTTCCACCAGTGGAAAAAGACCCCATGATCATAGCCACACCCATGGTGCAAAAAGATATTCAATATGGCTATCGCGCTTCGATAGCGGCTCTGATAACGCAGCAAAGCACTCTGCAAAATCTGCTTGACCTCAAGAAAGTCCAGGACACCGATTGGTTCAAGCAGTTCGGAGACGTTCAACGTGAAAAGTACAAATGTATTAGAAAAGCCTTTAAGGATTTGGAGAAACATTTCAGAGCTTACCCTGACAGAGACCGCGAGTTCGTTACTGTCTCGATGACCTGCGGCAGCAAGCGGGAGGCAGCAGAGATAGTTAACCAAATGGTGGAGATGTTTGTCTCCTCGCGAGGCTATACAGAACGGCAGGATATTGAGAAGAAACTGCTAAATCTTGAAACCGAAAGAACGGCTGTTCAAAGAGATTTGGATGCGTCTGAAAGGGGGCTGGATGAGGTACGTGAGAGGTTCGGTATAACGGACCTCGAACAATTTGGGAGCCGCTATTTCCAGCATACGGTCGAGATAAAGCTGAACGACCTGGAAATTGAGCAAAACAGGCTTATGCTGGACATAGGGCAGCTTCGAGCATCCATAAAGACCCTCGATGAGCAGGCCACAGGGCCGGTTTCAGTGCAGGTGGAACATCAAATAGAGACTGACCCTGTTATGGTGATGCTTGCTCAGCAGCTTGCTTTGGCAGAGTCGGCACTTGTAGGCAGACTTGCAAAGTTTGGCGAAGATCACCGGGTAGTACGCCAGGCGCAGGAGCAGATAAGCGAAATCAAAGAAGAAAGACGAATCAGAAAAGCGGAAATCGCAGAGCAGACACGACAAGCGAACCTTCGCAATGCCCAGGACGGGCTCATCGTGCTGACGGACAGAATGGCGGAATTGGAAAGGATGCGAACTGAAGCGGCCGCGAAGAAAAAGGACCTTGATTTGGCTCGTGTTCAATACGCTCAGCGACAAGCTATAAGAGATGAAAGAAGACTAAAGCTTGATGAGATAAAATCGCAAATTGACAATTACCAGATAATTCGCGGTGCCCCGGAGACAACCAAGGTGCAGACTGTCGGGCCTGCTCCGGAACCGCTGGAAGTAAGCTCTCCGAGGTGGGAGTTCTACTTTCCCGGAGGGACGGTGCTGGGCCTGATGCTCGGCATCGGACTTGCTTTCCTTATCGAGCTGCTCAATGACCTGGTGCGGACGCCGAGAGACGTGGGCAAATACCTGCACATTCCGCTGCTGGGTATTATTCCTGACGCCGCCGAAGACGGACAGGTCGGGGACATTGACCTGTGTCATGTTGTTCGTCAGGCGCCTTATTCTGTCATAAGCGAATCCTACAGAAGGCTTCGAACGAATTTGAAGCTATCGACCTCGGCTGATTCTTCGAAGGTTCTGCTTGTCAGCAGCGGCATGGCAGACGAGGGCACGACTTCCGTAGCGGTAAACCTTGCAACGACTCTGATTGCCGAAAGCAAGAAAGTGCTGCTTGTAGACGCGAATTTGAGGCGGCCGAGTTTGCAGACCGTATTTGCGAAGGGTGAATCCGGGCAGAACGGGGCTGAGCGTACCGAATTTGGATTGAGCACATTGCTTTCGGGTATGTGCAGCTATGAGGACGCTTTAAAGACCAACGTTATGGAAGGTCTCGACGTAATCCATGCCGGAGTATTACCTTCGAATCCGGCAGAGATGCTCGGCAATTCCAAGATGGAACAATTGATTAAGGAACAGCGTGCTAATTATGATTACGTCATAATCGACGCTCCTCCCGTGCTGCTGGTAAGCGACTCCAAGGTGCTGGCGCGGGTTGTTGACGGCACGCTGCTGGTATTTAATGCCGGCACTACAAGAAGAGGTGCCGCTCAAAGAACAATTCAGGAAATACGAGCGGTAAATGCCACGATAATCGGCTGTGTACTTTTTGCTGTGAGGGCTATGAAGGGCGGCTACTTCCACGAGCAGTTCAAGTCTTATCAGGAATACCAGAAATTACAGCTCGCTCATTCTGTCTAACTGATACAGGCGATAGTTATTGCGATACGCAGATTGGGTTGCGAAAGGCTTTTTATGGAGAGATTTTTAGTGACCGGCGGAGCCGGGTTCATCGGTTCAAACATCTGCAAGAAGGTCATTTCCGAAGGCTGTTTTGTAAGAGTTATCGATAACCTGTTGACAGGCAAAAAAAGCAATCTTGCCGGTATCATGGACAAGATTGAATTTATAGAAGCCGACATGGGCAATGAGAAAGCGGCGCGTGCGGCTATGCGAGATATTGACGTTGTCCTGCACCAAGGGGCTTTGCCGTCGGTGCCGCGCAGCGTTGACGACCCGGCGGCTACGCACAAACATTGTGTGGATGCGACTTTTACTCTCCTTTTGGCCGCTCGTGATGCGGGCATAAAGCGATTTGTATATGCGTCGAGCTCCTCAGCCTACGGGGACACACCGACTTTGCCGAAAGTCGAGACGATGCCGGCCATGCCGCTTTCGCCTTATGCAGTGGGCAAGCTTGCCGGCGAATACTACTGTTCTGTGTTTTGCAATGTTTTCGGCCTTGAGACTATTTCGCTGCGGTATTTTAATGTCTTTGGTCCTCACCAGGACCCGACAAGTCAGTACGCCGCCGCCATACCGGCTTTCGTTACGGCCATACTGAAAGACAAACCTCCGACGGTCTACGGCGACGGCGAGCAAAGCCGGGATTTCACCTATGTCGATAATGTTGTCGATGCCAATCTGCTTGCCGCAAGGGTCAAACGCACTTGTGGCGAGGTGGTAAATATTGCCTGCGGCCAGGCGATAACGGTCAACGAGATTATCGAGGTGATAAACGATTTGGTTGGCAAGGACATAAAGCCGATATATGCCGACGCCAGAGCCGGCGATATAAAACACTCACTCGCCGACATCGGACTGGCTCGGAAGTTAATCGGCTTTAAGCCGAAGGTGGCATTCCGCGAGGGCCTGCAAAAGTCAATAGCCTGGTATCGGGATAATCTTCTTTAGCCGGAGTTGGTCTGTATCTGCGAGGTCGAACGCCCGGAAACTTACTCGGCTTGAATGCTATTTACCTGCTTTTTAAGCTCCTCTGCATTTCGGAGCAGTGCCTGGCGGTCTATTTGCCGCTTTTCTTCGAGTTCAAACGTCCACTCGTACGAATCGACGATCCTGTCAGAACTAATTACCTGAGCGAAAAAATCGAATGGAAGCGCGTCGTACCACGGGGCCTGTAACTTGCGGTGGGTCTTCAGAGTCGCAAAGCCCTCTTTGCGAATTTCGACGTTATAGTCGCCGTACCATTCGAACGAAACGGTAACGGGCGATGTGCCTACTTCCTCGTCATTCAGCACAACAATGGCGCCCTGCGGCTCGGTGTTTATTGTGAGCCTGCGTTCAACGCAGCCGGCAAAGAAGGAGACAGCGACCAGAGTGCCAACCAACAAGGCGAGTGAATTGCATTTTCCCATAACCAGTTTCCTTAAATCTACCGACGGCGTTATTATAAAGAAAAAGTAAAGAGTTGAAAGATTAAAATTGTATATCGAAAATCTTTTGTGCCTGTTAGCCGGTCGCAGCGTTAACTGTTGAAATAGCTTGAAACGGCGTTGACTGACTTTATAATTCAGCAATAAAGCAAAGACTTAACTGTGTTGGGAAAAGGGATTCAAAAATGAAGTATGAGACATGGCGCAAATGTTTCAATGTTCTTTTAGTGCAACTGCCGGCGTTGGTGCTGATTGTTGTCTCTGTGGGGTGCCAGAAAGCACTGCCGGAAAGCAAGGGCAGGCGGGGCGGGATAGAAAAAGGCATTGGAGAGACCGCGTGCAGTACTGCGGGTCTGCAAAAAGACAGTGAGGAAATAAGATTTGACTACAGGCATATTAAACTTGAGAACGGTCTGGATGTGATAACTTTGGAGGATTTCTCCTGTCCGATAGTAGCGGTGCAGTTGTGGTACCATGTAGGCTCCAAGGATGAGCGGCCTGACCGGCAGGGGTTCGCCCACATGTTCGAGCACATGATGTTTCGCGGAACCGATAGACTCGGGCCAACAGACCATTTTGCCTATGTTCGGCGCGTGGGCGGGACAACGAACGGCTACACAAGTTTTGACAGAACCGTTTACCTCGAAACGCTGCCGGCGAACCAGCTTGGGCTGGCGCTTTGGCTTGAGGCGGAGCGAATGGCGTTTTTGAAGATTGACCAGGAAGCGTTTGACACGGAGCGCAAGGTGGTGGAGGAGGAGCGCAGGCTCGGATTGAACCAGCCCTATGGGACACTGGCGGAGAATCTGTTGGACGAGGTCTTCAAGGTTCATCCTTACAGGTGGTCGCCAATCGGAAAGATACCGCATCTGCGGGCGGCATCCGTGCAGGAACTGCGGGATTTTTGGGACAGGTATTACGTACCCAGCAACGCCACGCTGGTCATTGTTGGGGCGGTAAAACATGAGGAAGCCCAGCAGCGGGCGAAGCGTTATTTTGGGTGGATGCCGCCTTATGATGAGCCGCCGCGGGTGACGGTTCATGAACCTATGCCTGACGGCGCAAGGTCGGCCACAATCAAGGAAAAGAACGCGCCGGCGCCCGGGGTCGGCGTAGTGTACAGGACGGTACCCGTCGGCAATAAGGATTCAGTCGTGCTGGACCTGTTGGCGGAGATTCTCGGAGGCGGAAACAGCAGCAGGCTGTACCGTGAGCTGGTTGCGGAAAAGCAACTGGCGGTAGGCGTTCAGGCTGCGTCGTTTTCCCTGGAGCAGGATGGCTTGTTCGGGGTGGGAGCGGCGATGGCGCCCTTCGGTTCAGATGCCAACGGCGTGCTTAAGATTATTTCCGACCATATTGCGAGAATAGGGACCGAACCCGTAACGGAGCGCGAGCTGACCAAGGCGCGGAACCAGAAACTGCGGCAACTGGTGACGCAAAATCTATTGGTGGAAAGCAAGGCGACAACGCTGGGCGAGGCGGCTGTTGTGATTGGGGATGTTTCACAGGTGAATCGAGAAACTGATGACATCCAGAGGGTAACCGCCGATGATATTCTTCTGGCGGCGCGCAAGTATTTGTCGCCTGAGCGAGCGTTAACGGTCAGGGTCGAGCGCAATTTGCTTGGGGCGGCCGCGAGCAGTTTGCTCGGTTCGTCCAAAGCCAAGGAGGAAGAAGAATCGCCGATAACGGCAGAGACGGAGAAGGCTGCACCGAAGCCAGGCCGGCGCGGACTTGTTCGAAGTGAGGATTTTCCGAAGGAGCCGCCTTTTGCAAAAGCCTCAGCCGAGAAGATAACGCCGAGGTACAGCAGCAAGATACTGAACAATGGTCTGAAGGTGCTTGTTGTGCCGAATCACGAGGTGCCGTTCGTAAGCGTGCGGTTGGGGCTTTTGGCGGGGGGCTGGACCGAGAACAAGCCAGGCACAACGGCGATGACGATGAGGATTCTGACGAAGGGTACGGTCAAACACAGTGAGGGTGAGCTGGCGGATGAGCTGGAAACATACGCAATCAGCCTTTCCGGCGAAGGGGAAATCGACGACTCAGCAATTGATGTGGGCAGTCTGAGGGAATATGTGGGGCGGGCGATGGAGCTGCTCGGTGAGGTTGTTCTGTCGCCAACTTTCCCGCCAGAGGAATTGGAGAAGCTGCGAAAACAGGTGCTTACATCGCTGGAGGTGGAGTCGGCTGAACCGGGTTATGTGGCCGAGCGCGAATTCAGGCAGAGGTTATACGGCCGGCATTGTTATTCGCGGACAGCTACCGGCGAGATTGCGGACGTTAATGCGCTGGCAATCGACGATTTGAAGCAATGGTGGCGCAGGTTTGCAAGGCCTGATATGGCGGTGCTGATATTTTCTGGAGATATCGAGGCGGGGGAGGCTTTCGAATTGGCGAGCAAGACTTTTGGGGAATGGAAGGCTGTTGGTCCGAAGCCGGCGATAGAACTGCGTCGGTTGGAACAGCCGGCGCGGACGCGCATATACCTGGTGGACCGGCCCGGCAGTATACAAAGCGAGCTTCGCGTGGGACAGCTTGGTATTACGCGGCACGATAAGGGTTATTTTGTCAGCCGGGTGGTGAACAACTACTTTGGGGGGGCCTTCAACAGCCGGTTGAACGAAAAAATTAGGGTTGAAAAGGGTTTGACTTATGGCGCCCGGGGCGGCTACGCGGCCCAGCGCTTTGCGGGAGAGTTTAAGATACGTACGTTTACCAAAACCGAATCGACGGCGGAGGCAGTCCGGGCGGTCCTTGACGAAATTGAGCGGTTGAAAGATGAAGAGCCAAGTAAGGACGAGCTTGAGAGCAGCCGGTCGTATATTCTCGGCAGTTTCGTAAGGGACCGCGAGACGCCACAGCAGATTGCAGACGACTTGTGGCTGATTGAGTCACAGGGGCTTGGGCATGATTATCTCGAAAGGCTGCTTGGGGGGGTCGCGAAGACCCGGCAGGGCGACTGCACACGTGTGGTTCGGGATACGATAAAAACGGATAAGCTGGCAATAGTCGTTGTTGGGGAGGCGGAGAAGCTCAAGGAGGAGCTGGAGAAGATCGCACCGGTGACTGTCGTTGCGGCAGAAACGAGCAATTGAGTGCTGGATTCCTCGCTTTGCCGAGGGAGAATCGTGGCAAGAGCAAGGTTTTTATTGATTGTGGCTGTTATGTGTGTGCTGGATGCGGCTTTGCTCTACAGCGAGGAGAGGGCAAAAGACGCGGCCGTTCGCGAGCCGAGCCAAACGAGGATTTTCGTAAGCGGCGGGGAGGGTTACCATACTTACCGCATCCCGTCAGTTATCGTGACCGTGAGGGGGACTGTTCTGGCCTTCTGCGAAGGGCGCAAGCAGGGGCGGGGTGACAGCGGGGACATCGATATGATTGTCAGACGCTCGCAAGACGGCGGCAGGACGTGGAGCGGCCAGGAGGTTGTCTGGGACGATGGAGCAAACACATGTGGAAATCCGTGTGCGGTTGTGGACCGCAGAACCGGCACCATATTTCTTCTTATGAACTGGAACCATGGCGACGACCGCGAAAGTCAGGTCATAAAAAAGACCGGCAAGGACACCCGTCGCGTGTTTGTCTGCCGGTCGGAAGATGATGGCAGAACATGGTCCAAACCAATTGACATCACCACAAGTGTCAAACGTCCGGAGTGGGGCTGGTATGCGACGGGGCCGGGCGTGGGCATCCAGCTAAATCAAGAAAAATACAAACACCGCTTGATTGTCCCGTGTAACAACAGTTATGACGACCCGAACGGCGGGCTGCTCGGCGGTTCTTTCAATTACGGCTCGCACGTTATCTTCAGCGACGATGCTGGAAAGACCTGGAATCTCAGTGAGATTATCAAGCCCAGCTGTAACGAGAGTCAGGTTGTCGAGTTGTCCGACGGCAGATTGATGATGAACATGCGTAATTACGGACCGGGCAGGAAAACTCGTGCCATATCTATCAGCGCCGATGGTGGAGCGAGCTGGGGCTCTGTATTTAATGACCCCCAGTTGGTCGAGCCGACCTGCCAGGCGAGTTTCCTTCGCTACACAACTGAGGCCAATGGCCGCAGGAACCGGCTGCTCTTTTCCAACCCGGCCAGCCGGGAGGGGCGGTTCAAGATGACGGTGCGTCTCAGCTATGACGAGGGCAGGAACTGGCCGGTCTCGAAACTCATTTATGCCGGGCCTTCAGCGTATTGCTGTCTGGCGGTTCTGCCGGATGGCGATATTGCGTGCCTGTACGAAGCGGGAAAGGAGCATCCATACGAGACGATTACCTTCGCACGATTCACGCTCGAATGGCTGACAGGCGGCAAGGATTCACTCAGGAAGCACGATTAGTCCTACAAAAAAGGCTGCGCCAGCCCTGTTATAGCCCGGTCTTCGGCGCTGAGCCATGCCCACTGCATTATAAAACCTTTGTGATTTGTCGTTCAGGTTGCTACTTGCCACAGTACTTGACATTGATGGAGTGAGCCCAGAGTATATCGTCTTCGTCTGTCATCCCACAAACCACCACGGTCATACCAACGCTCAAATCATCAAAAGAAAGCAGTTCGTCCTTCATCGTAATTACGGTGCTGGGTGTAACCTGAACTGTTACGCCAGCCACGCTGAGCTGCTGACTTGCAGAATCAATGTCTGTGATTACACCCTCGATTCGAGTTCTGTTGGGCCCTCCCTTTTGTCCTGCGGCTGTAACCAGGACGGAACTTACCAGCACAAAAGCCAATGTCATTATCCATACCTTCTTCATAACACAACCTCCTTAGGTACACGTGGGCCTTAGCCCTGCTACTAATGTTCAAACAGCCCCGTTTAAGAAGGAACTGCCGCGTCACAAAGGGGACCTGCCTCTATAGGCGTGGTCGGTCCGATTACTCCCCGTTCGTACTTTTTATTCCAAACTGCCACTATAGAATATCCGCCGCGTTTGTGTCTATGAGGTTATTCCTTATTTTTGCCGGAGAAAACTCTGGTAAAGCAAATGCTTGGCTCTATTTTGCGGGCTTTTGCCCATTTGGCGAGGTTTGAACCAATCCTTAGCCTTTGACTTCTTTGACCTATTATCTGTCGCAGCAGGGCGGTATTCTCACAACCGGGATGGCGCCAATTGATACCGACTAAGCCAGGCCGCAATTCCGCTCGATTTTTCGCAGACGGTAGTTCCCTATTTGTCTTCATGGAAAGACTGTTCAATCCTAAAGACGTATGCCTGCCGGCACGGCCGGTTGTGTTCTTTCTGCAGTCTTTCAGGGATTTCAATAACCAGGCCTTCTTTATCATCAAGCAACCACCTCAGTTTTTTGGGACTACCGAACCAGTCCCTGTCGCCGAGCATAATGATTTTTGATTTCTTCCGGGGTCGGACCAATTGAGAGGTGAATTTGTCGCCGGGCCATTTCAGACTGATGGCATAGACATACTTGTTATCTTTGCTGCGTGTGAAGCGAACATCTTGGCCCTCTTTGTAGTTTGTCCAGGGTCTGGCGGCGTAGATTGCCTCGCCATTTACTTTGAGCCAGTCGCCGGCGTACTCAAGTTGCCTGACCGCCTCGGGGTGGAAATTTCCATTGGGGTCCGGCCCGATGCTGACCATAAAATTGCCGCCCTTGGCCACGATGTCGATGAGGTTGGAGACTATCCATTCTCCGGATTTGTACTTGGAGCCGTCCGGCTCATAGGCAAAGATACCTGCCAGCGTATCGATAACCATCCATGGCCGGTCCACGCGCTTATCGCTCGTATCGGGCGATGACGGCACCCACTTTTCCGGCGTCATATAATCGCCATAGACGCCGATGCCGCGTTTTCGCATCAGCACATCGGGCTGCAGCCGGCGGGCCATCATCACTGTTTGCTTAATTTCGGGCCAGCAGAATTCGGGAAGATACATATCGAGTCCCAGCATATCCACTTTGCCGTAGTTGGTCAAAAGCTCTCGAATCTGTTCGCGGTGGCGTTTGACGAAACGCGCATAGCCCACGGGGTCGGTTTCGTTGTTGTAAGTGTTGTCGCGGAAGGGATTCCATTTGTCCATTCTGAAATCTGCGTCGTACCAGTCAACGTGTGAAAAGTAAAGGCCGACCCCAATGCCTCGTTTGTGTGCGGCATCGGTTACTTCTTTGACGATGTCCCGCTTGCAGGGAGTATCCATTATGCTGTAGGCAAGGTCGCATTCCTCGATTTTCGGTCCGCCCTGGGTAGCATAGTTGACCCGGCGTTTTACCCTTGTCCTTGTATCGAACATCGAGAAGCCATCATGGTGCTTGGTCGTGAACACGAAGTAGGTTAACCCGCAGCGTTTCATAAGGTCTATCCATTTATTCGCATCGAATTGGGCCGGATTGAATTTCTTATAGAGTTCAAAGTATTGCTGTTTTCCCTCGTTGGTCATATTTCGGACAGCCCAGGAGGCTTCCACACCCAACAGCGAGTAATACCCCCAGTGGATGCGCAGACCGAATTTGAGGTCCCGCCATCTCTCGTAGGCCGCCGCAGAAGCGTGCGTGTAATTCGGGTCAAGGGTGTTCCAGTCGTCGGCGGAAATTGCGGGCACGACTGCGAGCAGGAGTCCAATCAGCAAAACCAACGTTGTCTTTCTTATCATGTTCTTTTCCCTTTGTCCTTTGTTTACGAGAACCGACTCCGAACTGCACGGGACTTTTCAAAATAGATAATAGCATAAGCGGCAATACAGGCTATCAAAATTTCCCGGTGATGTGCGAACAGGTCTTGATTTATCGCAGCGGCGAAAAAACGGGCGGCACTCGGTCCAAAAAGCTTACTCTAAATCGTTGACAGCCGTGCTTTTGAGAGTTATCGTACTGGCGAATTGAGCTTTTGCGTTATGTTTTTTCTTACGGTGGTTCTCTCATGAAAGTTTCGCTGAACTGGTTAAAGGATTATGTCGAGATTGAGCATTCTGCCGAGGAAGTGGCCGAGATTCTGAGCGATTTGGGACTTCCGTACGAGGGGATCGAGTATATCGGCGACGATGCCGTAATCGACGTTGAAGTAACGAGCAATCGTGGTGATTGTTTGAGCTACATCGGGATTGCGCGTGAGCTGGCAGCGGCGACGGGCAAGACGCTGCAAATGCCCGTAGTTGAGCTGGATGAATCAGACAGTGACGCGGCCGAGCTTGCCGGGGTAGAGATTGCCGAGCCGGACTTATGCGCCCGATATGCCGCCCGGATTGTTGAGGGGGTCAAAGTGGGACCGTCGCCGGCCTGGATGGTAAGACGGCTTGAAGCGGCGGGGATGAGGAGCGTCAATAATGTTGTTGACGCGACCAACTATGCGATGTTGGAAACCGGCCAGCCGCCGCACGCCTTCGATTATGGCAAGATTGCAGAAGGCAGAATAATAGTCAGGAAGGCCATTGCCGGCGAGCGGATTGTCAGTATCGACGGCACGCAATGTGAACTGGACCCGAATATGCTCATTATTGCCGACCCGAGGGGGCCGGTCGCTATTGCCGGCGTCATGGGCGGTTTGGATACGGAGGTGAGCGTTAGTACTACAGCCATTCTGCTCGAAGACGCGTACTTCTCGCCGGTGAGCGTGCGCACAACATCGCGCAGACTTTCTCTGCCTTCCGACGCGGCTTTTCGATTCGAACGAGTAGTGGATATTGAGAACATAGACTGGGCCTCCAAAAGGACTGCACAATTGATTATTCAAGCGGCCGGGGGCAGGGCGGCAAAGGGCGTGGCCGATGCTTATCCGGGCAAAAGAGCGCCGAAAGAAGTGACGCTACGGCTGTCCCGGCTAAGCAAACTGCTCGGTATTGAGGTACCACCTGAAGAGGCGGCAAGGATTTTGTCGGCGCTGAGTTTTAAGCCGCGAAGCAGGGACGGTTTGATGGTTTGCACCGTGCCTTCATGGCGGAGTGATGTTTATCGCGAAGCTGATTTGATTGAGGAAGTGGCGCGGGTCTACGGCTTTGATAAAGTGCCGGTGGAGCAAAAGATCGGAATCGAAGTGGTGCCAGCGGATGAACGTCATAAACTGGCTCAGTCTGTAGGGACATATCTTAACGGCTGCGGGTTCTATGAAGCGATTACGGTGGGTTTTGTTGACGGCACCGTTGCGGAACTATTCACAAAAGCCGACGTTAACGAACACTTGTGCGTGCAGGACGTATCCAGGAAAAGCGTTAATCTGCTGCGTCAAACCCTGATAGGCTCTTTGCTCGGCGTTCTTAAGACAAACCTTAACGCGAGGAATTCGCCGTGCAGGATTTTCGAGATTGCGGATACTTTTGTGCCTGCGGGGAACAAACCGGGCGAGCTGCCAATCGAAAGGGCCAGGCTGGCTCTGGTCTGCGACAGCGATTTGAGGGACCTTCGCGGCGTGATAGAGGGACTGATAGGAGATATTGACAAGGACGCCCAAATTGTTTTGAGGCCCGCGAACCTGGTCTGGGCGCGAACCGGCGCGGAAATCGCGGTTAATGGGACAGTTTTCGGGATGATGGGCGCTGTTTCGCAAGTGGTGAAGGAAAAATTCGATTTTAAGAACGTCTGGCCCGTTGCGGCGGAACTGGAATTTGAGCAGCTTTTGGCCCTGCAGAGGGGGCCCGTTAAAGTCAAGCCCATTCCAAGATTTCCGGCGATAGAGCGTGACCTTTCGATTATCGTGGATGAGACGGTTTCCTGGGCTGAGATTGTCGAGGGGGTGAACAAGAAAGCACCAGGCGAGCTGGAAGACATTCGCTTCGTTGATATTTACCGAGGCAAAGGCATTCCGTCGGGCAGAAAGAGCGTGACCCTCTCCCTGCGTTTCAGAGACGAGGACGGTACATTGACACATGATACCGTTGACGGTTTTGAGAAGGCCATCGTGGAAAGCCTGGCTGAATGTGTCAAAGCTGAACTGCGAACTCTTTGAGCGGTATTGACTGATGAACGATTCCGAGCGATTTGAGCAGCTTATTGGTGGGGGCTGCTGCTGTATATCTATCGTTACCTACGAAGAGGAGTTTGCCCTCGGGTTTGTGAAACAGGCAGCCCAAAGGCTTGGTCGTGATGTGTGGATATGGTCTGCGGCCGAGGGGGTCAGAGACGGGCTGAGTCTTCTGGAAAAGGGCCTTACTGTAGCGAGTACAGAAAGACCCGATGCCGGCCTTAATAACTTGGCCGCCGCCAAAGAAGGATCCATCTGCGTAACTCTCGACCTGGCCGCGCATCTGAGGGACGGCAAGACACTTCGGGTCCTGCGGGAGCTGATTGACCATTACGGCAAAGTCGGCAGCTGCCTGGTGATGATTGACAGCGAGGACAAACTGCCCGAGGTCATAAAATCCTACACAAGGTCTTTCGAAATCTCCTTTCCCGATGAAAAGGAGCTGCAGGAAATTGTTCGGGCGACGCTGCTGCGTCTGCACCGCAAAAAGCCGGTTGAAATCGGCATCACGCGGAAGGGGCTGAGCGTAATCGTGCGGAACCTCAGGGGCCTGACGCGCCGGCAGGCCGAGCAGGTGATAAGCGACAGCATTGCCAAAGACCAGCGTCTTACGGATAACGATATAAATCTGATAATTGCCGGCAAGAGGCGGATGATTCAACGTGGCGGCTTGCTCGAGTATATCCAGACGCCTCTGGACCTGAGTGAAATCGGCGGCATGAAGCGATTGAAAAAATGGCTCGAGTTTCGAAAGGATGCGCTGAGCCCCGAGGCCAGCAAATTTGGCCTGACTGCTCCCAGAGGAGTGCTGATGCTGGGCGTGCAGGGGGCCGGCAAGAGCCTCTGCGCCAAGGCAATCGCGACGGCTTGGCAGCAGCCATTGCTGAGAATGGACCCGGGGACGCTGTATGCCAGCTTCATCGGGGAATCGGAACGTAATCTTCGCGAAGCTCTGCGTCAGACCGAGATGATGTCGCCGGTAATCCTGTGGATTGACGAGATTGAAAAGGCCTTTGACTCGGCCGCAAGTCGAAGCGCCGACGGGGGCCTGTCGCAAAGGATGTTCGGGACGTTGCTGACGTGGCTGCAGGAGCGCGAGGCGCCGGTATTCGTGGTGGCCACCGCCAATGACATTGGTGCCCTGCCGCCCGAGCTTCTTCGCAAGGGTCGCTTCGACGAGATATTTTTTGTCGACCTGCCCAGCCGAGATACGCGAAAGGAAATATTCGCCATTCATCTTAAGAAACGTGGGCGCGACCCCGAGCAGTTCGACATCAACGAGCTTGTTGAGGCGTCTGAGGGGTACAGCGGCTCCGAAATAGAGCAGGCCATCATTTCCGCCCTTCACGAGGCCTATGCGAACAAGAAAGAGGTTGATACTGATTTAATTCTCTCTGCCTTGAAGGCTTCGCCGCCGCTAACAGTAACAATGGCCGAAAGTGTCGAAACCCTCCGCGCCTGGGCCGAAGGCCGATGTGTCCCCGCCGATTAATAGATGAGCTCAATATAATAGTAGGTTCCGCTGTGCTGCGGCTTCTGACGAACGCATTGCTTTGTGGGCGTCAGAGCCGCAGACTTTCACGTCTGTGACTGCGCTTAAGCTGTTACAACTGTACTGGCTGCAATCTAACCTGAGGCTGGGAAAAAGCAATATCAGGTTTTTGCTTTTTGGAGCTAACTTCGGCTTCAGGAAAAAGGGGGGCTGTGCCGAAAAAACAATGTATACGGGCAAGGTCAGAGGTTTTGGTCAAAGGTTGAAATTTTGGCCCGATATTCTATTGACTTTTGCTTTGAGATTTGGTATAAAGGCAATGGCAGGCTAACCCCTGCGGTGTTCGTATAGAAAGATTGATTTGAAAGAACCGATACCCGTACTCAGGGAAATCAGGCCTTGATGGCTCGAAAACGCCTATACGATAGGACTTTCGGACACAAGTAACGATTACCCACTTGGCAGTAATGGGTTCTCTTCAAAGAGCTTTCTTACGGCACAGGTGGAGGAAAGCCTGGTAATTGACAAAAGGCCTGTTCTTGACAGGCCTTTTTTTTGGTCCAGGGTGGAAAAGGGGCCGAAATATCGGACCATCAAAATCTGCCCAAGTCCCCCTTTCGTGCATTTTCGCTGTTAAGCCAAAGAACGGATTTGTCGATTATACATGGGTCGGTGGAGAATTATTTTGGGGGTTACGGTTGTTAGCACTTTTTTAGTATAGACTTATGGAGAGGCGAAAATGCC
Organism: Sedimentisphaerales bacterium; assembly: GCA_035529895.1. Taxonomy (GTDB): domain Bacteria; phylum Planctomycetota; class Phycisphaerae; order Sedimentisphaerales; family Anaerobacaceae; genus JAUWKC01. The sequence goes on from DATKVV010000041.1 coordinate 31,258, forward strand.
ACGAGTGCGCAGCTTTACGGTTTTGCCGGCACTGCCGGACGCTTTGAAGAACCTGGAGTTTATCGCCAGGAATATGTATTGGTCATGGAACCCGGAGACAGAGGTACTGTTCAAACGGGTTGACAGCGACCAATGGACGGCTTGCGGCCACAATCCGGTAAGACTTCTGGGCAGCGTGTCGCAGAGACGACTCGAAGAATTAGCCGGAAATGAGGGTTTTTTGTGTGAACTGCGGCGTGCCGCCGAAAAATTCAAATCATATCTTGGAGCACCAACATGGTTCGAGAAAGTTACGTCACACCATAGTAAGCCCCTAATCGCCTACTTCAGCGCCGAGTTTGGCGTGCATGAGTGCATCCCTATTTATGCGGGCGGCCTGGGAATCCTGGCAGGCGACCATCTGAAAAGTGCGTCGGACCTGGGCATACCAATAGTTGGCGTGGGTCTGCTTTATCAGAAGGGGTATTTCCGTCAGTGCTTGAACATCGATGGCGGGCAGCAAGAGCTGTATGTCGAGAACGATCCGAGTAATATGCCCATTGAACTGGTGCGCAAAGAAGGCCGCGAACCCTTGGCTGTCAGCGTTGAATACCCCGGCAGATGTGTGCAGGCTCAGATATGGAGCCTTTCCATAGGCAGAGTAAGACTGTTTCTGCTGGATACGAACATAGCTGCCAATTCACCCACGGACCGTATTATTACGACCTGTCTTTACGGCGGCGACGCCGAGATGAGAATTCGCCAGGAGATTATGCTGGGCATCGGCGGGTTGAAGGCCCTGTCGGCTGTGGGTATCGCGCCGACTGTCTGCCATATGAACGAGGGGCATTCCGCTTTTCTGGCTCTGGAACGAATCCGTCAGTTAAGGAAGGATAACAATATGACTTTCGACGAGGCCGTTGAGGCTGCCAGAGCCGGCAATGTCTTTACCATGCATACATCCGTAAAAGCGGGACTCGATGAGTTTGCGGTGGAGCTTATGGACAAGTACTTCGGAAGTTACTTTACCAATCTTGGAATCAACAGGAAGCAGTTTATGGCATTGGGAAGAGTAGACCCCGAGGACGACGGCGAGTCATTCAAGATGCCGATTCTGGCGCTGAAGCTGAGCAGCTACAGGAACGGCGTGAGTAAACTGCATGGGGAGGTATCACGCGATATGTGGTCATTCCTTTGGCCCGGCTTACCTGTCGATGAAGCACCCATAAGGTCGATTACAAACGGCGTGCATATCGAAACCTGGCTGTCGGAGCAGATGCACTCATTATATGAGAGGCATCTTGGGCCTGATTGGATTGGAGACCTTGCCAACAAGTTGATCTGGGATAACGCAGGCCAAATTCCTGATGAGGAATTCTGGCAGGCCCACCAGCAAAGTAAGCAGAATCTGATTGTTTTTGCACGCCGACGCCTAAAGGCTCAGATACAGCGGCGTGGCGCTTACCATGCAGAATTAAACAGGGCGGAGGAAGTTCTTGACCCTGAAGTGCTTACGATTGGTTTCGCCAGGAGATTTGCGGCCTATAAGAGGGCCAGCCTGTTACTTAAGGATCCGAAACGGTTGGTTAAACTGCTTACCGACCCGGATCGGCCAATTCAGCTTATTTTCAGCGGCAAGGCACATCCACGAGACACGGAGGGCAAGGAGATAATACGTCAACTTGTCCTTTTTGCGGCACAGTATGACGTGCGAAGGCGCGTGGTATTCCTGGAGGATTATGATATTAGCGTGGCCCGGTATATGGTTCGTGGTGTTGACGTTTGGCTCAGTACGCCGCGCAGGCCGATGGAGGCCAGCAGCACAAGCGGCATGAAGGCGGCAATAAATGGAGCGTTACATATAAGCACGCCGGACGGCTGGTGGTGCGAGGGTTATACCGCCGAAGCAGGGTGGGTTATAGGCGCCGGCGAAAGCTACGAGGACCCGAATTATCAGGACATGGTGGAATCACAGGCTCTTTACAACATACTGGAAAACGAAGTTGTCCCATTGTTTTACACTCGTGCGACCGACAATCTGCCGCGGGCCTGGATAAGCAGAATGAAGAATTCCATCAAGCGGATAACACCGCGGTTCAACACGACTCGAATGGTTCGCGAGTATACTCGAAGGTTTTATAACCCGGCGGTGACCAGATGGCGGTACCTGACGGCGGAGGCCATGTCCAGAGCGAAGGCATTTTCCATGTGGAAATCCAATATGAGAAACGCCTGGTCGGAATTGGCAATTAAGGACATCAAAATAGAGCTTAACAACGGCCAGGAAAACGTTGAACTAAATCCCAGTCAAGCGCAGCTCAAGATCGGTTCTGCCCTGCAAGTCGGGACCTTGGTCAAACTGGGCAAAATCAGCCCTGACCAGGTTTCGGTGGAGCTTTATCATGGCCCTGTCGACGGGCGAGGAAATATCAGAGACGGCTCCGTTGTAAGGATGGCTCACAAAGGAAATTCGGGGCAGGATGGAGAACACTGGTTTGTTGGTGTGATGCCCTGCACAAGAACAGGTGAACACGGTTTGGCGGTCAGAGTTTTGCCCAGGCACGGCGACATGGCGGACCCCTATGAACTGGGGCTGGTCCTCTGGGAAAAAACATGATTCGTGGGTCACGCCACGGTGCACGAATCATGAGTCATTTGTTCTCCTCTTTACTGCTAAAAAGCTCATAAACCTGGTCTGGCGAGCCAGCGTTCTCAAGCGACTGTCTGAACTGTGTGTCCAGCATCAGCTTGCTTATTCGAGCCAGAGCCTGTATGTGTGGGCCGGTCTGGTCTGCCGGCGAAACCAGCAGGATGATAATCGTTGCCGGTTTGGCATCGACGCTTTCAAAATCAATCGGCTCATGTGCAATTCCTATGGCCATAACGAGTTCCTTGACGGCTTTGCATTTGCCGTGCGGGATAGCGATGCCGGAGCCGATTCCCGTGCTTCGGGTCTGCTCACGTGCCAACACAGCCTCCAAAGCGATATCCCTGTCAAGGAGTAAACCATTGGCATCGAGCAAATCGACAAGTTCGATTATAGCAGAGTTCTTGTCCCGGGCTTCCAGCGGAACTTTGATGCAGGCCGGTCGCAGTATTTGTGTTAAAATCATGTCTTACAACAGCAAAAAACAATAGGTTTCCGTTAAGTACCTACACAAACTTTTCATTTTACTTATGTATCGGCGATTTTACAATGGCCTTAGGAAAAAAAGTTGCTTACTTTTTTGTATTTTATTCCGCGTATAGAGTAGAGCGACCGCTAATCGTCATTTGGCAAGTACAGCCGCGAAGAAAAAACGCCCAGCGCAGGGGCTTTTGCGATTGTTTGAGGCTAAAAACGGCTCCCGTCGAACCGCAATAAGCTCTGAATTGCCAAGTCATTTGCGGGCTTTGGTCAGTTAGCTTTTATGGCTTGTGTTTTACTTACATTACCGTGCAAGTCAATGGTAACATCTTCGAAAGCCATCTCCACCCGGCTGCGGGCAATTGCTTCACGTGCTATGTGTGTCAGCCCAAAACAACACGGCACTTCCATATGAATAACTGTGAGACTTTTTAGCCTGTTCGCTTTCAGTATTTCCGCCAGCTTTTTAATATAGAATTCGGCATTGTCCAGTTTTGGACAACCTATCACAATGCTGTGGTCTTTCAAAAACCTGTTGTGGAAATCGCCCATAGCGAAAGGCACGCAGTCGGCAACCAGAAGCAGGTCGGCGTCTGCAAAACAGGGCGCGTGCGGTGACACCAGTTTTAGCTGGACCGGCCAGTGACTAAGCTGTGATGGAATATTCGCTGCCGGACCGGCGCCGGGCTGCTCACCTTTTTTCTTTAGCTCTTTAGCCATCAAGCCGGGGCATACGAAGTCGGTCTGTGTTTTGGCCTTCAGTTCTTCGGCCAGATGGTTTTTCGTTGCCTCTCGGTCAAATTCGGCGGCCTGCCTTGTTTCAACGGTTATCGCGTCCTGGGGGCAATGCCCGATGCAGGTCCCGAGACCGTCACAGTAAACCTCGCTTATCAGCTTCGCCTTGCCATCGACTATCTTTATCGCGCCCTCGGCGCAGGCATTGACGCACAATCCGCATCCGTTGCACTTGTCCTCGTCAATCTTTACTATGTTGCGGGAAACCATGTGAAAACCCCCATTCGCTGATTATTTGAGCATTTCAGCCAGGTCCCTATCGACGTTGCCAATCGGCTTGATGTGGTACTTTTCGACCAGCACTTTCAGGACGTTCGGACTGATAAAGGCCGGCATGCTTGGACCCAGCCTAATATTTTGTATCCCCAGATAGAGCAGCGTCAGCAGAATCGCCACCGCCTTTTGCTCATACCATGATACCACCAGCGAAAGGGGCAGTTCATTCACACCGCAGCTAAACGCATCCGCCAGCGCCAGCGCAATTTTGATTGTAGAGTAGCAGTCATTACATTGGCCCGTGTCGAGCAATCGTGGAATCCCGTCGATACTGCCATAGTCAGCCGCGTTTAGGCGGTACTTGCCGCAGGCAGCTGTTAATATTACGCAGTCTTGCGGCACCTTTTCCGCAAACTCTGTGTAGTAGTTTCTTCCGGGCTTTGCCCCGTCGCAGCCGCCAATGAAGAAGAAATGCCTAATCTTGCCTGCCTTTACCGCTTCTATAATCTTCTCAGCCAGACCCAGCACAGCCGTATAGTGGAACCCCGTGCTCAGCGTCCCCTGTGGATTCTCGGGAAGTGCCGGCTGTGATAGGGCTTTTTCAACAACTTCGCTGAAGTCTCTGTTTTTTATGTGCTTGACGCCGGCCACGCCTGCTATGCCGCAGGTGAACATCCTGTCTTTGTAAGAGTCCTTCGGAATCATAACACAGTTGGTGGTTACGAGAATCGCCCCGGTGAACTCGTCGAACTCCTTTTTCTGGTTCTGCCATGCCGTGCCGTAGTTGCCCGCAAGATGCTTGAACTTGCGTAGCTCGGGATACCCGTGAGCGGGGAGCATCTCGCCGTGCGTGTATACATCGATGCCTTTACCTTCGGTCTGTTTGAGAAGCTCGTAAAGGTCGAGCAAATCATGGCCGGTGACAACAATCCCAGGCCCGGCCTTTGTCCCCGTCGACACCGTTACCGGCGTGGGATTGCCGAAAGCTGATGTATGTGCATTATTGAGCAATTCCATCACTCGCAGGTTCATCTCGCCTGCCTTCAGCACCAGCTCCAAGTAACGATTCAGGTCAAAATCCACGTTCGTCAGCGTGGAGAACATCGCCTCATGCATAAAGGCATCGACCTGCTCATCCTTATGTCCCAATTCACGGGCATGATAGGCGTAAGCAGCGATGCCTTTTATTCCAAATATCAGCATATCCTGCAAGCTCTGAATGTCCGGGTCTTTGCCGCAGACGCCGATTTTTGTGCATCCTGTTCCACCTGCGGTCTGTTCGCATTGATAACAAAACATGTTTTTTCCCTTTCATTTTCAAATTGGTTTCTGCCCAGGGTTTTCGACAAACAGCTCCAGCGCTATCTGCCGGCCTTTGGGGGTCTTGAAGGTCTTGTCGATAATCTTTCGCAGTTTCCATTTGTCGGCATTGGGAAAATCAGCGGCAAGGTTTACGAGCCGGTCGGCGTCCCAGACAATCCGGAACTCGGTGGTGTCGATGTCCTTGGCGCTGTGATGGCTTCCGACTATCCTGCATATATGCTCGATGTCCTGGGCTTTGACACCGTGTATTTTCAGAATCTCTGCTGCGATGGGCGGCCCCTCAATTTCCTGGTACTTACCGGCTGCCGAGCCGTACTTTTGTTCGGCTTCAAGAATGCCGATGTCGTGCAGAATAGCCGCGGCTTTGACGACCAAAGGGTCGCCGCCTTCTTCGGCCTGTATCTGTTCGGCATAATTCAGCACGGCAAGCGCGTGGTCGATTCTTTTTTTGTCGGCTCCGAATACTCTTTTCATTTCGCTTATCAGTCTTTCGCGCAGGGCGCTTACCTGAATTCCCGCGCACTGCTCGGCGTACCGGCACCATTCAGCACAGCCGAGGTCTATTTTCGTGTTAGGCACCGTTTGTCCGCACTTGCGGCATTTTAGTCTCGGCTCATCCTTGAAAAACTCAACAGCTTGGCCGCAGCCTGGGCATTTCACCTCAAAGATATCGCCTGGCTTCCAAAATCGGTGGTCTTGTCCAGGACATCTGAGCATGCGTTTGTCCTCGATGACTTTTCACAATTTGACTCTGTTCATGCACGAATCATGGTCAGCAGCATTTTGAACTTTTCGTCTGCAGCGACCGCGTGCGGCACATTGCCCGGCATTATTATAATCTGGCCTCCTGAAACGCTCAGGTCTTTGCCTGCTATGGTAAGTCTCGCCCGGCCGTCAATGATTTGGACAACCGCGTCGTAAGGCGTCTGATGCTCGCTCAGTCTCTGTCCCTTGCCAAACGCAAACAGGGTGATTGTCCCGGCTGTCTTGTCTACTATCGTTTTGCTGACTATCGAGTCATCGGCATACTCGACCAGGTCAGCCAGATTTTGGCTCTTGCCCAGGCACGCCTGCGACACGCCTTGTTTTGTTTTTTCACTGCTCATATTTTTCTCCTGTTCGGATTTCTTGCTTTGTCTTTTCCTGTGGGGCCGGTACCCTGCGAAAATTCCTTGAGGGTGGTGCCGCGAAGATATTTCTCGATGTATTTTTGGAGTTGCGCGAGCTTCACACTTACCGGACAGTTCGGCCGGCGCGGGCAGGCATCCGCACCCAGCAGGCACTTGTTGAGCTTTAGCGGTCCCTGAACCGCTTCGATTACGTTTAGCAATCCTATCCGGCCCGGCGGTCTGCTGAGCGAGAAGCCGCCTTTGGGGCCCATAGAACTGTCGACCAGCCCGGCCTTGTGGAGCTGCTGGAGTATCTTGCACGCGAACTGATATGAAATATCCTCCTGACCGGCCAGCACTTGAGCCGAGACGGCCTTGTTATTGTAATTTCTTGCCAGATTTACCATCACACGCAACGCATAGTCCGTGTTTTGACGAATAATGTTCATCTTTGCTTATCACCTACAATTCGAATATACCTATGAGTATATAGGACTATTTTAGTCCTACTTGTTCGGAGGTTCAACACAAAAAATGAAATTTTTTTCAAAATATTTTTTCCGGTCTGTCTCCACACGGCTCTGGACGGCGTCGAAACCGTGCCGGAAAGCCTGTTGGCTGCAGTATTTGACAGAAAGCGACGGACGTGGTATGGTAACGGCTGCGGGCAGCTGTGCCGCCGGCAGATACGCCAAGTGCAGCAAAACCGTGAAAAGGGCTCGGAGATTAGGGTAGGAGACGGTGTTATGGGACGAATTACCAGAAGGAGTTTTCTGCTGAAATCGGGCAGGGGTTTGGCGGGCCTTGCCCTTGGAGCAACCGTGTTCGGCGCCAATGAGCGGATAAACGTGGCTTTGGTTGGTTGTGGCGGGCGCGGCTCGTATCTTGCAAGGGGCATGGCCGAATGCGGCGCTGAGATAACTTATCTTTGTGACCTGCAGCCGGAGCGTCTGGAAAAAACCGCCGGTTTTCTTGCAGAGGTGCAGCCCCGCAAGCCAAAGATGGTTAAGGAAATGCGTACGGTATTCGATGCTAAAGATGTGGATGCCGTTATAGTGGCTACGCCCGACCACTGGCATGCGCCGGCCACTATCCTCGCCTGCCAGGCGGGCAAGGATGTATACGTTGAGAAGCCGCCTTCACACACGATTTGGGAAGCTCGCAAGATGATAGAGGCGGCACGCAAGTACAAGCGCATTGTCCAGGCAGGCACGCAGAATCGAAGCGCGCCGTACAACCTGGCCGCGTGTGAGTATGTCAAAAGCGGCAAGCTCGGCGGCATCCACCTCGTCAAGGTGTATAATCTCAAGTCCGGCGGGCCGTTTTATCTGGGCGATAACGGCACTCCTCCAGCGGGTTTCGACTGGGACGTCTGGCTCGGCGGCGCTCCCTTGCGTCCCTATCACCAGGACATTCTCCGCGCGGGCTGGCACAAGTTCTGGGACTTTAGCGGAGGCGACATGGCCGATGACGGCATTCATCAGATTGACCTGGCTTTGATGCTGATGGGCGACCCGAAGATGCCTGCGGCCGCATCTTGTTCCGGAGGCCGGCTGCATCACAAGGGCGATGACGCGGAAGTGCCCGATGTCCAAATTGTTACTTATGACTTCGACGGCTTTGTTATGACCTTCGAGCTGACCGGTTACCCGCGCTATATGGAAAAGACAACCGGTACGATACGCCGCAATGACCTGTTCCCGTACTGGACGCAGAACGCCACACGTGTTGAACTGTACGGCTCGGAGCTGATGATGACCGTCGGCAGGCACGGCGGCGGGTGGCAGGTTACCACCTCCGGCGGCAGGGTTGTGGACCAAATGTACGGCCGACCCTCTGATGCCGAACACGAGAAGAATTTCCTCGAATGCGTCAAGAGCCGCCAGAGGCCCAGTGCCGACGTCGAGATTATACACACGGCTTCTACGATGGTACACTTAGGCAACATTGCTTACCGTGTGGGCAACCAGAAATTGCGGTTCGACGCGAAGACCGAGCGATTCATCGGCAGCGACGAGGCAAATAAGCTTGTGAAAGGCCGGTACCGCAATAAGTATCAAGTGCCTGAACGGGTTTAACCGCCGTTCGTACCGGGACAAATCCACTTATGGAGCCATGACAATGACCATTCGTTTGGGAGCGGGGAATAATACGGTCAGCCGGCGAAGGTTCTTGAAGGGTGCGGCGGTTACTGCAGCCACGGCGTTCGGCTTTCCATACGTTTTGCCGTCTTCGGTATTTGGGGCCGATGCACCGAGCAACCGAATCGCGATGGGCTGTATCGGCGTTGGCGGCATGGGCACCAACGATATGAGGGCCTTCCTTCAGTACAGAGACGTGCAGATAGTTGCCGTCTGCGATGTCGTCAGCGGCAGCCGCGAATACGGGCATTGGTACAAGCATGGCTGGCAGGGCAATTACCTGGGAAGAGTTCCGGCCCAAAAAATCGTCGAAGACCATTATGCCCGTCAGAAAGAGTCGGGAACGTTCAAGGGATGTGCTGCTTACGTTGATTTCCGCCAATTATTAGCGCGGGACGATATAGACGCCGTCACGATTGTCACGCCCGACCACTGGCATGCGGTTATGTCAATTTGGGCGGCCAGGGCGGGTAAACATATTTACTGTGAGAAGCCAATGACGCTGACGATTGCCGAGGGTCGGGCCATGGTGGAAGCTGTTCGGCGTCACGGGGTCGTCTTCCAGACGGGCAGCCACGAGCGGTCGAGGCGAACGACGCGTTTTGCCTGCGAGCTGGTTCGCAACGGGCGTATCGGGCAGCTCAGGAGAATACTAACCCCGGTTGGGCCAAATAACAGAGAGGGGCCTGGGAGTAACTGGGAGCCGATGCCGGTTCCGGATGGGTTCGATTACGATATGTGGCTGGGGCCGGCGCCGTGGGAGCCATATCATAAGGACCGCTGTCTCTATAAGTTCAGGTTCATTCTTGATTATTCGGGCGGCCAGACGACGAACCTCGGCGCGCACTCGCTGGATATGGCGCAGTGGGGCAACGGCACGGACGATACCGGCCCGGTGGAGGTCGAGGACCTCGGCGGTGAGTTTCCGAAGGACGGACTTTTCAATACGCCCACGAAGATACACTTCCGCGCCCGGTACGCAAATGGTGTGGAGCTGATTTGTAAGACGGACGTTGGGGGCTGGGTGGGCGCACGTTTCGAGGGCACGGAAGGCTGGGTGGAGATAGGCAAGCGTTTCGCGACGCATCCAGAGTCGCTGAAAGAATCCGTTATCGGGCCGGACGAAATTCATCTGTACAGGAGCGACGACCACCATCGGAATTTCATCGACTGTATCAAAACGGGCCAAGAGCCTGCCGCGCCGGTGGAAGTGGGCCATCGCAGTGCGACCCTGTGTCACCTGGGAAATATTGCGATGATGCTCCAACGCAAGCTGCGGTGGGACCCCCAGAAGGAACGTTTTATCGGCGATGAGCAGGCAAACCGGATGCTGGACCGGCCCAGGCGCGCGCCATGGCATATCTGAAGCGACTATTCCAAGCAGAAAGGCCAAGCATGAAAAACAAAAGACTCGCTGCTCTGATAGCACTGCTTATTTTCACCACTGGTCTTGTGCACGGTGCGGACAAGATTGTTCTGAACGCCCGCAGTCGGGCGGAGACTTCCGACGGCAGTGGCAGCTTTGCCGTGCTAAACAATAGGTTAGAGTGGGGACCGTCTCAAACAGCCGTCATCATTTGTGATATGTGGGATAAACACTGGTGCAAAGGTGCGACCGGCAGGGTGGCGGAGATGGCGCCGCGTATGGATGAGCTCGTCAAGAAGGCGCGTGCGAAAGGGATGCTGATTGTGCACGCGCCGAGCAGCACGGTCGATTACTACAAGCACCACCCGGCGCGTAAGCGAGCGCAAAGCGCGCCGCAGGCGTCGAATCTGCCCGATGGCATCGAAAAGTGGTGTCGATGGATTGACGATAAGGAGAAGGCGGCATACCCGATTGACCAGTCGGACGGTGGCTGCGACTGCGAGCTGAGATGCAAAGGCGGCCACCCTTGGCAAAAGCAGATCGAGGCGATTGAAATTCGCGACGAGGACGCCATCAGCGATTCCGGCGTGGAAATATGGAATCTGTTGGAGCAGCGCGGCATCAAGAACGTGATAATTCTCGGGGTGCACACCAACATGTGCGTGCTGGGCCGGCCCTTCGGACTGCGGAACATGGCGAGGTTCGGCAAAGACATTGTGCTTGTGCGGGACCTGACCGATACGATGTACAACCACCGGATGTCACCGTACGTAAATCATTTTACCGGGACCGAGTTAATTGTAGAGCACATAGAGAAGTACGTTTGTCCGACGATTGTTTCGGCGGAGCTTACCGGCAGTCCTGCCTTTCGATTCAAGAATGACAAACGGCCGAGGGTGGTTTTCATTATTGCGGAGGATGAATACGATGCCGACAAGACGCTGCCTGATTTTGCGCATGAGTTGGAAACTAAGCACGACTTTTCGTGTGAATTTGCGTTAGGTGCAGCCAAGGCGAGTAATGCTAAGGAGCGTGACAACATTGCAGGGATGGAGGCTCTGGCGACTGCCGACCTTGCGGTGTTGTACGTGCGTCGTCGGGCGCTGCCGCCGGAGCAGATGAAGCACCTTCGAGATTATATCAATAGCGGCAAGCCTCTGATTGGGTTGCGCACGGCCAGTCATGCGTTTGTGGTTCGCGGCGACAAGCCCGAGGCTGGATTTCTTGAGTGGCCCGAGTTCGACCCCGATGTGTTAGGCGGCAATTATCACGGTCACCACGGCAACAAGGAGCCAAACGGGCCGAAAACTTATGTCTGGATAGAGCCGGGCATGAAGTCCCACCCCATTCTTGCCGGTGTTCCGCAGGGCGAAATCCACGTTCGGTCGTGGCTCTACAAGACGTTGCCCTTAACTACAACAACAAGCGTACTGATGATGGGGTGCGTCGATGACCGCAGGCCGCACGAGCCGGTCGCCTGGACCAACACGCACAGCGGAGGCGGGCGGGTGTTTTATACTTCTTTGGGGCATCCAGGTGATTTCAAGCTTGCCTGGTTTCGCCGGATGCTGACGAATGCAGTGTTCTGGGCTCTTGACAGACCGGTGCCGGCAGGCTCAGATGCCGGTGCCAAGATGCGTGTTATGGAATGACACCTCATCCGGTTGGGAAGTGATTTATGAAGACCGATGTTACACCTGTTTCTGCTGATTTGTATTTCATTCCGATAGAGACGAGGGTTCCGTTTAAGTTCGGCCGCGAGACGCTGACTTTGGTTACGTGTGCCCGTGTTTGCATGACAGTCGCGGACGCAAAAGGGCGCAAAGCGCGGGGGTGGGGTGAGACTCCACTGAGTGTTCAGTGGGCGTGGCCGAGCAGCCTGTCTTATCAGGAAAGAGCGGATGCGATGCAGGATTTCTGCCGGATGCTCGGTGAGGCCTGGGTAAGATTTGACCGTGCAGGTCATCCTATTGAATTGGGACACGATTTCGTCGAGTCGTTTCTGCCCGGTTTATTAAGCGAGCTTAACGGTAAGCGGGGTGAGCAGGTGGAGCAAATGCCGTGGCTGGCGGCGCTTGTTTGCTGTTCGGCGTTCGACATTGCGCTGCACGATGCCTACGGTCACCTTCTGGGCCTGGACGTGTACTCGACATATAATGGTGATTTTATGAACTCTGATTTATCTGCTTATCTTAAGCTGGCTGAGGGCGCCGATTTTTCATTTGCAGGCAAATACCCGGTTGATTTCCTGAAATTGCCTGCCGCAAAGAATGTCCCCGCCTGGCATTTGGTAGGAGGAAAGGATTTGCTCGATGCCTCTGAGTTGACGGGAGCAGAACCCGATGACGGCTACCCCGTATTATTGACGGATTGGATCAAACGGGACGGTCTCAAATGCCTTAAGGTAAAGCTGTGCGGCACTGATTCCGATTGGGATTACGGACGTTTGGTTCGAGTGGGGCAGATTGCAATCGAGAATGATGTTTTGTGGCTGACCACCGATTTTAACTGCACAGTCACCGAGCCGGCTTATGTGACCGATATTCTGGATAGATTGATGTCGGAGCATCCGCGGATTTATCAGATGATTCTTTATGTAGAGCAGCCGTTTCCGTATGATTTGGAGGAGAATCGAATCGACGTTCACAGCGTCTCGTCGCTTAAGCCTTTGTTTATGGATGAGAGCGCCCACGACTGGAAGTTGATAAGACTCGGCCGCAGTTTGGGCTGGACGGGTGTTGCGTTGAAAACCTGCAAGACGCAGACTGGTGCGCTGCTGAGCCTTTGCTGGGCGAGGGCGCACGGGATGGCTTTAATGGTTCAGGATTTGAGCAATCCGATGCTTGCGCAGATTCCTCACGTTCTTCTGGCCGCGCATACGCCGACGTTGATGGGAGTCGAGACCAACGGGATGCAGTTTTATCCGGCAGCTTCTGCGCCGGAAGAGGCGTTGCACCCGGGACTTTATCGGCGAAGAAACGGACAGCTTGATTTGTCCACGCTGAAAGGGCCGGGCTTTGGTTACAGGATAGAAGAAATCAAGCGGCAACTGCCCGAAGCAGCCGCCAGTTTTGAAAAGTGACGGACCCACCGGATATGAAGGACACTGCAGAAACAAGCGAGAAAGAAAGGCGGGGCTTTCGTCTGAAAAGGATTGAGGATTTGAAGCGACTGGCTGCCGAACTGGGTGTCACTGTCGATGCGATAAAGGACGTTTCGATATTGGCTGAGCCGGTGCAGGTCGGCGATTTGGTTGTGCCGAATTCGCTGGCGATACATCCTATGGAGGCGGCCGACGGGGATTCGGAGGGCCGGCCGGGGGAGCTTACTTTTCGAAGGTACGAGAGGTTTGGGGCGGGCGGTGCCGGGCTGATATGGGCCGAAGCTATCGCGGTGGTCCCGGAGGGCAGGGCCAATCCGAGGCAGTTGTGGCTTAATGACAACAGCAGGGAAAGCTTCGTTGCTCTTGTCAAACGAATGCGGCAAGCGGCACAGGACAGCAAGTTACGTCACCGACCGGTTATCGTGGCGCAGTTGACGCATTCGGGCAGGTACAGCAGGCCGCAGGGCGTGCGGCAGCCAGTGATTCTCCAGCGCGACCCTTACCGCGACGCCCTGACCCTTCAGCAAAAGCCTGACCGGAGCGCGAAAAGCCGAGTACCGGATAATTGGCCGGTCTTGACCGATAAGTATTTGGAGAGGCTCGTTGACGCTTATGTAAAGGCGGCAAAGATAGCGTTTGAAGTCGGCTTCGACGCGATGGATATTAAATCGTGTCACGGCTATCTGATTAGCGAGCTTTCGGCCTGTCGTGAGAGGCAAGGCAAATACGGCGGCTCGTTTGAAAATCGTACGAGATTCCTGCTGGAGGTCATCGACAGGATTCATGAAGAGCTTGGCGCAGACAAGCAGGTTGTAACGAGGCTCGGCGTTTACGATGCCGTTCCATATCCCTTCGGATGGGGCGTCGATAAGGATGATTACACTAAGCCGGACCTGACAGAACCCAGGAAACTGATTGCCCTGCTTCTCGAACGCGGCGTGAGGCTGATAAATATCTCGATTGCCAATCCCCATTACAATCCACATTATGGCAGGCCTTTCAATGAACCGGTGGTTGGAGGTTACGTGTCGCCTGAGCATCCGCTGGTGGGAGTAAGCAGATTAATCAGGCTGGCCGGAGAGATTCAAAAGCAGTTCAGCGATATAGCAGTTGTCGGCACGGGCTATAGCTGGCTGAGGAGGCTTATGCCCAATGTGGCAGCGGCGAGCAAGTCAAACGGATTGGCCTCTATCATAGGCGTCGGGCGGATGGCTTTTGCCTATCCGGATTTCGCCAGAGATATTATTCTCAAGGCTCAACTTAACGCACGTAAGGTTTGTGTAGCTTGCAGCAAATGCAGTCAGATAATGATTGATGGCGGAATGATAGGCTGTGTCGTGCGGGACAAGGAGACTTACGGGCCGATATATGAACAGGGGCGCAAGAGTGCAGGGAACGAGTGATTGCGAGTTGGTGTTTGTTGAACGGTTGAGAGAAATTTTCAGCGGGAGACAGAGTGAGTCCAAAGGAGAGAGTCAGGCTGACGTTGGAGGGCAAGAGAAGGGACAGGCCACCGTTTTGTCCTGCGATTTATGAGCACAAGGCGAGACTTTTGGGCAGGTCGCCGAGTGAGGTGAGCCGGAGTGCGGGACTATTGGAGCAGGCGGTTTTGGCTGAGTATGAAACTTACGGCCCCGATATGCTGACCGTGGGGATAGACATTTATGACGTGGAAGCAGAGGCGCTGGGCAGTGAGGTTTGGTTTCCTGAAGCGGTGGATGCGGTGCCCATAATCAAGGAAAGAATTCTATCCAGCCTCGATGACTTTGGCAGACTTGGCATCGTCGATGTGGCCAGTTCGGGGCGCATGCCTTTGGTGTTGGAGGCGGCAAAGGCCGTCAACGACAGGTTGGGCCGCGAGGTCTTCGTCAGGGGGGCAATCAGCGCTCCGTATTCCATGGCCGTTGAGCTGATGGGTATCGAGGAACTGCTTATAGGAATGATTGAGCGGCCGGACGAGGTTAATGAGTTTCTGAGTTTCCTGACCGAAGTGAGTATCAGTTACGGCAAAGCCTTTATTAACCGGGGCGTCGGGGTTTGTGTCTTTGATTCGTATGCCGCGCCGCCCTTGATTTCGCCTCGGCTGTTCAAAGCTATGATTCTGCCCCATGTTAGGAAGCTGATTGCCGCCTTGAAAGAGTGCGGAGCTGAGTTTGTTGAATATGTCATAGGTGGGCGGACGGAGCCGATTGCCGAGCATCTGTTTGCGACGGGGGCGGATATTCTGCTTTGCGATTTCGCCGCAGATGTTAATATATTCCTCGAACTTACGAAAGAAACCTGTGTGCTGGTGCGTCGTAATGTAAGCCCTGTATTGATTGAGCAGGGGCCGGACGAAGAATTGGACAGGCAAATCAATAGTGTGCGGAGACTTGCCGCGGAGCATTGCAAGGTTATTATAGGCACCGGCGCGATTTCGTATAACACCAGTGCCGAAAGAGTGCTGATGGTGAAGAAGATGTGTCTGAAGGAGTCTGGGGAAACGTAATGCGACTGAGAAAGCTTTATGTCGTGCTTGCAGCATCTGCGTTGGCGGCATCGGCCGCGAGGTGCGGTGCGGCTCCAGGTGCTCTGCGCATGGTTCCGATTGCGGAGAGCTGGGCGAAGAATTCGGTAAACGCCACCATCTTCCGGGTGAATTCCGTAACCACGCATAAGGACGCTCAATATGTTGCGTTCTACAGCGAGGATGCGCACGTCGTGCTGGCAAAGCGGAAGCTCGGGTCGAAGGACTGGGAAATTCGCAAGACTCAATACAAGGGAGATACCACGGACGCGCATAACGGCATAAGTATTGGCGTTGACGGTGACGGAGTGCTTCATATTTCCTGGAACCATCATTGTGACCCTCTGCGCTATTGCCGGGGGACGGCACCGGGGTCGCTCGAACTGAGCGAAGAAATGCCGATGACGGGTCAGGATGAAAAGAAGGTGACATATCCTGAGTTTTACAATCTGCCGGACGGGGATTTATTGTTTCTCTATCGTGACGGCGGCTCGGGACGGGGCAACACGATGTTGAATCGTTACGATGTCAGGACTCAGAAGTGGTCGGCGGTTCAGCATCCGCTTATTGACGGTCAGGGTGAGCGTAACGCTTATACGAATCAGATAGCGATTGACAAAGATGGCACTTGGCATATTTCCTGGTGCTGGCGGGAGACGGGCGACGTGGCCACAAACCATGATGTTTGTTATGCAAAGTCGAGCGACGAAGGCAAGACATGGCGAAAGTCCACGGGGGAAAAGTACACACTGCCAATTACCGCTGGGAACGCGGAGTATGCCTGGCGGATACCGCAAAAGAGCGAGTTGATAAACCAGAACTCGATGACGGTTGATTCAGAGGGTCGGCCGGTAATATCGACATACTGGCGGTCTGAAGGGACGAAGGTTCCGCAGTACCGTCTTGTTTATCACGATGGGCGCAAGTGGCGCACTTGTCAGGTTGGTTCGCGGACGACGGCTTTTTCGCTCAGTGGGCCGGGCACGAAGTACCTTTTGATGTCACGTCCCAAAATACTGGCCGGAGAGGGGGACAGGTTGTATATGATTTTTCGTGATGCCGAGCGGGGCAACCGTGTGTCGGCGGCGATTTGCCAGGACGCCGAACGTGTGAAGTGGCGCATCGAGGATTTGACCGATTATTCTGTCGGGCAGTGGGAGCCGAGTTACGACCCGGTTCTCTGGCAGCGTGAGAACTTGCTGCATCTATTTGTGCAGAAAGTCGAGCAGAAGGACCTTGACGTTCTGGAGAGTACTCCGCCTCAGATGGCGTCTGTTTTGGAATGGACGCCGCCGTAATCGCAGTTAAATAAGGAGGTTAAGAATGGCCGGCAAGCCTGCGGCGATAATTACCGGAGCAAGCAGAGGGATTGGAAAGGCGACAGCGAAAGAGCTGGCATCGCTGGGTTATGACCTGGTGGTGAGTCATTTTGATTTGAGCGATGAAGGCAAGCCCGATGAATCTTTCGCGTCTTCAACTCACAAAGAAATTGAGGGCCTCGGAGTACATTGCGAAATCTTGCGAGTTGACGTGAGCAGCGCTGTTGACCGTACGCATCTTGTCACTCTGGCAAAAGACAGATTCGGCAGGTGTGATGTTTTGGTCAATAATGCCGGTGTCGCACCCGAAAAGAGGACCGATTTACTTAAGGCGACCGAGCAGAGCTACGACAGGGTAATGGCGATAAATCTCAAAGGGCCTTACTTCCTGACCCAATTGGTTGCAAACTGGATGGTCGAACAGAAGAAACAATATCCTGACCGCAGATTCAGAATCGTCAACATCGGCTCGGTCTCGGCATACACCAGCAGCCCCTCCCGCGGTGAATACTGTATAAGCAAGGCCGGTGTCGGCATGATGACGAAGCTATATGCGGACAGACTGGCGGAATACGGTATCGGGGTATTTGAAATCAGGCCCGGCATTATAGCGACTGATATGACCAGCGTCATGAAAGACAAATATGATAAGCTTATAGCAGAGGGCCTTACGCCGATTAAGCGATGGGGCCGGCCGGAAGATGTCGCAAAGGCGGTCGGGGCCATTGCAGAAGGCAGGTTTGATTTTTCGACGGGCCAGGTGATTGACGTTGACGGCGGTTTTCATTTGAGAAGACTTTGAGGGACAGAAAAATGGATATCACTACTACAATCAGAACACTGTTAAAGGACGGCTTTATCCTCGTTTTCAATCAGGATAAGCTCGATATAGTAAGTACAGCACAGGCGCTTATAAAGGCCGGTGTCAACAATATGGAGGTAACCTGCCGCATCCGCAGGCCTTTGGAAAAACTTGCTCGGCTGCGCGAGGAATTGCCTGACTTTGTGGTAGGAGCGGCAAGTTTGATAGATTTTCCGGAAATGCTCGATGTTTACAACAAGGCTCACGCGGATGACCCACTGCCTGCCATCGAGCAGGTTGTAGAGGCAGGAGCAGGCTTTCTGGTTTCGGCGGCGAATTTCAGCGGCGAGAGCTACAAGAAGTTTTGCCGCAAGCTGGCTATGATACCAGGCTGTGGTACGGTTACAGAAATTCTGAACCAGTTCTCGAAGGGGGCGAATCTCTGCAAGATATTCCCGGCCAAGGAGCTTGGCGGGCCGGCCTATGTCAAGGCCATCGACCCTGCGATTCACAAGACCGTCAGCCTTGTGCCCACAGGCGGAACAAACGCCGGGAACATTCCGGACTACATTGATGCCGGCGTTCTCGTGCTGGGCGGCTCGTTCAGTATGATTGAGAAAGCCATAATGAAAAGGATTATCGACGAGCAGAACTACGAGCTTTTGGCCGAGGAATTGACCAGGATAAAACAATTGATAGATAAATTGCGGGCGGAAAAGTGGCCGGACGTTAATTTTGCCACCGCCTCCGTTCAAAAGATGAGCCAGGTTACCGGCAGAAATTTTAATCTCGCATAAACAGTCAACCGAGACGTGACCATGGGGAAAGCTGCGGAAACACGAAGGATTGACAACCAGACAATTACGGCCCATCGGTACAACACCGTCATAGTGGGGGCAGGCGCCGCGGGAATGAACTGCGCGGTCCACTTGTACGAGTTTATGACACAAAAAGGTGTTAAGGATGCGCACGACAGGATAGCAGTGGTGACATCAGGGCTTCCTATGGGCGCATCGAGAATGGGCGGCTCGGACAAGCAGACATATTATAAGATGGGTACAAGCTGCGAAATGGCCGACAGTGCCCAGGAGTTTGCGAAAACCCTGACCGCCGCCGGCTGTTGTCACGGCGATTTGGCTCTGGCCGAAGCGATAGGCTCGCTTCGCGAATTCTATCATTTGGTTCAGGCCGGCGTGCCGTTTCCGCATGATTCTGTGGGCAGCTACATCGGTTACAAAACGGACAACGACCCCTATGAGAGAGCTACGTCAGCCGGCCCTAAAACCAGCAAATACATGAGCGAATGCCTCCAAAGGCAGGCGCGCTCTTATGGCATCCGGATTCATGACCACAAGGAAGTAGTCGAGCTCTTAACGGCGGGTGATGGGGATGCGAAGCGCATAATCGGTGTTGTCGCCATCGACAAGAAAAAACTGACCGGCAAGGATTACGCCATAAATATTTATCTCTGTAGAAATCTTGTGCTGGCCGCCGGCGGGCCTGGAGAGCTCTACCAGACCAGTGTTTATCCGAAGGGGCAGTTAAGCATCCACGGCATCGCTTTTAGGGCGGGCCTCACTGCGGAAAACCTGACCGAATCGCAGTTCGGATTAGCAAGCACCAGGTTCCGCTGGAATGTATCAGGCAGTTATTGTCAGGCCATTCCTCGAATCTTCAGCACCGATGCCGGTGGGCGGGACGAATGCGACTTTCTGGCTGATTTCTTTCCCACAACGAGCAAAATGGCCACGAACATTTTCCTCAAAGGTTATCAGTGGCCTTTTGACCCGCAGCGCATCGAGAGCCTACAGTCTTCATTGATAGACGTTCTGGTCTTTAACGAAATGCAAAAAGGCCGATGCGTTTTTATGGATTTCCTGCATAATCCGCGCGGCAAGGATTCGATGAAAGAGTTTGATATTAATGACCTCGAGGCGGAGGCGCACGAATACCTGAGAAGGACAGGCTCGCTTCAAGCCACGCCAATAGAGCGGCTTGCCCGTCTGAACCCTTTGGCCATCGAGGTATATAAAGAAAATGGCATAGATTTATATTCCGAACCTCTTGAGATTGCCGTCTGCGCCCAGCATAACAATGGTGGCTTTGCGGTTGATAAATGGTGGCAGTCAAATATACCTCAGACCTTTGTGATTGGTGAGATGGCCGGGACGCACGGCGTCAAGCGGCCCGGCGGCTCGGCTCTCAACGCCGGGCAGGTCGGCGGACTGCGGGCGGCGGAATACATTGCCAACGTGTACGACCTCGAGACCCCCGACCATTTGGACAAGCACGATGAGATTGACCGGCAGTTGAGTAAGTTTGTGGCGAGGCTCGAAAAGTACGGCAGCTCGTCTGGTTTAGTCGCGAAGGAAGTAATAAGACGAATTCAAAGTCGTATGACCGCTTCGGCTGCGCACGTTAGGAAACTAAACGACGCTCGCAGGGCCCTGGCTGAAGCTGTGGAGGACTATAAACAAATACAAAGTCGAGGTTTCAAATCAGAGAAGGCCAGGGACATCATAACAGCAATCCAGGCGGAGCATTTGGCCTTGACCAGCGTTGCGTATCTAAAAGCAATCGTGGAGCTGCTTGAAAAGGGCAGCGGCTCACGGGGTTCGCATCTGGCGCTTGCGGAGGATGGGATAGAAATTCACCCGGCTATCCTCGACAGGGCCACCGGTAAGCCGTTGAAGTTCAAACCCGAAAACGAAGCGTTGAGGAATTCGATTTTGCGAATAGAATATGACCCCCAGGCGTCTGACTTTTTCAGTTGCCGGAGTGTTGCTGTTCGAGCAGCGCCGGCTGACAGGAAAGCTTTTGAGCCGGCCTGGCAGGATTATAGAGAAGGAAAAATCTACAGCAAATAGACAATAGCGCTGATAAGGAGGTAAAAGATGGCCGTCATAGACTTAAAGCCAAAATCAAAGTGCAAATATGACATAGTGTCCCTGGGCGAGATTATGATTCGACTGGACCCGGGCGACGAAAGAATTCATACGACACGGCATTTCAGGGCCTGGGAAGGCGGCGGGGAATATAACGTCGCAAGAGGTTTGAAGCGCTGCTTCGGCAAGAACGCGGCAGTTGTAACTGCCATCGTGGATAATCCCGTGGGCAGACTTCTTGAGGACCTGATGTTTCAGGGCGGAGTCGATATGGAGTATGTAAAATGGGTCCCTTACGACGGCATTGGCCGAAAGGTAAGGGTCGGTCTGAACTTCACCGAGAAAGGATTCGGCGTCCGGGCCGCTGTCGGGTGTTCCGACAGGGCAAACAGCGCCGCATCCCAGTTGAAAAAGGGCGATATTGACTGGGAGAAAATATTCGGCAAAGACGGCGCTCGCTGGTTCCACACGGGCGGCATTTTTGCGGCGCTATCTGAAACGACGCCGGGGGTCATAATGGAAGCTGTAGCGGCGGCCAAAAAATACGGCACGATTATTTCGTACGATTTGAACTACCGTGGGTCACTCTGGAAGGACATTGGGGGCCATGAAAAAGCAAAAGAGGTTAACCGGGCAATCGCTCCTTACGTTGACGTGATGATTGGAAATGAAGAAGATTTTACCGCCGCCCTCGGATTTGAAGTCAGGGGACTTGATGAGCATTATTCAAAGCTTGACCCGACAAATTTCAAAAAAATGATTACCGAAGCGGTCAAGGCGTTTCCGAATTTCAAGGTGGTGGCAACCACACTCCGTAACGCCAAGACCGCATCGGTCAATGACTGGGGCGCTATCGTCTATGCGGACGGCCAGTTCCATGATGCGATGTTGCGGCTGGACCTGGAGATTTACGACAGAGTCGGCGGCGGCGACAGTTTTGCCTCCGGCCTGATATACGGCCTTATGGAAGGCAAGACCGCACAGGAGGCGGTAAATTATGGGGCCGCGCACGGCGCTCTTGCAATGACCACACCCGGCGACACGACAACGGCCAGTCTGAAGGAAGTTGAAAAAGTCATGAAGGGCGGCGGCGCAAGGGTCGATAGATAAAACCTTTTTGGTGGAAGCTGTACTTGCAGCCGGACAGGCAGCCAGTAGTTACCCCCTCTCTTGGCCAACCGCGGATGAGGTGGTTCACTTGCGAGAAAAGGGAGGGGCACGGTCAGGACGTGTCCCTCTGCAATGCTCTTTGTTTTCTGTACCCCGCTTCCGCCTTGCTTACGCCTTCGGCAACCCGAAGCCTTTGCGGTAACGCTTGGTCAGGTACTTATTTGCTTCGGAGTCACCGATGAACCGTTCCTTGCCGGCATCGAACTTAAGTCTCCGGCCGACACGCATCGCAATATTAGCCAGGTGGCACAAAGTCGCCGAGTGGTGTCCAACTTCGACATCGGCGGTCAGGTCGCTTATCTTTCTGCTGCGCACCGCTTTGAGGAAGTTGCCCATGTGCGACCCGCGTCCCTTGCCGCCGCCGGCGATCTCCTGGCCGTCTTTGGAATAGGCTTTCCAGCCGCCCCGGCCGATGGATAACCAGCCATCATCGCAGTAGAAGATATTGCCGTTGTCGTGGCCCTCCTGTTTGTAGGGCGTCCACAGCCGCATTTCAAAAACCACGTACCCTTCGTCATATTCGAACGTAGCCATCTGCGTGTCGGGCGTTTCGTGGTCGTCATCGTAGTACAACTGCCCGCCGCTGCAGGTAACCGCCTTGGGCAGTCCAACTCCCAGACCCCACCGGGCAATGTCAATCTGGTGGGCGCCGTCATTGCCGGTGTCGCCGGTGCCGTAGTCCCACCACCAATGCCACTGGTAGTGGTATCGGTTAAGGTTGAACGGTCTCTTCGGGGCCGGCCCGAGCCACAGGTCATAGTGGACGTGGGGTGGGGTCGGCTCGTCTTCTTTATGGCCTATTTTGCCGCGATGCTGGCAGTTGATGGCCTTGGCCAGCCTGCATTTGCCGAGCTTGCCCGATTTGACGTATTCTATCCCCTCGGCCACGCCTTCGGCGCTTCGCGACTGTGTCCCGTGCTGTACTATCCTGCCGTACTTGCGGGCCAGGTTCACCAGATAGCGTCCTTCCGCGATAGTGTGGCTCATCGGTTTCTCAACATAAACGTCTTTGCCGGCAAGCACGGCATGCGCCGCCACCGGCACGTGCTGGTGGTCGGGGGTGGCAATTGAAACGATGTCTATAGACTTGTCCTGTTCGAGCATCTGACGATAATCGATATATGCGCCGACCTTTTCGTTGCGTTTCCTGAAATCCTCGACCCTGCCGTTCAGCACTTTTTCATCGATGTCACAAAGCGCTACGACCCGCGCTCCTTCGGACTTATGGAACTCGCCCACGTGTCCGCCGCCCCGGCCTCTAAGGCCCACGACCGCTACCCGAAGCTCGTCGTTGGCGCCTCGGACCCGGGAGAACGGCGCTGGCTGACTGCGGGCGCCGGCGTATCGCGGGATGGCAAGCGCAACGCCCGCCGCTACTGAATTCTTCATAAAACTCCGCCGTGTAATGTCTTTCATCCGTAATCTCCTTCAATAACCGTTAAGTTAAAAAACTGACCTATACCCGAAATTCTCGCGTATCATAACGTATCAGCACGTCAGGGTTAAGGGAAAATCTAAAAACCGTTTTGGCGGCCGGTAACTTCTGATACGTGCTGATTTATCCGTCGTCCCGCCGGCGCTTACCTGTTAAACACAACCTTAAAAGCGTACGCGTGCTCGCAGGGAGCTTTTTCCGGCACGGTGATTACAAGTCCGCCATCCTTCTGTTCCCATTGGAGCTTTCCTTTATGGCCGAGAAGCCTGACATCGGCGACCTTCCCGGATTTTTCGGCCAACGCCGAAGAAGAAACCTCCAAGCCCTTGCCGGCCTCCGGCCATTCGAGCGCAATCACATACACCACGTCGCCCTTGCGGACAAAACGCAGGCTTCCCTCGCCGTATTTTACCCACGGCCTTGTGCCATAAATCGCTTCTCCGTTCACATCGAACCATTTGCCGATATCCAGAAGGATTCGCTCCGTTTCGGCGTCCAGCGTCCCGTCCGCTTTAGGAGGAACGTTGAGCAGCATGTTTCCGTTCTTGCTGACGATGTCCACCATTTCATCAATAATCTCGTTGACGCTGCGATATTTGGCGCCCGCGTGATATCCCCACGGTCCAATTGAGGTGTCCGTCTGCCAGGGTTCGGCAAGAAGTTCTTTGGCTCTTCTTCTTTCCATATCGAGCGTGCAGATGCCGTCGACATAGATGCCGTGGTCCTTGAGATTCTTGATGGTCATGACGCACTCCTGTCTGCCGCCATGCCATCGCATACTTTGATTGTAAAAGTGCGCCATCACCTCAAAGCCGGTCTTGCCGTTGTCGTCCCCCCGGAACGGAACGCACCCGTCAAAATATAGAAAATCCAGCTTGTAATTGTCAATCAGGTCCATAATCCTCAAAGCCCATTCCCTTCGCCAGTGCTCCGGCGGATTCTTGGGGTGCTTGCGGTTGGTATCTTCATTGGGGTCGTGGTAGAAATCCCAGTACTTCGGATTGGCGCCGTCGTAGGGGACGCCCGCATAAGGGCCGGATTTGTCGGCGCCTTTGTTCACCTGAAACCAGCTATAACTGCGCGCCAGGTGGGTTGTGCATCCAAATCGCAGCCCATGTTTAAGCGCCGCTTCTCGCCACATTCCTGTTATATCCTTTCGCGGTCCCATGTTGACGGAGTTCCACTTGTGGTGCTTTGAGTCCCACAAATCGAAGTTGTCGTGATGCACCGCGCAAGGGGTGAAGTATTCTGCGCCGGCCTTTTTGAAAAGCGCCACGAGACGGTCGGGGTCGAACTTTTCGGCCTTCCACATCGGAATGAAATCCTTGTAGCCGAATTTCGACGGGTGGCCGTATCTCTCGACATGGTGCTTATATTCGGAGGTTCCTTCTATGTACATCTGTCTTGCGTACCACTCGCCGCGCTCGGCGACCGAATATACTCCCCAATGCAGGTAAATGCCGAATTTTGCGTCCCGAAACCATTCCGGACACTTGTAAGCTTTGAGCGATTCAACAGTAGGTTCGAACTTCTTCTGGGGGGCGGAAGCACAGTACGAACAAAATTGTAAGACAACGCAGCTTATGGCCAATGCAAGTGGTTGCAGTGCCCGCCCATGGTGATGAAACATCTTTTTCATTGTAATAGACCTCCAAACTAAATCAGACTGAGGGGGTGGTCCCGATTCTTCAGCGGCAGCGTTGCCGGTGCTTTGAGCCGATGCGATTCATAAACCGCCATTATCATCTCCAGTGCCGCGCGCCCGTCGTACATGTTTCCTTGCGGCTGAGTATCGGTTTCTATGGCCCGTATCAGGTCCAGTGCGATTAGACGGTTGCCGCGAGGGATGTCTTCGACATCTTTGATAGGCTCGGGTTTTCCCAGACCTGCACTGCTTATCTGCTGCCACTGTGCTTTGCTGCGGCCCGGCTGCCATGTGGGGTCGTCGATAAACCACGACGTCTTTGGCTCTTTGCCGCCCTGGCCTATGGTGATAATTCCTTTGCTCCCGCAAAGCTGCAGCCCCCAGCGCTCGCCGATGCCGTGCTGTGCCCGATGTGAAGAAAAGTAACCCATCGCAAGCCCGCCAAAGCGGTACGTGGCATTTATCTGGTCGCCGGCAACCGGACCATACCCTTCTATACCCTCATGCACTTGGTTTTTCGTGACAGGTTTTCCGTTCTCCCTCACTTCGGCGAAGCACCATTGCGCGTCGCCTGCAAAGAGCCGCATCAAATCCATCGTGTGAGTCCCAAGGCACAGAAGGTCAAAACCGGCCCCGCGTTTATCTTCTTTGCCCCTTCCGCGAAGCTCCAGTAAGTCGCCGAGTCTTCCCTGTGCGATAATCTCCTTTATCCGCTCCATCGTCGGGCTGTACCGCCTTTGATGGGCAATGGCAAGTTTGAGGTTCTTCTTTTCAAATGCAGCCACTATTTCGTCGGCCTCACGCAGCGTCCGGCACATCGGCTTTTCGAGGAATACGTGCGCCCCGACCTCGGCGCAGGCCAGCGTCATGTCCCGGTGACAATCTATCCAGCGAGGGGCGACGGAAACTATATCCGGTCGCTCTTTTTCGAGCATCTCGCGGTAGTCGGCGTATGCCTTTTTGGCCTTAAGTCTCTCGGTAGCTTCGACCCGTCCTTGTGCATCTTCATCGGCGACGGCAACGACCTCCACCTTTTCGATGTCATTCCAGACCACATCAAGCCCGTGGCCGTAATTTCCGCGTCCCGTCCTTCCGATTACTGCGACACGATACTTTTGTGTTCTCGCAAAAGTGCGGGCCGGCAGAGCCAGCACGGCAGTTGCGGCCATTGAGCCTTTCACAAAATCCCGCCGGGTAATACCTTGCATAATCCTTCTCTTGCCCTTTTACCTGGCAGACCAAGACAAATTCGGCCGCCTCACAAAAACGTCAATGCGTTCAAGTTCCGCAGGCTATTCTGCAAATTCCTTGAACCGTTCTTCAAGGTCCTCTTTGGTCTTGATTCCCTCGTATACAACCACCAGGAATCTGAAATGCGCCTTTTCGCCCTTTTTGAGCGTCAGTCGCAACGGAATGACAGGATTCTTCTTGTATTTGCTCTGCCTCTGGAAGTCGCCCTGTCCAAGCGGGTTCGCTGAGAACAGGCCGTAATTTCTGACGTGCCAATAAGTGGGATAGTTTATGCTCGCAGGATGGTTGAAAACCGCAACGCCGACGACTTTGCCGTCCTTAACTCCCTGCAAGACCATCCATCTTGCCCGCTTGCCCCATGCCTGCTTGGCCGTTACGTCACCGTTGGAGCTCATATAGACGCCGGTACCCTTGATTGATTCTTCGGGAGCCGGCTGACCGGGCTGCAGGAATTCTTTGGGCCCTTTTTCTCTGAGGCAATCCGCGACCCTGATTGCGAACACCCCTTCTTCGGTGTCTTCGAAAACAACCTTGTCAACCATTGCTGTCAAATCCAGTGAGAAATCAATCGCGTATTCGGACTCGCCGCCTCCTGCCAGGAACACCATCGTCCGCTCATCTTCGAGCACCACTTTTCCGCTTTTATCGACCCACTGGCTTGTGGTAACAAGTTTGCCGCTGTTTGTTCCACCGGTAATTTCCTTAATACCCCTGTGCCTGATTTGCGGCGGCGGTTCCACAGTGTTCCAGAACTTTGTGCCGTTGACGCCGTCAACCGTGAAGAAGATGCCGACGTGGTGCAGGTGGTCGTCGGTTCCGCCTTCGAGTTTGGTGAGCGGATATCGGCGAGTCACTTCGATTCCCGATGGCGTCCGGACCGGGACCAGCACCGGTTTTGGCGCCTGGTCTCCCCAAAGGTACGTCGTGAAAGGCTTGCCGTTGATTTGCACATCGACCTTGTTATCGCCTTTTATCAGTTCAACCTTTGCGCCGTCGACGCGGATTGCCAAAGGCCCAGCGAGTGAAAATACCACTGAAAGTAGAATCAGCTTTTTCACAGAATCATCTCCAATTATGGTTTCGATTTCGCCAATTTCATTATCTCTGCAGTTTTCACAAGAACCCGGCCGGATGGAATCGCTTCCGTCCAGCCGGAAACCAAAACAGATGGACAAATATTAGCCGTTCTGATTGCAGGCAGCTACAATAGTTGCCGCAGATGCAACTGATAACGACGACCGGCAGCGGACGATTGTACCGCCTCGCACGGTAATACGAACGCCGTCGCCCACTCGTATCAGCGCCTATTCCTTTTTCCTGCTCTTCTTGCCTCTCTCGCCCACGGGTCTGATTTCCCTGCGATAAGCCTTGTACATGGCCTTGCGATTGACTTCCGTGCCTTTGGGGGCCGAATAGATGGCAACGCCGAAGCCAAGATGGAACTTCTCGCCTTTTTTGACGACCACTTCGCTGGGCTCCCCGCCGGCAACGCCTTTACGTCCGAAGGGGTTAGCTGCGATAAGACCGTAGTCTCGCGTGTGAAACCAGCTTTCGCGGAAATTCTTAGGGTCGGGCATTATGGTCATGCCAATCAGCGTGTCATCCATGACGCCGCTGTAATCACACCATTTGGACGCCTTGCCATACGCACCCTTTGCGCTCTTTAGCCCTTCGGCGTTGAGGATTTGGCCGCCGTAGCGTTCCTCAATCGGAGTCTGCACGCGAATACCCAGACCATACTCCTGGTCATCTCCGAAAACAAGGTCTTGGTCGTCGGACGAGATTGTGCTGTCGTAGATGAGCAGATAGTAGCCCGGACGGGCCAGGATGGTGTACTTGCAGATTTCGTGGGCGATTCTGTTTCCTGAAGAGTCTTTCGAGTCAAGGTAAAAATTGCTGACGGTAAAGGTGCCTTTTCCGGGGCCGCCTTCCGGCTTGCCGATGAACATTTCATGCTCGGTTTTTTTCTTCAGCCGCCAGTAATCGTTCTTGTTAATGCCGGCGAACGTCAGCCAGATGCCCGGATGGAAAGTGTTGTGATCCATAGAATCCTTGCCTTCGATGGGAGGATAATTCCTGGTGACCTGGATTCCCGAAGGCGTCTTGACGTTGGCAAAAAAGGGCCTCGGAATCTCGCTTGTTCCGGTGTAGTACGTGGCGAAAGGCTTTCCATTGATTGTGATCTCCAGACCGCTGGGCACATATTTGAAGGCCACCATCGGCCCATTGGCATCTACCTTGGCAGCCTCACAGGCGCCCGAGCACAGAAAAACCGCCGGAACTGCGACCAAAAGCAACTTCGAACTGCGACCAATCGAACTCATTTTTTCCCCTTTCAAAAGAACACTACAATGCTCTGACTTTGACGTTCACTTGTTAGTATTAAGACGTGCGGGCTGGCGGGTTTTATGCACAACCGTTCTGCTCCCCGCAATCTTACACAAATCAGACGCGTAATTGTATACGGAACTCTTTGATGTGTCCATCCTACGCACCGAAAATATGCCGCCGAAAGACCGATTATTTTGCCCAGTCGCCCCAGAATGCCTCATCAGGGCGAGCATTTTGGCCCCAGGCCTTTACTGTTTCACGGACCTCGCAAAGACCTTGAATCGGTCCTCGAGCTGCTCCTGCGTCCTCTGGCCTTCGTATATAATCAGCCGAAATCTGAAATGTGCTGTCTTGCCCGGTTCGAGTGTGAAATTGAGCGGTTTGGCGCTTTCCGGATTCTGTTTTTTTTCGAAATCGTACTGCCCCAGCGGATTGGCCGAAAACAGACCGTAACCCCTTGCGTGCCAGTAAGTTGGATAGTTTACGCTGCTCGGATGATAAAGAATTGCAATTCCAACTGTTTTGCCATCCTTTTCACCCTGAAGGCGGACCCATTGGGCGCGTTTGCCCCATACGTTTTTCTCCGTCTGGTCTCCGTTTGAGCTTAAATAGCTGCCGGTTCCTCCCTTTTCTCTCAACCAGTCGGCAGCTCGTATCGCAAACATTCCTTCCTTGGTGTCTTTGAAGACGACCTTTGCATCCTGTGCCGTCAGAGTTATATCGAAATCGATAGCGTATTCGTCTTTGCCGGGCAGAAAGGCCATACATCTTTTTTCCTCCAACAGCACTTGGCCGTTCTTGCCTATCCAATGCATTACGGTTGAAAGCATGCCCTTGCCGGTCTTTCCCTTCATTCTTGTTACCTCGATGTGTTTGATTTGTGGCGGCGAGGTTGTATTGTTCCAAAAGCCATTGTCATTGACCTTGTCGTAAGTAAAGAAAATACCCGTATGATGCGGATGGTCGGTGCTTTCTCCTTCGACTTTCGCGAAGGGGTAGCCTCGGTTAACGACAATCCCCGAAGGGGCACACACCGGGTACAGAATCGGCTTGGTCAGTTCGTTTCCGTACATGTAGCTTGTGAAGTGTTCTTCGCCAATCATAATGTCGATTTTGCTGTCGCCTTTTAGAAACTCCACCTTTGGCCCCATGCCACAGCCGGCGGCAAATACCAAAGCGCCGGCCATCAAGCCAGGCAGATAACCTTTCTTCTTCACGAAATTTCTCCTTTACTACTTTCCTGCTATTTCCAATGCCTTCGTTGTGATATAGTACTTGCTTCTCATATTTGACACTTCCCAGTCCGGCAGTTTCCCATCCACGAGGTATTTCAGGTATCTTTCGGTAACCTGCTGAAAGTGGGCCTCGTGCCCGACGCGATACTTGTCAGGTATCAGCACGTACCAGATGTTGCCCTCGGACTTAAGTTCGATGCCCGGGTACTTGCTTTGCAGTCCGGCTATCGCCTTTTCCATCGCCCGCCCCAGCTCATCCCTGCCTGAACCCGCTGCCTCCACGTATAACTCGGGCCGATAGTTTTGTTCCTTCCCCTGGCGGATGGATACGATGGCCTTGCTGCCTTTCATCATCGAATAATGGGTATCTTTCGCACCTTCCGGCGCCTGGAAATTCCAAGTCACCGATACTCTCGCATGAATGCCTTTAACTGTGAAACTTATCTCGCCGTTGGCATAACAGGGAAGCACCCCTCTTTCATCCAGCTTTGTTTTCAGAAAGTCAGGAAAATCATCCAGTTGCGTTACTTTCTTATACTCTTGCCGCGTGATAAGGGTCGGCCATCTCTTACCCCTTTTTACCTCGATGTCTTTTCGGTAATCGATGGCTTTATCCGGGAAGCACCCCCACATGACCAGGTCCACGAGGTGCGTTGTTACGTCCACAATCCCCTCGCCCTGCTGGCTTGTATCAAAATACCAGCCCGGCCGCTTGATAGGGTTGCCCGCCACGTACTTGAAGAAATGATGCACGCTTTCCTTTATCACCGCCGGGGCATCCACAGTCCCCTTTTCCAGCTCTCCGAAAACGTCCGTGTTGTGCACCAGCTCTTTTTGCAGAACAGTTGTAATCTCTGAGCGTTCCGTCATGATATCGTAAAGCAGTGCGCCGTTCTTCTGTGCCGATGCAAAGGCCTCCTCCAGAAGCTGGAATCCCTTGCCATCGATGCACATCGGCTTGTCCGCCAGCACATTTAATCCTGCTTCCACACAAGCCTTGATGTACTCAGCCTTTTTCCTGTTGTTGCCCGATATTACCACAACATTGCCCCGTTTATCTGTGAGCATCTTCTCCAGAAAATCCTCGCCAAAATACACGTTTTCCTGCCAGTTGGTCGGATTATCCGTTCGGTTGTTAAACCCCTCAATTTGGTTCAGGTGATTTTCAACATCCGGCCCCCTCGGAGCGTATACCTGTACTACCGGCGACACCTGCTCGTACATTGCTTTCTGCACGAGCGCTGCGTGAAAGTGTCCGGGGTCCAGGGTTATCAATCGTACTTCGTCTCTGGCCCCGGTGAATTTCTTCCCGGGCGTTTCCTTTTTGGCACAGGAAAGCGGCATTGTTATCAAACAAGCTGCCATCCCCGCTAAAAGAAGTCTTTTGACCATTGCCAAATCCTTTCTCTGAGATTCACATATCGTTTTTTCTTGCCGGCCCGCTGGTCCGACTTACGCCTTCAGACGGCAGCCAGCACCCCTCTTACGTAACCCACTGATTCGGCCAGACCCGGCAGCGGGTCTTGCGCGTCCTTCTCATACTCGAAGGCCAAAATGCCTGCGTATCCTATTTCAAGCAACGTCCTGAGAAATCTCGGTACGTCAATCACCCCGCGCCCCATTTCCACGGTCTGGCCTTCCGCCGTCGGGGCTGAAACATCCTTCATGTGCACGTCCAGCAGCCGGTCCGCGAACTTCTGTGCCGCCTCCGCCGGGTCCACGCCGGCCCGTTGTGTGTGTCCAACGTCAATACAAAGGCCGATTCGCCTGTCGAGACCTTTTATTCTTTCGTAAACGCTGCCGGGCGTGGGATACAGCTTATCACCCGGTCCGTGATTGTGAATGGCCACTGCGATATCATATTTCCGGACCTTTGCGTTGACCAGCGGCAGCAGCTCGTGCGCCGGCACGCCGACAATAGTTGTCATTCCGGCATCTCGGGCGTAATCAAAGGCACGATTGACCTCAGCCTCAGTTTTCATATAAATCACCCCGCCCCCGTAAAGCTGAAGTCCCGCCCCCTTTACTTTCGCTGCTGCCTTGTGTATCTGCGAGACGGTACTGTCAAGCGGCAGGTGGAAGCTCTTGAGGCAGATATACTTCAATCCCACCCGCTGGGTCATCGCCAATGTCTGCTCCAGGTTAAATTTTCTGAGCGTATACGAAGCCAGGCCAAGCTCAAAGCGTCTCGACGCTCCCCTTTTGCTTCGCTCCTGTTCTTCGCCGGCGGCCGGATGATTCTGTCCCAGGCAGGTCGCTGGGCCTGCCAATGAAGCCGCCGCTCCTATACTCGCGGCCTTCAGAAACTGCCTTCTGCTCTGCTGCTGCTTCATTTTTTTCCTCCGAAGGCGTTTGCGTTCTTCAACAGCCAAAAAAACGCTCTGTCACACGAAACTGTGTTGTTATTGTACGGATTTACCCTGTGTGCTCAACCCTTTTCTTGTGCGTTCTTGCTCCCACAAAACGGGCAGTCAAACTTGGTTCCGGTCACAATAGCCGTTCGTAGTCCTGGGAATACCCACAAACTGACTATTATTACACCCCTGGCGCCCTATAATTTACCTTTGACAACGGCAGCAAAGTCATTAACATAAGGAGCGGCTTAAACCTTCGGATATGAGAATGTGGCCGTAAACCTCGTTTTTGCCGAGCGAAAAGAACTTGTCAACCGCAATAAGAAGTTTTAAGGAGAAAAGCAAGATGTCTTCCAAATCCAAAGAAATCTCACGTCGAGCATTTTTGTCCCGCACCACCCAAACGGCTGCCGGCCTGTTTGCTGCGTCGACTCTGGCCTCCTGTACCAGCGTACAGCCTGCCCCCGTTTTTAGGGGCCGTATCATCGGCGCCAACGAGCGCATCAACGTGGCCGTCATTGGCGTCAGGGGCCGCGGCAGAGGTCTCACTGAGGGATTCGCCAAAATCCCGAATGTCCGTGTAAAAACCCTTTGCGACGTCGACGAAAACCTTTTCCCCGACCGCGTCAAGAAAATCGAGGAAATCCAGGGCGTTGCGCCTTCCACCGCGTACGACCTCCGCCGCGTCTTTGAGGACAAGAGCATCGATGCTATCGTCACCGCTACTCCCAACCACTGGCACGCTCTGGTCACGATATGGGCCTTGCAGGCGGGAAAACACGTTTACGTGGAAAAACCGTGCTCGCATAACATCTGGGAGGGCCGCAAGATGGTCGAGGCCGCCCAAAAGTATAATCGTATCGTCTGCGTCGGCTTCCAGAGCCGCTCCAGCAGAAATGTCAGGCAGGCCATGAAATTGCTGCACGAGGGCAAGCTTGGTGATATCTATATGGTCAAGGGTCTGTGCTATAAGGGCCGTGACAACATCCGAAAGTATCCCGATGGTCCTGTCCCCGACGGCGAGCAGTACAGTCTTACCGAGGGCGGCAAGCCGATACCTGCCTTCACGCGCGATTATCTCCGGAAGGTTCATTACGACCTTTTCCTCGGGCCCGCCCCTGAGCGTCCGTTCAACCGCAACCGCTTCCATTACAACTGGCACTGGCATTGGGACTACGGCAACGGCGACATCGGCAACCAGGGTGTTCACCAGATGGACGTTGCCCGCTGGGGCCTGAACAAAAACGAGCATCCCCGCGAAATCAGGTCCTTCGGCGGATATTTTGCTTTCGATTCCTCTCAGGAAACAGCCAATACCCAAATTGCCGCATTCGAGTACGCCGACGGCAAAATCCTCCAGTTTGAGGTCCGCAGCCTCTACACCAACGACGAGAAAGGCGTCAGGATTGGCAATCTGTTCTTCGGCACCGAGGGCTGGATGCACCTTAACAGCAGCGGCGATACATGGGAAACCTTCTTTGGCCGAAAGAACGAGCCGGGCCCGAGCTCGACCACCGCCGACGTCAGCGCCGACCCCTCAGACCTTACCGGCTCCGGTGGAGGCGGGCACTTTGAGAACTTCATCCATGCCGTGCGCTCCGGAAGACTGCAAGACATTCCGGCTGATATCGAGGGGGGACATCTCTCCGCCGCCTTGTGCCACATGGCGAACATATCCTACCGCCTCGGCAGGGACCTTACCTTCGACGGCGCTAAGGAGAAATTCGTCGGTGACCGAGATGCCAACCGGATGCTCAGCGGTTTTCCGCAGGTCGAAAACGGTCGGGTGGTTAAGGTCCACGGCTATCGAAAACCCTATGTTGTACCGGAAAAAGTGTAAGCATTTAAAACAGATAAAGACGCTTGGAAGGGATTTTTAGGCTATGGCCAATTATTCGAGACGACGTTTTATTACACACTCGCTCGGCGCCGCTGCCGCCGGCATGTTTGCCGGAACCGCCTTAACGTCCTGCAGTGACAGCCAATTTCTCTCAGCAGGCAAACCCGGCTCGAAAATGCGATTCGGCCTGGTTACCTATCTCTGGGGCAAGGACTGGGACCTGCCGACCCTTATCAAAAACTGCGAAACCACCAAGGTGCCCGGCGTCGAACTGCGCACACAGCACGCCCACGGCGTTGAGTCAAATCTGAATTCCCAGCAGCGACAGGAGGTTAAGAGGCGTTTCGCCGACAGCCCTGTAACACTCGTAGGTCTGGGAACCAACTTTGCTTTTCACCACACCGACTTTCTGAAACTCCGCGCCGACATCGACGGGGCCAAGCAGTACGTCAAGCTCTCGCACGATGTCGGCGGCACCGGCGTCAAGGTCAAGCCCAACGACCTGCCTGATGAAGCGCCGGTTGAAAAAACCGTCGAACAGATTGGCAGGTCCCTCAACGAATTAGGAAGGTTTGGTGCTGATTACGGACAGGAAATTCGCGTCGAAGTGCACGGCAGAAAGACTTCGGACCTGCCGATTATGAAACGCATTTTTGATGTGGCGACCCATCCGAACGTGGGTGTTTGCTGGAATTGCAACGAGCAGGACCTCGAAGGGCAGGGCCTCGAATACAACTTTAACTTGGTTAAGAAGCGCCTCGGTGCCACCGTCCACATCCGCGAACTGAACATCGGTGATTATCCCTACCAGCAGCTAATAAACCTGTTTGTGAAAACGAATTACAAGGGCTGGATATTGCTTGAGGCCCGCACGAAACCAGATGACCGCGTCAAGGCTCTCGCGGAGCAGCGAACCCTGTTCGAGCAGATGGTCGCCAATGCTCAGTCCCTTGTCTGATTTACGGGGGCCGCGCGACGAGCGACGGCTATTGGCGGGTAATCTGCGACTGCACCGCATATTAGGACGAGGGGCAAAATGGTATGTCGAGGCTATCTCGATATCGAAACCACCGGTTTGAGCCGCTACTATGCTGACTTAACCGTGGTTGGTGTGTGTGTTGAGTGGTCCGGCGGGTGCAACATCATACAACTGGTTGGCGAGCAGATAACCGCCCAAAGGGTAATTGCCGCGATAAGAAAGGCGCGACTTTTCTACACTTATAATGGCGCGCGATTTGATTTACCATTTATTAAGGCTAAGCTTGGAGTGGACCTTTCAGAGCGTATCGCGCACAAAGATTTGATGTACGACTGCTGGCGCAAGAACCTTTACGGAGGGCTTAAAGAAGTCGAAAGAAAGCTGGGAATCGCCAGAACGACCCAGGGCATAGATGGAAGAATGGCCGTCAGGCTCTGGTACGATTATCAGATTTACGGAAATAGCAGTTCGTTGGCGCTTCTGTTGCGGTATAATAAAGAAGATATCATGAATTTGAGGCTGCTTAGAGAAAAGCTGAAAGTCTGAGAACATAGGGGGAAATGTCGTGGCGGAAGAGTCTTACGACGAATGGGGCGAATTCGGAATGCACATGGGGCCTTTTGGCTTTGGGTTTTGGGGGCCGAGGCGCCGGGTCAGCTACAGCCGGACAGAGGATTCTCATATCCTTCGGCTGCGTTTAGACCCGAAAGCCGAAAAAGACCAGATAAAGGTCCGCCTTGTGGAGCCTGGCGTTCTTGAAATTCGATGGCCAAGACAGCCAAAGGGCGAAGAAATCCCAATTGAGTAATATACTCCGAAGTCTCACAGAAGGTAGGCAATATTGTGGCTGCCTGTAAGAAATGCGGCAGGGTCTCTGCTGAAATAGCCGAAGTACTGTCACTTTGCGGGCAGTGCGTTCGCAAAGCTGACAATGCGTCTCTTACAGAGCTTCAGACAATTCATGCCCAAAGTCGTGAAAAGTTTGGTCTTCCTTCCGTACCTCCGTCCGGCGCGAATGGCATCCAATGTGATTTGTGTCAAAACAAATGCGAAGTTCCTATCGGCGGGGACGGCTATTGCGGGGTGCGTTCTAATGAAAATGGCCGCTTGATCGGCGGCGGTCCGAGAGACGCTGTTGTTTCGTGGTACTACGACCCGCTGCCGACCAACTGCGTGGCCGACTGGGTATGTCCGGGCGGCAGC
Organism: Sedimentisphaerales bacterium; assembly: GCA_035529895.1. GTDB lineage: Bacteria > Planctomycetota > Phycisphaerae > Sedimentisphaerales > Anaerobacaceae > JAUWKC01. The sequence goes on from DATKVV010000041.1 coordinate 67,372, forward strand.
GGCGCGGGCTACCCCAAATGGGCACACGTACCGAGAGCAGAACACGGCTACGTAAACCTGGCCGTATTCTATGAGGCCTGTAGTTTCAATTGCCTGTTCTGTCAGAACTGGCATTTCCGAGAGTTTACCCGCCGTCCGTGTGGCGCGCGTTCGATAAAGTACAGGACGCGGACCGCTCAGGAACTGGCAGAAAGCGTCACCAAAAATACTTCCTGTATCTGCTTTTTTGGCGGCGACCCCACATGTCAATTGCCTCATGCATTGGCGGCTTCAAGATTAGCGCGCAGACAAAGCCGGCCGAGGATATTACGTATCTGCTGGGAGACGAACGGCTCTATGAGTGCGAAGCTTCTTGACAAGATGCTGAGTCTGTCTCTCGAAAGCGGCGGCTGTGTCAAATTTGACTTGAAAGCGATGGACCGAAATATCCACTACGCACTTTGCGGCGTTGATAACAGACGCACCTTTGAGAACTTTGCCGCCGCCGCCGCCAGGCGAATACCGCGGCGCCCGGAGCCGCCGCCCCTTATTGCCAGCACTCTGCTTGTGCCCGGCTATATAGACGCCAACGAAGTCGGCGCCATAGCGTCGTTCATTGCCCGACTGAACCCGGATATACCCTATGCCCTTCTCGGATTTCACGGCGATTTTCTTATGACGGACCTTCCCCCCACTTCATGGAAACAGGCGGAAAGCTGTCTTGCCGCCGCCGAAGCCGCCGGTCTCAAACGTGTCCGACTCGGCAACGTCCACGTGCTCCGTTAGTCCGTTAGAATCAGGAAGCCATTAGAAGAAAGTATTTGCTGGCGTGTTAAGTTGCTTCTTCCGGCCGTCGTGCCTTCTCGGAACAGGCATAGCGCAATCGTTTTGAAACAGGAGGATGGTCGTATAAAAGAAGCTCCTCCAGCCTAGTCGGCGACGGGTCGGCGAGATTCTGTTTGGCTAATTTTGTCATTGCTGAAGCGAAACTCCCGCGGTTTTCTATGTGCTCTACGGCAAAGATGTCCGCCTTTTGTTCCAGATTACGCAGGTACCATAGCTGTATCGGCATAAGCAGCAGCCACACTGCCATCAGAATCAACGCCAGCAGCGGGAAAGCAGCGATATCATAAACATCAGCGAAGGCAAAGAGCCTCGTGCCTTCTTTGAATAACAGCGCGGTCAGGTAAAAGCTTATGGCCGAAGCTCCTGTGCCGAAGCCAAGAATTTTTCGAACATGGAGCAGGCGTATATGCGCCAGTTCGTGGGCGAATATCGCTTCAATTTCATCATCTGAATAGTTCTTCAACAAAGTGTCACCCAGCAGTATCCGCCGGTTCTTTCCCAATCCCACCACAGCGGCATTTGCTTTTCGCGTTTCTTTGCTCAACTGAATCTCAAATACCTCCCCGATTCTGACGCCGCAGTTCCTGCCTAAGGCAAGCAATCTGTCCCTGAGTTCCATATTGGCCAGTGGAACACACTTATAGAACAAAGGTATTATCAAAACGGGGGCAATCCTGCCCAGCACTATGGTGAATAGCAGCCATGCCGCTGTTGTCAGCAGCCACCAGCGTTCCGGGAAATGTCTCAAGAAGAAATAGAGCGCCTCACCGGCGACCAGAAGCATCGCTAAAGACAGCAGCGCCTTCTTTATTGTCTTTCTTAGCCATCCAGGCACAGTTTGGTTTGACAACAGGAACTTATGTTCGAGCAGAAAGTCCCCGTAAAAATCAAGCCCGACAAACAGCAAATAATAAATACCGCTGAAGATAGTCATGTAAAACGCGACCTGTAGATAGAAATTCCCGCTTACTGCCGCGGCTGAATCTCTTAAGCGTATCGATGCCCCCGAGAAAAGCATAATCACAAGAAAAGCCGCGGTCAGCAGTAGCTGAACAATTGTTAACCGGGTCTTGAGCCTCGAATATCGCCTGGCCTGTGTAGAAGTTTCTTCCATATCTGTGCCGCCGTTATGTTCGGCCTATTATGATACCAGAGAGCCGGCGCCCAACGCAAAATTATTGCTTTGGTTTTACTGCCGTGCAGATATAATCAGGCTTATGAAGAATGCGGTCCTCAGTCAGCTTTTTGACCAGATGGCGGATATCATGGAAATCCTCGGTGAAGACCGTTTCCGCATTAACAGCTATCGAAAAGTCGCACGCGTTATCTCCGAAATGCCGACCGATGTGGAGGCCCTGCTGGTAGCGGGCAAGCTGGCCGAAACGCCCGGAATAGGAAAATCAAGTCTTACCAAAATCGAAGAATTCGTAAAAACCGGCGCGATAACGGCCCACCGGGAACTGCTAAAAAAAATCCCGGCCACATTGCTGGAGCTGCTGACGATACCCGGCATAGGGCCAAAAGGCGTCAAGTTAGTCTACGAGAAGCTGAAGGTAACAAGTATCGCGGAACTGAAAAACGCCATCGAAAGTGGTTCTGTCGCCCAATTGCCCGGCTTCGGCGACAAGAAGGCCGCCGCAGTAGCAAAAGGCATTCAGTTTATCGAAACATCGACTGGCAGAATTCGCCTCGACCAGGCCCTCGAAGCGGCGGACCTGGTCACGGAATTCCTCAACGGCCTGTCGGGCATCAAAAGAATCCGGCCTGCCGGCTCACTCCGCCGGTGCGCCGAGACCATCGGCGATGTTGACATACTTGTCACCGCCGGCAAGGGAAAGCAAATCATAGATTCTTTCACTGCCGCTTCGTTCGTGCAGGAGGTCCTTGCTTCCGGCCCCACAAAAGGCTCAGCCATTATCGAGACCCAGACTGTGCCTGTGCACGTCGATGTCAGGGTCGTGCCGCAGGAGAGTTTTGGCGCTGCCGCACAGTACTTCACCGGCTCAAAGCAGCATAACGTCCGTTTGAGGGAAATCGCCGTCAAAGCCGGTTTGAAATTGAATGAGTATGGCTTGTTCAGAGGTGAGAAGATGGTTGCCGGCCCGGTCGAAGAAGAAATCTACCGCAGACTCGGGCTTGACTACATCGAGCCTGTGCTTCGGGAAGACCGCGGCGAAGTCGATGCTGCAAAAAACCATTCGCTCCCTGAGCTAATCCAGCCGAAAGACGTAAAAGGCGACCTTCACGTCCACACGAACGCCTCCGACGGCAACTGCGACGCATCCGAACTCGCGCAGGCGGCAAAAAAGATGGGTTACAAATACATCTGCATTACGGACCACTCTCACTCCTCGGCAATTGCGAACGGCTTGTCCGCCAAACGATTATCGCAGCAGATTGAGCAAATCCACAAGCTTAATGAAAAATTAAAAGACATAGTCATCCTGGCGGGAACCGAAGTCGATATACTCGCCGACAGCTCGCTGGATTTTGATGATAAACTGCTGGCCGAGCTCGATTTCGTGATAGCCTCGATACACTCCGGCCTGGCAAGCTCCCGCGAGAAGGTAACAACCCGCACATTGAAAGCGATGGACAACCCATACGTCAACTGTATCGCCCACCCGACCGGCAGACTTATTGGCCAGCGAGAGCCGATGGATATTGACTTGGCGGCTGTCATCAAACATGCCGCTCAAACACGCACGGCCCTCGAGGTCAACGCAAACCCGTACCGCCTGGACCTGAAGGATACACATTGCAGGATGGCGGTGGAAGCCGGGGTCAAACTCGTAATAGGAACCGATGCCCATAACGTTGCAGGCCTCGGCTTGATCGGTTTCGGCGTCGCAACCGCCGCCCGAGGCTGGGCAACAAAGGCCGATGTCCTGAACACCCTGCCGGCGGCCAAAATTAAAAGCTGGGTCGGTAGTAAAAGACCCTGATGAATAAAACCCCAACGGGCGTCCAAGTTATGTCATCTGAATCCGCAAAAGTCCTGCTGACAGGTCTTCCCGGCTGCGGCAAAACAACCGCTATCGTGCAGATTGCAGCCACGCTCAACCGCCTGAAGGCGGCGGGTTTTTATACGCAGGAGATTCGTGAGGGCAACAATCGTAAGGGTTTTCGCTGGACCAGATTAGACGGGGCAACCGGGATACTGGCTCACGTTGACATTAAAGTGCGTTTTAAGGTCGGCAAATACGGCGTGGATATTGCGGGCTTTGAAGAATCCGTCGTGCCAATCCTCGACATTGAGCGAAGCGATGTTGAATTATTTGTCATCGACGAAATTGGAAAGATGGAGTGTTTTTCCGAAAAGTTTGTTGCGGCGGTGCGTGGCCTCTTTGCGTCTGACCGAGCCGTGTTGGCCGCCGTCGCGCGAAAGGGTGCCGGTTTTATCTCCGAGGTAAAGAATTATCCCGGCATTAGGCTGTTCACTTTGACCCGCCGGAACCGCGATAAAACAGTTGCCGAAATTCTGGAAATTCTATCGTCCCGGAAAGTACCTCCGACGCAACCTGGTTTGTGAAATGTCAGCACCGAAATCATATCAAGTAGCCGGCGTCGACGGCTGCAAAGCCGGCTGGTGCGTTGCGGTTGCTCGTGCAGTCAGTCAAACCGGCCGGTTGCATGCTGATTGTGTTCTCCGCTTGGAAAGAATTCTCGTTGCGAGCGCCTTTGCCGAAGTGCTTGCGGAAACGCAAGATTGCGAGCTGGTCTGCGTGGATATCCCCATCGGCCTGAGCGATAACGAAAGTCCGAGGGACTGTGATATTTCCGCCCGTAAGATTCTCCGTGGTCCCAGGGCAAGCAGTGTCTTCCCCGCGCCAATCAGACCTTGCCTTTCAGCCGTCGATTACGACACAGCCAGTCGCATTTCCCTCGAGTATTCAGGGAAAAAACTCAACAGACAAAGCTTTGCGTTGCTAAAAAAGATTCGTCAAGTTGATCAATTGATGACGCCCACCCTTCAGGACCGTGTGCGCGAAATCCACCCGGAAGTCTCATTCTGGGCCCTTAACGGCAAGAAGGCTGTTGAGCAGAATAAGAAGACTGTCGCCGGCCAGGCCAAACGCCATAAGCTGCTCCAGAGAGTTTTCACCAATATGGACGAGGTTCTAAACGAGGGGCTCAGGCGCGGCTATGGCATGGATGATGCCTTCGATGCCCTCGCGGCCGCCTGGACGGCGGGCCAGACTGTTTCCGGTAAGGCAGGTACGTTGCCCAAGAACCCCAGGCTCGACAGCAGGGGTCTGAGGATGGAGATTTTTTGCCCGGCTGTGTGAATTTTCGAAGCAGATGGCGATTCGCATCTCTGGACTTGGCGGGGACGTGTGTGTATCATAGAAGCTGCTCAGATAATACAGGGAATCAATCATGGGTACGATAATGACTCTTCCTGAGCCGGACAGGAGCGGCTCGATGGCTTTGGAGCAGGTTATGGCGGCGCGGCGGTCGCTGCGCGATTTTGCTCCGGAGGCCTTGACAGTTGAGCAGATCGGGCAGTTGTTATGGGCGGCACAGGGCCAGGCCCACCGCAGCGGCTATCGAACCGCACCTTCGGCAGGAGCCACTTATCCGCTGGAACTTTTCGTTGTGACCGGCGATGGTTTCTTTCATTATTCGCCGGCCGACCATTCGCTTGAAAAACTTGCAGACAAGGACTTTCGCGCCGCACTCGCTTCGGCAGCCTGGGGACAGCAGTTTGTTCAGGCTGCGCCGCTGACGCTGGTCTTCGCGGCCCAATTCGCCAGAACAACCGGCCGATACGGCAACCGGGGCGTCCGTTACGTTTATATGGAAGCGGGCCACGCCGCTCAGAACGTCCACCTTCAAGCTGAAGCCCTCGGACTCGGCTCTGTCGCCGTCGGCGCATTTGATGACGCTTCTGTCAGCAGGGTCCTGTCGCTGCCGGAGCATCTTGAGCCTCTCTATATGGTCGCAGCAGGCTATCCCCGCAGCTAATAACGGTATGTGAGCTTCTATGTCACTAAGTTGGGCCGACAAAATCGCAGCAAAGCTCTCCAGCCGGGGCATAATGCACCAAGGTATCTGTTTGGTTCTTGGCGGCGCCGACACAGGCAAGACCACTCTTGTCGAAGCGATGGCAAAGCACGCCGCTGCGAGCCGGCCCGTCGCAATAGTCGATGCTGATATTGGTCAATCCCATATTGGACCGCCGACAACGGTAGGCTGGGCCGTCATTGATAGTCCCGAAGCGGATTTTTCAGCGCTGCCCGTCAAAGGCATAAGCTTTGTTGGTGACGTGACGCCGGTAGGTCACTTGCTGCAGCTAAGCGCGGCCATAGTGCAGTGCGTCCAGCAGGCGTCGAAGGCCGTGGAATTGATAATAATTGACACGCCTGGTCTTGTCTTGGGACCGGCTGCCGCCGCCTTGTGGTGGACGGTGCAGCGAATCTTGCAGCCTGAGCTTATTTTGGCAGTGCAGCGAGACGGCGAGTTGACGGCCATTATTGCCGGGCTACGGCTTCTTGCCCACAGGCTCGAATTGATTAAATCTCCGCCGCAGATAGCGCTCAAATCGCCGGAGCGCAGACGAAACTATCGGCAAGACCGGTTCCGCAAATACTTTCAAGATTCGTGTCTTTACAATATCAGCTTAAGCAAAGTGGCAGTTCAGGCGGGCTCTAATGTGAATCACTGCAGCTTTGTTGGTCGGCTTGCCGGACTAAGGGATGGAAACGGTGTGGATTTATCTGTCGGTTTAATAACGCAATGGGACAGCGGCAGGGGCGCCGTGGCGGTCAAGGCTCCACAGGTGGATATCGAACAAATTCACTGCCTTGTTATCGGGGATGTCACGACAGACATTGCTGGCTAATCAAGCTCCATTGGAAAATAAGTCCAGGCGTTGTTGAAGCAGATGTCCTCGACCATACTCCCGAGCAGTTCCATATCGGGCGGTATCAGTCCTGCTTCGACGTCATTGCCGAGCATATTGCAGAGTATCCGGCGGAAATACTCATGCCTCGGATAAGACAGAAAACTGCGCGAGTCGGTCAGCATTCCGATAAACCGGCTCAGCAGTCCCATATTTGAAAGGGTCTCAATCTGTTCTTCCATGCCGTCCTTCTGGTCGAGGAACCACCACGCCGAGCCGTACTGCATCTTGCCGACCGCCGAGCCATCCTGAAAGTTGCCGGCCATTGTTGCCATCAGCGCGTTGTCTCTCGGATTAAGGTTATACAGAATGGTTTTGGGAAGCCGGTTCTTTGTGTCCAGGCGGTCCAGGAATTTAGCCAATGGCCCGGCTGTCTCGAAGTCGCCGATTGAGTCAAAGCCGCAATCCCGGCCCAGGGTCCTGAGCGCGCGCGTGTTGGCGTTTCGCAGGGCCCCCAGGTGAAGCTGCATGACCCAACCCTGCTCGGAATCCATCAGGGCGAATTCGAACATCATTGCCGATTTGAACTTCAGACTTTCGGCGACATCCAGCTCCCTGCCGCACCTTATTTTGTCGAAGATATTTCTGATTTCGCGCTCGGTGTAGTCTTCGGCATAGGCCCTCTCGAGGCCGTAGTCCGAAAGCCGGCAGCCGTTTTCGTGAAAATAATAGTGCCGCTCACGCAGCGCCTGGATATACGAACCAAAGTCCGCAATTTCCATGTTGCAGGCTCCTTCGAGCTTGTCGATCCAGGCGTTCAGGGCGGGAAGGTCCTCCACAGCCAGGCCCCTGTCGGGTCGAAACGCCGCGTAAACCTTAATTTCGAACCCGTCCTCGCGAATCTTTCGGTGATGCTCCAATGAGTCGAGCGGGCCCTCGGTAGTGCACAATAACTTAACGTTCATTTTGCGAAGGATGTTGCGGACGCTGAACTCCTGCGTTCTTAACAGCTCGCTGCACCTGTCGTAAATTTCCTTCGCTGTATGGGGGTTCAGCAATTTGTTTTTTATGCCGAATGGATTTTTCAGCTCCATATGCGTCCAGTGATAAAGCGGATTTCGGATCGTATACGGCACGGTCTCGGCCCACTTTTCGAACTTTTCGTAATCGCTCGCGTCGCCCGTGCAGTATCGCTCGTCTATCCCGTTGGTCCGCATCGCGCGCCACTTGTAGTGGTCGCCGTGGAGCCATATCTGGGTAAGGTTGTCGAATCTGTCGTCGCGGGCTATCTTGTCGGCCGGGAGGTGGCAGTGATAGTCATAAATCGGCATTTTTTCGGCGTGTTCGTGGTAAAGAATCCTCGCGGTTTTATTTTGCAGCAGAAAATCTTCCGAAATAAATTCATCAGCCATTTTCAGACCCTCATGGTGGACGCATATTCTTTGTTATCCCTGCGGTTTTCCATTATCGTGTTTATAGGTTGGTTTCTTGAAGCTTTCCATTTTCTTCACATAGTCATCAAACGATTTTTTTACCTCCTCGAGATGTTTCGTCGTCGGTTTGGGTCTCTTCTTCTCTTCAAAGTATTCTTTAAGCCACCATATTCCGTACGCTATCCACCCAAGCCCTACTATTGCCGCCGCGGTCAGCCATATGATTTTGAACATAACCTCCTTCTCCACATCCGATTAAGGCTTACTTTTTCCACCGCACTCAACTGAGCCGGAGCCCTTTGTCCTGCCTAAAATACCAAATGTTACGTACAGACACAATTACTGACAACGCTTTTCTTGGAATTCTTTGCAGGGCCTGTGGCTGGCCATCTGCGCAGGCAAAACCCAACCGGCCGTCGATCATGGTTTTGCGCGATGTCCCACATTAAAACAAGTTTTGTAACGGGGCCTGAAAAAGTTATAATCCGGAATCCCGGCGGGCGGCTTTTGCCAGGCATATAAGGAGATGAACACATGAAAGATTTGAGAAACCGGCTCTTGAGGGTGATAGCGATTTTGGCTGCCCTCGGAACTTTTGGAGGTTGCTGCCGGATTGAGAAACGGGCCGATACAGGAGCCTCGGACCCCGTCAAAATCATCGAAAACAACGAGGGCTTTCTTGTCACCGAGGGTGAACAAAAAATACTGTTCTATCAGCGAGAGCCTAAGTCCCTTGACGGTAAATACACGCGCTCCGACTACGTCCATCCCCTTTACGGCCTCGACGGCGAAATCCTCACCGAGGACTTTCCCGCCGACCACCCCCATCATCGCGGCATATTCTGGGCTTGGCATCAGATATACGTCGGCGACAAAAAGCTGGGAGACGGCTGGTCCGTTCAGGATGTTTCCTGGGACGTGTATGATGCGAAAATCCTCGCAGTTGATTCCCGGTCCCGCGCCCTGCAGGTTCAGGTCTTCTGGAAGTCGCCGCTCTGGACCGATGCGACGGGACACCCAAAACCATTTGTCAGAGAAACCACAACCATTACCGTTCATCGCGCCCAGCCCGACCTTCGCAAAATCGACTTCGCGATTAGCCTGCTCGCCCTCGAAGATGGCGTCCGCATCGGCGGCGCTGAAAACGCCAAGGCCTATGGAGGCTTTTCAACAAGGATAAAGCTGCCGGACGGTATGGAATTTGTCGGGCCGGCCGGGCCGGTTGAACCCATACTGACGCCGCTGCCGGCTGCGCCCTGGATGGACTTTTCAGGCGATTTCGACGGCGACGCCAGGATGACCGGCCTGGCGATTCTCTGCCACGAATCCAACCCCGGCTATCCCCATCTCTGGATACTCAGGAGAAAGCGCGCCATGCAGAACCCCGTCTGGCCCGGCCGACACACCGTCTCCCTCTCTCGCGAAAAACCCATCACTCTCCGCTACCGCCTCATCATCCACCGCGCAAACGCCCACAACCTAAACCTCAACAAACTCCAGGCAGAATACAACGCACAGCAATACTAATTCTTCCTAAAGAATCCTTGTAGTCGGAGCCAGAAAGATTATGATTCGTTAGGAAGCGAAAATATTTAACCGGGGTGTGCAATGACAACTATTAACGAATCCGGGTTTTTATCCGAGGAAATTTCGGAATTTATCAAGAGCCACCGGGCCGAACATGCTCACTATTTCGACCTCTGCGAAGACCTTAATACGTTCAGCCACCACATGCTGCTCGGATTGCAAATCCATAACGAGTACCTCCCCGAGATTTTTGTCGCGATGTACTTCGCGAGGGCACTGAGCAATTTTCAGGGAACGGTACTGTTATCCGAAAGGGGCATGAATAATGAGTCTAAGATATTACTACGGGCCCTTCTCGAAGTAATGTTCGCTGTCGTTGCCATCTCGAAGGATAAGGAGGTTGCAACCCAGTTAGTTGAGGCTGACATTTTAGAAAGAAAAGATGCTCTGAAAGCCTTTGGAAGACAGGCAAGTGCGGGGATCGAGTTCTTCAGCGACCAGAAAGTGACAGAAGAACTAGCCCGTCTTGAATGGGAAGTGGCGAACGCCGAAAAAGAAAGACCGACCAAAGAGATAACCAAGAGGTATCTTGCTGAAAAAGCCGGGGTGGTAACCACCTATGACTCTGCCTACAAATTGCTTAGTGCCTCCGTTCACGCACCCGTTCGAGATTTGGAGCAATATCTTGACGTAGACCCTAACGGGAACATAAGCAGTCTGCTGTGGGGCCCGAACAAAACGGAAATTGCTCTTGTTTTGATGACCGGCGCTCATAACCTGCTCGCTGTATTAGATGCCGTTTCCAAAATCTTCGATCTACCAATCACTACAGAGCACCAGCAACTCTTGGACAGATACAAGAAGCTCGGTGAGTCCTTTCCGCACGGCTGACAAACGGTCAGATTGTTGTTTGTGCTTCTGGAACAATCTCTAATCTTGTGAGCCTGCTCAGCCACCAATTACGGTTGCGAAGCCTTACGCTTTTTGTGCCCTAATCCACACTGAGTGAAGTACTGTCAGACCGTGTACGTTGAGGCTGACGTTTTGCCGCCCCGACCGGTCCAGTTCGTGTGGAAAAATTTGCCTCGCGGCTTGTCAACCCGCTCGTAAGTATGCGCGCCGAAGTAATCACGCTGGGCCTGCAGCAGGTTTTGCGGCAGCCTCTCGTGACGATATCCATCGTAGAAGGCCAGAGCGGCGCTCATGGCCGGCATGGGAATACCCAGCTTTACCGCGGCAGTAATGACCCGCCGCCACGAAGCCTGGCACTTCTCGACGGCGTCCTTGAAGAACGGGTCGAGCAGAAGGTTCTCCAGGCGGGGGTTCTTGTCGAACGCCTCTTTTATCTTGCCCAGAAAGACCGAGCGAATGATGCAGCCGCCTCGCCACATCAGCGCTATGCCGCCGTAGTTAAGGTTCCAGTTGTGCTCCCTTGCCGCCGCACGCATCAGTTGATAGCCTTGGGCGTAGCTGACGATTTTCGAGGCGTACAGCGCTTTTCGCAAATCATTGACGAACCTTTTTTTGTCGCCGGCGAGCTTTGCCTTTGGCCCTTTGAGGACGCCGGAGGCGGCAACACGCTCTTGCTTAAGGGAAGAGAGGCATCGCGCGAAGACCGCCTCGCCGATGAGCGTGAGCGGCTGACCGAGGTCCAGCGCCTCAATGGCGGTCCATTTGCCCGTCCCCTTCTGCCCTGCTGTGTCGAGGATGAGGTCGATGACAGCATTGCCGTCCTTGTCCCTGTAGCCGAGGATGTCCCTCGTGATTTCGATGAGGTACGAATCAAGCTCGCCCCTGTTCCACTCCGCGAAGACCTTGTGCATCTGTTTGTTTGTCATCCGAAGGCCTTCCTTCATAAAATGATAGGTCTCGCAAATCATCTGCATATCGCCGTACTCGATGCCGTTGTGCGTCATCTTAACGAAGTGTCCGGCCCCGTTCTCGCCCACCCAGTCGCAGCAGGGCTCGCCCTCCGGCGTCTTGGCACAGATGGCCTGGAAAATCGGCTTGACGTGCTCCCACGCGGGCGGCGAGCCGCCCGGCATCATTGATGGTCCCCTCAGCGCTCCTTCCTCCCCGCCGGAAACACCGGTGCCTATATACAGTTTCCCTTTGCTCTCCACATAAGCAGTCCGCCGGATGGTATCGGGGAAATGCGAGTTGCCGCCGTCGATGATAATGTCGCCGTCCTCCAGATGCGGCAGAACCTGGTCGATCAAAGAGTCAACCGCGGCCCCGGCCTTCACCATCAGCATAACCTTGCGGGGTTTCTTTAAGTTCCGGCAAAACTCCTCCACCGAGTGACAGCCAATGATGTTCTTGCCTTTGGCCCGGCCGTTGACAAAATCGTCCACCTTCGAAACAGTGCGGTTGAAACACGCAACCGCAAAGCCCTTGCTTTCCATGTTGAGGATTAAATTCTCACCCATAACTGCAAGGCCTATAAGGCCGATATCTGCCTGTGCCATTTCGTTGCTCCTTTCGCTGATATGTAACCGATAACCAGCTATCGAAAAGTCCGATACATACAATTTTAACCCATATTATTTTTCCGGTAAACCGTTCACTCGGCATTCACATCCGCAACCCGGCTTAGCTGTTGGCAAATCTTTCTCTGAAAGCCCACAGCCCCAGGGCCGGGTTTGAAATAAAATAGACTTCCTCTCCGCCCGGCAGCTTGTTGAACCCATCCTGAAGCTTCTTCGGATTGTATCTTTTGTTCATTTCCGAGATGTCTGCGTATCTGAAATTAGCCGCTTCGATTTCCTTTTTGCTGAGCTTCCCCGGACAATAGGTGATGGAAAATCGCCCTTCGCAAGAGCCGTGTATCAAGTGGGCGGCCGCACTGAGATTATTTCTGATGTCCTCGTTCTGCTTGACCGCTTCCAGCACCCTCTCTGTACCCACATAGCCGTATTTGCGAATAAGTCGGTCGATTTCCGGGTCCTCCCCGAACTGGCTCACTCCCGGCGCCAGGACAATTAGCTCGCCGCCGTCGGCCATTGCCATTCGGGTGCGATAGATGCTCTTGTTGCCCAGCCAGGTACTTTTATATTCAGAAGGGTCAAGATAAACCACTACCTTCCCAAGCGGCTTATCCAGCATCCTGAAATTAACTTTAAGAGAGAGGCGGGCCGCCAGATTAAAACACTCGGCATCGTCGCCGATAAAGAGCCCCCGCGTCTTAAGGGCGCCATCTGCGTCGCCGCTTACAACCGTCAGAACGTAAACAACCGGCATATCTTTTGCAAAGTGTTCGGATGCGTAATTTATCACGCGCCTCACGGGATTGTCGGCCCGTCCCATTATCCTTTCCATACCGTATGCGGCGCCCAGAAAATGACTCTTATTGATACCGTCGGCCCCACCGGTGCCGATAAAGATATTCTTGTTGTAGTTGGCCATACCGCTCACTTCGTGCGGCACAACCTGGCCTATGGATAGAATCAGGTCAAACTTGCCCTCAACCAGAAGGCGATTCACCTGGGCAGGCCAACTGTAATCGACCCGGCCTTCGGAAACCTCTTTGACAAATTCGGACGGTACTTCACCGAGCGTCACCAGGTCGGTGCGCCAGTTATGCCTTCTGAACAGCTCCGGCGGAACTTGCTCGAACATTTGCCCTATTTCGCTTTGCGTCATTGGTGAATGGGTACCCAAAGCCGGAAGAATGTCCGTGAGAGTGCCGCCGTAATACTCCCACGCAAGAGACGTAAGTTCGCCCGCGCGCGAGTGGCAGCGGGTGAAGTCCGGAGGAATCGCCAGCACCTTTTTCTTGGGCCCAAGCTTGTCCAGCGCCGCATAGAGCCCTTCTTTGAGGTCTTCGCTGGTCAGATTGTCGTTTTCATTTCCGCGACTGTAAAGTAACACGTCTGTTATGCCTCCCAGGGCGGCCGCTCGGGCAGGCACGCATCGAATTCCGCAATTAATTGTGCCTCGTAGCTGCCCGCGTATTTGCCGTTAATGAATTTATCAAAAGCCTCATCATGAAACCTCTTCCAGGACTCGACCTCGGCGCCGGGATTGATGGGATAGAACAAGGCGTCATTCGCTCTTGCCGCCTTCATGTCACCCGGTGCGTCGCCAATCATAAGGATATGGTCCTTTTCGTACTTACCTTTTGTTGTGTAATTAAGATGCTGTGCCTTTGTGCCCATTTCCTGCCCTGCTATGATTGCCGCGTAATTGGCAATATCGTGCTCCTCCCATTCTCGCGCCAGCGCTTCGCCCGGCGTCGCGGAAACCACTATCACATCCGCCACCGGCTGCATCTTCTCCAGACTCTCCCGCACAAATGGAAAGGGCGGTACATCCTTGACGATGTCCTTTATGGCCACGTTAACCTGCTTGCTCCAGGCAAGCACATGCTCCAGCTCACGTTTGGCCTCCTCGCCCGGCGCATCGGCAATTGCTTTTTCCAGGCCCTCATTGCTCAAGAGGCTTTTTGGGTCATCAACCCACGCGAAATAGTGAGGAAATTGCGGAACCTTAAAGCTCCTGGCCTTGACCATCGGATGCAAAGGCAGCAGCTCGGTCAGGATACGCTTGATTGTTTTGTGCCGGTTTGCCCCGCGCGTTTTGGAAAAAAGGTCCGCGAATTCCTTGCACTCGCGCGCCGCCAGCGCCACAGGCTGCAAACCGAAGTACGCAATCATCCAGGGACAAAAGCACTCCCGCTGTTTTATTCCCATGCTGTCAAAAGCACACCCGTCAGAATCGATACCCACGAAGAATTTCTTTCTTGGTTTAAATTCCTTCAGTGCTTTTGCCGGGTCGGATTCCACCATCTCGTTCTCCTGATAAAAAACTTTACACTCCGCTGAAAGCCGAAAATCCCCCGTCAATGGGTACAACTATTCCGGTTACGAATTTAGCCGCGTCGCTTAACAGCCACATGACGGCGCCAATCAATTCCTCCGGCTCACCGAATCGACCCATCGGCGTATGGTCGATTATCGTCTTCCCCCGGGCTGTCAGTTCACCGGACTTCTCATCGGTCAGGAGGAACCGGTTCTGCTCGGTCAGAAAGAATCCTGGTGCGATGGCGTTGACGCGAATCTCCCTGGAATAATTCTGGCACAGATGCACGGCCAGCCACTGCGTAAAGTTATTCACAGCCGCTTTGGCCGCCGAATACCCCATCACCTTGGTCAGCGGGCTTAAAGACGCCATGCTCGAAATATTCAATATGATGCCCTTCTGCCGTTTTGCCATATCTTTGGCCACGACCTGAGTGGTAAGAAACGTGCCGATGAAATTCAAATCAAATACGAACCGGACCGCCTCCGCAGGCAAATCAAAAAATGGCAGTGTGTCCGAAGTGGTCGCCTCTTTCTTATTGCCCCCGGCCCCGTTAATCAATATGTCGATTTCGCCGAGCTCCGCCACCGTTTTTTTTCTGGCCACCTCCAGTGACTCCTTGTCCAGAACGTTGCATTTGACGGCAATAGCGGTCCCGCCTTTTGACTTGATTTCGCAGGCGACCCTGGCCGCAGCTTCTTCAATCAGGTCCCAAACCGCTATTTTCGCTCCCGCACCGGCAAGCGCCCTGGCCATCGCCCCGCAAAGAATTCCACCAGCCCCGGTAATCGCAACAACTCTGCCTTTCAGGTCGAATAACTCGCTCATCTCGTACCGTCCCTTAATCTATGAAAATCGGTTTTACGTGCCGTTCGTAAATATTCTCTGTTACATTCTGCGCGATTGTTTCCTCATATTTTTCCAGTGCGTCCAGAAACTCGCTGCCCATCTCAGCCCCCACTTTATATCCTACGTGCAGCAGTTGGCGGAAATTCGGGTTATACTTTTCGCACGATTGGTCGTGCCGCAGGGTGCCGGCGTACTCCTCGCCGCTCCATTTATCAACCGTCTCGGGCGACGGCAGCCTGCTTTTGTCAATGTCAATGACAGTAGCGTATGGGGCACAAAGCTCATCATATCGGCCCAGCGCATTGGCGTAAATTCTCCTGGCGATTGACAAGCCTTCACTGCCGGCCAGGGCCAGACCGATAAGCTCTTCGAGCCAGGTCGTTCCGGCCGTCTTTATATGCAGCCCCGCCTCAAATTTCTTCAGCGCGATGTTCATTGATTTATATATCGAGAACTTGTCACTGCCCGAATGCACGCTTAGTTTCAGATCCTTCGCCAGGCCGAATTCCTTGACCGCAAAGGCGATCACCGCGAGGTCTTGCTCAAACTCCTTTGCAAACCGGGTGACATCGCCCACGTAATCAACGCCCTTGTTGAATCGGCCTGTGAATTTCGGAGCTATGGTTTGCGCGGGCACACGCTCGTCGGCAAGGGCGGCGAGAATAAAAAGCATTTCAACGGGCGTTTGCGGCTGGTCGGTCTCGTCCATCGAGACCTCCGTAATGAATTTCCCCCTGCCTTTGGCCGCCTCGATATGACGGTAGATTTTACCGGCCTCCACAGCCGCCAGCAGAAACTTGTCGGCAATTGCTTCCACCTGCTCTTTGGTAATTTTGAAGGTCTCGTTAATCCCCGGAATCTCCAGAGAGCCGATGTGCTTCTTATATTTCTTGACGAACGCGCCCTTATATTTCTTGTCCGCCGGCCGCCCGATGAAGTCGGCGACATCCAGCGTGAAAAAGTCGCTCGAATCTATGAACAAATCCACGTTCTTGAGCCCGATATGGTCGGCGTCCACTCGGTAAGAATCGTTCCAACCGAGCGCCTTGACCGTCTCGTCGGCTTCGTCGCGGACGTCACCGGGTACGGTCTGGATTATTGTGTGTTCGCGGTGCGACTTGTTCCACACCGGCGTAACGTCAGCACCGGCCTCTTTCGCCTTGATAATAGCCTGCAATTGAGCTTTCCCCTGATGGCCGAACCTGTCACCCACTCCGAATGAATACTTCTCCAGAATCATATTTCTGCAGTCCTTAACAGACGAACATCAACCTGTTTCTATCACACGTATTCGCCGCAATATATACTATCTGCGGCAAAATTTCAAAGCTAATTTCTTCACGCCGGCCGGCGTTCGGTCATCTGCGCACGAGCAGTTTGCGCCGGACTTATCCTCAAATTCATTTACGGCTCCGGCACAGATGAGCCGATATCTAAGTAGATGTGGCGGGCAACGATGCCGTTTAGAGATGATATTTTGGCGTCTTGGTGCTGTCGTTGCTCTTTCAGATGAAAACGGTGAAATCGTCCGGCGGTATTCCTGCGACGTCTTCGCCGAGGTAAACCGCGCGAGCGGCTACAAGAATCCGTACCTGTTCACCGGCACCGAAGCAATAGTCTTACAGGCGTCCTGGAAAATAGACGGTCTGGTTGGCGCCGGGATAGAGCAAGAATCGGGCGAAGGACTCGTTCGTGGAAGTGAAAAATGCTGCAATTGAGTCGTTTCTTAAAAGCTTTGCCTTCAGTCTCCTGTTATGTCTATATTGCGCTTTCTTTGCTTTCATTCGCGCACGGTCGCTCCTGAAGGACTTTGATCTTTTCGAATTGCTGCATCTTATCTGCAACCTGACGCTCGCGTTGCTTTTCCTCATTCGCACCAGACCTTCCGTCGTGAGCATGAATCTCATCCATTGGACTGTTGCTCTGATTACTTCTTTGTCCGGCTTCCTTTTTGTCAGGGAAAGTGTGAGTCCCAACCGTAGCTTGCTCTTTGCTGGTCATGCCCTCATGATATTCGCGTTTCTTATAGACATTGTGGCAGCGCTTACACTCGCAAGGAGTTTTGGTTTTCTACCTGCCTTAAGGCGTGTAAAAACCAAGTACCTGTATCAGTTGGTTAGGCATCCCATGTATCTTGCCTCAATGGTCCTCAGATTGGGATATGTCCTGATGAATCCTTCCGTTTACAATGCCCTGCTTACAGTGCTTATTATTCTGCTCTATGGTAAACGGGCAAAATACGAGGAGCAAATCCTCTCGCATGACAATTCATACGTGGACTACCTAAACCAAGTGAAGTCTCGGTTTATACCGGCAATATACTAATTGATAGACAGAGCCACCTGCGTCTGCTTGCTGCTTTTCACAGTTGTTATCTTAACTGCATCTGACCGTTTTGTAGAGTACCAGTAAGTTCTCGACCGGTGTGTCAGGCTGGGTGTTGTGTGCGGGGGCGATGATTAGGCCGCCGTTTTTGCCGACGGTTTCAATTCGCTGTCGGACTTCCGCCGCCACATCCTCCGGCGTCCCGAAAGGTAATGTCTTCTGGATGCTTATCGTGCCGTGAAAGCATATCCGCTCGCCGAATTCGGCCTTCAATTCAGCCGGGTTCATATTCATCGCCTCCGGCTGAACCGTCTGGTATATATCCACACCCGCTTCAATCAGGCCGGGCCACAGCGGCCGCGTCGAGCCGCAGCAATGCAGCATGACCTTCGCGCCGTATCTGTGCCCCAGAGCGCACATCTTCTTGAGCTTGGGAAAGAACAGCTTCCGCCACGTCTCGGGGCTCATCAGCAGCCCGTTCTGCGTACCGTAATCATCCCCAATCCAGAGAATGTCAATCTGACCATCGGCCGTTTCGAGGGCCTTTTTACTGACTTCGTAACAGCATCGGAAACGCTTCTCCATGCAGGCCAGCCCTATCGGGTCTTCCAGAGCAATGTCGTAAATGACCTGCTCGACTCCTCTGCCATACGCTGTCCCGTTGATAAGGTCCATATTCCCCGGCGAGCCAAATATGATGGCGTAGCCCGAGTATTTCTTGCAGTCCTCGGCCATTTTCGAAAAATCGAACCACTCCACCTTCGGCCATCTGAACTTCTCAACATCCTCCGGCGTCTTGAACTCCGCGTAAGGAAACTCCACCGCCTCGTTATATGTCCCCGCCTCGTTGCTGACAGGCTTGCGGATGCTGCCCCAATAGTTTTCAAACCGCCCGTCCTCCCACCTCCGCAGCGCCGGCCCAATGTACGGCGCATCCACAACCCGCAGATCCACCCCGAGTTTACCCAGAATAACGTCCATACTGTCCGTCTGGAAGTGCTTCTTGAGTTTGTTATCCACCTCCGGCGTCCCGATATAATCGCAGGGACACCGGTCCGGCTGCTTGTGCTTCAGTGCAGTCAATACCCGTTCCTTAGATGTCATAAAAGTACTCCATAGCGAAAGCTTTGTTAACGCGAATATTCTTCGCGGAGCGCAGCCACCGTCTCAAAGATACAGGTAATCTTATCATCCGTCACCTTTTCGTCAATGTTGATACAGCACACGCCCGTCAGTCGGGGATTTCCCGAATCGTCAACGAGCTGGCGAATCGAAGCTTCTATCTCGGAGGTGCTCTGCTCTATTATCTCCACGGGACTCAACCTGATATTCAGGAATGTATTGGCAAGAGACCGGCGGAGCTTCGCTACATCTCCACCCCAACCCACGTCGAGGAAGTCCACCCGGCCAAGCTCCGCGAAGGCCTCAC
Source organism: Sedimentisphaerales bacterium (assembly GCA_035529895.1). GTDB lineage: Bacteria > Planctomycetota > Phycisphaerae > Sedimentisphaerales > Anaerobacaceae > JAUWKC01. Next base: position 86,405 of record DATKVV010000041.1, read on the forward strand.
CGTACCGGTCCGGGTCCTTGCCGCAGAAGTGAATGCCGAAGGGCCTGTACTTCTTGCTCCACCGCTCGTCGAATGCCCAAAGGAACTTCTTGTAATCCTCCACCGAAATCATCGTATGCGAGCATTCGCTGTGCAGGAACACCGCCGGCTCGAGGTGCCGCACGTTCCTGTTGACGCTTATTGAGGTCGAGCCGGTCCCTTTTTGAAGTCCCTGCGTGAACCTCTCGATGACCTTCGCAATTTCACCGAGGAACTGCCTGACCTCCTCCGGCTTGTCAAACATATCCATAAACAGCGCCTCTCCCCGCAAATCAAGGCCGATATTCAAAATGCCGCCCCAGTTTACGTCGCCGGTCAGGTAACCATATTTGGCTTTGAGGGACTCTGTCAGCCGCACGAACTTCTTATATGCTGCGCTCTCAAAAGCCGCCTCCGCCGAAACGTTCAGGTTGTCCATCTTCGCGCATTGAACCTGCGGTGGTGCATCTTCTTTGTATTCGACTTTGCAGCCTAACATTTCGCTGAGCAAAAACCCCGCTGCAAGGTGCACCGCGCCCACGACCGGCAGGTCCTTGTCCCTGTCCTCCCCGAGGCCGTATTGTCCCCACCGCGCGTAAAGCGCCTGCTCCATCTTCCGTTCCGCTTCCACTCTTCGCACCGGGTCGTAGAAAAAATCCTCGTCGAACGTCAGCCCTTCGTTATGAAACCACCACGCCGGAGCCAGCACCACATCCACCGGCAGCATCGGATTGTTCGTGAAAGCACCGCTCTCCATAATTCTTGTTTTTCCTGGATTGACTACTTTATCTTTGCAGCTACTTCCTTGGGAACCTTTCCCAGAACGGCGTTAGTCAGAGTAACCACAGCCCCCGGCTCGACCGTGACCTCCGTCGTGCCTTTCCCCGCACCTGAGGGCGCGGTTCGTACCTCGTTTTCGTGATAAGGGTCAACGAGTTCCGCTTCTTTGAATCTTACTCCCGGCCAGCTTATGCGCACACGACGAGGCCTTGTTGAACGATTCAGCACGACAACCGTGCCCGTATTCCCCTTGCCCGCAAACGCAGAAACCAGCAGGTCATCGGCATCCGTCCGCGCCTCCACGCGAACCATCCCTTCTCGAATCCGCCGGCTGTATGCGCCGAACACCCTTAACTGATGACTCGACGCGACCGGCACGAAACCGTGCGACCTGTCCGGCACGGTAAGCGCCCGTGTCCAGCCGAAAGATGGCTGCACTACGTTCAAAAGCGTCCAGCAATAGCAGATTGCCGACGCATCGGTCAGCACAAGGTTCTTGTGATACAGTTGGCCCATGGCCAGAGCAATACGATAGCTCGGCCACTGATACTCATCGTTGTTAATACACAGTTCCGTCGAAAGAAATGGCTTATCGCGGGTCAGCTCCTTCCACTGTGCCGCCAGACTGTCGAACCCATCAGGATTGGTGAAGAACCGCTGATAGTCGTACATGTGCGTGGCCGAATAGTCGATTGCCGCCCACGCTTGCCTTGAGCTTCGAAACGCTTTCACCCGCTCGATGCCGCCCGAAAGCGTGCCCGCGTCGCTCACGTGCATTTTAACCCTCTCGAAGCCGGCCTCGTCCAGCTTTCGCCGCAGCATCAGCGTCATCTTGTGCCACATCTGTTCCGTCTGTTGTTTTTCATTTTGAATCCCGACAATATCAGGCGGCGCACCTGCCTTTTCCTTAGAGACCCTGCAATAATGGACCATTGCCTCAGCATATTTCTCGGCGCCGCCTTCGGCCCACGGCGGCAGAGCCCAGAACTCGAACAGGACTTTCCCGCCAAGCCGTCTAAGTGTTTTGATATATTCGAAGTCGCTTACCTCTCCGTTGGGGAAATTGTCGCCATAGTAGTGCGGCGTAGCGTCCTCCAGCCTGTCCCAGTTGTCCATTTCGGGATTCAGCCGCCTGCCAATCGGGTACTCGCGCTGGATAAGCAGGTTGTACTCGCACACCAGTTGCCACCATCGCCGCTTGCCTTCCGCACTGAGCTGAGCGTATGCGGTGGGCGTCGTAATGCCGCCGAACCCCAGCACTTTTTGATATCGTAACGACGGATTAACGCGCACAACCGCAGCCTCCTCTGCTGGCTCGAGCATCTTACCCGAAACTTCTTTATCGCCGCCCGTCAGTCTCAACTGGTGCCGGCTGACATCAAGCAGGCACTCCTGTTTGAGAACAGTATGTCCATTCAGCGCGACCGATAACCCTAATCTGTGGTCAAATGTTACCGTAACTCCTCGCAATATCCCCGTATAAGGGGCCTTTTCCATGGGCATACGCAGTTCCGGGTGTCGCAAGCGCTTGCCTTCGAATCTGTTCTCGAACCCCGGCGAGTCGTAGAATCGCTGAAAAAGACCGACCTCCTTATGGTTAATCGTGACCGTAAACCCTCCATGGTCGCCGGTGAAAATCCACGTAAGCTCGCAGTTAGGGTCGAATCTCTCCAGGCCAATCGTCCGCTCGAAAAGGGCGGGAAGAAACTCCGAAAAGAACACACGATAGTCCCTGTCCCGGCCCCATGCCTTAAACTCGCTCTGGCCCGTACCAAGTGCGAATGGCATCTCCCCCACCGCGAAAGGCCGCTGCCACGCAGGCAGAACCTCAACGCTGCGCGCTGAACCGGCTAATAACAATGATAGAACGCCGAATGCTGTTATTAGCTGCTTGACCTTGGCAGCCATTACTTTTTGGTATCTCCTACATATTCGCAATCAAATAGACCACGTAGATAATGACCGCAACGCATCCCCAGCCGAAAAGAAATCCAATGACCGATGTACGCGACGGGATTGGTATTTCAAGATTAGTATTTGGAAACACATTTTGTTTCTCCGGCACAACCGCACCGGCTGGCAGCGTGCAAGGCGCCGTTACCACCTCGCCCGGCCTGACGGGAGTTCGCACCAAAGCATAGAAGTTGTCGAGCTTCTCCTTAGCGACCGGCTTGGTAAAAAGGCTCACGATTATGCCCACCAGCAATCCTCCCGCCAAATAGAAGACCATTTGCCACGGCAGATAAACTTCCGGCGTGCCACCCTTGACGAAAACGAATCGCAGCGGCTCAGCTCCTGGGAGACCACCCAGCCAGGAAATGAAAGCTTTCTGACCTGTGAGCCACCAAATCCCAAATGCCGAAAGCGTTCCCGCCCACGCACCGGCCACCGTTGTCCGCCTCCAGAAAAGACCCAGCCAGAACGCTATCCCCATCATCGGAGAAATCTTCCAGAATATCTCCAGGCCCTTTACCACACCGGGCAGCCAGAAAGCAAAGCCTACTCCACCGGCCACAATCACAACTGCAGTGATTCGACCTACTGTAATGTAGTGGTGACTGGGCTTATCGGGCAGGAGACGCTTGTAAACGTTTTCCGTAAAAAGTGCTGACGACGATATCATAAACGCATCGCAGGAGCTCATCACCGAGGCGAGAATTGCCGCGATGAAGATTCCAAGCACTCCGTGGGCTATCTTCGGCAGAAACTGGCCCGCCACCGCCCCGAAGACCTTGTCCGGCTCCATTGTTCGGCCTGCAAAGTACGCCACCGCTGCCAGCCCAGTCAGGGCCCACGGCACCGTGCACAAACGCTTTATCAATGTCCCCCCCATAAAGCCGACGCGTCCTTCCATCTCGGTCTTTCCCGCTGCACAGTTGGCCATGGTGTGGGGCTGGGTTACGATGCCCACAAGGCCGTTAAAGGCGATTACGGCTATATAAAAGAATCCGATTTCCGCAGGCGCCACCAGCGAGAACATGTGCGGGTCCTCAATCACCCGTCGCAATCCCGCTATACCGCCGACTGCGTTCAGTATTAGAGGAAGCAGCAGGAAAGAAAAGATTATGGTCAACACCCCCTGGATGAAATCCGTAATTATAGCCGCGCCGAGGCCGCCTGCCACGCCATAAATGACAAATATCACGGTCATAATTGCGATAGCAAAATTGGCGCTTACCAGCCCGCCGGTGCTGGCCGAGATGACCTCGCTGGACCCCTTGAGCATAACGCCGATATTCACCGCCAGGTTAAGCACCCCCACCACGGCATACAGCATCGCCACACTCGGGCTGTACCTGGCCTCGAACACATCCGAGGTGGTTATGGCCCGAAACCGCCTGAAAACCGGCGCAATCAGCCAGTAGAACGGCGTCACCGGCAGCCACAGCCACTGATACCAGATACCCGACAGGCCATTTGTAAAGCTTTTCGATGCCACGCTCACCGCCTGGTCCGAATGCGTCCCCGTCCCGAAAGAGAACATTATCATCATCGCCTTGCCGAATCGGCGCGGCATGAAGAAGTCGGCGCTGTCTTTTATCTTTCTGGCCGACCAGATGCCGATGGCCACCATACCAATTAGGTAGACCACCAGAACCGCTATATCCGCTGCATGTAATCCCATAACTCAGCAACCCTTTCCCGAAATTCGTGACCATTCCCAACCGTCGATACTCGAAGCCATATTCGAGTATCCAGTGTCGAGCATCGAGATTATAAGAAAAATACGGACAAAAACAAGGAATGAAAGGTGCTTCCTGCCTGAATCTGGGATACCATGTTCCCTGGACATCCCACTCCCTGAAAAAAAAATGCTTGACAGTCTGTGTCTATTTCTTGTAAGATTATTGGTATCGAACGGAGAAATTGGGGTTTTTAAGACTGTGTATGGGAAATCCCAGATACAATTATATTGTTGTTGGACCCGTACCTTAATCCACACCTAAAGCCTTCGTGGATGGAGGAGTTGTGCGAGTAATCAGGATAATTGTCGGGGGGCTCTCAAGGTGGTATTGGTGTGCGCAGATTGTCGTGGGCCCAATCAGCGTACGAACAGAAAGTTTTTAAAGGGAAAAAATGAAAAGGAAAATAGGTGCAAATGCTTCGCAAAACCTCATTTTTTTCATGACTTTCGGTCCTGAGCCAAGTAACCTAAATCTGGTGAAATGCCGTGGTAAAAGACCTTAGGTTTTGCAGGCTTTTCCTGAAAGTAGAGCAGTGGCATGAGAACTTGTTTGGTTCACCACCCAGTTCTTCCCCATTCAGATTAGGTAGTAATAGGGTGATGAATTTGGACAAGCACAGCGCTGGCAATGGTAAGGGGCAAATCCAATGTTGAAAAAGATTCTGATTCTGTTAATGGCTATTTGCGGAACTGCCGCTGTTGCTAATGCTAACTTGTTGGCCGACCCTGGGTTTGAGAGCCCCGACGCCTCTGGCGGCGACCTGAATTGGGTTGACGGCTGGTTGTCATTTGGGGACCCATCCTTTTCGTTAGTGACACAGACTCAGGCCGAATCCGGCCTGCAATCGTTGAAGATGTTTGGGCCGTGGGTTATCGGAGAAGGGGTAGGCCTTTTACAGACTTTCGCTGCATCGGAGGGCCAAACATGGGTGGCGGAGGTCTCTTCGTTTAATTCCGGTTCCGACCCAATGGGAACCGGCAACTTTTGCGCAATGAAGATTGAATTCCTCGATGCAGGCTATGGCCCGGTAGGCGGCAGTTGGCTGGCGGGGATAAATGTTTTCGAAGTATGGGTTGCCGATGAGTATTCACCACTGGATACGTGGCGGCGATTCGGTGTGGGAACGGCCCCCGCGCCCACAGGCACTGCGTTTGCCAATTATGTGCTTCTCGAGGTGCAAGGCTATGACGGTAGCGATCCTTGGGTTCCCAGCGGCGGCTCGGTGTTTCTGGATAACGCATGCTTCATTCCGGAGCCGACAACGCTGGCTATACTTGGATTTGGTGTTCTGGGCGTGCTCAGAAAAGGCAGAGCATAAAATTGTAACGCAACATTAATGTAATGACAGGTTAAAGGAGTGGTCTCATGTTGAGAAAATGTGCTCTTTTCGTGTTGTTGGTATGTCTGACAACGAGCGCGGCAAACGACAATCTGCTGCGCAACGGTGATTTTGAGTTTGGTGATAACGGCAGTTGGAGTAAATGGTGGGGGGGAAATTCGGATATTGCCGACCATAGCATGGATTATGGTGGGTCGCCGAATATTGACGCCGCCATATGGTGGTGCGACGATGGGTATGAACAAATAGTACCTATCGGGTCCGCTATATATACACTCAGCGGAGATCTGCTCAATAGTTCGTTTGCGCCTCTGGGTGGCGGCAGAAGGACTGTTCTCGAAGCAGAAATCGGCCGCGGAAGCGATGTCTGGTGGACGCAGGAGGTGTTTATCGACAAGGATGCGCCCCAGAATACGTGGCAAAATCTGACCATGCATATTGACAACACCGCTGCGGGCGCCAGTTGGGTGAAAGTTGTTCTGATGCAGTGGGATGACTATGGGTGGGCTACCGGTTATGGCAATTCCTATTTTGACAACATTGTGCTCGAGCAGTGTAATTGTCCCAACAAACCAGCCGGCGACCTGAATAATGACTGTCGGATTAACTTCGTCGACTTTTCAATGATGGCGGAAGGCTGGGCTGATGATTACAACAATATGGTGCTAAACGGCGATTTTGAGTTGGGTGATAACGGGAGTTGGAGTAAATGGTGGGGGGGAAATACACAGATTGGCGACCATAGCGCTGATTATGGTGGGTCGGCGAATATTGATGCCGGCATATGGTGGTGGGACGACGGCTTTGAACAGGAAGTTTCTATTGGGCCCGGTGTGTATACACTCAGCGGGAATCTGCTCAATAGTTCATCTTTCCCTCTGGGTGACGGCAGAAGGACTATTCTCAAAGCAGAAATTGTCGCAGCCGGCACCGTCTGGTGGACGCAGGAGGCCTTTATAAATGAATACTCTGCCAGAGATACGTGGCATAATGTGAGTATGGTCATCGACAATAGTGTGGCAGGCGCCGATACGGTCAAAATTGTCCTGATGCAGTGGGACGACTATGGGTGGATGGGAATGGGTTTTGGCAATTCCTATTTTGATAACATCGCGCTGGTTGACTGCGGCGGGTGTATGCGCGCATCTGGCGATTTGAACTATGACTGGGATGTCGACTGGCTCGATGTCTCGATTATGACAGGCGACTGGCTCGAAGATCTCAGTACACCCCCCTAATCCGAACTGTATTCTCATCGATGACCATGGCGACGCCTGGGATACTTCGGTGGATTGCAATGATAAATATCCCCGGCCTCAACCATGATCATGCAGACGGCGATGGCTGGAGTACTTGCACCGGCGGCTGCAACGACAGCGACCCCCGACCTGAATCTTGACGATGCCGAAACTGACGGCTGGACTATCTGCGAAGGTGACTGTGGCGACAACTATGCTTCAGTAAATCCCGGTGAAGCGGAAATCTCCAATAACCCAATAGATGATGACTGCGACGGTCTGGCAGATTGTAATGATCACGATTGTAATTCGGCTCTGGAATGCGCCGACTGTCTCTCCGCAGATTCTATTGAATGTGGCGAAACCTTGTTCGGCGATACTAATGCCCCAGGATCGACGGATAATATTGATTTGTATAGCTGCGCTCCTTTGTTGGAGGACGAAAGCGCACGCTATTTTGATTTCCACGCCTTGCGTGGTGAGTGTTCGACCCTTCTGGCTGCCAGCGGCGTTCACCCTGAAGTTGCGCAAACAATAATGAGACATAATGACATCAACCTGACCATGAACGCTTACACGCATACGCTGAGAGGCCAAGAGGCCAAAGCCATAGAAAGCCTGCTGGATTTATCCCTGCCGAGCAGAGACAAACAACAGGCGCGAGCGCCCGGCAAAGAAGGCGCCTTGGCGGAAAACTTGGCGCTACTTGGCGGAAACTCTTGCACTACTATGGACAACAATGGACAGCCCACCCCCCCGTAGTGAAGCCAAAACCACGGTTTTTAAATGGGCGATACAGGAATCGAACCTGTGACCCGCTGATTAAGAGTCAGCTGCTCTACCGGCTGAGCTAATCGCCCCAGGCAGCGCCCGACGGTGCCTGTAATCTATCAACGGCTATTTTAATAACTACAACGCTGTTTACAACCGAATTTTTTGTTTCTGCACAGGCCCAAGGGCAACAGGTACAGCAGCGATAATATTCAAACAGCCGACGGCGGTCATATACCTGACAGCCCGACACAGCGGGACAGGCAGCAGATATACGCCCGGCGAGAAAAGCGTTCTACAGCTTGAGCCTGTCTTCGTTTTTCTTTTGCCAGGCGCGGATTTTCGCGGTGAGGTGGTCTATGACGTCTTTGTGTCGACCGGAATCAAAAAGATTCGTGGTTTCGCCGGGGTCGGTGCTGAGATTGAACAACTGACTCTTGTCACCTTTGAACAGCGATAGTTTCCAATCCATCGGGGGACACGACCGTCCGAACGGGAACATTCAATTCCGAATCTTCAGGATTCCATTCAATGAACACATGGTCCTCAGCTGCCTTTCCGCCCTGCATTGGGGGCACAAGGCTTCGGCCTGGGAGATTGCGTCCGGTGCGGCTATTCATCAGCTCAAGCAGCGTTGGAACCATATCGATATGACTGACGGCCGGGTCAGGATTTTGCAGATTCGCGCGGAGTTCTGCGGCGGGAGAGGTTTTATCCTGCGGGGCATAAGCGATTGTAAAGTAAACATCAGGCCGACGAAGAGCATCGCGGGTATTATCGTTCTGTTTTTGAATTTCATATTTGGTTCCCTTTCAAACGGACGGTAAATATCCTCGCAACGAGCACAGGATTATTGTCGCCAGAAGTACTTCCAGTTGTAGTTGAGGTTTTTTGTTTTTCCCGGTTCAAGCTCAAACTTCCAGGTGACGCGTCCGACGCTGTTGAAGTAATACCACCAATGGGGCCAGCCGTACCAGTTCCACCAGAAAGGTGTGCCGTCAGTAAGCATCCAGCCGCTTTCCATTCTGTCTAGATGGTCGATTGTTCCGTCCTGGTCGGCAGTGTCGATGTGTCCGAGGATGGAGCGTACTACTTCAATGTAAACTTTGTCGGTTCTGCGGTTGGTGAGAGTGATTGTGCCGGTCAGGTCGCGTCGTCCGTATCTGTCACCACCCCACTTTTCGGCGTCGGGCGTGAAGCCGGTTTCCTTGTCGGTCTTTTCGGTGGTGATGTCAACAGCGATTGTGAGGTCGAGGTCGGTTGAGCCGGCAACGGGTGTATATTTCATCATTGCCTGGGCGATGACTCTGCCCTTTCGGAAGATAAGGGCCGGCGCAGTGGTGAGCGGGTATTTCGAGTCATTTTCGAGTCTTATTTTATGCATAAGCCTTGGGGCAAGGAGGAACCTTGCGATTTCGGCCTGCTGCTGGTTGTTGAAGTTGTGGCGGACCTCTGGCGGCGGGCCGAAAGGCAAATCGAGCGTGAAGACATCCTTGTATTTGAGTTTGAACTCGCTTACGGGCAGGACCATCCGCTGGCCTTTTTTGAGGGTTATGTGCTCGACAGTGAAGACGTAAAGGTCTTCGTTCCTGAGTGAGCCGGTCACTTCGGGGCCGAGGTCGATTATGCCGGCCCGGCCGCTTTCATCTTCACGGGCACCATCATAACGGGATGGGGCCGACTGGCTCATAATGGCGTTAGATAAAGCGAAGGCGGTGCGGCTGTCGGCGCGAAAATACGGCGAAAGCTGGGCAACGGTGCGCTGGAGCGAAATGGGGTCCACCTGGTCCTTAAAGGCAAAAGTTGGGACGCCTATAACGAGGTTGGCGGTGACATCCCTGAGGTCGGTCAGCTCATTGATGAGGGTTGCCTGGAGCTCTATGACGGCGTTGCCCGTTCCGTCGATTTCGACCCGGTAGCTCGGAATCCATCTTATGCCGAGCTGCACGTAGGCCATACCCACATCTGCGGTCTGTTCGGATTTGCGATTGTCCCAATTAAGTTTGAGGGTCATCAGGTTACGGTAGTCCTTCTGAGTGACGGCGTTCTTGGGTTCGTCCACAAAAGTGACTTCCTCGATACGGTCAAGGGGGACAGCCTTTACGCCCTCAGCGGTTTGCAGAAGAACGATATTGCCCTGCTGCGGGAGCATCTCTTCTGTTCCGGGCGGGCTTGTTTTGGCCAGCTCTTCGGTCGAGCGCGAGGGGATTGAAAGAATGGTTGCCTGGTAAGGCTGCGCCTGGTTCTGCTCCTTGATTCGCACCTTTGCGCCGGGGCTTGCTTGGATAAGCTCGCGAACCGTAAGGGCAGTTCTATTCAGCGATACGATGCGTCTGCCTGCGACAACAGCAGAGAGCTTTACTTTCGGATTTGCCGAGTAGGGCCAGAAGGTTCCGAGGACGGGACAGGGCAGATAGTCGAGGACGACGTCACCCTGTGAGTCAACAGGGACTTTTCCTTCGTGGACGACAAAGACGTGGCCGTCCTTAAATATGGTAACTTCCTTAACGGGCATATTTGCCAGCGCGCCTTCCGAGACAGTGGTTTGGCCGTGTGCATACGACCAGAGCGCACAGCACAGCGCCAGGAGAGTTATGACTTTTGATATGCACTTTGGAATGTGGTTTTTGCAGCATTTCATCTTTTTCGCCTTTCATTTGAGGTTTTAGTCCTGGTGGACTCTTTTGGAAAAACGTTTAGAACACTGCGAATCTCTCACCTTACTATACGCAGGTGTCGGCTGAGAGAAAAGTAAAATGGCGGTAAATTCCGGGGGCTGATTTTTTACAGGATTTTTACAAATGGAAAAGCCTGATTTCGCTTATAATATAATGGATAGTGCGCGAGGTGTCTTATGGAGCAAAAGAACTGCATATTGCTGGTTGAGGATGAGCAGAAAATCCGGGCGGCGCTTAAGGACTTTCTGGAGTTTCACGGTTTCAAAGTTTCAGAGGCGGTCGACGGCCTGGAGGCTGAACGGGCCGTGGCCGAGAAGCAGTTTGATTTGATTTTGCTCGACCTGATGCTGCCCAAAATCAGCGGCGAGCACTTATGCATGAAATGGCGCCAGGAGGCCCTGCAGACGCCGGTCATTATGCTGACGGCCAAGGGCCAGCAAAAAGAAAAAATAGCAGGCCTGAATCTCGGAGCCGACGATTATATCACAAAACCGTTTTCGCTTGAGGAGCTTCTGGCGCGAATAAAGGCGGTATTGCGGCGGACGGACCCGGCCCGTGCGGTGGGGCAACATTTCAAATTCGCAGGTCTGGCTGTTGACATTGCGGCGTTGAAAATAAGACGCGATAAAACAGAAATAGACATCACCAGACGCGAGGCACAGATAATACAGTATTTTGCGGCCAATCCGGACCGCGTCGTCAGCAGGGAAGAGCTTTATAAAGAGGTCTGGAACGATACGATGACCGACCTCGGAACCAGAACCGTCGATATGCACATAGCCAAATTAAGGGCCAAAATTGAGCTGGACCCGGCCGAGCCGGAAATTATCAAGACCGTCCGCGGTGCGGGCTATAAATATGAGAATTAGTCCCACAGGGCCAAATTGACCAAATGTATAAGCGACTTACCATTTTGACGATGATAATTGTTGCCGCGCTGTGCGGGCTGACCGCTCTCGGCTATCACGCCATTGAAAGGTGGTCGGAGGGCCTCAGATGGAAACGCCTCGGTGAGTTCGCCGAGGTGGCCGAACAAATCAGGCAGGATGTCGACCGCAAGCTCGGTGAGTTCATACAGGCCGAAGAGAGGCGTCCATACACTCACTATCAGGATTATTATGTTCCCGACAACATTGCAGCCGGCCAGCAGCAGATGCCGCGGCTGGTTTCCCCGCTCAGCGGCCGGATAGAGAACAACTTCGCGTACGGGTACTTTCAAATCGAGCCGGATGGGAGAATTGTGACGGCAAACGATGATATCCTGCAAAGGGAAGGTGCCACGGCCGCCAATAATGTGATCTACGCCCAAACCGAGTTTAATCGGGCCAATATAAAGAACAATCTGCTGCCGGTACTGGGTGGTGAAAAAAAACCATCGTACGGGGTGAGTACGGATGAGAAAGCAATAGGCCTGCCTGCGCCGAGTGCAGAGGCAGGAATACTCGAAGAGGCCAGGTCTGCCGAGACAGAAAGTCAAAGGAGAAAAGCTGGAATAATCGCAGGGTATAAAGGGCAGCAGCGAGAGGCGGACAATTATTATCCTATCGAGAGTCTGCAAAAGCAGGACCGGCAGACCCAGGTTATCGCGCAGCAGCGTTCTGTTTACGTCAGTAACGTAGGCCGTCCTGCGGCCCGGGACGAGCAGCAGGTATCGCCTTACGGCGAAAGGCAAGCGAAGGCGCCAACAAAACAGGCCGAGATCGCGGAGCAAGGGCTGGCAGCGGAAAAGGAACTCGCTTATAAGGAAGCGACTGAAAGCCCGGTCAGTTCTGCGGCGGAGCAATCGGAGTCGGTCTACGGGCGTGCAGCCAGACGAGAGCGTTTGGCCGACCGCCGGGCGGCAAACACTCTGGTACCGCAGATGGCCGAGCCGGTACAACCTTTGCCAAAAAAGGCGTCGGAGGTGGATAGAATAGGTGATAGAACCTCTGGCGAAGATTTGGCTGGCCGGGGCGGACAACCTTCTGACGCAGTCGCGCACGCCGTAAACGGCGTATTGCGGTCCGACGCGATAGATTCAGACCTGACAAGGCAGGCAAGCCAAGGCGATCTCGTGCAGGTCGAGCAGGGGCCGTTTGAAACGATAGTCACCAACGGAGGCCAGGCCCAGGAGTCCGTTTTTGGCAAACAGATTTTTCTGGTCAGGGACGTACAAATCGAAGACAGGCGTTTCCGGCAGGGCTTTGGGCTTAACGAAAAGAGGCTGATTGAGGAAGTTAGGGAGTCTGCCTCGCGCTTTATGCGCGAGGGCATGAGTTTTGAGCTGCCGCAGGTAAAAAATGAACGAACAGGAAACGGGAATCTCGCCTATACGGCGGTTTTGGATTTCGGCTTTGGGTATCTGATACTGTACCTCAAAGAAACTGTTCCCGCCGCGATTGTCGGACAGACGGGCCAGTTGCAGAGCTGGTATTTCAGTATAGTCGGGATTGTGTTCCTCGCGGCGACGCTGGGACTGGTGAGCCTGTGGCGCTACGCTCGGGCTCAAATCAAACTGTCCGAAAAAAAGGACGACTTCATATCGGCGGTTTCGCATGAGCTAAGGACGCCGCTGACCTCGATACGAATGTACTCGGAAATGTTGGAGAAGGACTGGGTGAAATCGGAGCAGAAACGCTCTGAGTACTACCGAAACATGCGGCAGGAAAGCGAGCGGCTCAGCCGGCTGATAGAGAACGTGCTGGACTTTTCCCGGATACAAAAAGGACGCAAGAAGTATGCTTTTACTGTGGGCGACCTGAACGCGTGCGTTGGCGGCGTTGTCGAAATGATGGCGCCCTATGCGGCCCAGAACGGCTTCTCGATAAGAACCGAGTTCCAGCCGCTCCGCCAAACGGTTTTTGACAACGATGCGGTCAAGCAGATAGTTGTCAACCTGCTCGACAATGCGGTTAAATACGCACGCGGCGCCGAGGATAAAACGATTACAGTGCGAACCAAGAGCGACAGTCAATTCATCCTGGTCGAGGTTGAAGACCATGGGCCGGGCGTGCCGCATCGGCAGCGAAAAAAGGTTTTTGAAGAATTCTACCGCCTGGGCGCCGAAGCGACTCGCGAAACCGCCGGCACGGGTCTGGGTCTCGCGCTGGTGAAAAAATTCGCCGAGGCCCACAATGGCTTTGTTGAAATTCTGAGCGCCAGGCCGGCGGGTTCAGTTTTCAGAGTGGGCCTGGCCGTCCAAGTCTGAGTATTCCTTTCTTTGGGCCGGCCGCAAAACATTGGTGTCCCCCGACTTTGACTGCGCGCCCGCACCAGGTTCATTGCCTTTCGGACTTTTTACAAACTATTTACAAAACCGGAGGGCATTTGTGCAGTATACTGTATATAGTGCAGAACATTTGAATCTTAGTTTAAGGAGATAAGAAATGGCGGTGATAGAGAAAAAACTTATCGGTTATGTGTTAGTGGGGATGGTATTTTTTGTCGGCCAGGCCCGGGGTCAACTGAGCCACGTAAGCGTCAGACCTCTGGCGTCGAACGTCATCGTGCCGCAGAGTCGGGCACGCTCATTCGCTCCTGAGCGGCGCGGTGCCGTTGAGATTACAAAAGTCAGTGCCTTGGTTGATATCTTCGAAAGCACGGCGACCACGACGATAGAGATTCACCTGCACAATACGAGCAATCGCCGGGAAGAGGCCGAGTTAATCTTTCCCGTGCCGGATAAAGCGGTTGTGCGGGGCTTTGCCTATGACGGGCCCAGTGGGGAGATAACCGCCAAAGTGCTGCCGAAGGATGAGGCAAAGAAGATATATGAGCAGTTGGTGTCGAAGATTAAGGACCCTGCGCTGGTGGAGTTCGTGGGGTACAATCTGATTCGCTCGAGTGTGTTTCCGGTCGAGCCAAGGGGCAAACAGAAGGTGCGGCTGACGTACGAAAATCTTCTCGAAGTGGACGGCAGCCGTGTGGATTACATACTGCTGCGAACAGAATCGCTCGAGTACGCCGTTCCGTGGGACATTACAGTGAAAATCAGGAGCAAAAGACCTATAGCAACAGTCTACTCACCCACTCACAAACTGGTGGGGATGAAAGAATTGGACCTGAAGTCGATGGGCGATGCAAAGGGTCCGATTGTCGTTACCGTCCAGACTGAAGGGGGAGTCGCCGAGCCGGGACCGTTTCGCCTCTCGTATCTTCTGCAGGAAAACGGCGTGACCGCTTCAATGTTCGCCTATCCCGATGAGAAAGTGGGCGGGGGGTATTTCCTTCTGCTTGCAGGCTTGCCGGCCGAGCTGCCCAGGACGGAGGATGCGTCCGCAATCAAACGGGAAATAACGCTGGTAATCGACCGCTCGGGCAGTATGAGAAACGAAAAGATTGAGCAGGTCAGGGAGGCGGCGCTGCAAATTATCGCCGGGCTGGAAAAAGGCGAGGCGTTTAACATCTGCATTTATAACGATGCGGTGGAGTGGTTCTCGAAGAAGCCGGTAATTAAAACACAGGAAACCGAGCAGGCGGCGCGCAGGTACGTCGAGGGTATTACCGCAACAGGTGGAACCAACATACACGATGCTCTGCACGAGGCGCTGAGTCAGGAGGCCGTCGAAGGCATGCTGCCGATAGTACTGTTCCTGACCGATGGTCTGCCTACCGTAGGCAACACGTCTGAGGCGGCGATACGCGAGCTGGTGACAAAATCGAATCCGCATAAGCGGAGGGTGTTTACGTTTGGCGTGGGCGTCGATGTGAATGCCCCGCTTCTGGAGAAAATTGCCGATGCGTCGCGCGCGAAAGCGGAATTTGTCCTGCCGAAAGAAGACGTCGAGGTCAAGATAGGCAGGGTCTTCAAAAGGCTGACCGGCCCCATCCTTGCCAGCATCGAGCTGGAAGTTGTGAAACAGGACGGTGGGCCCGCAATCGGTCGGACGCGTGACATCCTGCCCGATAACCTGCCCGATATGTTTGAGGGCGACCAGATGGTATTGCTGGGCCAGTACGTAAGTAACGAGCCGATTGTCTTCGAGATTAGCGGCAACTACCTGGGCAGGAAACGCACATTCAAATTCGAATTCGAATTCGACAAAGCGGACGTGCGCAACGGATTTGTGCCGAGACTCTGGGCCAGCAGGAAGATTGCGCGGCTTATCGATGTCGTCCGGCAGATGGGCGCCGAGCCGGGCGCCTCCTGCAGCGACCCGAAAGTCAAGGAGCTGGTTGATGAAATCGTGCGTCTCTCCACCGAGTTCGGCATATTGACTGAATATACGGCTTTCCTGGCAAGAGAGGGGACAGAGCTTCATGACACGGCTGGGGTTCGTCGTGAGGCGGGTCGCTCGCTTGAAAGTCGCGCAATGCTCAAGCGGTCCGGCATGGACGCCGTCAGCCAGAGCTACAACATGATGGCCCAGAAGCAACAGGAGACGTTGAATGTCAGAAACTACTTCTACGACGCGCAGATGAATCGGGTTTCCATAACGGGCGTGCAGCAGATAAACGACCAGGCATATTACCGCAGGGGACGCCGGTGGGTGGATAGCCGGCTGGTCACAATGGAAAGTGAAGTTAAGCCGAAGAAGGTCATCGAGTTCGGCTCAAAAGAGTTCATCGAGCTGGCCCGGAGGCTGGCCGGAGAAAATCGGCAGGGCAGCATAGCGCTCAGAGGTGAGGTCCTTCTGTTGGTCGACGGCGAGCCGGTCCTGATTAAAGGTCCGGCCGAGAATTAAGAACCGAAAAATTCAGGAAAGGAGCACGAAGATGAAAAAGGCAGTTTTGACAGCGTGTTTGATTGGAATGTTAACCACGGTGTGTTTTGTCAGCGCCGCACGGGCCGAGGAGCCGAAGGCGGCCGGAGAGGAAAAAGCCTTTGTCGATATGCCCAAACTCGATAAGAAGCCGTTAATCCAGATGGCGATTCTGCTTGATACCAGCAGCAGTATGTCCGGGTTGATTGACCAGGCCAGGACCGAGCTGTGGGCAATCGTCAATGAGTTTATTGTTGCCAAAAGAAGCGGGCTGCGGCCTGAGCTTTGGGTGGCGCTTTACGAGTACGGTAAGAGTTCGCTGTCCCAGCAAGAGGGCTATATTCGCATGATTGTTCCTCTCACAACAGACCTTGATAAAATTTCCGAGGAGCTGTTTGCCCTCAAGACAAACGGCGGCCAGGAATATTGCGGCTGGGTAATAAAAGACGCGACCGAGGACCTGCAATGGAGTAACTCGCCCGATGACTTGAAAGTCATTTTCATCGCAGGTAATGAGCCTTTCACCCAGGGCAAGGTGGATTATCGCCAGGCCTGCAAGGATGCGGTATCCAGGGGCATCATTATCAACACAATTCACTGCGGCTCGGAAAAGCAAGGGCTGGACGGCAAGTGGAAAGACGGGGCGGAGCTTGCCGATGGGCGGTATTTGAATATCGACCAAAACCGGCAGGTCGTGCACATCGAGGCGCCGCAGGATAGCCTAATCGCCGAACTCGGCCTCAAGCTGAACGAAACTTACATTCCCTATGGCCAGATAGGAGACATGGCTTCAGCAAGACAGACGACACAGGACCGAAATGCCGCGACCGCCTCAAAGGAAGCAGAAGTCCAGAGAGCTGTGACCAAATCGTCCGCGAATTACAGGAACGAGGCCTGGGACCTCGTTGATGCAGTTCAGAATGACAAGTTGGAATTGGAAAATGTGAAGGACCAGGAGCTTCCCGAACAGATGAGGCGGATGACGGCACAGGAAAGAAAGGCCTATGTCGAAACAAAGGCAAAAGAGCGGGCCCGGATTCAGCAGAACATACAGCAGTTGAATGAGCAGCGCAAGAAATACGTGGCGCAAGAAATGAAAACCAGACAGCAGGGAGAAAACACCCTCGGCTCGGCCATAATTCACGCAATACGGGAGCAGGCGAACAAAAAGAACCTTACGTTCGAACCGGGACAGACACAATAGCAATAAGTGAAAAGGGGTTCCCCTTTTGCGATCTTCCCGCGCCCCGCAAGCCTCTTGGGGCGCGAGAAATGAATCGCAGGAGCGGAACCCCTTTGGTCTAAAACTCATTGTATATCACGAATCATTCAGTTATTATGAGGCCCCAGGCAATTTAATGCCGAATGATATGTCGTTTAACAAAGACGAGCTTATTATTTGCACGAACGGCTGACGCCGGAGAGTTGATGGCTCAAGAAAAGAACTCAAGGCAGCTTGTTGTGATTGGGGCCGGACCGGGCGGTTATGCGGCTGCTTTTACCGCGGCGGATTTGGGAATGCGGGTAACCTTGATTGACCTTGAAAAGAATCCCGGCGGTGTTTGTCTTTACCGAGGCTGCATACCATCCAAGGCGCTGTTGCACCTGGCCAAAATCATTACCGACGCCGCTGCAGTCGGGAGCCACGGTGTAGAATTCTCAGCCCCCAAAATTGATGTGGATAAGGTGCGTTCGTATAAAAACGGCGTAATTCAAAAGTTGGTGCTGGGTTTGGCACAACTGTGCAAGCTAAGAAAAATTGAATACATCCAGGGTATGGCGGCCTTTATTGACAGCAATACACTGGAGGTCAAAAGAAAAGGAAACGGTACGGAAAGAATCTCGTTCGATAAGGCAATTCTGGCTACGGGTGCCTCTGCTGTGACTATTCCAAACATTCCCGCCGCATCTGCGCTTGTAATGGATTCGACAAGGGCTTTGGAGCTGGAGAGCATTCCCGAGTCAATGCTGGTTGTAGGCGGCGGCTACATAGGATTGGAGCTGGGAACTGTATATGCCGCTCTGGGGACAAAGGTATCGGTTGTGGAGATGACGCCGGGCTTGATGCCGGGCAGCGACCCTGAGCTTGTTTCGATCTTGGCGAAGCGGCTCGGAAAACTCTTTGACTCTATTATGCTCAGTACTACCGTTGCACAGATTAAAGAGCACGACGGCGGTCTAAAGGTGGCATTAGAAGCTGAGCAGGGTCCGACAAGCGAGAAGTCGTACGAGAGAGTGCTTGTTGCGGCGGGACGCAAACCTAATTCGGCTGGTCTTGGTTTGCAAAATACCAGGGTGCAAACAGATGAAAAAGGATTTGTGAAGGTAAATAACAAGCTTCAGACCGACGACGCGTCAATCTATGCAGTCGGCGACCTCGTCGGTGGGCCTCTTTTGGCGCACAAAGCTTCCCACGAGGCAAGGATAGCGGCAAGAGTAATAGCGGGCCTTGATGTGGCCTTTGGGCCGAAGGCCATTCCCTTTGTTGAGTACACCGACCCCGAGGTTGCCGAATGCGGCTTGAGCGAGAAACAGGCGCTAAAGGAAAATCGCCCGATTAAGGTGGCGAAGTTTCCCTGGGCCGCTTCCGGCCGCGCCGCCACTATGGGCCAAAGCGACGGCCTTACAAAGCTTATCATAGACCCTGGCACCGAAAAGGTTCTCGGCGTCGGAATCGTCGGAACCGGAGCCGGGGAATTAATATCAGAAGGCGCATTGGCAATTGAGATGGGCGCCGGCGCTTCAGATATTGCCTCGACTATCCATCCTCATCCGACGCTGTCAGAGACAGTTATGGAAGCAGCGGAGGTTTTTCTTGGCAATAGTCTGCATTTCTACCGACCACGCAGACCCTGACTCTTTGGACCTGAAGTACCGCAATTATGCGGAGGCCCTACCCTTTGATGCAGATTAGCGGCACGAGTTTAGCGACCTTGCGGGAGAGATTTGCATTGTGTGCTGCTTCGACAACCTCACTCACGTCCTTATATGCACCGGGCGCCTCTTCCGCCACGCCCCGCAAAGAAGGGCAGCGAATCAGGATTCCCCGCTGTTCCAGACTTTTCACTACGTCTCTTCCCTGCCACTGGCGGCTTGCCTGGGTGCGGCTCATGCTTCGCCCGGCGCCGTGGCAGGACGAGCCAAACGCCAGTGACATGCTCTCGCTGGTTCCCACCAGAATATACGAAGCGGTGCCCATTGTGCCTCCGATAAGGACGGGCTGGCCGATGCTGCGCAATTCGGGTGGAAGGTTCTTGTCGCCGGGGCCAAAGGCCCGCGTGGCGCCTTTGCGATGAATGAAAAGGCGCTTTGGTTGTTCGTTGACGGCATGCGTTTCTTCCTTGCAGGTATTATGCGAAACATCGTAAAGCAGTTTCAATTCCGCTTTCGGAAAGACAGAAGCGAAAACTTCTCTCAAAAGATGGGTGAGGATTTGCCGGTTGGCCAGGGCGCAGTTGATTGCCGAGCGCATTGCCCCGAGGTACTGCTGGCCCACCGGCGACTTTATGGGTGCGCAGGCGAGGTCTCTTTCCGGCAGTTCTATTCCGTAACCGGCGGCAGCGGTCGCCATCTTCTTAAGGAATTCAGTGGCGACCTGATGGCCGAGGCCGCGGGAGCCGCAGTGAATGCTGATGGCAATCCGGCCCGGCCTGATGCCAAATGCCTCGGCAACTTTGGCGTCATATATTTCCGTTACCTGCTGCACCTCTAAGTAGTGGTTCCCGGAGCCGAGGGTGCCGACCTCGTCCTCCTGGCGTTTCTTTGCGTGGTCCGAAACCTCGGCCGGGTCCGCGCCTGAGACCGCGCCGTGCTCTTCGATTCGCGTAAGGTCTTCCTTCGTGCCGTAGCCACGGTCCACCGCCCAGCGGGCCCCGCCGGCAAGCACGTCGTCCATCTGTTTTTTGTTGAAGTGCAGCTTTCCTGTACTGCCGAGGCCGGCGGGTATCTTTCGGGCCAGCAAGTCGGCGATTGTTTTCTTCACGGGTACTACATCATCTGCAGTCAGTCCTGTCGTTACGGTGCGAACGCCGCAGGCAATATCAAAACCAACGCCGCCGGCCGACACCACTCCCCCATTGTCGGGGTCAAAGGCCGCAACTCCTCCTATCGGAAAACCATAGCCCCAGTGGGCGTCGGGCATCGCGTAAGAGGCCTTCACAATGCCGGGCAGGCTCGCTACGTTCGTGGCCTGTTGGCACACTTTTTCGTCCATCGCTTTGATAAGTGTTTCATCAGCGTAGATTACCGCCGGTACGCGCATTTTTCCGAATGGCTCAATAACCCACTCGTACTCAGAACGCCGTTTTAGACTCTTGTGTTCCATCTGACACCTCCTGTGGATTCGGGTTCCCATCCTGACTCATTCGCAGGACGTCCTCATACATCCACAATACACTGGGCTATCCACGTTCCTGCTTCATCTTGTCGGACGCTCAACTCAGTATACGTTGCGGCTTTGACCTCGACAACAGGGCAGTGTTTGGCGACATTCCTTTTCTGTCCCCAGGCAAGGGCTTTCAGATTATTATTTTCAATATGAACCTCAAACCGGCTGAACAGCATTTTTCTTGTGGCCATCTCATAAAGCAGGCAATTGAGCCAGTCCACAAGCAAAAGCTCATCATCCGGCGACGAGCACCGTATTTGCACTTTCCGGGCGGGTTTGACCCTGTCCGGACTCGTGATGACGGCAGTTAAAGCAACAGCCGCCTGTTCAAAGGCCTGCTCTTTGGTCGAGCCCAGGCCCCGTATCCCGACGTCGGCCTGATGCGGAAAATGTTCCCAGCCTCGCTTTTTTACTTTTTTCGACATGTGTGCTGTTTGTTCTTCGTTAAGCTGACAATGATTTAATCAGTCGATTTTAAAGACCAAGCCTAAGATTAAACCCGACTGATGAAAAGGTCAAGCCTTTGGGCGGCATAACCACCTGACAATCTGTGTGATAGCGATAAGGAAAGAATTGGTTTGTTCTGCAAGATTTGCTATTGTAACTTGATTGATTCGAAGTATGGCCCGGCCAAGAAGTTAATGGTCCGGGCGGCGTTTTTGCTTTGCCGGCGATGATAAGGGCCAATACATCCATAGATATGCAGGAGTTTCTCGGTGCGGGCGGGGCCGTTTCTCAGGCGTTTGACGGCTTTGAGGTAAGGCCCCAGCAGGTGGAGATGGCCTGCGCGGTTCAGCAGGCGCTTGCGGGCGACCGGCATCTGGTTGTCGAAGCCGGCACCGGGGTGGGCAAGAGCTTTGCATATCTTATCCCTGCCATAGACCTGGCCCGGCGCGGCGGCGCAAAGGTATTAATCAGCACTTTTACCATTACGCTGCAGGAGCAGTTGATTGGTAAGGATATTCCGTTTCTTGCTGATTGTATGCCGCAGCCGTTCACTGCGGTCCTGGCCAAGGGCAGGGGCAATTACGTTTGCAGACGCCGCCTTGAATTTGTCCTGCGAAGACACAGGGTGCTGTTTGATGATTTCACCTCAGAGTTTGACACCATAAGGGCCTGGGCCGACAAAACAAAAGACGGGTCGCTCAGCGACATTCCGTTTTTGCCAAAGAGTCATATTTGGGACAGGGTCAGGAGTGAGCACGGTAATTGTCGCGGCCGCAAGTGCACCCATTTCCGCGACTGTTTCTACTGGCGTGCTAGGCGGCGTTTGGAGAACGCCGATATTATTGTGGCCAATCACGCGCTGCTGTTCAGCGACCTTGCGCTCAAACAGGAGGGAGCGTCGGTCCTTCCTGATTACCGATTCGTGATAATCGATGAGGCCCACAACATTGAGCATGTGGCGGAGGACCATTTCGGGCTGAATATAAGCGACCGCAGAGTCAAGTTCTTCCTTGACGGCCTCTATACTAAACGGACCCGCAAGGGGCTTTTGTCTCACGCAAAGGCTGGCGAAGCGATTGATATGGTCTGCCGAATAGACCAGATAAGGAGAGATTTCTTCAAGCGTATTGTGCTCTGGTATGAACAGACCAAAAGCCAGACCAGAGGCAGGTGTTACAGGAATTTTGTTGATGACACTGTCTCGGGAAATTTGAGGAGCCTCGGCAGCAAATTGAAAAAGCTCGCAAAGGAAACAGAAGACGTCGATGAGAAGCTCGAGTTTATGCGCTGCATTGACCATTGTGAGGCATTGGTTCAGGATTTGGGCAATTTTCTGATGCAGCAGCAGGCTGACCATGTTTACTGGGTTGAAGCCGAGGCCGACCGGACCGCAAACGTTCGTTTGAGAAGCGCCGCCGTCAATGTCGGGCCGGACGTAAAAAGGTGCCTGTTTGACACGTATGAATCGGTGATACTGACCAGCGCGACTTTGAGCACGGGTGCGGCGGAGCAAGCAAGCGGTTTTGACTTCTTTGCCGGCCGGATTGGTTTGGAGCATTTCGATGCTGTTAAGCTGGGCTCGCCCTTCGATTACCAAAAACAGGTCACTATTTATATCGAAAAAGGCCTCCCCGACCCCAACGAGGCTGACTTTGTCGTAGCCGCTGCCGAGGCGGTGAAAAAATACGTGCTCAAGACCGCAGGCAGAGCGTTTGTTCTGTTTACAAGTTACTCAATGCTTGAAGAGATGGCGGCCCGTCTTTCCGACTGGCTGGCTGAGAATGATATCGAGTTGCTCAGCCAGGGCTCGGACACTGACAGGACGGTGCTGTTGGGACGCTTCAAGGCCGCGCGTAAGAGCGTATTGTTTGGTACGGACAGTTTCTGGCAGGGGGTTGATGTGCCGGGTGCTGCGCTTTCGAATGTGATTATTGTCCGGCTGCCGTTCGCGGTTCCGGACCAGCCGCTGCTCGCCGGCAGGCTTGAACAGATAAGGGAAAAGGGGGCCAACCCTTTCTATGATTATCAATTGCCGTCGGCGATTATCAAGTTCAAGCAAGGCTTTGGCCGGCTGATTCGCAGCAGAAATGATACCGGGATTGTCGTCATTTTGGACAGCCGGATAATCAAGAAATCTTACGGCGCAAAGTTTTTGGCGGCGATACCTGAGTGCAGAACGGAAATTGTTGCCGCCAAAGAATGAATCTTCGGGGCAAGAAATTCAAAGTTAGGGAGCCTTGGTAAATGGCCAGGAATCGGATCGATGAGCATACGTTGAAGGTGCTTGAGTTTGATGGGGTGCGGGAAATACTGGCCTCGTTTGCCGGCAGTGCGCTCGGAAAAGATGCGGCGATGGCCCTTTACCCGTCGGTGGATGTGTGCTGGATAAGCGAGCGCATAGCGGAGACCTCGGAACTGAAGGCGCTCCTGGAGCGAGGGGTAAGAGTGCCATTGGCCGGCTTGCGCGATATTCGGGAATTAATCAGGCAGTTCGGGCAGAAACGAACGGTCTTTGAGCCTGGTGAGCTGCTGGAGATTGGCGACACGTTGGCGGCAAGCGGCCGACTTAAGAAGTTTTTCGCCGAGCTCGACCAAACCGAAGCCGCCCACCTGCGGGTAACGGCCGAAAAACTGCAGGATTTCGAGCAAATCGTGGAGGAAATTAATCGGTGCATCGATGGGGATAAAACAGTGCGGGACGAGGCCTCGCCGAAGCTTAGAGAAATCAGGCGGCAAATCGCAAAGCTTGCAGGCGAAATCCGGCGGAAGTTTAAGGGCATTGTCTCGTCCCCGGGGATACGCAAAGCGATTGAGAACGATAAGTTTATGATGCGTCACGGCAGGCCCGTCGTCGCTGTCAAAACACGGTATCGCAATTCCTTAAGGGGCACCGTGCTGGACCGCTCAAATACAGGTGCAACTCTGTATATCGAGCCCGATTCGCTGGTGGAGCTGAGCAACGAGCTGGAGGATGCGCTTTTCGAAGAAAAAAAGGAAGTTGGGCGGATACTATGGGAGCTTACGAAAGCGATTCTGGACAAACGAAAACAGATTCTGGACAGCGTCAGGATACTCGGGCTTATCGACTTGACGTATGCCAAGGCCAGGTTCGGTATGGTTTACAATATGGCGGCCCCGGCGGTTGTTCCTGAGTCGTCCATGAAGCTGCGCGACGCCCGGCACCCCCTCCTGCTGCGGTGGGCGAGCGAGCACAAGGGCTGCGAGGTCAGCGGAGCAATGGATGAAGTAGTGCCGATTGACCTGAGGCTGGGGGATGACTTCGACCTGCTGTTGGTGACCGGACCCAATACCGGCGGCAAAACCGTGATGCTAAAGACGATTGGGCTGCTGACCCTCATGACCCAAAGCGGGATGCATGTTCCGGCAAGAGCCGATTCGCACCTGCCCGTTTATCGTCAGATATACGCCGATATCGGCGACGAGCAGAGTATCCAGCAGAGCCTGAGCACATTTTCGGCGCACATGCAGCAAATCGTGCGGATTTTGAGCAGGACCGACAAGAGAACCCTGATTCTTCTCGATGAGCTGGGCGCGGGGACGGACCCGATTGAAGGGGCGGTCCTCGCAGCCGCGATACTTAACAAGCTGCTGGCAAAAGGCGGGCAGGTGGTGGCTACGACTCACCTCGGCCAGCTTAAGTCCTACGCCTACACAAAGGCCCGGGCGGAGAACGCATCGGTCCAGTTTGACGCCGAAACTCTCAAGCCCACATACCGTTTGCTGATTGGAACGCCCGGCAGCAGTAACGCCGTGGCAATTGCCAAAAGGCTGGGGATGCCAAAGGCTGTTATTGGGCAGGCGACGTCATTATTGGCCAAAGAGGCGGACGGCGCCAGCGAGCTGATAAACCAGATCCAGGCGACACGGGAGACGGCCGAGCAGAAAAGGTCGGAGGCGCAGGCGATACTTGACGAGGCCTCGCAGGTCCGGCTGCTGGCCTGCGAAGAGCTGGAGCAAGTGCGGCAGGAGGGCGCCAGGCTCAGGAGTCAGGCCGACAGAGAGATTGACGAATCAATGCGCGGCGTGCGCCGGCTGGTGGACGATTTCTTGGCTGAGATGAGAAATGCGCCCAAGCCCTGGAGCGAGCGCGCAAGCGAGCTGGCGCAGCAGGTTTCAACGGCCGCCGCGAGCACCCCGCTGGCCGTGCGGCACGCAAGATTCATCGAAAGTCTGCACCGCGGCGACAGTGTGTACGTGATACCATTCAAACGTGAGGCCGTTGTATATCGTATTCACCGCAAAAGGCGGACAGTGGTGGTATTTATGGAGGGTAAACAGGTTGAGGCGCCTTTTGCGGACGTGTCTGAAGTGGACAGAGACAAAAAAAGATGACAGACCGTATAGACGCAATGCTCGCAAAAGCCGGTCTCGGCAGGTGCGCCGTCCGCCCCGTTGGAGCCGGTCACTATAACGATTCATATTATGTGGATTCCGAGAAAGGTAAATTCGTACTGAGAATCGCGCCTCCCGACAGTGTGCCGAAGCTGTTTTACGAAATCGATATGATGAAATCCGAAGTCGGTATTCATCGTCTCGTAAGAGAGCGCACCGACCTTCCCGTGCCGCAAATCGTTCATTATGATTTTTCGCGGGATGTGATAGACAGGGATTACCTGGTAATGGAGTACCTTGAGGGCGGCTCGGGATTTTTTGACGAAAGCCAGTTGGGCCGGTATGTAAAACAGCTTCACGCTGTCAAGTCGGATGAGTACGGATACCCCGAACGTGCGGTCCCCGTCGGAAAAAGCTGGCCCGACGTTTTTTGCACCTATGTGGAGCTGATTCTCAGGGACTGTCTGTCATGCGGGGTTATCGACAAAAACGAATACGACCATTTTATGTCAATATATGGCAAGTATCGGCACGTTATCGCCGATGTAACTGCCTCGCTTCTTCACCTTGATTTATGGAGCCAGAATATTCTCACACAGAACGGCAGAATAAGCGCAATACTTGATTTCGACAGGGGGCTGTATGGCGACCCGGAACTTGAATTTGCGGTGCTCGATACTTATGGATACAGCACGCCTGAATTCTTTGAAGGATACGGAGCGCCTCGTCCCTGCGACTATAAAGCCCTCACCCGCCAGAGGCTCTATTTAGTGTATGAGCTTATAAAGTATGCATTCATCCGCACTGCTCGCGGCAAGAGTATGTCGACCGGCCGCAGGCACGTCATGCAGTGTAAGAGGGTACTGCAGGAGATTGAATGACTGTACCGCAAAATGTCGTGTCTTTATTGAAAAACTATGGGTTCGGTTATTACCATTTCCGGATTTGGCGATAACTTTATTTACCTTTATGAATATGACCGGGGCAGTGCGTTCGCCGTTGACCCTGGCGACGGTCCTTTGGTGGCGCGCAATCTGAGCAGGCGTAACCTGTGCCTGACGATGATTCTCCTGACGCACCACCATTGGGACCATGTTGGCGGGGTCGCCGAGCTGAAAAGAACGACCGGCTGCCGGGTGATTGGCGGCGATAAACAAAGAATACCCGCGATAGACGGCATTGTTGGTGATGGTGAGCTTCTGGCGGTAGGGAATATAAAAATACAGGTCATTGCGACACCCGGCCACACCCGTACGGCCCTCTGCTATTACATGCCGCCATGCAACGATAGAAAAAACGGCATTTTGTGGACGGGCGATACGTTGTTTGTCGGAGGCTGCGGCCGATTGCTCGAATGTCATGCCGAATCCATGTGGGATTCTTTGCAGAAGTTGGCCTCCCTGCCTGAAACGACACAGGTTTTTCCGGGGCATGATTATACTGTGGAGAACTACGAATTTGCTCTGAGCATTGAGCCGGATAATCAAGCTGTCAGACACAGACTACAGCAGCTCAGGCAGGCGCAGCGGCAAGGGATGCCAACGGTTCCTTCAACCATATTGCAGGAAAAGATGACCAATCCCTTTTTGCGCGCCGCTGACCCGCAAATGAAGATGGCGCTCAATATGCCGCGGGCGCGTGCTGTTGATGTCTTTGCGGAATTGCGCCGTCGCAAGGATTTTTTCTGAATCCGCGCGTCTTTACTATGTGGGATATATGCTTGCAGCCTAAGCGGGTGGCAAAACGATTTTCCAGCGAAAATAACGCCGCTTGTGGAGTTCTCGCAATTGCGGCAGGCAACACGCAGAATCTACTGACATTCCTTATATGGCGTCATAAGCACTGCTCCCGCACGCTATGGCCTCTAAATGTCCCCCGGAAACCATGTGCGCATTTTTATTTTTCGATTTGCGATTTATGATTTGTTCAGGGTGTGTTGTTCATCGATCAACTTTGAGTTGTAATTTTGCACTTTGCGTTTTAACCTTTTGCCTTTTATTGTGTCCCTTCGAGCCAGTGCTGACAGAATATTCTCACGTCGGCCCAATCGACGACCCCGGAAAGGTCAACGTCGGCCCGGTCGCAGTCGTTTGAATTGCCGCAGTTGCTGTCCTGCCAGCGGTCGGCCAGGTATGAATAGTCAACCAGATCGACGCCATCCGGGCAAAGCAGGTCCCCTTTAGTGAACTCCCACGAAAGGAGCGGATAACTTACCCCATCGACGCACATCCGCCAGGTGTCTTCCGTGCCGTTGGCAACCTCGCCGACAAAATCCCAACCGGCGTCGGTAAAAGTACTTTCTGTCATCATCTCCGCGGAGCTCCTTCCTTTGGCATTATCACAGCCAGTTCCACCATACAATTGAGCCCCGCACATATTATTGCGGCCGCTGCTTTCAGTCTCCCAAAAACAAGCATTGTCAATAGCACCTTCGACGTTAACTCCCAATAAGCCCCCGACATATTCGTTTCCCGAAACTCTGCCGGTGCTGGAAGACTTTGTTATATAGCTAAGATTGTCGTTCCCTACCAGTCCACCAACATTTTTATCTCCCGAGACCGTGCAAGTCGAATAACTGTTCTCAACAATCCTACCCTGATATAGGACATCCCCATGCAGACCTACAAGCCCCCCGGCATCAATGCCTCCAGAAACACTCCCACTGCTAAACGA
Source organism: Sedimentisphaerales bacterium (assembly GCA_035529895.1). GTDB lineage: Bacteria > Planctomycetota > Phycisphaerae > Sedimentisphaerales > Anaerobacaceae > JAUWKC01. Next base: position 114,456 of record DATKVV010000041.1, read on the forward strand.
TTGACGGATTGTACCCCAATTCGTACCGACCAATCCCCCTGTCATGTCCCCTCCAACGACAACGACAGACATTCCACCACAATCTCTTATGGCCCCTCTGCTTAGGCCTGCTAGCCCCCCTGCACCTTTACCCGATCCAGAAACCTTTCCTGTGTAGCAGCAGGACTCTAATATCCCACCATCAACCAATCCGACCAGCCCTCCGACATATGAATGCCCCATAACGCAGGCACCGCTAACCCCGCAGGCCACGATACCTCCACTTTCCATATATCCGACCAGACTGCCGACCTTATCATAGCCATTGATATTCGGGTCCCTCAAAATGAGCCTCTTGATCGACACATTTCCGGCTATCCAACGAAATAGGCCGATATAATTGTTACCTGTCGGCCCATAACTGAAGTTCGAAAGTGTATGGCCATTACCGTCAAAAACACCAGTGAATTTCGTGGTGATGTTGCCAATGATATTGAACTGCGTGCCGGTATAAGCCGCCAGACTAATATCAGTGACCTCCACAAAATGTTTGTTCCAGTCGCCCGGGTTGGCCCCTATTGTTTGCATATCGTTTGGTGTAGCTATTCTGTACGGGTCGTTCGCCTCGCCCGTCCCGCCGGAGTATTTCGCAAAAGATACACCTGCCGACAAAAGCACCGCCCACAGTATGCTAATCGTCCTGATTCTGTCCGACCCGCCATCCCCGCTCATTGTTAGTTTCTCCTCACCTTTATTCGCCCCCCAGTACTCTGGCACATTATATCAAACCGCACAGGTTATTTGAAGCAAAAAAAAACATGCGCAAAAGCTGTTTCCGTCGTCTTTATTTTAGCCGACATTTCCCATATGGCGTCATAAGCACTACTCCTGCACGCTATGGCCTCTAATAGCACAATATGCGGTTCAATTTCAACGCCTCTGATCGTCAACCAGGCCAAAATTACTGTCAGAAAGGCCCAAAAACATGTCAAGTCGTTGGAAATCCAGCATTTTGGTTGTTTTTCGACCTACCTTGACCAGCGATTTCTCGTCACCTGCTCGGATTTTCCATTCGCTGGCGGTCATCCTGCCCTCGCAAGTTCCGGGGCGGCTCTCAACCGCCCAATTCGGTCAAGGATTTCGTGAAAAAGTACCCTCGGCACAGCCGCTTCAGCCATCTGGAATATCACATATCTCGAATGCCTCGCCACTTTTGCACCGATTTTTACCAGCTTCTCTTTGAGTGTCCTCAGCGACCAGTCCTTTACTGTCTTCGGTAAACCCAACCTCCGCAGAAAATTGCCGAGATTGTAAGCTACGGCAAATAGTTGGAGCCGAACCTGATTATCCACAAAATCATGGCAGGAAAGGCCAGTCCAGTTCAATGCGTATTTGCCTTCCTTAATCCACTGTTCTGCTGTCCCACGCTTGTTATAGAACTTCACCACATTGCTGGACTTCCGGCGAAGATTAGTCACGATAAAACCAACTCTGGGGAACAATTCTTCTGCGTGCCATTCGACTTTCGCAACGACTTTTCGGGATTTGCTCCAACTGGCCGCCTGATAGCGAAAGCTATGGTAAATGGGCATTTGCTATTTGCTGCCGAACGTCGAGGATCAGGCGCGCTGTAAAGCGTCGCCTGAACCCTCTTGTTGGCCATCTGCTTTGAATGCTTCGTGGAAAGTGACGGTGCCCTGCGGAGTATGCCCGTCGAAAGACAGAGCGAAGAAGACCTCTTGTGGCACTCCTTCATGCACAAGTCCCGACATGTTCTTGAACCCGAATCTCCTGTAGTAATCCGGATGTCCCACGAGACAGCATCCTTGAGCATTCATACTTTTCAGCCGTGACAGCCCTTCCAGTATCAGGGCTTTGCCAATGCCCTGCCGCTGATACTCCGGCAGCACCGAAACAGGTCCGAGGCCGTACCAGTTCTGAGCGCCGTCCGAAATGGTCACGCCAGAGAAGGCAATATGCCCTACCACACGGCCATCCACTTCAGCGACGAGCGATAATGTTAGGGCCTTGGCGACACGTAGCGCCGCGATGATGAACTGCTCCGTGTGATTGCTGATCTCCAGGGTCCTAAACGCGGCAACGGTCACCTCGGTTATTGCACTCACATCGCCATCGGTTTCGCTCCTGATGACAATCTTCGGTTTCATAGGCCTCTTATTTTTCCTCCTTACTGGCCAACAATAATTATATGGATCCACATAAGATGCGGGATTGGTCGTTTCTAACCATATAAGACGCCTTCGAATTTCCTGCCAAAGGCGCGCTAAAGCTTTTATCATCAATAGCTTGCCGATCATCCATCCATTTATTCGGGCATGTTATGCGGGTCAGCATAAGAACCCCCTTTTCAAAGCCCGTCCACGGGGCTCTGGACGCCTGAAGGCCCGCAAATGCCCTAATTCGCCGCAAATCAAGCATTTTGGCGTTTTTTCGACACACTTCGAGCGGCGATTCCTCCTCAGTGATGCGGGTTCCCCTGTGAACCGTATCCACCCACATACCGGGAACACTCATCAGAAACGCCAGATTCTCTGGCTGAGCCAGTATCTCTGTTTCAAATCTGCTCATAACGCTGATAGAAGCAGCTGAACGTTCCACGGCTCTGCCGCCCGCAACATGTCGCATTGCGGGATCAAGAGCCAAACGCTCGGCGTCATTCGTATCGTCGTTATACTATCAAAATCCTGTCGATTTGTCACGAACTACTTGGGAAATCCGGGGTCGAAGCAAATTGGATGGGCGTCCGTTTATCCGGACCAAATTGAGCGGTTATTATCACCTTTTGCGACCGGCAGGAATCGCTTGTCTGAGGCCGGAGCGTCTGGTAAACTTCGGCTTGAACGCTTAAAGCTGTAAGGAGCGCGCTATGTACATAGTCCATGTTTTTGTCCATGTTAAGCCCGACCGGGTTGAAGCTTTCCGGGCCGCCACACTTGAAAACGCGCTTAACAGTTTGACAGAACCGGGTATTGCGCGATTCGATGTCATCCAGCAGCGGGACGACCCTTCGCGTTTTGTGCTGGTTGAAGTCTATCGCACCTCAGATGACCCGGCCCGGCACAAGGAGACCGCGCATTACAGGAAATGGCGGGATACTGTGGCCGATATGATGGCTGAACCGCGCACCAGTGTCAAATATACCGACGTGTTTTCCGGCGCGCAAGGGTCGGATTAACCGGAGCATTTTGTGTTTAGCTGGGGTAATAATGAGATTTGAATTCGCGACCGCCGCACGCATCATTTTCGGCGATGGGACAATCCAGCAAGCAGCCCCATTGGCGGCCGAGATGGGACGCCGTGCTTTTCTCATAACAGACAACGTAGCCGAACGCGCCGGCCCGCTTCTTGAGCGCCTGAGCGAGCACGGAATTGAGTGCGTCACCTTTGAGGTGCAGTGCGAGCCGACGACGACCATAGTCAAGGCCGGCACGGCCCAGGCGCGCCGGGCCGAAAGCGATTTGGTCGTCGGCATCGGCGGCGGCAGCGTGATAGATACGGGCAAGGCGGTTGCCGCGATGCTGACGAATCCCGGAGAACTGGAGGATTACCTGGAGGTGGTCGGTCGCGGTGAGCCGCTCAAGCAGCGTCCGGCGCCCTGTATCGCAATTCCGACCACGGCGGGAACAGGCGCTGAGGTCACGCGCAACGCGGTGCTCGGCGTACCCGAACATGGGGTCAAAGTGAGCATGCGCAGCCCCTTGATGCTGCCTCGTCTGGCTGTGGTTGACCCTGAGTTGACTTATTCGATGCCCCCTTCTGTAACCGCCAGCACCGGCCTGGATGCGCTAACGCAGCTTATGGAAGCTTATGTTTCCAACGCGGCAAACCCGCTGACAGACGGCATCTGCCGAGAGGGTATGAAACGGGCGGCAGCTTCCTTGCGACAAGCCTGCGAAGACGGCGGCAACAGGGCTGCGCGCGAAGGGATGGCCCTGGCCAGTCTGTTTGGCGGATTGGCCCTGGCCAATGCGAGACTCGGCGCCGTGCACGGCTTCGCCGGCCCGCTGGGGGGTATGATTTCCGCTCCCCATGGTGTGATATGCGCCAGGCTTCTGCCTTATGTTATGCAGGCCAACGTAAAGGCGCTGCAGAGCCGTGCAGCCGACTCGCTGGCGTTGGGACGCTATGATGAAATAGCCCGGCTCCTGACGGGAATACCCACAGCACGAGCACAAGAGGGTGTCGTGTGGGTACAGAATCTCTGCGAGGCCCTGAAAGTGCCGGGCCTCGCCGAGTTTGGACTTGAAGAACACGATCTTCCAGCCGCGGTAGCCAAGTCGCAGAAGGCCAGCAGCATGAAGGGTAATCCGATTACATTGACCGCAGACGAATTAACAGCAATCCTGAAAAAGGCCCTTTAGGCAAATTGAGCCATGCAGGTCCGGCCGGATTCCCTTGCCATCCCCCAGAATTCATCACACCGACGTCCGGGCGTACCTTGGTATTTTGACCCGATGGCACCCTTATCATCCGCCTAATGACTCTTGGCTAAATCCTTCACATTAGCTTTTCGCCCGGCTGTTTTTCTATTTCTCAAGCAGGTTATTAGGGAATTCCCCCATATAAATAAGAGTAGTTTAACTGGCAGAAAAAATGGGTTCTACCCCGATTTACAGAAATAGAACTATTATTATTATCGTTCGAAGTAAAGATAAAGGATGTTTGAACAGTGTAGGCAAAGCTGAAAAATATAGGGACTAATATGGCACATAACTCATCACCCTCCTCCTCCGAAGCCGGGTTTGACAGCCACGCACACACGTGGCTGCCCAACCTGGCAGAAAACAGACGCAGTAATGGGATACTGCGATTAGGATAAATTATGGGCAGTTAAACAGGACGGCGAATATTTTGCCTTCTCCAGCATCGGAAGGAATCGAAAATGTTGGTCTTGAGCAGGTGCAAGGATGAGTCGATTATGGTTGGCGAAGACGTGGAAGTGACGATAGTTGACGTGCGTGGCAACAATGTTCGGCTGGGGATAACTGCCCCAAGGTCAATACCGGTCCACCGAAAGGAAGTATACGAGGCTATTCATCACAAGAAAGTTGATAAAACGAAGTAGATGATGTTTCACACCGTAGAAGGAGGGCTCATGAGGGTTGCAGTAACATCAACCGGAACAACGCTTGAGCATTACGTGGGAACAAGGGTTAATCGCTGTGGATACTTATTGATTGTTGATACCGATACAATGCGGTACCAAGCGCTGCAGAATCCTGTTGTTGCCTTGAGCGGGCCTGCAGCGGGGAAAATGTTCGCGCAGCTTATGCTGCGAGAAGACGTACGCGCCATTTTGGCCGGAGGATGCGGTTCCGACGTGCTTAAGGTGCTCGGCGACGCCGGCATCCAAGTACTTATTGGTGTGAGCGGTTCGGTTCGCAGGGCCGTTGAGCAGTTTAGAAATTCTTATCATTCTATGGCGCCTCAACAAATGACGCCGAAGTAAGTTGATGGGAAGGCAGCAAGCAGGGGTGGGTGATAGTGAAAACAGGGTCAGAATCTTGATTGTAGATGACCATCCTGTTGTGCGTCGAGGATTAGCAGAGCTTATCGGCCAGGAATCCGACCTTGTAGTCACCGGCGAGGCCGAAAATGCCCAACAGGCTCTGGAATCAGTCGGAAAACAACAGTTTGATTTGGCGATTATCGATATCTCTCTTTCCGGCACGAACGGCGTCGAGCTTACTGAAAAGGTAAAATCGGAATATCCTGATCTTCCTGTGTTAATACTTACTATGCACGAAGAGTTGGTATACGCTGAACGTGCTTTTCGAGCAGGGGCCAGAGGTTACGTTACCAAACATGAGGCCGCTGAAACGGTCATAACCGCCATCCGCCTCGTAATCAACGGCCATAAATACATCAGCCGCAGAATCAATAGACTGCGTGCAACAAAGTTGTGACGATTACAATCCCTGACCACTGTGCTGAAGGTCAGGGATTCCTGCAGCCGCAAAATAAAGTAAATATTGACTATGACAACCGCGAACTCGGAAAGAACAGATCTGGCCGGCGCAAAAACCAGCTTGGAAACTGACGCCAGCCAGAGGGCCGCAATCTTAATTGTTAACGACCATGCCGGATTACGTAACGGATTGATGCGGCTTATCGGTCAAGAAGGCGAAGTCGGTGTTTGTATCCAGGCCGGCGGCGCCGGCCAGGCCCTCGAAACCATCGACAACCACCAAATAGATCTGGTCATCGTTGACATCTCTAAAGCCAACCCCGCTGGAATCGAGCTCACTCAGGAAATCAGGTTGAGGTGCCCAAATCTGCCTCTTCTGACTCTTTCTATAGATGATGACCTGCTCCGCGAGCAACTGCTCTCATTGGACGCGGACCAGGGGTATCTTGCCGCTCGGCAAGCCGGTGAACAAATCATTGCCGCCATCCGATATGTCCAATTATTATTGAGAAGTCGGTTGGGAGGTTTTACAGTTCTTGTCAAAATCTGAGGGAACGGAAAAATGCCAAAATTAGGGCAAAGTTTTGCAAAAGTGGCCTTTATCTCGTCCTTCTTGCCGAGCAAATGTGCAATTGCCACTTTCACCTCGGACTTAAGCAAAAATCTGCGACTGGCTGGCGGGGAAGACTTTGAACCGGCCGTTTTTGTTATCCGGTCCGACCCCGCCCAGAACTACCAAAAACCGGTGAAATTTAGGATGCACCGGGATATCAGATACGATTTTCTCGCCGCCGCCAACTACATCAATCTTGGTGGCGGGGACATTGTCTCGGTGCAGCACGAGTTTGGACTGTTCGGCGCCGAGGCCGGCTGCTATCTGAACCTCCTGCTCAAAAGGTTAAGAAAGCCGGTGACAACAACTTTGCATACAGTACTGGAAAAACCATCGGCCGCCTCCTTTGATGCCTTGGCTCGCGTGTGCCCCACTTCGGACACCGTGGTGCTTATGAACAAAAGGGGTCTCAGAATGCTGCGGAAAATCTACAGCGTGCCCGGGGACAAAATCAGCCTGGTTCCTCACTTGCAATAACGCTGAAAATGAAAACACCGGTTGCCGGGACACGGCTGAATAAGACCGCCGCGAGAAACAAAGCCCCGCCTCTATGAAACGCTTGGTGCGCGGGACACAAAGGTCAAAAATATTCACAGAAAGGAGTGTGAAAAATGACGAGTCATGTAGCCTCTGCACTTCAGTGTGAAGAAAATCTGTTCTGCGGGGTCAATACCGTCAAAGACATGAAGAATATGACCGACCTCGAAAAGAAGCATCTGCCCGTTATCACCGCCCCCAAAAAGGTCGGGAAAGGTGAATGCTTTGAAATTATGGTGGAGGTCGGCAAGCTCATGACGCATCCGAACGAGCCGGGCCACTTCATCGAGTTCGCTGAGCTATACGCCGACCATACCTATCTCGCCAGGGTCGACTTTACGGCCAGAACAACCTGCCCGATTATGAAGGTTTGCGCCGCGCTGGACCATACCCACGGCAAGCTGCGGGCCTTTGCCCACTGCAACCTGCACGGGACATGGGAAGGCCGGGCCGACATTGAAGTTGCTGATTGACCGCGCCGCAGGGACTGCCGGGCGGGGTGCCGGCTAAAGTCGCCGCCGGATAACGTGGGAACGGAGCCAAAATATGCCTGAAGTTGAAGATACTCCAGAGAATTTCAGAGTCTGTATGCAGCGAAATTGTTCCAGTTGCCCAACCTATCCCAAAGGCAAAGGCGAAGGTCTTTACTGTGCGCGAGGTCGGAGCAACTGCCGGATTGAGAGAAAAGGATGCAACTGCCCCGAGTGTCCCGTGTGGCTCAACAACAGCCTGACCGCTATGTACTATTGCGGTTGAGAACAAGAGTCGTCAAACGAAGGGCTGACCGCCGAATGGCAGAACGATCGAATAAGTTTATAGAGTCTGGACGCAGTTTTGTTTTCTCAGTCCCGCAAGTTTTTACGAAGGGACCTGCGGAACCAAAAATGCTCTTAAAAATATGTTGCACTATTTATTCATGGGAGAAAAGAAATGAAAGTACATGTTGACCCCGGTCTTTGCAGCGGCTCAGGTGCGTGTGTTGATACCTGCCCGCAACTCTTCGAACTCAACCAGGAGGGCGTCTCCACCGCCAAGACGGAGAATGTTCCGGAAGACCTCCAGCAGAAATGTAAGGAGGCGGCCGAAAATTGTCCGACCCAGGCAATCTCCATCGAGGAATAGTATGAGTTTCGTACTTTGACAGTTCAATTTTCAAAAGCGCAGATCCATCGCCAAGTTGTGTTGTACAGTGTGTACGAACTTGACAACCGCCGAAACAGTTTGAAAAAGAGGTGTACCATGCAAGTAACTGAAATCATGACCCGTGGCATAGAAATGATCGATGCCGATGCCTCGTTGACCGAGGCCGCTAAAAAAATGAGGTCCCTTAACGTCGGGGCGCTGCCCGTTTCCAAAGGTGACAGTCTGATTGGTATGATTACAGACCGTGACATAACTGTGCGGGTGATTGCCGAAGGCAGGGACCCGAAAACTACGCATGTTAGAGACGCTATGACGCCGGAAGTATGCCACTGCCGCGACGACGAAGACGTTTACGAAGCCGCCAGAATGATGGAGGAAAGGTCGATACACCGGCTGCTTGTCCTCGATAGAAATGATAAGCCCGTCGGCTTTGTCTCACTGGCGGATTTCGCCGTCAAGACTCGCGACGAGCATCTGGCCTGGGAAGTCCTTGAGAGAATCTCTGAGCCGGCCTGCCCACACCGATAGGCCGTCGCCGCCGTACCAACTGGTTTGGAAAATATTGGAAAAGGAATTCGAAACAAAACTTTCTGCGGAAAATCCGGCCCTAAGTCGGATGAGGCCGGTTTTCCCGGCAGAGCGGGAGACAAGTAGATGATGAAGATTACCGCATTCAACGGCAGCCCTTGGGGCCAAGAGGGACATACCCATCTGATGACCCGAGGGTTCCTGGCCGGGGCCGCGCACGCCGGCGCCGGCACCCAGACTCTACAACTCGCTCAAAAAAAAATCGAGCCCTGCCACAGATGCGGTGTTTGTTTCTATAAAACGCCGGGCAAGTGTGCGCTCAAGGACGATATGGCCGGTCTCATACGTGAATTCAGGGCCTCGGATGTCGTCGTATTTGCTACGCCTGTCTACATCGACAATGTGACAGCTCTCATGAAAGCTTTCATAGACAGACTAAACCCACTCCTTGAGCCCCACTATGACAAAGATTCCTCCGGTGAATACAGACGACGCAGCCGATTTGAGAATTACCCGCGGTTCGTAATAATCTCCAGTTGTGCCTTGCCCGAGCAGACTAATTTCCAGGTCCTGCGAATATTCTTCAGACGAATGGCCAGAACCTTCCACGCCGAAGTTGCAGGCGAAATTTACCGCGCCGCCGCCGGCCTCCTGCTTCTAAGCAAACAGGACGTACGATTTCAGCCCGTGGTAAAAGAATACATAACGCTCCTGCACGCCGCTGGAGAAGAATTTGTCAAGACCGGTCGAATCAGCGAGCAAACGTCCGGAAAACTCGAAACGCCCATCGTTGACCCTGACGAGTACGCCGAGGATGCAAATAAAATATGGGACCACCTACTGCCCAAAACAGGTTTAACCCTGCTTGCAGGAGTTCTTGACTAATTGGGTAAAATGGCGCAATTTCCCGGAGCTGAAAAGGGCGGCCGGCCCGCGGTTTCCGCCCGAATGCGTTTTATGCCGAGTTGGTAAAAAAACAATCTGTTTTGATAATAGCAGTATAACTGAAAAAACCAGTATCCCTTAACTCTTTTGCCAAAGGAGTCTCATAATGACTGTAACAGCTTCCACCATGATGCCTCTGGGCACCAAAGCGCCGGATTTTGCCCTGCCCGATACCAAAAATAACGTGGTGGCGATGACGGATTTCAAGGACGCGCCGGCTCTCCTGGTCATCTTTATGTGCAACCATTGTCCCTTTGTTAAGCACATCCTGCATCCAATGGTCCAACTAATCAAACAATACCAGCACAAAGGAGTTGCCGTCGTCGGAATAAGCTCGAATGACGTCGACAACTTCCCCGAAGACAGCCCGCAGATGATGGCGAAGGCGGCCAAAGAAGCGGGTTTCACTTTTCCCTATCTTTATGACGCAACTCAGGAGGTCGCGAAGGCGTTTCAGGCTGCTTGCACACCTGATTTCTTTCTGTTCGATAAGGACAGAAGGCTTGTTTACAGAGGCCAGATGGATGACAGCAGGCCGGGCAACAATATACCTGTAACAGGCTCTGATCTGCGAGCGGCCCTTGACGCTGTACTTGAAAAAAAGCAGGTTTCTCAGAAGCAAAAGCCGAGTATGGGCTGCAATATAAAGTGGAAACACGGAAGCGAGCCGCAGTATGCGAGCTGACGGACGCTATCATGCGTGCTCGTATCGCTTGCTTAAGGCGGCGTCTGCCTTTAGGTGGTAAGCTTCCGTAATTTAGAACCATTGTACAGGAGATAGAAAATGGATTTAACATTGAAAAAGCTGATAGATTTGTTGAATGCGGATTTGGAATTGGAGTATTCAGCCGCAATCCAATACATAAATCATGCGGCGGTAATGACGGGAGCGGCGTACGGAGACATCATAAAAGAACTCAAAATTCACGCAAATGAGGAGGTCCAGCACGCCATGACCCTCGCAGACCAGATTGATTATCTGGGCGGCTCCCCGACCGTCAATGTGGGTAAAATACTGACTTCCGAGGACAACGATGAAATGCTTCAGCACGACCTCGATGCCCAAGAAGATGCTATAAAAAGGTATAAGATGCGTGTGGAGCAGGCCGAGCAGCTAAAAGAATTCGCCCTCGCCCAGCAGCTCAGAACCATCCTCGCCATGGAACAGGAGCACGCAATGGACCTTAAGCAGGCGCTCGGAAAATAGTCCTTATGACCAGGCGCCCCCAAAGCGGGTCTTGCAGACATGGCTGTACCCGGCGCCGACCGTAAACGCAAAAAAGTTTGCCTGAGCAGGCCCGGCATTGCCGCCGCGGGAACCGGTACAGCCCGGACTGTGGCGAAGACCCTATAAAAATGTCCGCTGTAAATAACGAATTATTATAATCGGCAAATGAGGGCTACTGCATGTTGTCTCTGGAAGCGACCGGACAAAGGCCGTAGCCCCATTGCAGTGGGAATTGCCAAAAATGGGTAAGGCTGAGAACAGGGCAACAACCCAAAAACCGCCGAATAAATGTAAATTCTCAATAGTCATTCCCGTTCTGAATGAGCAGGAGCATATTAACCCTGTTCTCGAACATCTGAAAACCCGCACCGGCTCGGAAACTTGCGAAATAATAGTCGTCGACGGCGACCCGGCGGCCGGGACTATAAACGCCATCCAAAACGGCCAGGTAATCAAGATGACCGCCGATACAGGCCGGGCCATACAAATGAACGCCGGCGCCGCCCAGGCTCACGGCGAAATCCTTGTCTTTTTACACGCTGACACTAAACTGCCCCCCAACGCGCTTGAAAAAATCGACCGGGTTTTAGAAAACCCCAAATACGTCGCCGGGGCTTTCAACCTCGAAATAGATTCGGACAAGCTGCTGCTCAGGTACATCGCCGCCCGCGCCCGTTTCCGTTCCCGTCTCAACAGAATCCCCTACGGTGACCAGGTCATTTTCATAAGGCGACAATACTTTGACAAAATCGGCCGATTCAAAGAAATCCCCCTCATGGAAGATGTCGACCTCATGCGACGCATAAAAAAAGACAAGAAAAAAATCCATATACTCAAGGACAGAGTAACTACCTCCCCCCGCCGATGGGAAAGGGACGGTATCTTGTACACCACGCTCAGGAATCAGGTGCTCGTCGCCTTGTATTACTTGGGCGTCAGCCCCGAAAGCCTTGCTAAATGCTATTGGAGGCATTCATAATGACCCCTAAAACTAAGGACTTAAGTTCCCAACCCGCGTATGAAACTGTAAAAGAGTATTATGGACAAGTGCTGCAAGGCACTTCCGACTTAAAGACCGACGCCTGCTGCACCTCTGAGACTTTCCCCCCCCGCGTAACCGACATCCTGCCCTTAATCAACGACGAAATCAAAAATAAATACTACGGCTGCGGCTCCCCCGTCCCACTTTGCATTGAGGGCCTGAACGTCCTCGACCTCGGCTGCGGCACCGGAAGAGACTGTTACGTAATGTCAAAACTGACCGGCCCCCATGGGTTCGTGTACGGCATCGATATGACGCAGAACCAAATTGCCGTCGCCGGAAAGTACATCACTGAGCAAACCGCTCTATTCGGCTACAGCAAGCCCAACGTGGACTTCATCTTCGACTACATCGAGAGCCTGCACAAACACTTCGAAAAGGAATCGCTGCACCTGGTGACATCCAACTGCGTGATTAATCTCACCGAAGACAAGGAAGTCATCTTTAGACAGGTCTACGAAGTCCTCAAATTCGGCGGGGAAATGTTTTTTGCCGACATCTACACCGACCGAAGAGTGCCCGAGAAAATCTCAAGAGACCCTGTCCTCCGCGGAGAATGTCTCGGCGGGGCCCTCTATTACAGGGACTTCGAGAGAATTGTGCGAAAAGTCGGCTTCGCGGACCCCAGGGTCTTCTCCAAGAGAATCGTCCGCATCAACAACGAAGAAATCCAGGATTTAGTGGGCAATATCAACTTCTGGTCCATCACATACCGGCTGTGGAAAATCCGGGACCTCGAAGACGCCTGCGAAGACTACGGCCATACCGCAGACTACAACGGCCGCATACCGGAGTCCCCCTTCAAGTTCCAGCTTGACAGCGGACACCTCTTCTACAGGAACAGACCTGAAAGGGTGTGCGGCAATACCGCCCTTATGCTGTCTCAAACCAGATTCAGGAAATACTTCGAGGTATCCGGCGGCTTCCGGGAGCATTTCGGAGCTTTCGAGGGCTGTCAAAGCCGCGCCCCAAACACCAAAGCCGACCCCGCCGACTCAAGTTGTTGTTCGTGACCAATGAGACTCAAATAAGGATAAAAGCAGATGGCTGTCGATTTTGGAGAGGCAATAGCAGGTATAAACCCGGCGTTGCTCCGTTTTGACGCCCTTCAAACGTTGCAGGTAAATCTGGGCAACCGATGCAACCAGAGCTGCGCGCATTGTCACGTCCAGGCTGGGCCCAATGGCAAAAAGATAATGCCACGACAGGTAATGCAACAGATTATCGATTTCCTGCGAAAACGACCCGGTCTCTGTGTTGACATGACCGGTGGCTGCCCCGAACTCAACCCCAACTTCAGATTCTTTGTTGATAACGTCTGCAGGCTGGCTCGGCCCCTGATGGTCCGAACGAATCTAACCGTCTTGCTCGAACCTGGCCTCGACTGGGTCTCCACGTGGTATCGCAGCCATAAAGTGGTCGTTATCGGCTCGCTGCCCTGTTATACAGAAGAAAACGTAGACAAACAGCGCGGGCCCAACGTGTTCTCGAAAAGCATACGGGCAATCCGGATGCTCAACGAGTTGCGCTACGGTCGTAACAACGGCTTGGAGTTGGACCTCGTTTACAATCCGGGTGGGGATTTCCTGCCCAGCCCGCAGGAGAAACTGGAGGCCGATTACAAAAGGGAGCTTCACGATAGGTATGGCATCAGCTTCAACAAGCTTTTCACAATAACAAACGCACCCATCGGGAGATTCAAAAGGTATCTGCAGGCCAACGGCTTGCTCGAACAGTATCTCAAACTCCTGATGGAGAATTTCAATCCTGACGCTGCGGGAAACATTATGTGTCGCAACCTTGTGAGCGTTGACTATCGCGGCATATTGTACAATTGTGATTTTAATCAGGCGCTCGGACTGCCTATTATCGACGCCAAAGGCAGCACGGTAACGATTGAACAGCTTGAGCATGTTCTTTCCAGTGAGTTGGAAATAATAACCGGCGAGCACTGCTTTTGCTGCACGGCCGGTGCCGGCTCAAGCTGCACCGGCTCGCTTGTGAAATAGAGCGACCTTAAGACAGGTTGGATTACTCCGAAGAAAAGGGAGTGTCAACATGCGAAACATTTGTATGCCGTTTGCATTTGCCGGGTTCTTGATGATAACCATCACTTCTGATTCCCGCACCTCGGCTGTCGGTGCCAATAGCGGACGATTCAGTTACGACAGCTACGCAACCACGCTCAAGAAGTATGTAGATGATACAGGGATGGTCAATTACGCGGGATTGAACACTGACCCCGCAAAGCTAAAGGCCTTTGTGGACAGCATGGGCCGCCTGGATCCGAATGTCTATGACAGGTGGAACGAAAAAGAGCAAATCGCCTTCTGGCTCAACGTCTACAACGGCCTGACGCTGAAGGTAATCATCGACAACTATCCCATAAAGCCTTCCTTTTTCAGGTCCAGAGTTTATCCCAAAAACAGTATCCGCCAAATCGCCGGCGTCTGGGATAAGATAACCTTTAGGGTTATGGGGCGGGACTTGACCCTCGGACATATTGAGCACGAGGTCCTTCGCAGGAAATTCGACGAGCCTAGAATACACATGGCCATGGTCTGCGCTGCTATGAGCTGTCCACCCCTTCGAAACGAGCCCTATACCGCCCAAAAGCTTGGCCAACAGCTTGACGACCAAAGCACAAAGTTCCTCACAAACAGCAAAAACTTCAGGATAGACCGCTCGAAAGCGCTGCTTTATCTCTCGCCGATTCTGAAATGGTTCGACAGCGACTTTGTCAATAAATACGCGCCCCGGGAAAACATCGGCATGCATAACCGCGAGACTTCCGCCGTGCTTAATTTCATTGCCGGCTATCTCCCCCCGTCGGAGAGGGACTTTGTCCTCAAAGGCAATTTCAAAATCAACTATTCCAAATACGACTGGTCCCTCAATGAGCAAGAGCGACCGGCCGCGAGAAAAAATCAAAATGAGCCCTGACAGTAACAGTTGCGTCCTTTTCTTCGTAAAATATCCCCTCCCGGGCAGGGTCAAAACCCGACTGGCTAAAAAACTGGGCCAGGACCGTGCCGCGGAGCTTTACAGGAATTCAGTGTTGGATATCCTGGATACACTCCAGACCCTCAACGTCAAACTCAGGATATTTTTCGAGCCGCCGGACGCCCTCGACAAGTGCCGGCACTGGCTCGGCAAAGACCACTCCTACGTCCTTCAGATCGGCCCCGACCTTGGCCAAAAAATGAAAAACGCCTTCATCCACGCCTTCGCTGAAGGTTTTTCCAAACTGGTCCTCATCGGCTCCGACCTCCCTGACCTGCCCGCGTCCTTCCTCAATCTCAGCCTCGAAGCCCTCGACACCCACGATACGGTAATCGGGCCCACCAGCGACGGCGGCTACTATCTCATAGGTTTTTCAAAACAGGCATTTTTGCCCGAGGTCTTCGAAGGCATTGCCTGGGGAACCGACCGCGTATTTATGCACACACTCAAAATACTCGACCGCCACGAACAAAAACTGTACATCCTGCCCCAGTGGCATGACGTGGACACGCTCGACGACGTAAATGAGATGCTCAAGCGAAACAAAAACACCGCCTTTACGCCGTCCCGAACACTCTCTTGTATCTTGGGAATCAACGGGGAGTTATCAAAATCAAAACACCAAATATCAACGGACAAACACTGCGCATGCTCTCTCAAAATAGGCGATTGCGAAAAGCGGCAGTGTTGATTGGAGGCCTGCCTATGGCAGAAATTGATATTTGGAATGCTGAGATGCAACGCCTCGCTGCTGACGCTGCGAGGCAAGAAAACTGGAAGCGGTGGGGCCCATATCTCTCAGACCGGCAGTGGGGAACCGTACGTGAGGATTATTCAGCCGACGGGTCGTGCTGGGAGTACTTTCCGCATGACCAGGCGCGAAGCCGCGCATATCGATGGGGAGAGGATGGAATATTAGGCATTACAGACCGAGAGTGCAGGCTGTGTTTCGCACTCGCATTATGGAATGGCCGCGACACCATCTTGAAAGAACGCCTCTTCGGGTTGACCAACCACGAAGGCAACCATGGAGAAGACATAAAGGAACTCTGTTTTTACCTCGATTCCACTCCCTGCCACACATACATGAAAGCCTTGTACAAATATCCCCAGGTTCGATTCCCTTACGACAGCCTTGTCCGAGAAAACCGTCGCCGGGACCGCCATGACCCGGAGTTTGAGCTCATTGATACAGGTGTCTTTGACGAAAACCGGTATTTTGATATTTATGTCGAGTATGCCAAAGCCTCTCCCAATGATTTATTAATAAAGGTGACCGCCTGCAATCGAGGACCCAACGTGGCAACGCTGCACCTCTTGCCCACACTCTGGTTCCGCAACACTTGGATATGGGGCTGCTTGCACGAAGGATGCACGCTCAAACCAATCATCAAGAAGGTCAACCAATCCACCTTGCTCGCCGAGCACGAAACTCTGGGCGTGTTCGTCCTCGCTGTCGGCTCGGGCCCCCATGGAGAACAGCCCATACTATTGTTCACCGAGAACGAAACAAACACCTTGCGGCTTTTCGGCGTCCCTAATTATACCAAATATGTGAAGGACGCTTTCCATGAATATGTTATCCGCGGCGCAAAGGACGCTGTTAACCCTGATTGCCGCGGGACGAAAGCTTCGCCTTACTATCTGCTCAATATTCCGCCGACCGATCGGATGCAGGTTCGCATGCGTTTGGTCGCAGAAGATAAATCCGGCAACGAGCCCTTCGGTCCCGACTTCGACCGCATCTTCGACCGGCGAATTGCCGAGTCCGAAGCTTTCTACGAGAAAATAAGTCCGACCGCGCTGTCAGACGAATCCCGCTCCGTAGTCCGCCAGGCATATGCAGGCCTCTTGTGGAACAAGCAGTTCTACCATTATATCGTCGAGGATTGGCTCAGAGGCGACCCCAATATGCCGCACCCGCCCGACAGCCGTAAACACGGACGCAATTGCGATTGGCCCCATCTATTTAATCGCGATTTAATCTCCGTACCAGACAAATGGGAATATCCATGGTATGCGTCATGGGATTTGGCATTTCACATGATTCCTTTTGCCGGAATCGACCCCCACTTTGCTAAACGCCAGCTCGTACTTTTTCTACGAGAATGGTATATGCACCCCAACGGACAGATACCCGCTTATGAATTTGCTCTTTCCGATGTAAATCCACCCGTCCATGCCTGGGCTTGCTGGCGCGTGTACAAAATCACCGCTCCCCGGGGCAAAAGAGATAGAAAGTTCCTCGAAAGCACCTTCCAAAAACTCCTCCTCAATTTTACATGGTGGGTTAATCGCAAGGACCCTGCGGGCAAACACGTCTTTTCAGGCGGATTTCTCGGTTTGGACAATATCGGCGTTCTTGACCGTTCCAAGCCGCTCCCGACCGGCGGTTATCTCAACCAGGCCGATGCCACTGCCTGGATGGCTTTCTATTGCGGCACAATGCTCGCCATGGCGCTCGAACTGGCCCTCGAGGAAGAAGCCTATGAGGATATGGCCTCCAAATTCTTCGAGCATTTCATTGCCATATCCGACGCCATAAACACACTTGGAGGGACCGGCCTCTGGCACGAGCAGGATGGCTTCTATTACGACCAGTTACAGTTCGAAGACCAGATTGTTCCACTGAGACTGCGCTCGATAGTTGGACTCATCCCTCTGCTTGCCGTCGAAATTATTGAACAAAGTACCATTGACCGCCTCCCCGGATTTCGTAAAAGAATGCGCTGGTTTTTGGAGAATCGAAAAGACCTTGCGCGATATATTTCTTGTATGAGTTGCACTTGTGCGGGTGACCCCAACGCCCTCTACATGTTGGCCATCCCCTCCGAGCACCGTTTGAGAATGGTACTGCGTTACCTGCTTGACGAAAGCGAGTTTCTGTCGCCCTTTGGCATAAGGTCATTGTCACGAATATATCAGGAAAGACCGTTTTCTTTCTGGGTGGGAGGCCGGGAGTACAAGGTTGAATACTCGCCCGGTGAATCCAACAGTGGATTGTTCGGCGGAAACTCAAACTGGCGCGGGCCGATTTGGTTCCCCATTAATTACTTGCTGGTCGAGGCCCTCCAGCGTTACGACCACTATTACGGGCAAACCTTCCTTGTTGAATTCCCTACTGGCTCGGGAAAATTAATGGCCCTGGGCCAGGTAGCCCGCGAATTGTGTATCCGCTTGACATATGTTTTCCTCCCCGATAAGGCAGGCAGGCGCCCCGTACACGGAAATGTCAAAAAATTTGCCCAGGACCCCCACTGGCAGCAACTGTCCTTGTTTTACGAGTACTTCAACAGCGAAACGGGACAGGGGGCGGGAGCCAGCCATCAGACCGGCTGGACCGCCCTCGTGACCCGCTGTTTCCAAGAACTTGAGAAAGTCAAACCAATCGACTGCCGGAAGCAGTCACTGTCTTTAAGGACCAACGGCCATGTTTGATCGCGACATGGTGGTTATCGGTGCCGGTTCTGCCGGACTGGTCGCCTGTAAACTTGCCAATGGATTCGGCAGGAAGACCACGCTCATAGAGAAAAGAAAAATCGGCGGCGACTGCACCTGGTTCGGATGCATCCCCAGCAAAGCGCTCATTAAGTCAGCCTATACCGCCCATCAAACCACACGCCTCCGCGAGTTCGGATTGGAGCCCAAAGGTCCTATCGGGCTGAATGCCGAAAAAGTCATGGCCCACGTCAGAGCCGTCAGAGAAGCCGATGCCGCCGGCCACCCGC
Source organism: Sedimentisphaerales bacterium (assembly GCA_035529895.1). GTDB lineage: Bacteria > Planctomycetota > Phycisphaerae > Sedimentisphaerales > Anaerobacaceae > JAUWKC01. Next base: position 133,131 of record DATKVV010000041.1, read on the forward strand.
CCGAAAGCTACGAAGCCGAAGGCATAAATGTATTCTTCGGCGGACCGCAATTCCTCGACAGCCATACCATAAAGCTCAATGACAAATTAATCTCCTCCAGGAAGTTTATTATCTGCACCGGCTCTCATCCACTGATTCCTCCCGTTGAGGGCCTTGACAAGATCCCGTACCTCACGAACGAGACGGTTTTTGACCTCGAAGTCCTGCCCAAATCAATGATAGTCCTGGGGGCCGGCCCCATAGGCATCGAGCTTGCAGCCGCCCTCAACCGGCTTGGCGTCAATGTCACCGTCCTCCTCAGGTCCGCCCGAATACTCAAAAAGGAGGACCAGGAGCTTTCAGGAAGACTAATGCAAATCCTGCGGGCCGAAGGAGTGACAATATCTACCAGAACCAAAACCACGCAATTCACCCAAAACAAAGGAAAAATAGTAGCCCATGTTGAGCACCGGCAGGGCAGGCGCCGACTCGAAGCTGAATCCCTTCTGGTCGCCGTCGGCAGAAGCCCCAACCTTGAAGGGCTCGCCCTCGAAAAAGCGGGCATCGAGTTTGACAGGGAGGGTATTAAGGTCGACAAGAACCTGAGGACTACCGCCAAGAATATCTACGCCTGTGGTGACGTGATCCCGCCCTATCTCTTTACTCACATGGCCGAATACGAAGCGGTGATTGCCACTACCAACGCCTGCTTCGGCCTGCCCCTCAAAAAGACAAATTACCAAAATGCCCTGTGGTGTACCTACACCGACCCCGAACTCGCTCACGCCGGGCTGACGGAAGTCCAGGCCAGACAAAAGCACGGCGACAAAATCAGCGTCTACCGCTGCGAGCACAAAAACGTGGACCGCGCCAAAACAGACTTGGCCACAAACGGTTTGAGCAAGTTCATCTGTGATAAGAAAGGCCGGCTGCTCGGCATCCATATCCTCGGACACGGCGCCGCCGAACTGATGCACGAGGCGCAACTGGCCAAGTCGCTCGGCGTGCCCTTTAGCAAAATCGCCTCCGTCATCCACGCCTACCCCTCTTACTCCGACGCCGTTCGCCAGCCTGCCAAACGCTGCTACATCGATATGCTGCAGGACAACTTCTTTTTGAAGCTGCTGAGAAACCTCTCGAAAAAACAAAATCGAAAATGGCTGATTCTGCCAGCCATCCTGATTGCCCTGATTGTGGCGTTGCTGCTCCTGCCCGTAAGGGACTGGCTCATAAGCCTCCTCGACTGGACACAGGGCCTCGCTTTCTGGGGGCCGGTCTTTGTCGCCGCCTTCTACGTGGTCGCCTGTATCTTTCTCCTGCCCGGCTCGGTGCTCACGCTTGGGGCCGGATTCCTGTTCAAGGTACTTGTCGGAACGATAACCGTATCGATAGGCAGCACATTGGGAGCTTGCGCCGCCTTTCTCGTTGGCCGCACCGTCGCTCGCGGCTGGATATCAAAAAAGGTCGCCGCCAACCAAAAATTTGCCGCCATCGACGATGCCGTCGCCCGGCAGGGATTCAAGATTGTCCTGTTGACGCGGCTGAGCCCGGTGTTTCCGTACAATTTACTGAACTATGCCTTTGGTCTGACGAAAGTCGCGTTCTGGAAATACGCGTTGGCGTCGTGGATTGGAATGCTCCCGGGCACTTTGATGTATGTTTATTTCGGGGCGGGACTCCGCTCTCTTGCCGACGTGGCGGCCGGCAAAGTGGAAACCGGCGTCGCCGGTACAATATTCTTCTGGTTCGGCATGGCCGCTACCATTGTCGTTACCGTATTTGTCACCCGCGTCGCACGTAAGGCCCTTAAAGAGGCCGTCCCTAAAAGCAATACGGGATTCGAGCCGGGGCAGTCCCGTGCGCAAGGTCACCGGCAAGTGACTCCTGCTAACTGCCCTGGAGATTGAGAGAGGCCCAATGAGCGTATATATACAGAACATCGCCTGTATGGTGCCGCCGACTTCTTATTCGCAGTCCTTTATAAAGGACAAAATGAAGGGCTGGCTCAAAGGCTCCGCACGACTAAATCGATGTATTGATTCCATCTACAACCACAGTTGTATCCAACAGCGGCACAGTGTCATCCCCGATGCCGATGCCTTCTTCAGAGTTTCCGGCGACGGAGACTTTTCGGTCCCAACCACAAAGGCTCGCAATGACATGTATACTCAGGCCGCCAAAAAGATGTCTGTTGACTTGGCCACGGAAGCACTCGCCGGTTGCCCCAACGCCTATTTCAACCAAATTACCCACCTCATTACCGTCTCCTGCACCGGCTTTTTCAATCCCGGCCCCGACTATGAAATCATCAAGAGCTTGAATCTGAACAAAAGCATCCAGCGCTACAGCATCGGTTTCATGGGCTGCTACGCAGCCTTCCCTGCACTCCGCCTCGCCCGTGCTATCTGTCGGTCCGACCCCGACGCCACTGTCCTAATCATCGTTCTTGAACTGTGCACGCTCCACGCCCAACTCACCCGGGACTTGGATTCCATTCGCAGCGGTGCTATTTTCGCCGATGGCGGAGCTGGCGTGGTCGTCAGCACAAAGAAACCCGGACCCAACAGAAAGGTTCTCGAATTGGAGCACTTCGAATCCATGCTCATCCCCGACACCCATGACGATATGGCTTGGACCATCGGTGACAGCGGGTTTGAGATGGCGCTATCGAAGTACGTGCCCAAAATCATCGAAGCCAACATTCCGGCAATCCTGAACCCCATCTTGCGCCGCCGGGCAATAGACATATCTCGCATCGACCACTGGGCCGTCCACCCCGGAGGCAAAGCGATACTGGACAGAATCGAATCCTCCCTCGGCCTCGAAGATTGCCTCCGGGAGTCGCGAAGCGTCTTGAAGCGCTACGGCAATATGAGCAGTCCGACCGTCCTATTTGTGCTGAAGCAGATACTTCAAAAACCCGCTGCGCGCCCGCGAGAATCCGTGTTGTCAATGGCTTTTGGTCCCGGCCTCACCGTGGAAGTGGCCTTCCTTACCAAGATTACCACACCCGCGGCTGCGAAAGAAAAACGCGAACCGGCCGCCCCGCCATCACCGTTCTCTCCTTCAGGGGATAGCTTTTCGCGAGTGCAAATGCGTCCGACCAGAGGCATAAAATGAAAAAGGGCTTGAAACTAAGAATGCATAGTTTTATCCACTATCCCGATGGAAAACTCATATTCAATAGGGAAATGTTCAAGGAAATCGCACCCAGGTATAACTTTATCTCACGCGCGCTTTCTCTCGGTCGCGATACCGCCTGGAAAAATCAGTTGGTTGAAAAGCTCCCACCCCTCCCCAGCCCCGATTGCCTCGACTTGGCCTGCGGCACCGGCGATATTACTTTTCGTCTGGCGAAAAGATACCCCGCAGGCTCCGTCGTCGGACTCGACCTGACTGAGGCAATGGTCGCCTGCGCCAGAAAACGCAACTCCCACAAGAACGTAAGATTCACAATCCGAAATATGTGCCGCACGGAGTTTGCCGACCATAGCTTTGATATCGTTACAGGCGGCTATGCCCTCCGCAACGCGCCCAATCTGCAAGAGGCATTGGCCGAGATATGGCGCGTAATAAGGCCCGGCGGGACCGCGGCATTTTTGGATTTCTCCAAACCCCCCAACCCATTTGTCCAGAAAGCCGAATATTTCTTGCTGAAAACCTGGGGAGGGTTCTGGGGCCTCGCTTTGCATACTAACCCGGAAGTATACGCTTACATAGCAGAGAGCCTCAAGCAGTTTCCGGACAGCAGGCAGTTGAGGCGATACGTCACAGAGGTGGGCTTTGAAAACATTTGGTCGAAAAGACATTACTTTGGCATCACGGAAACTGTCATTTTCAAGAAGCCCTGCGCTTGAAAACCGCCGGGCTCGGCTTAGGCCGCCGTCCCTCGCCGAACGTTCTGCCGAGCTGGAACTTATGGACAGGCCCGACACATCACCGCAGTTGCTCGCAAACACGCTGCGTCAGTTCAGCATCGTCAACAGATTCTTCTCCCCGCATCGAAGCTTGCTGAGCCGCTACATTATCGCCGACATGTTGAAAGAACCGAGGCGATGCTGGCGTCTCATGGACGCAGGGGCCGGCGGCTGCGATATTGACCTTTGGCTCCTTAAAGTCTGCCGCGCGAAAGGGCTCCGCCTGGATATCAAGTGCATCGACCATGACCCGCGTGTGGTCGAGTACGCCCGGTGCAAAACCGGCCATGTCCCCAATATCAAGATCGCATGTGCAGATGCCATGGAAATTGACAAGTCCGGCGAGTCCTTTGATTATGTTCTGGCAAATCACGTCCTTCACCACCTTGCCGCCGCTGATATTGGCGTCTTCTTACAGAAAGCCGACGCGGTCTGCCAGCGAGTACTGCTTATCAGCGACCTCTTGCGCAGCTATTTCTCCTACCTGATTTTCGCCGCCCTTGCCCGCGCGTTTTTGCGCCACAGTTTTGCTTATACGGACGGAAGAATCTCCATCACAAAGGGATTCACTCGGCCCGAACTGCTCGAGGTAGTCCGCAATACTCGGTTGAAAGGAAGCACCGTAGTGGACACCGCCTTTCCCGGACACGTTTACATCGTCAGGCGCTATGAACCGATTAATCCCCAAGACAATCATAGGGGCACTCGCTTGAAAAGCAAAGGAGCCCGCTTACAGCAGGAACCAATTACTGTTTGAACTGAGCAGTCCAACCAATTTGTCGGACTGTACCGCAATTTTGAAGGAGTTAATCTTCATGGCAAAGAAGTTTCGATACGATGTCATACGCCGCTGGGAGGGCAATCCCCTGCTGACTCTGGAGGATATCCCCTTCCCGTGCAATACCGTTTTCAACGCCGCCTGTGCCAAAACGAAGGCCGGTACATCCCGCTTTTGCGGGTCGAAGACCTGACCGGCCGCTCGCTCAAAATCTGTTGCGGCCCTTCCGGCGCCTCAATTTGCCTCGGCGCCGCCAACGTCAGCGACCTGATGCAGTTCTGCACCATCGGCGAGCATTAATTGGCCCCTCCCTTGACTGTTGCTTGATATTTAGCCCCACGTTTCACGTGGGGTTTTTACCCCTCCCTCATCCACCCATCTACGCATCTGCGCATCCACCCCCCTCTCCCCCTCCCTCATCCACCCATCTACCCATCTGCGCATTCACCCCCCTCCACGCTCCACCCTATAATTGCCTTTTTTGGCCGCTTTTTCCTTGATTACAAACTAACCGCCCGCTAAGATTACGCCCGAGTGATGCGGGGGGGCAGACACTCGTGCGGCGAGATTGAATATTTACTATTGCCAATTTGGGACTGGGCCAGAACAAACAGGCAAGGTTTGAAACAATGGCGGACGATGCCTTTCAGAAGTATTTGAGGGAGATCAAAAAACGCTTATTTGAGATGGGATGGGACCGATGATAGGCATAGGCCAGCGCTGAACGCATTAATCGGAGCACTGAAGTATAACGTTACAGCGACTAACGAGCTGGAACGGCGTATGGACTGGAGGACACCAGATATGTTGGCGGCGCGGCCAAAGAGGTAGCAACCCTCAGTATTGGGTATTGAGTATGCCAGCAATGAATCTATAATGAGGTCATAAGAAACAGAAACGTTCTTGGGAAACGCCGCCCATGGCTAAGAATATGGACAGGGATTGGTGAAGGAGCATAGATGGAGCAGGGACTCCTATTTGAGGTGGGGAAGCCAAGAGTTAGTCGATCGGACATAACCAAACCTAAAGGCTACGCTGGGTTGGCCGCTTTTCACAAGTACTGGGGGAAGAAACCACTTGAGTGCCTTTGCTATCTTATTGAGAATCTAACGGTTGAAGGAGAGGTGGTTCTGGACCCGTTTGTTGGTTGCGGCCTATTGGGAAGGGAAGCTGTCCAAAGAAACCGAAGGTTCATCGGGATTGATATCAATCCTATTGCGATAGAGTTGTCAAAGTTGTTTGTTAGTCCTCCCGGCCAAGAAGAGTTCTCAAGAGCCATTAGGCGGATCGAAACGGATGTAAGGCCGCAGATTGATGAAAGTTACAAGGGGGCCGATGGAAATATTGCAACGCATTACCTGTGGGAGGGTGACAGCCTAAAATCTGTGTGGTGGGTGAACGGCAGGCGAAGACAGGAATTTAATCCGACAAGTCAGGACTTGGAATTGGTCGGGCGGTTCTCGGGGTACAGGACTAAATACATCAGAAGTCTGAGATTTTTCACGAACTCACGAATAAATGCTTCTCCTAAGATGACTATTGGTGACCTGTTTACAGGCCGGGCACTTCGGAACATTGACCTCATTTTGGAATCGATCAAAAAACAGGAAGAGAATGTGAGAAGCGCGCTTCAACTCACATTAACGGCAGCTTCTGGACAAATGTCGAAGATGGTTTTCGCGGTAAGCAAGAGAGGTAAGACTACCGGTAAGGTTCAAGAGGGGATATCCATCGGAAGTTGGGTGATCGGCTACTGGCGGCCAAAGGTCCACTTCGAGGTAAACGTTTGGAACTGTTTCGAGAATAAGGCCAGAAAGTTAATGAAGGCACTGAAAGACGTACGTTCAAGAGACAGCGTCAAAGCTGCCGCCTCCTCCTCCGACGTTATCCAGTCAAGGGCTCAAGTGGCGCTAGTCAAAGATGATGCAAGACGTGTCTTGGAAACCCTCCCTGCAAGCTCGGTATCGCTTATCCTTACAGATCCGCCGCACAGTGACCGAATACCTTACCTGGAACTTAGCGAGTTATGGAACGCAATTTTGGGAGAAGACGCGTCGTTCGAGAACGAGATCGTGGTCTCGAACGCACGAGAAAGGAACAAGGGGAAAGATACTTATGCCAAGCAAATGGAGGAATTCTTCGTTGATGCCGCCAGCGTCCTGTGCGAGGCAGGAACACTTGCCATTCTATTCAATGCCTATGATTCAGAAAGTTGGACATATCTCAAAGCGCTTCAGCAGAAATCGGACTCAATTAGATTCAGAGGGTGTTTCCCGATGTCGTACTCAGCAAGGTCCGTGGTTCAGGACAACAGAAAGGGGGCCTTGAAATATGATTACGTTCTGATATATGAGAAGTGCTCAGATAGTCGAGACAGTGGGAATCGTTGGAAGCGATTAGCTGAATTAGATGGATGGTCGCCATCTTTACCAGCAAAGGACAAGTGACCATGGCATACACTTTCGAACAAGCGAAGAAAAGATTTAGGGATGACGACATAAGAGAACTATCTCAGGACGCCGACGGCCTGCGTTTCCTGAAACTGCCTTCACTGTCCAGAAGGGAGCACATGGAGAGATTGGCAGAGGACTGTGGACTAACGCATCCGGGGCTACGGGGCGATAGCTTGCTGCGTTTTCTCTATGATTCTAAAATCACGGTGGAGCAGATTGAACAAACCATCAATGCCATATATCTTGAGGAAAGGTCGCAGCGGCGAGAAGGTGAGGATGAACTCATAAGCGAACTCTATCGGATACAGCTCTTCGATTGGGGCGGGCTTCACCAAAACAGTTTAGAGAAAACGATAGTCGACAACTACGTCAAGAAGATAAAATCGTACAACCGACTCTGTGATTGTATAGAAAATGAACTTCATGAGAGCATGAGAGGCTACGTTCTCTGTTCTTGGTACAACCATTGGACGTCCAGGATAATCGAGGACGTATTCCGGGACCATGATGCGATACTTCCAGCAGTGGGTCTGATAAAGAAAATCGACTTCTTCTTCAACGACGTTCCATTTGACTTGAAGGTCACCTATATGCCCGAGGGTTTTATTGAGGAGAAGCGCAGAGGCGATCGTTTGAGACCAGAGATTACGCTGCTGAAAAGCTTTTGTCGGGACCATTCAATACACTTCGGTTCTGGCCTTCGGGGGGCCAGATTAAGGGAAGACCTCTGGGCAAAGGTGAGTGACCATCCATCAGAAAGTGCATCACAGTTGATAGCGGACATGAAGAACAAGAGAATGGAATATCTTCGGTCAGCACTTACCGATCCAGTTGAACTTATAAAATGGCTTTATGAGAACCAAGGCGTTCGCCGGTTTGATGCGTCAAATAGACTATTCTTGGTTCTGGTGGATGGTGACAATTTCTTCGACTCTTGGAAGCTGAAAAGGGCAAAACCGCTGCTTGTGGAGAGCATTCACTCTCACCTTGGTCGGGCTCCTGACACACCCGGTTTTGTGGTTTCATTTGAGTGGGATGGGAGTGAATACGTGGTAAGGTCGGACATTATCTTTGTGATTCATTCGAGAGAGTGACTCGCCAGAACTTCTCAGGATAACAAGAAGCTTTATACAAGCAAGTGCCACTATTTTCAGTGGGTACGCCCGGCGGCGTGGGAATTTCATACTGGGGGGTATCAGGTTTGTGACAAGTGGCTGAAGGGTAGGCGGGGATGGCTGTGATAGATAAAGGGGCCGTGACCGGCTGGCGGTTCTGCAAGTATAAGGACAAGAGCGGGCAGTTGGTGACGCTGGCACAGTTGCGGAAGCAGGGGTTTAGGGAGGCAAAGGTATGAACCTGTTATTGTGGCCATTTTGGGCGGTCTGGAAGCTGCTGGCGGGGATTTTAGCCCTGACCGGCCGAGTGCTCCTCGCTATACTGGGCCTGGCATTGGTCGCAGCCGGAGTTGTGCTGGCCATGACCATCCTCGGCGCCCCCGTCGGGGTCGCCATCGGCCTTCTCGGATTGCTCCTGATGATACGCAGCATTTTTTGATTATCGTCACACCCGCTGACCCATTCACTCATCAACCCCTCTCATTTACCCTGCATTTTCATTCTTGCTTTGCTTCAGTTTTGCGCTTTGAGCTTTACTTTTTCACTTTCCTCCCTCACGCCTCACCCATCTACTCATCTACCCATTTACCCTTTTCGAGCCGCGAACTTTTCCCTTTACTTCCAACCCCAAATCGAGTATAATACCCCCCAAACTAAATAGCTTAAAACACTCAATCCCAAATGCGGAGCACCTCAAAATGCCTACCCAACCCCAAAATTTATCCCGTGAGATGACCTTACCTACCTATAAGGCAGCTATCTCGCCGGGACCGCCCCACCCACCAACTCAATGCGATATACGCAATACGACATACGAAATACGAGATACCAGCTACCAGATACAATATATGAGATACGAGATGCGAGATACGAGTCCTCTGTCCTCTGCCCTCTGGCAACCCCGGCAACCCACCCCATCGCCAACCAGCTTGCCCATCTTCCCATCCAGGTACGAGATACGAGATACGAAGAATATGCAAAACAAACCCAATTTCCAGGAGGCCCGAATGAACGCAACCTCAGTTGGCAAAAAGGGTTATGAAAATAAACGGGGACTTCAGACTCGTGAAAAACAAACCCAAAACGAACCCAATTTATGCCATAGGTATCAAACCCAATTTCAGACCCAAACCGGCCCCCCGAGTTTGTTTTGCAACCTTTGTAGCTGTATTTCGAAGTTACGTTCGGGGATTAAATTTGAGGGCCGATATTTGTATAACCGCGTCCAGCAGGTTCGGATTGGTCGAATTCTTTTGGGCGTACAGACTCTTTATTCGCAAAAAACGCCTGGGCGATTTCGTTTCCAGCAGAAACTCAATAAGCTGCTTAAGCGTCACGTTTTCCAGCTTGACCTCCACAATCGTCTCGCTGCACTGAGAATCCAGTTGCAGCACCTGCTGTTTCATAGTCGCAACGTTCTTTGCCAGGTCATGCTCTTTGGTAACAGATTCGAGAAACGAAAGCAGTTCGAACCCCTTTTCCATCGACGCGGCTTCTTTTTTCAGGCTATCCAGTCTGGCTCGCATGGCCAGATACCCAGCGCTCTTTACTCGAAGCTCCTGAAGCTGTTTTTGTTTTTCCGGAATTACACGATTCAGTGTCTCTATTCGCTCGACAGCAGGCCTGACGGCGAGCACGTACAATGCCCAGGCCGTGATAAAAGCCCCAAGGCCGAAAACCAGCCAGCGTTCTCTGCGGGTCAGGCGCATTATTTCTGCTCCACCTCTGCCAATGACAATAGAATAGTAAAGCGAACCAGGCCGCCGGCCGAGTCTTTGCGATTATCCCGGACGACCACAGTTGAAAATAATCCGGTTTCCTGCAGTCGTTGTTGCCAGTTATATACGGATTCGAAAGACCGGCAGGCTCCTGCCAATCTGACCGATTCGGTGGTTATCAGCATATTGTCAATGTTGATATTTGCCCCCGAAGGAACGCTTGCGGTAATCGCCCGCAAAATATCGAGCGGCTCGACGCCGGCGCCCGTGATGTAGTGAGAAAGGGCATTATCAGTACGCAATGATTTTAATCTTTGCTCCAACTGAATCAGCGGGTCCACGATGTTTTTCTCTTCGGGCAGCGTATGTTGAAAAACTTCCTTGATTTCATTCTTTATATTCGCATGGACCTTTTCCAGATGCGACAGCCGCATGAACAGGCCGGCCAGCAAGACGATAACGATTGCCGCCGCCAGCCCGCCAAAGGTCAGCAGCTCCTTTTTCAGATGCAATGTCGGTCGTGTCTCGGCGTTATCCGCCTCAAGAAAGTTGACGCCGGTGGTTTTCTCGGATGCCAGCACGCGCAAAGCAAGACCCTCGGCAACACAGATCGCCTCGTCGCCGGTGCACTCGGGCGTACATTTCACCTTCGCATAAGGGTCAACGAAGGTTGTTTGACAGTGCAGGTCTTCTTCAATTGTGGCTTTGAGGCTGCTGAAATCTTCCTGTTCAGCCACAAGGTAGATTCTGGTATCCGGCTCAATCGGGGCCCCGAACAGTCTGCGCCAGGTTAACTCTGCTTCCCGTGATAATAGGCCGGCCACGTGCCGCTGGACCGAATCGGTATCGGAATTGTTTTCGGAAGGGCAGGAAATCGGTACATTCCTGACGACCAGAATGCTGCTGTTTTGAGTGACCGCCAAAGTAAGGTGAGATTCGTTTATATGTGCGATTATGGCTCTGCCGCTTGCAATCTCCGGATGGTTAACCGTCACGGCGGCGTGAATCGCGAAGATCGCCGCATCTATCAGGTCCGGGCTCATATTTGCTCCGGCCAGAAGGTTCAGTCTTTCGCTTACGGATTTTTTCGCAGCCGCGGCGGCCAGAACAGAACATTTCTCCTCCGGCAGTGGGCGATATGAACATATCTGTACAACAATCTCGTCCGACTCTATGGGAAAGTTATGCTCGAGGGCGGATGAATCGCGCGCGAGGATTTGTTCCAGGCCGGTGATAGGAGTTTCCAGATTTCGAAAGAAGACGGCATCGTGCGGCATAGAAACCGCCACCTGCGCATGCCGGTCAAAGCCATATTGCCTGGTCAGCGACCTGAGTATTTCCGCAGGCGAGTCCGTAATCCGCTGCGTCTTGGTGCTGAAGACCTTTTCGAGGCGGAACTGGTCCCCTGTGCGGGAAACCTGCACCGCCTGCAAATGTGAAGAACCAATATCTATGCCGATACACCGCTTAACCATTATTTCTTCGCAGATTTCCTTTTATCCAGCAATACAACCGCCCTTTTTCAAAGCTCTTTGTAAAGAATCACTTCGACATTCTTTGTTCTAATGTTTTTTCTAACGATTGCATCTATCGTGCAGCCAAGACGGTCAACATTTCCCCGGGATATGACGCGATAGTAGCGGTCTGCCGGGTTGATGGTGGCTGCGTTTTTTATTGCGTAGTAGATGCTGTCGGTCATCCCGGGAATATCTCGCAGCTCCGCGAGGCTTTCGAAGGGCCTGAGTTGGCGACGGTCAATAATCATTTGCGCCAACGCGGAGTCCATATTCTCCGACAGACTCTCAATGATGCGCTTCGGAGCAGAATTTATGCTGATTTTCCCATCACCGTAGACCGTAATATAATCACGTATACGTTCGAAGACCTCCGGAGTTATCCCTTTGACCGGAAGAAGCTCTTCGGCGGCGCAAAGTGAGGCGTTCCTGCACCTGTAAGCGGTATTCAACCTGCCATAGTAGTCTGATTCTGCTCCGGAGTTTTCCTGCTTTACAAACGGCAGGCAGGTAGTCTGGTCGTCGGCGTCCGTCCAGTCGATAATTGACGGCGCTATGTCATAGCTGATACGGAAAGAACCGTCTTGTTCCTCATTAAGCAAGTCTATAAGGCGAAGCAGCTGCTCTACTCTCGTTTGATTCAGGCTGCCGCTTTTATCCTTGAGTAGGTTAACATTCAATTTGGCGTTCTCTTCGATAACAGTTACTGAGCAGTCTCCGTCGCCAATATTGAAAGTTTTTTCTCCGGAAAGCGCATTCGATAGAGTTCTGTTTGTTCGGACGCCGGCGGCGCGGTTGATGGCCGCAATCGCAATATTGAGCCCCGCTCTTGCACAATTGAGTGCCTGCCTGGACTTTCGGAAATCATCTACCGCCCGCAGGCTGGTGCGGGATTGATAGTTGAAGCCGAGCAGCAAAACACTCAAAGCCATGATAGTACACAGGACAACAACCACTACAAACCCTTTGTTTTCTGTTTTGGGGAGTTTTAGTTTCATCATCTGTCATCCGGCATTGGTGCATCAGTTTGAATTTCTTGATTCCTGTTTATCCTGCAACATAAATGCGGGACGGTGTCGTAACAATATCGGCGCCCATTTTCGTCGGCAAATACGAGCTCGATTTTTACAGCGCCCGGCAGATTCTTGTTTTCTTCGAAGCTCCAGCTTTTTAGCCATTGCCCGCCATCAAAAAACGCCAAATCGAGAGAGTCGATGTTTTCTGCGACCGGCTGCCAGTTTCTTTGCCGTGCCAGGCTTTCAGGTACACCCGTAAATCTTCTCTGGTATACTGAGAGCCGGCCTTTGCTTCTATCAAATCGATAAGTTACCTCAAACAGTCCCTCTGCCAAGCTGGACCGGGGAAAGATCGACTTTGTAGTAACCATGTGCAGGATTTCGCCGGTCGGGTCATCACAATTACCATTGAAGCAGTTGAACTTTTTTTCAGGCACGACGTTTGTTCTGTGGGAAATTGCAGTGGAGGGGTCCGGCCATCGGTTCGCTGTGCCGACGGAACCGCGAACTTCGTTTACCGGGCTTGGCGACTCCTCAGCGTACGAGCAGCGTATCTGCCGGGCCATTTGTTCGAGCAGTTTTTGCGCCTCTTGTGATAGTGCAGTTCTTGTCCTGTATACTTGAGCCGACCTTGTCGCCGCGAAGTAACTGCCGTACGCCATGGACAAAATAGTGGCGATTATTGTTGCGGCCAAAAGAACCTCCACCAATGTGAAACCGTCTCTGCGGGAGCCGCCTCTCATTTCAGTCTCCTGTCCGCAACGTAAGTTGACATCTGCACATATTTACGGGCAGCGCCCTGTTGCCAGTTGACGTCGACGGATATTTTTCGTAGCCCGGTAATATCAGGTTCGTCCGGCTGGGGTAGTTGCAGGTCCGTAACTTCGGTTTTCCAGTGCAGGCACAGGAAATTCTTGTCCACGGTTCCCGAATAAGTTCCTGCCTGCGGATAGCCGAGCGCCAGCGTTTCGGCAATTTTCTCATTTGCCAACAGAATGGCCTGAGAAGTTGTCCGGGCCGTCTCGGCCATATTAATGCTGATAAGGTGCAGCCTGAGCAAGGCCAACAGAGAGATTGAGACAATCACGAGAGCAACAAGAGCCTCTACGAAAGTGAAAGCTCCTGTTGGTTTGGGGTCTGTTCTTTTGTGACCGGCTTTACTCATAATGTGCTTACTCATCAAGATTCCAGCTTTCGATGTCGGCGTTGTCTGCCGTGCCGCCGTCCTCGCCGTCTTTGCCGTAAGATTCGAGGTCGTAGTCTCGACCGTGGACGGCGGGACAAATGTAGATATATTTGTTGCCCCAGGGGTCCGAGGGAACCTTGTCGAGGTAGCCGTCGCTGTTATAACCTTTTATGCCGGGATTTGAAACAAGAGCTTGCAGCCCTTCCGAAGTGGTGGGAAAGCGTCCCGTGTCGGTTTTGAACAGGGCCAGCGCGGATTCGATATTGCGTATTTCAACTTTGGCCTTCATTCGGCGGGCCTGTTCGGGTCTGTTCAATATTCTCGGCATAATAATGGTGGCCAGGAGGCCCAAAATGACGACAACGATCATAAGTTCGATTAAGGTGAAGCCGGGCGTGAGTAATTGTCGCTTTTTTAGTTCAGCCATCTTATCGGCGCTCCATTACAGGGCTTGATTTATTTCGAATATCGGCAGCAAAATAGCCAGCACGATGAAACCGACAATGATTCCCATAAGAAGAAGTATAGCAGGTTCGAGAAGCGACGTCAGCATTTTGGCTGTCATCTCAACTTCGGTATCGTACATGTCGGCGATATCTATAAGTCCGGCTTCGAGGTTCCCGCCTGCCTGACCGGTCGATATGATGTGAAAAACAATGGGGGGGAACAGTCCGCTTTTTCTAATTGCGTTTGCGATATTGTCTCCTTTGCCGACCAAATCCCTTACAGCCTCCAGCGCGCCGGCAATAAAACGATTTTGGATTACTCCTTCTGCAATTTGCAGCGCATCGAGTATAGGGATTCCGCTGGTCAGGAGTATTCCGAGGGTCCTGGTCAAACGCGCTATTTCCAGTTTTTGGAAGAGTCCGCCGAAAAGAGGCAGCCTTAGTTTGAGGCGGTCCGCGAACAATCTGCCCTTTTCGGTTTTATAGGCGGCCCGGATTCCGAAGAATGCCACACAGACTACGGCGGCAATCAGCACAAAGTAAGTTTTTGTGACATAACTTATTGACATAAGCAGTCTCGTGGGCCACGGGAGGGCGCGATTCATTTCAAGGAAAATCTGTGTTATGGCGGGAACCACAAAAGACAAAAGAAACAACACCACGCCGGCTGCGACTACAGCCATCATGAGGGGGTAGGCGATAGCGGATTTTACCTTGCCGGTCAGATTCACACGTTTCTGGAGCATTTCGGCGAGGCGCAAGAGAACCTCTTCGAGGGTGCCGCTTGCCTCGCCCGCGGCTACCATGTGGACAAACAAATTGGAAAAAACGCCCGGATGTTTTGCGAGCGCACAAGAAAGCGTGCTTCCGGCGTTAACACTGTGAGCAACCTGCCTTATGATTTCGGCCATACGACCGTCGGCTGACCTGAGAGGCATCTTTTTGCGTTCGGGAACATCCCGCAGCTGTTCAACCAATGCCGATAGAGCAGGCACAAGGGGCATGCCGGCATGCAGCAAGGTTGCCAACTGACGTGCCAATCTGCAAACATCCTTTGTGCTTACCCTCCTGGGAATGTCCCTCACGTACAGCTTTTCCTCTGCACTCCTGAAATCATAAGGCGCAAGCACCCGGCTCTTCGGGGCTGGTTTGCTACAGACCAGGTTTTTTTCGACCACCGCCATGTTCGCTCATCCTCATATTGCTTTGCACACTGTCCTGTGTTACCCTGCAGACTTCTTCAAGCGTGGTTTCGGCGGCCAGCGCCTTGCGGAGACCGTCATCCCGCAAGGTGCTCATGCCTTTCTCAATGGCGACTTCTTTGATAATATGCGCACTGCTTCGTTTTATTATTAACTCCTTGATTTCGTCGTCGACGACCAACAGCTCAAAGATGCCTGTCCTTCCGAGGTATCCTGTTTCGAGGCATTTCTCGCAGCCGGTTCCTTTATAAAGCTGCGTATCTTGTATTGATACTTTCTCGTTTCCGCTCCACATAGAGGCGATTTCCGCTTCGGGTTTGCAGGGTGTCTTGCAGTTGGGGCAGATAACACGCAGCAGTCGCTGTGCCATAACGGCGATAACCGAGGATGAAATCAAGTAAGGCTCTATCCCCATATCAGTCAGCCTTGTCACGGCCGATGCTGAGTCGTTCGTGTGCAGGGTGCTCAGAACCAAATGGCCCGTGAGGGAGGCCTGGACTGAGATTTGAGCGGTTTCAACATCCCGAATTTCTCCTATCATAATCACATCCGGGTCCTGCCTGAGAATATGACGGAGACAATTTGCAAAGGTAAGATTTATCTTGGGCCTTACCTGCATTTGTCCGACACCGAACAGTTGATACTCAATTGGGTCTTCCACAGTAAGGATGTTTCTCTGTTCACAGTTAAGTTCGTTGATGGCGGCGTAAAGCGTGGTTGTCTTGCCGCTGCCCGTAGGGCCCGTAAGCAGGATAATGCCGTGCGGAATTCTAATCAGACTCCTGAAGCGATCAAGTACATCAGGGCCGAACCCTATCTCGTTCAAACCCGGTTTTCCACTCCCCTTATCCAGCAGTCTGAGCATTACCCGTTCTCCGCCCAATGTTGGGATGACCGAGACTCGGATGTCTACCAGGTTCCGGCCTATTTTGATTCGACTTTGACCATCCTGCGGCAGCCTTCGCTCGGCAATATTAAGGTTTGCCATAATCTTCAGGCGTGAGACAAGTGCGGCAATCTGCTGTTTCGGCAGCGTAAAGACGTCATGCAGCACTCCGTCAACCCGCAAGCGGATTCTCGCTTCATTTTCGTATGGTTCTATGTGAATGTCGCTTGCTCGGCTCTGTACGGCCTGGAAGAAGATTTTGTTGGCCAATTTGATGACCGGCGCCTGGTTGGCAATATTAAGCAGGTCTTCGGCCCTGGTTTGGACGGACGCTCCATAAACGTCATCGCGCTCGCCCGGCAGTTCCTGAACGTCAGGGTCTTGCTCATTACTTTCTGTACCGCCGCCTTGATAGTAACAGCGACTTATAGCCTGCTCTATTTCAGATGCGGGACAGACTACCCGGTCACAAGGCCGGCCCAAAACGCTCGAAATTGCGTCGTAGGCCCCGAGGTTGAGCGGGTCTGCAAGGGCAATCGCGACGCCGCCATTTCCCAGCGTGATGGGAATGGCACACTGCTTTTTCAGAAATTCGAGCGGCAGCTTCCTTACCAGCTCGGGATTCAACTGGTCCGGCAATATGGTTTCCAAAAATCCGTTTGTAATCGGTACGTCTGATCCTACGCCCATCGGCTGACCTCCTCGCATCCGATAATGAGCCGCCCGGTTCTTCCGGCTGACTATTGCTTTTTCTCAATACCGTCCAGCGATTGGTTCATTTCCTCTTTCTTCTGCCTGGTTATCTGCTCCAAATCCTCCTGGCTTATGAGAATATGCGGGGTTATGAATATAAGCAGATTCGTTTTTTGCACCTGGTCTCTCTTGAATTTAAACAGTTCGCCCACCAGAGGGATATCGCCTACGAGGGGAACCTTTTTCTCGACGCTGACTTTGTCATCTCGAATAAGGCCTCCTATCACAACAGTCGAACCGCTGCTCATAGAAACGACAGTCTGGGCCTGTCGTTTGGCTGTGGTGGGCGTGTCGGCGGAGGGCGTTGTAACTGTCTCAACGACTTTTGTGAACTCGCTGTCGATTTCAAGTCTGACGGTTCCGCCCTGGCTGATGTGCGGGATTATCTCCAGCGTGATGCCGACATCTTTGTATTCGAAGGTTTTTATCACTGTCGGAGTGCTTGGATCCGTCTCGGTAATTCTCGACTGCATGACGAAAGGCCGGTTTTCACCGACTATTATCCGTGCCTTCTGGTGGTTGGAGGTCAGAATGTGAGGCGTCGAAAGAATATTGACTCCGGATATCTTTTCGAGGGCGTGCAGAATCGGTCCGATGGCCACGCCGGAACCGGTCATTTTCCATGCGCCGACACTGAGCCCCTCGGCGGTTCCGCTGAGAAAATTCACTCGCGGACCAAAACTTGTTTCTGCGAAAGCTCGGACACTGTCCGCCACCGCAGCATCGAGTGTGGCCCAATCAATGCCGATTTCCTTCAGGCTGTCTTCACTGACCTCTACAATCAACATCTCGACTAAAACCTGCTCCCTGACTATATCCAGCTTCTCTATGATTTCGGTAATTACCTCAAAGTCCTGGGCCGAGGCTGTGATAATCAGGGCGTTGGTGCCTTCGTCGGGTGTAACCTGAACGTACTGGCCCGCCTCGAGTGCGCCGGCGGTTCTTAAGTCGGCCAGCGCTGCGGCAAGGGACTGGGCCGTTTCCTTTGCCGGTGCGTTCTTGAGGTACACCACGTGAACGTTGTTTGTCCCGCGGGGCCGCTGGATGTCAAGCCGGTTTGCCAGCCTCTTGATGGTCTCCGTGTCCTGAGCATTTGCAACCACAATCAGGGAGTTTGTTCTGACGTCGGGCAGGATTTTCATCCCGGTCTCGGCCTCCGATGCTTTTCGGGTGCGCCCGAGCTGCGAGGGAGCGCCTTTGCCTGTTTCCATTATACGACTGATTTGTTCGCTGAGCACCTGCGCAGAAGCATAGTTTAGTCCGATTATGACAACCTGCTCCTTCGAGCCCGGCACGTCAAGCTGCTGGATGATTTTGGCAATATGGTGTATGTTCGAAGAGGTATCCGTAATTAGAATCGAATTCGTTCTCGGGTAAGTGGCCATGTGTGAGCCAGCAGCCAGGCGAGGGCCAATAATACTGCTGACCTCTGTCGCGTCGGCGTATCTCAACGGGATGATCTGGGTTACGACAGAATCGGTTTTTGGGATTGCCGAAGGGTTACTTCCGATGTGAACCTGCAAATTGCGTTTTGCGGCCTCTGCCTTCGGGACTATTTTTACGAGGTTGCCCGCGGGGACGGCAGCATACCCCTTGACTTCGAGGATGGATTCCAAAACTTTGTATATTTCGCCCAGACGTACCTTTGTAGGTGACATTACCGTAACCGTGCCGCGGACGCTGTCGTCCACGATAAAGTTGACGCCGGTTATATCGCCGATGGTCTTCAGCATCATTCGAATATCAACCTGGTCGAAGTTTATGGATATGAGCTCGTCGGCCATGCCCGGTTGACTAAGCACGGGCAGATTTACATCCGGTTCTGAAGCCATGCGAACCGTGCTGTTGTCAGTGTTTTGACTTTCTGTTAAGACTTCCACGGAGGGACTGACTTGTGTCCTTTCGAATGTTGTAACGGTTCTCTTTGGGGCTGCGGCATCCTTCGGCTCGCTTCCTGAGATTTTGGCATTATTTGCGGTTTGGGCAGGTTTTGTGAAGGGCGTTAAAATCTCTGGCTCGTCCTTTATGGGTGACCCCTTTGCCTTCTCAATCTGCCTGGCAGCAAAAGTATCGGTCTGAGAGAGCAAGGTTGACTGCTTATTATCTGTCTGGGCCTTGGTGACAGCAGTGATTTCCGATTTCGCCTGACACCCCGCAAACCCCAAGCACAGTACGCATAAGGTGCGGAAAAAACCTTCGTGCAACGCTCGTGAGATTGGCCTGTTTCTATTTGCGTTTCCTGCCTTCATCCGTCTCTTTTACCGACTGAGGGTTTTCCAATCGTCTTTCATCTATTTCGAGGCAAATGATAACGTCGTGATTTTGTCATCGCGCAACAGCTCGATATTCACAGCAGGCTGAGACCTTACTTTCTTGAAGACCTGGTAAGCTTTTTGCTTGCTGGTAAGTCGCTGCCCGTTAACTGTGCGCACGACGTCGCCATTCTTCAATGGAAAGTCTTTTGCCCACTGGACGTTTTCCAAGCCTGTTATTCTAAGTCCTTCTATCTGCCCGCCGGCGGCGTAAGGCTGAATGGCCGCCTCTTTCAATATTGCTTCTATATCCTGCCGTCCGGATTCGACAGGCGGGCGAGTCATGACCGGCGAGCCGGTTTCGGCCGCCTTAGGGGCCGGCGTACCATTTCTCGATGAAGGTATCTGAGCGTTATCGGCTGCAAGTTGCGGTGATGGTCGGGCGCCAAGATTGAGTATTTTTCTTTGGCCCCGATGAATTAACACTACGGCGTTTTCCTCGATGCCTTCTATATGAGAATCCGATACAGTATCGCCAATCTTGTACAGGCCGAGCTTATTGGTTTGAAGGTCTTTTACGATTGCCCGGGCAAGCGCCGAACTGCCGGCCACTGTGCCGACCAATGCGAGGCCGAGCTCCTTCTCAGTGGACTGCGCCACGCTGCCGGCAGCGCTGCCTCCGATGGGCACGTTTCCTCGCAACGCCCCGTTTGCGTCACCGAATATGTTTTGACTGATGATAGCTGAATATTCTTGAACGCGGGCACCTTGGGAACCTGTTGCTTCCACAGCAGTTACGTTTTCCGTGCCAAGTGTAGAGGTCGGGACAAGAATTCTTCCGGCATGTCGCGGCAACATAAACGTCCTGACAAGTACATAAGCCAGCACTAAAACAAGCGCCGACTTGGTTATAAACAAAAGCCTGGGAATGTAGATTTTATCGCCCTTTTTCATCTAAATAGACCCCCTCCACTTAATAAACATTTATCGTCATTATTCGCTTCAGTGCTTAATTATAGGTTTCACGTCCGCCCTCACAACAGTTAAGTCATTAAATATCGTGCAATATTTTCGCGAGTGGATTCAGGGACATTCAACACCCTTACGGCATAGGCAGATAAGGGTATGTCAACCAAAGTATCCCATCCGCTGCGCAGTAACAGGCATTGGCCAGACCGTGAAAAAGGATTGGCGCCAACAGCGACCCGGTACGTGTGAACAACCAGCCAAGGACCAAGCCCGGCAGAAAGGTCAGGATTGATATTGCCTGGGCGTGCACTGTCATGTGCGCGATGGCGAAACAAGCAGCCGATAACACTATACTTGTCCACTGTCCCCACCCAGGTCGTTCCGACCCGAACGCTTTTGTGAGCTTTTGGATATTACTTTGTACATACCCTCTGAAAAATACTTCTTCGGCTACGGCAACGTACATAAACTGATAGAGCAACCAGCAAAGCCACGACTTATCATGCGGCAAGACGGGCCGCAGAGGCAATTCCAATCCACAAAACTTGAGCAGCCAAATCACACAAAACGTCAGGGGGAATACCACGGCGGCGATTTTGCAGACCAGCAAAAGCGAGAGTTTCATTTGTTTAGTGCCAAGGCCAAACGCCGGCAGTTCGCCGCGTCTGGTTGCCGGGGGGACCAGGGCGGCTGCCAGCAGGATAGCGGGAGCCATAAACCAGCCGGCTCCGAAGAGGGTGATCTGACCAAGAAACTTGATGGCGAGAATTGCAGCAAATGTTACAAGGGCGGTCTCTAATAATAGAGATATATCAAGTCGCCTTGACCTTTCGCCAAACAGCGGGACCGACTCGGCGGCCGGCGTCTGGTCGGCAAGACTTACTTGACCGTATGGATAGCTCATCTCTAACATTTGGCTCTTGTAATGTTACCGGATTTACGATTCGGGGTGGTTCGCAACTTCAGTATTATCATTGCCAAAATCAACCCAACATACGGCAACAGGAATTCGAGTATGGTGCCGTCGTTACTGCGAGACACCGAGCAGCCGCCGCCACCGCCGCCACCACCGCCGCTGCTGCCGCCGGGAACGGACCCGCTCCCTCCGACGAAGAACTGGGTAAAGTGTATGGTCTTGAAACGCAGGGCATGTAAAGTGGGAGATATGACGATGGTCTGAACATCTGTTATGCCCGTTTGGCTGATCCCGCCGGTAAGGGGATTACACCAGTAAGCCGAGACGACCTTACCGGGGCTCGGCACGTACGGGATAGTTATAGTGACCGGCACCGTGAATTCTACTCCGCTCGGGCCGAACTCATATACGCAGCTCAGGCACTCTACCGAGAGTTTTTGCGGGTTCTTTACCCTTGAGATTGTAATCCTTATATTAGACAAATATGCCTCCGCCGGCACTATGACGGAAACGTCATCCACGCTGCTTATGCTTGCCGGGTCGGCCCCGACTGTTGCCCCCGACGAAATGGAGACATCTTTCAAGGCCATGTAGGAAGATTCTGCGAAGGTACTTCCCGCATAGTAAATCGCCGGGTTCGCATTTCTGTTGTCGGCCCATACCAGATACGGATGTCCGTAAGCGTCTATGCCCATTGCAGGTGCACTTTGATCTGCATTTGTACCGTTGTCGCCGGCAAACACGTTTGTCCCGAGGCTGGAATGCATATCAACAAAATACAGGTCTGTATCTGCATAGCGTCCGTCCTGCCAGCATGCAAAAACCCTCAAGTTGTCGCCGGTGCTCCCGGTGACAGCAATTACCGGCTCCGATTGGTCGGCACCCGTGCTCTCATCGACGATACTATTTCCGACTAACGGACTACCGGCCAGTCCACCGCTGGTTTGAGCATAGAAAATGTCCCTGTCCCCTGATGTATCATCCACCCATAACAAATGCAGAATAGACCCGGCTGCTTCGGCGGCAATGGCAGGACTCGACTGGTTGTATGCATTGCCTACGACCACCACGTTGGCCCAGGGGCCGTCGTTTGAAGCCGCTCCGTAAATATCATTCGAACCGTTTCTGGTATCTGTCCAAACGACGTAGACCGTATTCTCAGAATCTACGGCAACAGCCGGCTCAAGCTGGTCGGAGCTGTCAGTCGTAATTTGCCAAACCGTGGCTGTTACAAAATTATTGCTTGAGGCGGCCGCGTAAATATCCTGATTGCCTCCCCGGTCATCCTGCCAGATAACATACACATTCCCGGGTAAGGAGCCGTCGACCGCTACAACAGGATTGGTCTGGTTATCGTTCGAGTCTGTGACCCTTATCTCATTAGACCAGCTTATTCCGTCGGTCGAGGTTGACATATAGATATCCCAGTTGCCTCGCCTGTTATCCTGCCATACGACATACAGTTTGCCGCCAGCATCTGCCGCCATAGCGGGATTGCCCTGGTCGGCAGCATCCTCTGTCAGCCGAGTGCTGCTGCCGAAACTGTCTTGGCCCAATCCAAGTGCGGCCACATATATATCTCGGGCGCCGGACGGTCCTTCGTGCCAGGTTGCCCATATATCGCCGCTGCTGTCCCTCACTGTTGCCGGCCCTCCTTGCACAGGATTACTGCCTGAACCTGAATAGACTTTCTTGTTTATGCCGAATGAACGCATTTCCGTAGTAAAGGAATAGGAATATTCGTCCATCGCATTGCCGGCAAGGTCCGTCGCATTCACCGTAACGCTTATGGCCGTGTCGAAATCAAACGTGCCGTTCGCTTGGTAGATGAACATATAATCGGCTATCGTGCCCACTCGACGGCAATGTCCGTAGGTGGTGCTGTTATAGTCCGCCATATTGCCTGTGTATACGGTATTGCTATTGACGACGATCGCTACGGTATTGGCATCAATGCCTTCGCCGCTGTCCACAATGTGCAGAGTTATCAGGTTATTCAAAGGTACCTGTATGTCGTTGGGTTCCGGGTTGAGATTAGTGATGCTGGGGGGAGTCTTATCCTCCCCTGCGAAATTGGCCTGAATAGTATAGTCTGCATCCATTGTGACCGTCGTACTTGCTGTATTAGGGCCTGCAACCTTACCTGCCGTTACGGCCGTTCCTGTCCAGTTCACGAAGCGATAATCGGGGTCGGCTGTTGCTTCAATCGGCACGGTGGTACCGTTGTCGTACTGGTACGGGCCGGTTTCTCCCGGTTCAGTAACCGAGCCGCCGGTAGTCGAGGAGACCGTCAATGTATGCCGGTCGATGGTGAAGTTTGCCTGAATGGTATAGTCGCCATGCATCGTAACGGTGGTACTTGCCGCATTTGGGTCCGCAACCTTGCCTGCCGTCACGGCCGAACCTGTCCAGTTCACAAATTGATAGTTCGGGTCGGCCTGCGCGACTATCGACGCGCTTTCGCCGTAGCTGTACGGGTACGGACCTGCCTCGCCGGGTGCTGTGACCGAGCCGCCGGCAGTCGAGGAGACCGTCAATGTGTGCTGGTTGATGGCGAAGTTTGCCTGAATCGTATAGTCCGCATGCATTGTGACCGTGGTATTTACTGCATTTGGGTCCGCAACCTTGCCTGCCGTCACGGCCGAACCTGTCCAGTTGACGAAGTGATAGTTCGGGTCGGCCTGGGCAACTATCGACGCGCTTTCGCCGTAGTCGTACGGGTACGGACCTGCCTCGCCGGGTGCTGTGACCGAGCCGCCGGCAGTCGAGGAGACCGTCAATGCGTGCTGGTTGATGGCGAAGTTTGCCTGAATCGTATAGTCGCCATGCATCGTAACCGTAGTGCTTGCTGAGCCGGGGCTGGCAACCTTGCCTGCCGTCACGGCTGAACCTGTCCAGTTGACGAAGTGATAGTTCGGGTCGGCCTGGGCGACTATTGACACGCTTTCGCCGTAGCTGTACGGGTACGGACCTGCCTCGCCGGGTGCTGTGACCGAGCCGCCGGCAGTCGAGGAGACCGTCAATGCGTGCTGGTTGATGGCGAAGTTTGCCTGAATCGTATAGTCGCCATGCA
>DATKVV010000042.1:0-29618 GCA_035529895.1 Sedimentisphaerales bacterium
CGAGTGGCAACAGTGGGATATTGCCCTGCGGGACTTCGGCGACGCGGGCGTAAACCTGGGGGATGTCAACAGGCTTTACATCGGCTTCGGGGACAGGGACAATCCTCAGCCCGGCGGCAGAGGAAGCGTGTACGTAGATGACATTCAATTGTATCCCCGCAGATGCACTCTGCCAGGACCTCAGGCTGATTTGACCGGCGATTGCGTTGTCGAATTCAAGGACTATGCTGTCCTCGCGAATCAGTGGCGCCACTCGCCCGGCAGCCCGTCGGCAGACATTGCCCCTGAGCCTCCTGACGGCATTGTTGATATACGGGATCTGGCTGTCCTGGCGAACAACTGGCTTCAGGACACGCGATGGCCGTAAGAAAAAGGTGAACCGAAGGCGAGCTGGCATCCCGTAGCGGCCGCCACGGGCAGAACTCAACTGTCCGCTGCTTTACTGTCTTCGGCAGGCCGTATTTCTTCATACTCCTGGGCAGAAGCAGCCTGTTTGTGTTCAGGCAACAGCTCGACGACCGGAATGGGCGGCGGTTCCTGCTGCTGAGCATCCACCAAAACCGCCGGTTTGCTTTTTGGCGGCAGTGCGGCAATTGGAATGGGCGGCTTCTCCGGCTGTCGGACTTGAGTCGCAGGTTGGGATTCGGCACTGGTGGCAAGAATAGCCTTTTGTACAGCTTCCTCGGCAGGTTCGTTAGTCAAGGCGCGTAAGTATATAGATTCGAGAGGCTTGGGCTGCTCGGCCCACACCAGCCCGTCCCGGACCAATTCGAGCAGGGCAAGGAATAATCCGACCATTACGACGCGGCCGGCTCTCGACTCGAAGAGTCGCTCAAAACTCATCGGCCCCTCGGTTTGAAGACGGTGCAGAATCTCTATCTGGTATAAATCAATCGGTGTATCGTCCTTGATGTGACTTATATCCCCGATGGGAGTCGTAGCCTTCATAATTGCGTCGAAGGCTTCGAGAAGGTCCCAGATGCTCACCTGTTCGATATCAATCTCCGGCTCGGCGTCCGGCTTCAACCGTTCGATAATGCTGTCGGGACGGCCAAAACGCTCTTTCTGCCTGTCTGCTGCCGCGTCCAGCAGATTGGCGGCATCCTTGAACTTCTTGTATTCGAGCAGTTGACGTATAAGCTCCGCCCGCGGGTCAATCAGCTCGTCCGCCTGCAGCTGGTCGGGACCAACCTTCGGCAGCAGCATCGCCGATTTTATCTCCATCAATGTGGAGGCCATTACCAGAAAGTCGCCGGCCAAATCGATATCCAGGCTCTTGAGCATTTCGATGTAGCGGATGTACTGGTCGGTTATCCTGGCGATGGGAATGTCGTAGATATCGACCTCCTCCTTGCGGACCAGATATAAAAGCAGGTCCAACGGCCCTGAAAATATCTCAAGATTTACGCGATAGGCCGCCAACTACTCCTCCTGTTCAAGTTCTTCTTCTGCTTCTGGTTCTTTACTGGACTTTAGTATCTCCCGGGCTTGCTGAACCTGGCTTTCGAGAACCTGCAGCTCCGTGGCTGCTATGGCGGGTATGGTATATATGTTCGCGGCATTTTGGCCGGCAACCACCGCGTTGATACCAAAGTCAGCGAGTAACTGCCTTGCCAGGTCGGCTTCGATGGAATCGGCAAACTGTGCAATTGTTACAAGTTTGTCAGCCATAATTAAGCTCCTAAACCTACGGCCTCCCGGACCTCAGCGAGAGTCTTGGCGGCTACGGTTTTCGCCCGCTGTGCCCCGTTTGCAAGTACCTGTTTGACATAATCAAGGTTACTTTCGAGTTCCATTCTTTTATTTCGGTACGGCTTGAAATAATCCACCATTAATTCGCCAAGTCGTTTCTTGGCCTCGCTGTAACCCATGCCGCCCTTACGGTATCTGTTTTCCCACTCGCTCAGCTCCTCGGCGGACGCAATCAGTTTCAATAGCGCAAACACGTTGCATTTGTCCGGGTCTTTGGGCTGCTCCACGGGCGTGGAGTCAGTGACAATTCGCATAATTTTCTTTCTGATGCTGTCTTCGGATTCGAATATCTCGATGGTGTTTCCGTAACTCTTGCTCATTTTGCGGCCGTCCGTGCCGGGCACAACGGCCACAGATTCAATAATGTGTTCTCGCGGGACAGTGAGAATATCACCGTATATGCCGTTGAACCGAATTGCAATATCCCGGGTAACCTCGATGTGCTGCTTCTGGTCGGCCCCAACAGGTACCAGGTCGGATTTGTAAATCAGGATGTCCGCGGCCTGAAGAACCGGATACGCGAACAGCCCATGGTTCGGGCTCAGACCCTGGGCGATTTTCTCTTTATAGCTCGTGCACCGCTGCAGCAGGCCCATAGGGGTTATGCAGGAAAGAAGCCAGGTAAGCTCGGCAACCTCGGGAACGTCGGACTGGCGCCAGAAAACGGTTTTTTCGGTATCGAGGCCGAGCGCAATGTAATCCATCACGACGTCGAGGCTGTGCCGGGCAAGGTCGGCAGGCGACGGATTGGAGGTCAGGGCGTGGAAATCGGCAATAAAATAAAAACATTCATTTTCCGCCTGAAGTTGGAGGTGCTGGCGCATCGCCCCGAAATAGTTGCCGATGTGAAGCCGGCCGGACGGCTGGATTCCAGAAAGAACTCTCAATATTAAACTCCTTACACAAAAATCTCGCAAATGTTATGGAAATTTGCATCAAAATAACAGCCACGGACCCGAATGTCAACCCTTATGTCGCCTGGATTTGCCCGTGGAGACTGCTTTACCACATGTGAACCGATACAGCAGATTATTGATGCCGCAACGTGCACGCCATAGATATTGAGGGGCGACGCCTGTGGACTATGGCAATTGCAGCCGGGCGGTTTGACAAGCGATTGGTTAGGCCGACCAAAATAAAAAACAGAGCTTTCTCGGTAGAAATGCTCTCTTCGGTGCAAAAGAAACAGTCCAGCAAGGGCTGTCTTATTCCTGGCTGTCTCTTTCCTCCAGCAGTCTTCTCAAGTACTGGTTTTCCCGGCGAGTCGCTTCAAGATCAAAAAGCTGATACTTGATACATATTCGCAGATAATCCAGCGATTCCTGCAATCTATCAACGCTTTTTTGAAGCTGTTTATGGCTATCCCGCGCCTGTTTCGCCAGCATAGCCAACTTCTTGTGCTGCGGGTCGGCTATGCAGCCGAATTCCTGAACGAGTTCGTTAAGCTTGTCCTCGAGACTTGTTTCATCCATTACCTTGTTCCTTCATGCTGAGATGCTTCTTTTATCACCCTTTATGAAGGCCTCCGAAGCCTCTTATCTTAACCGTATTTTAGCAAAATTCATACCCGAATGCAAGAGAAAACCAATGTCAGGAAGGTTTTGCTGTCTGCCCCAAAGTGTGGCCGGCCGGCCGGGCCTGTTTTAACGTTGGTAACGTCTGTTTCTGGTTTTCCGGATGTAAGCGTTATGTCGTTTGAGCCCCTGAGTCGTCCAATAAGGACATTCTGATAGTGATGGCGGTTTTTCAGCAGAAATGGCGCTTTAATTATCAGACCCCCTGACTAACGTTTAGAAATATGAACATCACACTTTTACATACGGTTTTGCGCAAGTAAGGTTCTGTCCGGTTACACGATTTGCAGCGGTGTTGGGCGGTTTGCGTCTTATTATTTTGGATTCACTGTCCGGCCGATGAATAAAATGCTGCCTGAATGGTTATCCCGAATCAGGAATACAAACGGGTGGTCTGCTCTGAAAACGGGCGTCCGGCTGGGCCCGACTGCAGTAAGCTTCATTACTATTCCCGTCGCTGCCGCCGCTTCGGTGCCCTCCTCGTTGACGTCGACATAGGCCTTGTGAATGACGGCCGAGATGAAGAGGTCTTTGTTGCCGCTGATTCCGGAAAAATCCGCACGCGGCGAAAAAGCGTCTGTCATGCCCATTGATTCGAGTATGCCAGCCAGACCGAATTGCCGGCTCATCTGGAACTTCGGAACGGAAACGATGACCTCGCGTGTTCGCAGTTCGCCCAGCCATTTGGACAAGCTATCAATAGTAAGTTCTTTCTCGAATTCATTCAGGCCGTCAAATTCTTTTGGCAGCAGGATAATCATCGACAGCTCGTCGCCGACGTATGGCAGTTCAAGGGCCTGGAAGTCCGAGGCTTCCATGTACTTGAACTCGGCGGTTTGGTTCATCATCGCGACGTTGACCTTATTTCCGTTCAGTAGGGTAAAAGGCGCCTCCTTTGTGGTTTCTTTCTTGAACCGGCTCGCCCAGTTGCCCTTGAAGTAAATAGCGTTTGTCAGAACCAGGCGGGTCATTTGGTTGAGTACGCCCGGCTGAATGAGTTCTTTTATTTTGTCTTTGGTTTGTTTTTCAACCCAGGCGTTGATGGTTGTTCGAGCAGCCTCCGCGGCCCTTATGAAATCAACCTTGTTAAGCGCGCCCCCGTAATTGACTTCGATTAGCTGCAGAAATTCCTGCAGGAAGCCGTAACCTGTCTGCCCCCACAAGGCATTGGCGACGACAAGTTCATAGCCGCCTTTTTCCCCTCTGGCGTTCAAATCCTTGATGATCGCTCCGAACGCGGAATGAAATTGCTGCTTGTTACACGAGGCCGATTTGGCTGCCCCTTTGCCTGGATACAGTTCACTCTTGCCTGCCTGTATCGGAAAGTGCAGCACCTCGGCCATCTGTGCCTCGGTTTCGCCGCTCGCCCCCGCGTACACCATGGCCAGAGCGGTTGAGATGCTGTAAGGCGAGAAAAACAGGTTCCCTTCTTGTTCGCGCAGCCTTGCGTACAGCTCCAAAGCAAACCTGTTATTGCCTTCTGCGATGATTTTCTTGTCCGCACTTTCTTTTGCGGCAGGCTCTTCGGCACTAAAGCAATCAATCGCAACGACCATCAGAACAAGCGTGATACAAATACATTCAATCCCTTTCATATCAATCGCTCCTTAGAAATGCCGCTGTTTTGTACAATCTTACCGTCCGTACTACATTGATTATAGGCAGTAGTCGGCTGGTTGGTTCAGAAAAAAACGCGTAACAGCGAAGAAAATATGGGACTTAAGCGTATGCATAACACTTTGAAAGGACAGAGCTTGCGTGCTGCACCATTGAAGTTCGCCAAGCAATTCAATAATTTGCGCTTGATTTTTCAGTGTGCTATTATACAGTATACTGGAACCGGTCCGGCAAATCCTGGGGCCGTGCGAGGAGAGCGAATGTTTATGTTTACTGAAAGAGAGGTCAATAGTTGGACCTGAACAATTGGCAAACCCAGCTTCGTAAGGGCCTGCTGGACGTTGTTATCCTGAATCTTTTGCGCGGCGGCCGGCGCCATGGTTATGAGATGGTCCAGACACTCAAACAGATTGAGGGTCTGGGAATTCGTGAAGGGAACATCTACCCCATTCTGGCGCGTCTGGAAACGGACGGTCTGGTGACAAGTTGTTCCGAGACTTCCCGGGACGGTCCGCCGAGAAGGTACTTTAAGCTCACCGAATCAGGTAAAAGAGTTCTTGCCGATATGAACGCGCACTGGGAGCGGATAATTGAAAGTGTCCAGCGCATCAAGAAAGGAACGGATAGATGACCTCAGAAAACAAAACGTGGGAGAGTCTGAAAAGCAAATATCTCCATGAGGTTGAAAAAGCCCTGTCGTCAATCAGGCACCCACGGGCCAGAGATGTTCTTGACAATGTGCGCTCGCACCTGGACCAGCGGTTTGCTGAGCTTGCACCCGACCAGCAGACCCCGGAATGTCTTGACAGTATCATAACGGAGATGGGCCCCGCCTCTGATTACGCCGAACTTCTCGATCCGGGGGCGGGTCATCTGCAGCAAGGTGTTAGGCTCAAATATGTTGTGGGGTCTGCTGTTGCCGCTGTTTTCGTAATTGTTGCGGGGATTCTGTTGGTCGTAAAAATATCCAGGCCGCCGGAACCTGTCACCACAGAAGAATTTCGGCGTGGTTTTCTGGAAAAAGTTAACAAGTTTGAAATCGACACCGCAAATCTCAAGGATGTCGTAAGGTTTTTCGGGGAACCTTTGGAGTACATGTGGGGAGTCCGGATACTCGACCGCAAAAGTTTGCCCCGACGATATGTGCTTGTTTATCCGGATGGGTTTAATGTGCTTATGGCCGATAATAGAGTTGTTGAACTGCGTCACGAGGGGCCCGGTACCGGCTATGTTTGGCGCGGCAAACTTCGGGTTGGTTCGTCGCTTGGGGAAGTCCTTGAGGTTGTCGGCCGGCCGACAGAGACGGTGGAGGGCGGGCCGGTTGAATTCAGGGATGGCGTATTATACAAGGACTTCGATGGGCGCAAAGGGGGGTGCTACTATGGCCGTTCAGACCTGAGCTTACGACTGTTCTTTGCTGACTACAAGGTGGTCGCACTATACGTGACCCGCAGTGGTTGGGTCGACGGGCCGGGTGGCGGCAACTTATCGAAGACAGTGAGGCAGTCGGACCTGGCCAAATCGTTCCCCAAGATTGATCGAAGACCAAAGCCGACGAACTGGCAGCGCGGACAATTGAAGTCTGTACCCGGGTACAATCGGGATTCGACCAACCCTTTCCAGGTGGATTTGCGTGGTTATGATTTGTCGAAGCTTGACTTGAGGGGTTTTCTGGACAACCTTCTTCATTCGACTTTTGATGAGAGGACGATTTGGCCCGGTTCTGACCGTATGTCCAAAGGCTTTGACTCCAGGAGGCTTGTGGAGATAGGAAAGAACCCGGGTCTGGGGGTCCGCAAATTGCACGATAAGGGCATTACCGGGCGAGACGTGGCTATTGCGATTATTGATAACCCGCTGTTAGTTGACCACCGGGAATATGTAGAGCGCCTTCGGTTGTACGAGGAAATCAATGTCTTGGAAATGAAAGAAGCGGAAGGTGGACACGGAGCCGACGCCCATATGCATGGGACGGCTGTAGTTTCTATTGCGGCGGGTAAAACGCTGGGAGTTGCGCCGCAGGCGGATGTCTATTATGTTGCCACGTGGCCGTTTGATTTTGGAACAAAGGGAGCAAAAGGCCAGGCACGGCTGAATTTCAAGTATCGCGCTCAGGCCGTAAACAGAATTTTGGAAATAAATAAACAGCTTCCAAAAGATAAGAAAATTCGGGTAATTTCCATGTCAATAGGCTGGGACCCTTCCCAGGAAGGTTACAAAGAGATTACCGAAGCGATGGAAAAAGCAAAGGCTGAGGGCATGCTCGTGATATGTTCATCGACCGAGCAAATCCATGGGTTGAAGTTTCATGGGCTTGGCCGTTCGCCGCTCGGCGACCCGGATGATTTTAATTCTTATACACCGGCATCCTGGGGTCAACACCTCAGTCAGGGTAAGGACCGTTTGTTGGTTCCGATGGATTCGCGAACCACAGCCAGCCCCACAGGGGCTGAAGAGTACGTATTCTACCGTCACGGAGGATGGAGCTGGGCAATTCCTTATATTGCGGGCGTTTACGCCCTTGCGGCGCAGGTGGACCCTAAAATTTACCCTGAAAGATTCTGGGCGTTGGCGATGAAAACGGGTCGTACCATTCAGATGCAGAACAAAGGCGGCAACATGGCCCTTGGGCCGATACTGGACCCTGTGAAACTTATTGGTGCTATTGAAGCAGGTGATCTTTCAGACAATGACGCCGTGACGGCCGAGCTGGCGAAATACAAGACCGTCGGCGAATCAACTCCTGACAATGTCGAATTTCGAAAAGACTTTAACGCGAAAGTCGCCCAACTGGATATCGACAATGGCAAGGTGGAGGATATTATCCGGATTTTCGGCGAACCTCAATCCTATTTGTGGGGCAAGAAAACCTTCACGAAGGACAATCTGCCCGACCGGTATCTCATGAGATATCCCAATGGCTTCGGCGTCTTGGTTGTTCGCGAGCGGATAGAGGAGCTTCGTCATCATGGGCCGGGCACCGGCTATCTCTGGCGCGGCAAGCTTCGGGTCGGTTCCTCGATTGAGGAAGTCCTTGAGGTTGTCGGCCGGCCGACGGAGACGGTGGAGGGCGGGCCTGTAGGATTCAAGGACGGTGTCTTGTACAGGGATATCGATGGGAGAAAGGGACACTGTTACTATGCCCGCACACACCAGAGAGTTCGCTTCTTTTTTGCGGACAATAAGGTGGCTGCGCTTTACGTAACCCGCAGCGATTTCGATGCAGGCGGCGGTTGAATTAACCAAACAGGTTCTCGCCGATAAGCTGGTTGCGGCAGTTCCG
This sequence comes from Sedimentisphaerales bacterium, assembly GCA_035529895.1. GTDB lineage: Bacteria > Planctomycetota > Phycisphaerae > Sedimentisphaerales > Anaerobacaceae > JAUWKC01. The sequence continues at coordinate 8,227 of DATKVV010000042.1, forward strand.
TGCCGGCAAAGCCGTGGAGGCGGCGTCGTGGTGTCGGGTTCTTATTTTCCAGATGCTGTCAAATCATTCTTGCGGCGAAAAGCAGATGAGGATGTGGCCGTAATTGCCACGGTCAATTGCGGGGGCGGCTCGGACCGATTGTTCCCTCCGGGGATCCGCTCGAATATTTGGTTGACACTCCGATTTGTAGATGCCATCATTATTGTCAGATACAAAGGGCCAATGAAGGTATAGCATAAGGTAGAAAGGAGAAGCTATGAAAGGCGGCGGAAGTTTCAAGAAGCGGATTCTGTTAGTATTGGAGTTTGGCCTGATATTAGCGACCAATGCAGCCGAAGCAGCACGCGGCAGCGAGGAACTTGAATTTTCTCTGCCGGACATATTCGGGCGCCGGGTGCACTCGCAGGATTACAAAGGCGTGCCGGTATTTCTGGAGTTCGGCGCCTGCTGGTGAGGGGGCTGCCAGCAGGAGGCTCTCCGTGTCGGGGAGTTAGCAGCACAGTACGGGGGGAAGGTACAGGTCATCCGGGTGATTTCGGGCGATAACGAGCTTGCGTCACTTGAATTTCAAAAGCATTATCGCTTGCCCATAGTTCACCTGCTGGACCCGGATCGTAAATTTGAAAGAAGATTTAACCGGGATGGCTGGCCGTTTTTGATGCTTGTCGACAAGCAAGGAGGCGTTGTCTACCAGAAAGGCGGAGCCCTGGTGGACAGGGAGATGCCGCAAATTGAGAAGCTTCTGAAAGGTATGATTGAGGCGCCGGCGGTTGTGCGAACGGCTCAAATGGAGGGTGTTTCGTATATGCCGGCAACCCTAAAGCGCAGCGAAGAAACAGAAAAGGCGCGGAGGCGTGACAGATTTCCTTCTTTGGCGTGCGCGCCGGACGGAAAGGTTTACGTGGTCTTCACGACCAATCGTAATGGCAACAGCGACGTGTTTATCAGGGTATTTGATGGCGGCAAATGGTCTGAAGATAAGCCGATAGCTGCGACCTCGTCGGACGAGTACGATGGGGCCGCGGCGGTAGACAAGCAGGGCCGTGTGTGGGTAAGCTGGACGAGTAATGCCGGTGGGAAGAATTACAACATATTTGTCAGGTCATTTGCAGATGCCTCGGACTTCGGGAAGGTCGTGCAGGTTACGCAGGCCGACGACGATGCGATGCACGGGCGGCTGGCCTGTGATGACAAAGGCCGGGTCTGGATGACATATTACAAGTGGCGCAAGATGGGGCGACGGTCACGCGACAAAGAGGTATATGTCCGGCGGTGGCAGGATGGCGAATGGTCCAAAGAAGTGCAGGTTAGCCCCACGGATGTTCCGGAATATGAGGACCACTCAGACCCGGCAATAGCTGTTATGGCTGACCGCGCAGTTGTGTGCTGGAGCTGGGACTATCATCGGCCGGAAGGATACACAAAAGAAGCCGAGACGCCCACAATCTTTGTGCGCAGCGTTGGCAGCGAACTAAAGTTGGGCAAAGCTATAGCGGTCAGCGGCAAGCAAATTGATGTGACGCCGGCAATTGCCGCCGGTAATGACGGGCGTATCTGGTGTGCCTGGGACAGCCTTGGCAAGAGGCAGAAAGCACTCTGTGTAAAAGAAGCGACTGTTACGGGCAGGCAAACGCATGCAGAAACACATCAGTTGAGCGGGTCGGTGGCAAATGTCTGTACGCCGTGCTTTGCGGTAAGCCCTGAAGGCACAGTGACTTTGCTTTGGAGCCAGACATCGGACGCCGAGCAATGGACGCTAAAACGGTCGGAGTTTGACCCGGTGCACAATCGCTGGTCCACTGCGAAGACGGTGCAGACCGAGGGTAATCCTCGTTTTTGTTCGGCTGCGTATGACAGCAAAGGCAAGCTATGGGTCTGCTTTTCCGCCGAGACCGATGCGGGCAGAGAAATATTTGTGCGGGGATTTGGAAAGGAAGTCCGCCCAACCGATGTGGACAAGGCCCCAAAGCAGGCTAAGAGGCCGACGGGGGCCGAGAATTTCCAGGCCGCAAAAAAGACTGCGTCAGGCCATTGACGACAACAAATACTCCTACCGCGACTTGCGTGGTGTTGACTGTAATGAGATGTTTCAGGGGTATGGGCCCCTGATGGAGCGAGCAAAGACGCCCAGGGAGTTTGCGAAAGTTGCAGCCAGAATGTTGAGCCGGTGCTGTATGCCAAGCACGTAAATCGTTCCCCGGACAGCCCTGGCGGATTCGGCAAAGCCCAGGAGAGGGTACTTAAGCCCAACAAAACCGGCCCGAAATACCGGGGCAAGATTGTGGTCCCTATGGGCCCTGCAAACATGAGCAGTTGCGAAGCCTTTCTCTTAATGTAATGATGAAGCAGGTCCCCGGCTGCAAGTTGGGGGGCGAGACTTCATACGGCAGTTCGGGCAATCCTAAGCCCACAGACCTGGGCAACGGTGTAACAGTGTGGCTGCCTTCATGGAAGGCATTGGGCCAGGCGTCCCTGTTAAAGCGGGCAGGGCGCGTCTGCGCGGGTGTGAGCGTGTTCTTGAAGCCGCATTGGAGTTATTGCGAAAGCCCTGAGGGCACGTCCGGCTTTTCGAGAACGCGATGTTTATGAAGCTTTCGGCGCTGCGCAGGGGGATGCGGTGTTTGGTCATCTTGAATTTTACCGCGAAACCTGGGGTCTTGTCTGTTCTTCCATCCAGCCGGGAAGGCCGCAACGACGGGGTTTTGGCTTGCCGGTTATTGACACAGCGACCCTTTCAGGGTATCATAATGTTTGAAGGCTGGCAGCGAAAAGCTTCCTTCGGGCTTCGGGAAGGGTCGATTATGAACCGGGGAAACGACAGACCATTGTGGCAATCCAAATGGAATATCCTTGTTATTTACGTTGCGCTGATAGTCGTGTTTGTGGCGACCACTTTTCTGGTGTTCTTTACAAACGTTTTTGGCAGGTCCGCAGACGGCCGGATACCGCAGCTTGTATGGCTGGCGGCGGCCCTGGTCTTTTTGGTCGCGGTAATACTCATCCTTTCCAGGACAATTCAAATTCTCGAAGCGCTCCAGGAAACCAACGTTAAGCTCGAGCGGATAATCGAGGCTTTCGAAAGGAGCCGTTTCGTTTTATCACAAATCGACCAGGGTGTTCGGCTGGGTGAAACGGCCAAGGCCATTGCGTTCCGTGATGCGAACAGCCGGTTGCTGCGAGAAACAGTCCTGGACAAGTTTGAGCATCAGGACTTTGAGGCCGTCGATAGAATGATTGATGAAATTGCGCATTGCCCTGCGTATGCTGAGCTTGCGGAGCAGTTGCGGCAGGAGCTAAACAAGCACCTTGATACGGCCGACCTGGAGCGCATGAAGCAGGATGCGGCGCATATCGAGAAACTTTTCGAGAGCTATCAGTGGGCCGAGGCGAGCGTGCAGATTGAAAGGTTAATCAAGGCTTATCCAAGGTCTGAGGAGGCAAAAGCGCTGCGTCAAAAACTCATCAGCAAAAAGGAGGAGCGTAAGAGAATACTGCTTACAGTCTGGGACGATGCCGTGCAGCGCCAGGCCACCGACCGCAGTCTGGAAATCCTCAAGGAGCTGGATATGTACCTTACACCCAACGAAGGACTGGGTTTGCAGGAAGCGGCAAGGGACGTCTTCAAAACAAAGCTGCACAACCTTGGCGTACAGTTTTCGCTCGCCGCCTCCGGAAAGAATTGGGCCAGAGCCCTTGAAATCGGCCAGCAGATTATGCGTGATTTTCCAAACAGCAAAATTGCCGAGGAAATCCGCGAGAAGGCGGACTTTTTGAAGGAAAAGTTGAAACAACAGTCCGCATGAGATTCTTCCGAGTTGTTCGCACGCCTTCGGTCGTCTATTGTTGTTTCGCCGAGAAATCGAACAATGATTGGGTCTTAATCATTGTGACCTGCTCGGGGTAGGCCGCGAAGGTGTGAACATGCAATTCGCTTCGCCTTGCCTCGAAATCAACATAACAGAACGGCTGGAGGTCGCCGGTTTTCGGGCGGGGGAACTTTACGAATATGCCGCGATTTCTTGCAAACCGTTCAAGGTCGATGTGGCTCTGGTGATACAAATTGGGGCTCATCTTCTCGACCTGAAAATCAGTGACATAACTGATTTGCCGACTTAAGGTGCATTTGTGAGACCGCGGACCACGGAACTGGAATCGCTCGATCAACCCATGCTGGGGCAGCAACTGGCCGGGCGAGCTGACCACCTCCGACAGGCAAAAACCCGAGGCGTAAACGCTGACTACATGCGTACAGCCCGTAACCCAGATATCAGCCTCGTATTCCGCGGTTTTTAACTGGCGCCTGGCATAAATCTGGAAAAGCTCAGGATGCACCGGCCTTTGAAAAAGACTGAAGGTCAATTCCTCGACAGCTACGTTGATTTGCGGCCATTCCACGATATCAACAATCCCACAACAAAAAGTGCAACCAGCTTACTTCAAATGTATTATACAAAAACCGGCTTCCCCGTTCAAGGGCAATATCAGCATTGATAAGGCCGATTCCGGTGCTTATGGGACGATTATTTCGCAAGCCTTGCAGACCAAAAGATTAACAGCGGCGAAGTTTTTCGAAAAAATTTTTCAAAAAGGCGGTTGCGGCGGCTAATTTCCGCCGGTGAAAAAGAACGCATTGATTAGGGTCGCGATGACATCGTAGAAAGCATGAGTGCCCGCAGTAATGCCGAAGCCGCGAATTGCGAAAAGAACGGCAAAATAGACGCCCGCGATTGTGCGAAAACCGAACTGCGTCCAGTCAAATCGGGTTGTCTGGTATAACTGCCCGCTGAAGAAATCCACGTGATGATACGCACTAAACAGCGCTGCGGAGATAAGCACCGAAAGTATGATTGAATTGCTGTGACTAAGCCGCAGAGCGTCCTGAAACAACAGCATCAAAAGACAGATCAGGACAAGCCGGAATACGAGCTCCTCATAAATTCCCGCTCCTATACCTGTGACAATATCGGCCAAAAGTCTTATCGTTTGTGCGCCGGGGTTAGGCGCTGGTGGTGAAGCATCGTTTGCGGCCGAAGAGCAAATTGCGACCGTGCCCGTCTGGATTCGTATTGCACTGCCACCGATTTGGTCCGCGCCGACCTCCGGAGCGGCGGGGCTGTTCAGAAACAGACCTAATACGATTAAGGGTACCGCAAGTAAAACGCACTCGACAACCATAGGCCAGATGTCACCGAACCAGAAGCGCCAGCGTTTTCGGGAGGCGAGCTGGAGGGCCGCCAAAATAACGATGACGGCAAAGGGGGTCGCCACCCATGCGAATTTGCTGCTGAATCCGACGTATTCGAGGAATTTTTGCAGCCATGAGAACGCCACTACCCGGCCCTGCCAGTACTGCCTGAGCACGTTGGTGTTGATAAAAATCGTCCCTAATTCGTAGAAGACAATAAACGGCAGCAGAAAAGCCATTGCGTAAACCGGACGGGACGTTCGCTCCAGATAGGAATTCTGTGCGAAGTTAAACAGTTGACTGGTGTTGTATTTGTATTTATCCTTCATGATTCTGGTTCTGTCTGCTGCAATTATTCAAGTTGCCGCAGAGTTTACTTCAAGCAATGTGAGATTACAAGTCGGACAGCCGGTTTTTTAAGAGCAATAATCAGGCGATGACTGATAAAACACTGACCGAGATATATCAACTGCTTTTCGAGCGGTTCGGGCCTCAGCACTGGTGGCCGGGCAAGACACAGTTCGAGATAATCGTGGGGGCGATTCTTACACAGAATACGAACTGGGGCAATGTTGAAAAAGCAATAGCGAATCTGGAGGCGGCCCACCTTCTGAGCCCGGAGGCGCTGCACACTATAGACATCAAGCAATTGGCCGGACTTATCAGGCCGGCCGGGTACTTCAATGTAAAGGCCAGGCGACTCAAGAGTTTCATCGACTGGCTTTTTACCGATTACGGCGGAGAACTGACCAGACTGGAAAACTTGGATACAGAGCAATTGCGAAGCGAGCTCTTGGCGATAAAAGGTGTGGGGCGTGAGACGGCTGATTCGATTCTGCTTTACGCTTTGGACCGCAAGATATTTGTGGTGGATGCGTACACTGCCCGCGTGGCTGTTCGTCACGGGCTGATTGAGCCGGAGGCTGACTACGAGCAGTTGCGAGACTTGTTTGAGTCGAATTTGCCACAGGATGTGCAACTGTTCAACGAATACCACGCATTGCTGGTAAGGGTGGGCAAAGAATTTTGCAGGCCGAAGGCCAGGTGCGAAGGCTGCCCGCTGGAGAAGCTGCCCCACAATGTTGACATCGAATCTTTTTAATGCGGACATTTCCTGCGCAAGTACATATAAAGGGACAAGCCCAATATGGCCTCGGGCAGGCTCAGTACAGATTGGGTTTGATCCGGCTTCGCCAGCCCGGCTTCGTATGGGACTTCGCCGTGGCAATAGGGCTACGCCGCGATAAATTGGGTTTGATCCGGCTTCGCCAGCCCGGCTTCGTATGGGACTTCGCCGTGGCAAGCAGGCTACGCCGCGATAAATTGGGTTTGATTGGGTTTGTTTTGGTCAGGGTCGAAGGGGGTTTCATTTTTTGTAATCCTTTGTCAAATAGCACGTTAGGTTCATATCAGCTTTTCAGAAATTGGGTTTGTTTTGCATAAAAGGGCGAATTTGTAGAGGCTTCTCGACAAGTGTAGAGGGCATATACGTCGCCCGCCAGACGAACCCGCCAAGAGGACGGCGGGTAAACGGCGGGCAAGCCCGCCAGACGACGCGGCGGGCAAGCGACACGGCGGGCAAGCCCGCCAGAAAGACGGCGGGTAAACGGCGGGCAAGCCCGTATTTCGTATTGCGTAATGGGTATTGCGTATATCGCATTGGGTCGGCGGGAGAGGCATTTTGACGTGCTCCGTGTTGGGGTTGAGGTTTGAGGGTTCAAGGGTTTAAGGGTCAAAGGGGATTTCAGTTTGCGGATTCAGCTTTTTGATGAGGTGCAGTCTTTGAAGCTCGAATAAGGTTTTGTAGAGGCTGTGCTCTATTCGGCGCTCATACATCAGGAGGCGGTCGAGGACCCTTGCATTGGCGAAATCCCTTATTGCCATGCGGCCGAGGGTCAGGTCGGGGGCAGGGGCGGAGGGGTTGGCCTGGGAATGGTTGTGGCTTTTTGGCAACAGCGATTGGGCGAGCCGGGCTAATGGGCTGGAGGTATCAGGCGTGTTGAGGGCGTCGATGGCCTGGTTCTGGATGCGTGCGGTGCGTTTGAGGCGCCATGAAAGGCTGACGACGCGTTCTGCTAAGATGGATTCCATTGGGCCGGCGGGGTCCAACTCGTCGAGGAGGCGGTCGTGGTATAGGTCGAATTCGGCGTGGCTTTCTGAGCTGATAACGGCCTGGCGGGTGAGCAAGCCGTGTTTGACGGCGTTCTGTGAGATGGCGGCCCTGCCTTCGGGGGTGCGGGGGCCGGTTGATTTTTGGGCGTTACGGCGGTTGGCGAGGATTTGGGCTTGGGTAGGCATTTTAAGGTCCTCCGTGTTTAGTGTTCAGGTTTCAGGTTCCGGGGTTCAGTATTCACTTTATTAGTTTGATATATATTATACAACAGTCAAAGTTAGATGTCAAGTAAAATTTTCACAAGGCAAGAGGGCAAAGATTAAGGACTCAAGACACAGGACTCAAGACTATCATTAGGCTTGACGGGCGGGGTGATGGGCCGTAGGATGGTGGGCAGCGGTCGGTTTAATGTTGAAGTATCATGTCTGTTTATGTAAACTTCTCGCGGGTAATGCTGAGTTTTGGAAAAAAAAAATGACGCGCAGTCCGATTTAATATAAGACTATGCCATATAATACCTTAGAGCAAAAACTAAATTGGCTGGATTTTGAGACGGATTCGTCTGCCTCTGGATTACTGTTTACCGATAGGGATTATAAGGAGGATGGTAATGTATCCTTTGACGAAATCCTTATTCTGCAACAGGCAAAAGAATTAAACGCAAGTGCTGTGTATTTTCGTAGAATGGGGGAAGAATCAATTCCTCAACTCTTTATTTATGATAACTCAGACAATATATTAGATAAAGACCTATCGCATATTCATATAAAGCTGTGGAGTAGTGGGATTGTCCCGCTATATTATGTTTTTGATAAGACAGAAGTAAGGATTTTCAACTGTCGTAAGCCCGTAAACAAGAAAACACTCAAAGCAAAAGAATTAGACAAACTTTCGTTTGAAAGGGAAGGTCTTTTTCTTGTTTCTGAGGTTCACAAGGAATATAAAAAATATTCCGCAAGTCTATTTCAAAACGGCAGCTTCTGGGAATCCAACGAAAACAAGAGTGAATTTAGACTAAACAACAGTTCATATAAAAAGTTAATTGAAATGTTGAAAAAGATAAGGGATGAGTTTGTTAGAGGTCAAAACGAACATATTTGTAACAAGCTTCTGGTATTAAGCATTTTCATAAAATACCTTGAGGAGAGGGAAGACTGTAAAGGCAATCGTGTTTTAGACACCGATTATTTCAATAAGTACGATGGTGCCAGAAGTTTTTGTGACATTCTCAGGAAAGACAAGTGTATCCAGTTCTTTAAAGATTTAGGTAAAGACATAAATGGAAAGATATTTAAATTAGATAAAGACGAAGAGAATGAAGTTGCCAAACTTGATCAGTCGAAGCTTGCGGATTTTTTAGATGCCAAGCAGGATAAATATCAATACGTATTTTGGAGACTCTATGATTTCAACTATCTGCCTATAGAATTGATCAGCCGTATTTATGAGGAGTTTATACCTCACAGAAAAGACATTACATATACACCGGCACATCTGGTCAATTTCATGGTTGACAAATGTATGCCCATTGGTAAGCCAAGGGAGGATATTTCCATTATTGACGTAAGCTGCGGGTCGGGGATTTTTCTTGTGGCTGCGTTTAAACGGATTGTTCAGTGGTGGCAGAAAGAGGAATATGAAAGGACGGGTCAAATTAAAAGACCAACTATCAGAAAACTAAAATCGATTCTAAGTAAACAAATTTTCGGTGTTGATCTTGAGCCGGAAGCGGTCGAATTAGCAATTTTCAGCCTGACGGTTGGATTATGTGATATGCTTGAACCTAAAAAGGCATGGGATCAATTGACAGAAGAGAAACTTATAGATTTAAGCGAAAATATTGTAGCCCAAGACTTCTTTGATTTTGTCGAGACCAAGGAAAAATTTGACCTGATTATAGGGAATCCACCTTTTAATCCTCCTGTTGAAAAGAAAGAGGAGTACTGGGACAATATCACAAATAAATTAGAATTAGATTACGAAATACCATATAAAAACATTGCGCTTCTTTTCTTGCAGCAGTCTATGAAACTCTTGAAAAAAGAAGGGCTGCTTTCTCTTGTAATTCCTTCCGGCCCTCTCTTATACAATAAAACAATGCGCCATCGGCGACAATTTTTGAATAGGTACAATGTACCACAAATTTTTGATTTTAGTTCACTTAGCGGTGTTCTTTTTGAAGGGAGGAATTATCCTGTAGTGGTTTTATTCGTGCAGAATATTCCACCAGATGACAAAGACATTTTACATGTTGCGGTCAGGCGAACAAGGACATCGAAAGAAAAATTGCATTTAGAGATAGATAAGTATGACCTGTACTATGTCCCTAAAGAGCTGGCAAAAACAGACGAACTAATATGGAAAGCCAACCTTTTAGGAAGTGGTCATTTGTACCATCTACTCAAACGGCTGCAGAATGTAAAGACTTTGGAGAAATACTTGAAGGAGAAAAAGAAAAAGGATGGATGGTTTTTCGCCGAGGGCTATAAGCCTAAAGGAGAATCTACAAAAAAGCCTAAAACAGCCCCTTGGTTAACAAACAAAGATTGGATCCCCACAGAAAAGTTTGTCGACGACAAAATAGATAAAGATGATATTCTGAGGGAGTCGGCATGTTTTTTTGATCGTACGAGGAAAGAAAACAAATTAATATTTGATGCACCACATGTACTAATAAGAGAAACTCCTTCATTGCCGATAGCTTTCTGCGATTATGAATTGGTTTTTAGACGTGAAATTGTAGGGATTTATGCACCGAAAGCTCAAGACCTATTAGAAATGAGAAATAATATTATAAGAAATAAGAGACTTTATAAGATGCTTTTACTATCTATGAGTGGAAGAGCAGGGGTGAGCCGTTCCACTGGTACGATATACAAAAGAGATATTATGGCGTTGCCATACCCAGATGATTTTAATAAGCTCAGATTGTCCAAGGCAGAAGAAATCGTATGTAATGACGTTATTGAATATTATGCAGAGCAATTAGCAAAAAATGAAGAAGCAAAAGTAAATATTGAAAATGCCAACGAGCAAATTCTTAGAGCCTTTGCTAAAGTTTTCTGTGATTCTTTGAATTCGATTTATAAAGAAGGAACAAAACTGTTTTATCCTTTGGAGCCTATTGAATCTCTATCCTTTATTTGTTTTGCTTTTGGTTACGGGAATCCTAACAAACCTAAAACAATGTCGAAATCTGAGAAAAGGCAAATTGAAAACGGAGACCTACGCTGCCTTATGGAAGATGAACAGGATGCTAATATTTTGTATAAACGAGTCATAAAGCGATATCGTGAAAGAGACATGGTCTATTTGGTAAAGCCTAAAACCTTGCGATACTGGCTCAAATCAATAGCACTGCGTGACGCTAATGAAGTATTTAGGGACTTGGTAAGTAGCGGGTATTGATTATGCACTATGAGCAAAGCGAACCAGATATTAAAAATGATTTAGTTTACTCGTTAGAAGCAAGTCATCATCGAAAAAGTATTCTATCCTTTATTCGGGAAAATATCGTTGATGTCTCAAGAAAACTTTCAGGAAAAGCAAATATTGACATATCAACTCTTAGCGAGGACAACATATCTCGGGAAATTGCCAATCTTTTTAATGACAAATTGAGAGAGTTAAGTGGTTATTTATTTAGATTTGAGGCAAAGAGTGGGCCAGATATTCTAATTTTTGCCTCACCATATATAGTATTTTCAGACCCACTTTTTTTTATTGAAGCCAAGAGGCTTCCACCAACGAGTTCGAGAGATTATGTTAACTGTGGCATTGGCAGGTTTAAGAATAAGGAACATGGAAAAAACCATGATATTGCAGCGATGTTAGGTTACGTGCAGAAGGAAGATTTTAATTATTGGTATGATCAAGTCAATTCATGGATAGATGATCTAATAGCTAGTCCAAATGATTGTATTGGATGGTTAGAAGAAGATAGAATTACAATAATACAAGTATCAGAATTTGGCGAATACAAATCTACTCATTCACGTATAAAAATGAATCCGATTATTCTATATCATTTCTGGATGAACCTTTGCAAGCAAAAATGAGTATCTGGGCCACTCGGGTTTCAGGCTATAGGTGGGAGGTTATATGACGGATTGTTTGGAAAAAATTTTGATTTCAGGGATTCGTCAGTACAAACCGGTCGTGAAAGGATGGTGCGAATGACGCACAGACCCCGGCTAAGAATAGTTGGTTTCGGAGTTTTGGGGTTTATTGCCGCCGCGCATTTCCCCGCACACGCCCCACCTGAGCCGACTGGATTGAAACAGCCGACGGGCGCTACTTGTCTTCACCGAGGAGCTGCTTGAGCTTTGGTTCGATGGCCTCGGCCCAGATTTGATAGCCTTTGGGTGAGAGGTGGAGAAAATCGGGCATAATCTCGGGGGAGATGGCGCCGTCGGGTTCGAGGAACCTGTCGCCGATATCCATATAGAAGATTGTTTTGCCGTCGGCGATTTTAGATGCGAGCCTGCTTGCTTTCGCATTTAGCTCGCGCTGCGCCGAGGGTTTGGGGCCGCGAGGGAATATGGCGTGGAGAATGATTTTGGTATCCGGAAGCTTTTGGCGGAGCTTTTTACAGACGGCAGTAATGCCGCTGGCGATTTCTTCGGCGGTGTCGCCATCATCGGAGTTGTTTGTGCCGATCATTACTATTGCCACTTCGGGGTCGATGCCGTCGATGTTACCGTGGTCGAGCCGCCAGAGGACGTTCTGGGTTCGGTCGCCGTCGACGCCGAGATTGACGGCGTTACGGCTGCTGTAGAATTTCTGCCAGATTTGGGTACCCTGCCGGTCCCAGCGCTGGGTGATTGAATCGCCGACGAAGATAAGATTGACGTTGCCCTGTTTAATCCGGGCGTTGCAGGCCTCGTGTCGGGGCCAGTGGCCGTAGGCATTGTTGGTCCGAAGGGGCACGTCCGGCGGACCTTTGACGCGCTCGGTTTCGGGCGCAGCAGGGGACAGGAAGGTGCATGCGGGAATGATGAAAACAGATGCGACCAAAAGGCTGAGTAATTTACCCTTCATTTTTTTACTCCGTTTAGCTTCTTGAGTGTTGAGCCGTCAAATACCGCAGATGTTTTACAATACGTTTCGAAAAGCGGCAAATGGTTTTCCGCGAGCACTGAGGTATATCGCCGGTTTGTCGCAACCCGGCGAGAGTCGACTTAAGGGCCGGCGATACGAAACTCTTTACGGCCCGGCTGGAGGACGGCGGTGTTTACGACGCAGCCTTCGGCATTATCAGCGGCAAAGGCGGCAGTCACGCGAACGGGGTAATTCCATTTGGTTTCGATGCTTCCGGAGACGTCTTTTTGGCCGGGATGCCAGCTTGTTATCTCGACGCCGCCGGAGAAATGCAGGTCGGTTCCGGCCAAAATGGGCTTGTCAGCCGTCCAGGGTGCGACCCGGAGTAAACGGCTGTCGTGGGCGGCGAGGTCGCCGAGGTTTATCCTTGCCCCTGCATCGAATATGCCGAGAGGTTTTTGGCTGAAGAAATCGAAGATGAAGAATTTCGAGCCCTGCATCGAGTTAAGGACCTCTGCCGAGAGAGGAAGGGTGACAGGTTTCGGCCGGTCGGTGAGGTTGACGACAGCCACTGTCACCCAGGGAGCGAGGTTTTTGCAGCGGGGCGTCACGCGGGTCAGGAACATTGATGGACACGGCTGTTCGAATAAGTCCAGCGGAATGGAGGAAGAATTCACCGACGGGATAATGTGTCGATAAAGCGAACTGGTTCGTCGTGGTTGGAATGTTGAGTTCGAGCAGGACGGGTACTGTGCCGGTTTTTGAGGGTGCATTGCAGGCGGAGATGCTTACGGCAGGAGCAATAAGCGCACTTAACAAGGCAAGAAGCGTAGTATACTTTGGATTTTTCATAATAAGAGTCTTTCTATTTTGCGAATCGGCTTCGAATTTTTCATCCGGCGCCGAATGCCGGTTTTGCCAGTCAACTCCGAGCTAAAATTGGCATATAAGGCGACTGGCGTCAAGGGATTTTGGCGTTTCACCAAAATGGCATTTTGGATGCGTTACTTGACAGGAATGCTAATTTGGCCATAATGACTGTTTTCTTTGTTTGTCAGCAGAAGGAGTAGACAGGTGCCGCATAGAATTGTGACCAAAGAGCGGCTTAGCGAGGACGTTTTCACTGCTGAAATCGAGGCGCCGCTTATCGCTCAGGCAAGAAAACCGGGGCAGTTTGTGATTGTCAGTATAAACAACGAGTATGGCGAACGAATTCCGCTGACAATCGCGGACGCCGACCCGCAAAGGGGGACTGTACGGCTTATCTGGCAGCGTGTAGGCAAGACCACCTCTGAACTGGCTGATATGCGTGCAGGTGATGAAGTGGCCAACGTGGTCGGCCCGCTGGGAAGGCCCACCCACGTTGAGAATTTCGGCACGGTTGTCTGCGTGGGCGGCGGAATCGGAAACGCGCCGCTGCTGCCGATTGCAAAGGCTTTGAAAGGAGCCGGTAATAAAGTTGTCAGTATTCTCGGGGCCAGAACGAAGAGTCTGCTTATTCTCGTGGACGAGTTTTCCCGGATAAGCGACGAATTGATAATTGCTACCGATGACGGTTCGTACGGCCGCAAAGCGCTGGTGACTGAGCCGCTGAAAGAAGTTTGTCGGCGCAAGGCGAAACCGGACCAGGTTTTCGCCATCGGGCCGGCAATAATGATGAAGTTCTGCTGCGAGGTGACGAAACAGTTTGATGTCCCTACGCAAGTGTCTCTGAACACAATTATGGTTGACGGCACGGGGATGTGCGGGGGCTGCCGGATTGAATTTGACGGCAAACCGAAGTTTGTGTGCGTTGACGGTCCGGAGTTTGACGGGCACAAGGTCAATTTCGACTTGATGATAAAAAGACTGAACGCCTATAAGAAGCAGGAGCAGAAGGCTTACGAGCGGTACAAAGACCACAAATGCAAAATAGGCCTGGACGGTTAGATGTTTAAACACACCTTACACCGCAAGAGCAATGGAGATGACCGGCAGTATAATTAAGGAACGTATAAGCGTGACGGACCAAGAGAGCGAAAGACTTTTGCAGGAGCTTTTGAGAAATCAAGAGGCGGGAGGCCTCAAGCCTGCCGACAGATATAAAATTCCCCCTCAGGATATGCCGCAGCAGGACCCGGTCGAAAGAAGAGGGAACGTCAACGAAGTTGCGACGGGTTATAGCGAAAGGCAGGCCCGGCTGGAGGCTATGCGGTGTATGCAGTGCAAAAGCGCCCCCTGTGTTAAGGGCTGTCCTGTGCGGATAAGGATAAAGGATTTTATAGCCGCCATCACCGAAGGGGATTACAAGGGGGCCCTTGGCATTATCAAGGAGAACTCACTGCTGCCGGCGGTTTGCGGTCGGGTGTGCCCTCAGGAAGTCCAGTGTCAACAGACATGCACGGTGGGCTTAAAATTCAAGGATGCCACCAAAGCCGTGTCAATCGGCAGGCTGGAAAGGTTTGTCGCTGATTCGGCTCAGGACAACGAAGGTATTCCGGCGGTTGCACCTGCGACGGGGATGAAAGTTGCCATAATCGGCTCGGGACCGGGGGGGATTGTGGCCGCGGCCGATACCAGGAGAGCCGGACACGATGTTACCATATTCGAGGCGTTCCATAAGGCCGGCGGCGTGATGGTCTATGGAATTCCCGAATTCAGGCTTCCCAAGGCCATCGTCCAAAAGGAAATCGACGTGCTTACCAAGATGGGCGTCAAAATCGTGTGTAACTTCGTTGTCGGCAGGACAAGGACGGTTGAGCAGTTGATGAGCGAGGACGGGTTCGACGCGGTTTATATCGGTGTTGGAGCAGGGCTGCCGAGTTTCATGGGAATCGAAGGAGAGTCTCTTGTCGGGGTTTATAGCGCCAATGAATACCTCACCCGGGCAAATCTTATGAAGGCATACAAGTTCGGCAAGGGCGCGGACACTCCGATTGCCCATTCGAGGAAGGTGGCGGTTGTCGGGGGCGGCAATGTGGCGATGGACGCCGCCAGAACGGCGGTCAGGCTCGGGTCCGAAAAAGTTTATTTGGTTTACCGCAGAAGCGAAAAGGAGATGCCGGCCCGGGTCGAAGAGGTTCATCATGCCAAAGAGGAGGGCATCGAATTTCACGTATTGCAGAGCCCAAAGCGGATATTTGGCGACCAGAACAGTTATGTGACCGGAATCGAATGCCTCAAGTACCGGCTCGGCGAGCCGGACGAATCCGGCCGGCGTCGGCCTATTCCCATCGAAGGCTCGGAGTTCGAGATTGAAGTTGACGCGGTAATTATTGCTATCGGCAACATCGCAAATCCGTTGATTCGCCAGACCACGCCCGGGCTGGAGTTCAACAAGTGGGGCAATATCATCGTCGATGAAGACTGTAAAACCTCACTCGAAGGTGTTTACGCCGGCGGGGATATCGTGCTCGGCGCCGCAACGGTGATTCTGGCGATGGGCCAGGGGAGAATCGCGGCTGCGGCCATAAATAAGTATCTCGAAGAGAAGAAAAAACCGCGAGATTCGGCTTAATGAGCGGTTTACCGGCTGTGCTTCTTTTTCGATTCGACTGCGGACCCCACAGGATAATAGTTTGAGGAAGGGGAAAACAGGGTCTGAATCTGCGCGAAAAAAGCGCCCAAGGGGGGGGGCCGACGGAGATGAAAAGCCGGAGGCTTTTTAGCACAAAGCTACATAGCTGGCGATTGCCAGCAGCAAAAGCCTTCTTTTGTTGACTGTAAACGGAAGCCAGATTTCGTAATAAAATTTCTTCATCATTTTTTTGCCCCTTCAAAACCTGCTTCTTTTACGGTGTTATTATAACAGAAGGCCGCGGTCGAAGGCAAGAAAAATATGTTTGCTCAGGCTGTAAGTGCTTTCTGGCCAAGGTCTTATGGTATGCCTACGGCGTAAGTTTTTGGCGGTCTATAGGGGGTGATTATGTCGATGGCGGCAATAGCAGTCGGACCCGCACGGGCAGACGTACCCGGCCGAGGGAGCCCAGGTGAAAAAAGACTGGATTATGCGTTTTTCAGTACTGTTACGCCAGTTTTTCAGCGGCTTCGGCCATGAGTCTGGCTATGGGCATACGCTGGGGGCAGCGGGCCTCGGCAAGGCTGTAATCGGCGGTGAGCAGCTTGTTTCTAACCTTATGAGGTATTGTGGCAAACAGCTCTTTGGCGGTTTCTGTTTCGCCGTAGCTGTTATAGTACATCAGGCAGCGCATAACATCACCGACATAAGGCATCTCCGGGAGGGCCGAGCCGCAGATATTTGCGCAGCCGGCACAATAACCCGTGCAGGTTTCCTGAGCCACCTGCTTAAAGACTTTCATATCGTCGGATGCAAGCTTAGTTTTGTCGAGCGCTACGGCGACATTCAGGCTTAATTCGCTAAGATTTCCCCGGCCCACGGCCACGGAACTGATTCTCTTGTCGTCAAGCACGACTTTTAACTTTGCCTGTCCGGCGGTAAAGCCGCGCTCGATGAAGTGGTCGGTGAGTTTCTTGTCCGCTTCGGTTTCGAGAGCCTGGCCTCTGGCCTGGGTCTTCATAGCGGTCAGGCCGATACCTGCTTTGTAGCAGGCGTCGATGGCGTCGTGCATTTGCGGGTCCTGCATTTCTCGGAAGTTGTACTTTACCATGATGGCGTCAATCCAGTCGAGCCTGGCGGCGGCTGTGAGGCATTGGGCCATGTTCTCATGTGTGCTAACGCCGAAAAAGCGAATCAACTTTCGATTCTTTGCGTTTTGGGCCCATTTTTTCAAATCATCGGTCAACTGGCCGGGGCTTTTGAGCTGGTGGACGCCGTAGTATAAATCGATGTAATCAGTCTGCATTCTTTTCATAGATTCCTGAAGCCGTTTTTCGACATCTTCTACGGTGGTTGCCTGCGACGCTTTGCTGACGATGAATAATTCCTTTCTGACGTGTGGGTCCCTCGAGAGAAATTTGCCTATACCAAGCTCACTGTTTCCGCCCGAATAGGAGTATGCGGTATCCCAATAGGTGACGCCGAACTGAATAGCCTTTCTTAAAACGATTTGCTGCTCAACGGCGTCGAACATCATGCCGAGAGCGAGGCAGGGCACTTCGAGCGGGACCTTGTTTCCGGAGTCGGCTATCCAGGTGAGCTTTCCCAGCCTCCGTTTGGGTACCTGGGGATACTGCTTCTGGTCTGTTTTCTCGGAGGTATCAGGCTCATTTGGGCCGGCCGCAATAGCTTCGGCGGAGGCGAGGATAGAACCCAGGCCTGCGGCGCTGACCGTCCTGAGAAAATCTCTTCTATCTATTCTTCTTTCTTTTTGTTTCATCGGACTGTCCTCCAAAAGCGATTAAATTTTTGACAACACGGTTTATCAGGCCAACATAGTCAGTGCTTCGGCCATTAGTCCGGCTATGGGCAGACGCTGCGGGCAGCGGGCTTCGGCGAGGCGGTAGTCGGTGCTGAGCAGTTTGCTTCTTTTGCCGGCAGGTATTCCGCCAAAAAGCTGCCTGGCCCTCTGTTTCTCGCCATAGCTGTTATAGTACATCAAATAGCGCATAATTTCGCTTACATAAGGCATATCGGGCAGGGCCGCATCGCAAATGTTTGCGCAGCCGGCACAATAACCGCTGCACGTTTGCCGGGCAACTTCTTTGAAGACGTTCATATCCTCTGCGGTCAGCTCGGTTTTGTCGAGGGCGGCGGCGACGTTCGAAGTTAACAGAGCGATATTCTTCATCCCTACACAAGCGGAGCTGATTCTCTGGTCCGTGAGAACGGCCTTTATCTTTGCCTGCCCCTCGGTAAAACCTCGGTCGAAGAAGTGCTGAGTGAGTTTTTTGTCCGCCTCTGTTTCAATTTTTTTGACCTGTCCTTTTCCCATTGTCTTTATAGCGGTCAGGCCGATGCCTGCCTTGTGGCAGGCGTCAATGGCGGCGTTCAAGCGTTCGTCCTGCATCTCTCGAAAGTTATACTTCAACATTATGGCGTCAATCCAACTGAACTTGACGCCGACGTTGAGACATTCGGTCATGTTCCTGTGTGTGGTGAAGCCAAAGAACCGAATCAGGCCGCGCTGCTTTGCGTGTCTGGCCCAGTCCCGCAAGTCGTTGTTCAGGCGTTCGGTGGTCTCGATTTCGTGCAGATAGTATAAGTCGATATAATCTGTGTTCATTCTCCTGAGGGACGTCCGCAGACGGTCTTCCATATCGGCTGTTGTCATCGTATTTGATGCCTTGCTGGCGATGAAAAGCTCCTTTCGGATTTCCGGGTTCCTGGCGAGGAATTTGCCTATGCCAAGCTCGCTGTTTCCGCCGGAATAGTTGTACGCGGTGTCCCAATAATTAATTCCCCACTGGAGCGTTTTTCTCAGGAGAATTTGGTTCTCGGTGTCGACCTGGAAAGTGCCGAAGCACAGGCAGGGGACTTCAACCGGCACCTGCCTGCCTGATTCGTCCGGGCGGGTCAGCCTGCCCAGCTTGCGTTTGGGCACCTGGGGGAAACCGGGCTGCTGCGTCGGTTCGGAAGCGTTGGGTTCGTTTGATTTGGCTATTGCCCGGGTGGAGGCAAGAACAGAACCCAGGCCCGCGGCTCCGATTGTTTTGAAGAAATTTCTCCTGTTGATACCATCTTGGTTTTTTTTCATCACACAAGACTCCAAGAATCGACTAACGTTTAAGCAACAGCGCTCTGCCGGGGCTTCTGGTTTCCCCTTCGGCGGAAACCATTATAGCTTTTTTACCGCTGACAGGGCATTCGTGTTCGCAAACTCCGCAGCCGATACACTTTTCGATGTCCACGTAAGGCCTTTGCAGGCGAACCTGAAGCTCGATTTTACCACCGGGAGCGGGGATTTGCTCGAAATTCTCGCCGGGGGGGATTTCTATCGAATTTTCGGTGTTTGCTGCAACTTTCAGGCGTTGACCGTCCCCAATGAGGCAATAATAGTCGCCGGTGGCGAATTTGCCGGGCGAAAGGCTGCTTTCGACGGTCTCTATTTTTTCAGAGCCGGCGTTTCTTATGGTTAATATGCCGTCTCTGACTGTTTCGAAGAATTCCTGCGTGTAGATTGCTTTTGGGCTGACGGGACAGTTCTCCTCGCAGACGATGCAGGGCCTGTTCATCGCCCAGGGGAGGCATCTGTTGCGGTCAACGAAGGCGGTGCCCAGTTTGATTGGGCCGACGTCGGCGAACTGGTCGCGTCCGAGTTTCTCGGAAAGTGTAATTGGCCGGATGGCTGCCGTGGGGCAGATTTGGCCGCAAGCGACACAATTCAACTGGCAACCGCTTGAGCCGATTCTATTGTTCAGCACGGGGGTCCAGAGATTTTCCAATCCGCCGGTGATGCCGCCGGGCTGAATCACGTTTGTCGGGCATATTCGCATACACTGGCCGCACTTGATACACCGCTTCAGGAATTGGTCTTCGGGCAGCGCTCCGGGGGGGCGAATGACTTTGTGGTACCAATTGCTGCCCAATCTGTTGCCGAGCCTGATTGCGGGGACGGCCAATATGCCAGTGGCGACCGAAAGCGCAAAGCCCCTGCGTGAAATATCCGGGTCCGTAATCTCGCCCGCTAACGAGGGGACGGTTTGGTAGCTGATTAGTTCGTGTTTGCAGTCCTGGCGGCAGTTGAAGCAGAGCACGCATTCGCTTATTTTTATATTGCCGGCCGGCTCGCAGCCGCCTTCACAGGATTTCTCGCAGAGTTTACAGTTGATGCACTCACTTTGATTTTTGCCGATTCGCCAGATGGCAAACCTGCCGATAACGCCGAACAGGGCCCCGAGGGGACAAATAAATCTGCAATAAAATCTGGGTATGACAAGGTTCAGTAAGACGGCCGTCAAAAATATCGCGAATATCAGCCACGCGCCTTCGTAAAACCGGCCTGTGACCGAGGCGATGTTGGCGGACCGGTCGACGAGGGGCAACAATACCAAATTGAAAGAGCGGGTAACAAGTGGTATGGGGTCGAGCAGACCCGTTTGCAGGGTGGCGGAGATTGACGGGAAGGCGGCCATGGCAAGAAAGAGCACGAGGATAAAGTATTTGACGCGCTGCGCCTTTCGGTATTTGTTCAGCTCGACTTTCTTCGCTGTCGGCCTTTTTCTGTTGCCCAGGAAGCCGACGAAGTGATGGAGTGAGCCGAAGGGGCAGACCCAACCGCAGAAGAACCGGCCGAGGATGATTGTCAAAACTACAGTGGCCAGTGCCCACAAGAGAGGGTAGTAGAGTGAGTGTTGGGTTAATACGGTGCCGATTGCAGCTAATGGGTCAAGCTGCAGAAACCAGTTCACGGGCCAGCCGCGCAGCTGCCAGAATTTCTCGCCTGCGGTGCCGACTATGCAGAACCATGCAAACAGAGCGAAAAAGAAAACCTGACTTATTCTTCTGGCTGTAACAATTCTCATAGTTAAACTTTCAGCCCACTGCGGCGAATATCGGTTTAAGTGATTCATAGTCGGTTGTTCCCGCGTCGGCGTTTTGTGCTTTGGCAAGGTAGGGCAGGTCCGAAGCCTTCAAGCCGAGGAGAGTGCACCCGTATGCATCAGCGGCTACCTGGTCGCAGCTTGCAATCAGGGTGTCGGTTCTTTTCAGGTCGGAGATTGAGCCGCCTGTGGGTCCGTTGGTCATCATAACTTCGGTGCCGTCGAGTATCACCAGTGTCGGCGTTACCATCATCGAAAGCTCTGCGATGATGGTGTTGATATCCTGATGGAAGATGTTGCGCCGTCCGCCAAGCAGACCATACCAATTCTTCATTGTCATCGAAGCACCGCTTCGATTATGGTGCTTGACCGGAGCGATGCCTATGAGTTTATCAGCTTTACCAAAGGGCCCAAAAAAGATGGGCCAGTTTTTGATGAGTCTGGCACCGGTCAGCGTGGTATGTTTGAACAGATTGTCTTTTGGCAATACGACCTGAGCGCCGGCCTGGCTGGCCGCTTTACCTATGCCGGTCAGCGTAAAGCAGCTTGCCGCGTCATTAATGGGGTTGTCGGCCACGATGACGTGCCACGATGGTGTTATCGGCCAGGCCAAGCTCTTCGAGCGTGTTCAGGATTCCGCCCACGCATATATCGACCTCCGTGACCAGCCCCCAG
>DATKVV010000043.1:0-15962 GCA_035529895.1 Sedimentisphaerales bacterium
GCCTGCGCCACCTGTCGTCTGCAAGGGCGTAGTGTTATTGAGTATTTGCGTAATGCATGTCGTTGTCATTTGGATGGTATTCCATCTCCATCGTTAATAAAAACCACAGCCTGTTTAGCCAAAACCGCGTGAACGCTTACATCAACTTTAGAGTAGCAGAATTCGTGTTTTAGTGCAAGCCTTCGCGAAATACATGGCGATACTTCGGCGTCTGGCTGTGGGGCTGACCGCATCGGAACGGGACATTAAGATGATGCTGACTTATAGTAGAGTCCTTGAGCAATGCCATAACTGCAACGTTAACCCGCAAGGATAAGCCTCTGCGATTCAGTTTCAATTTGCAAAGGGAATACCTTAACAGTATTATATTGCAGAAGTTGCTATTAAAGTTATGGGCACCGTCATTTCAGAAGGCAGCAGGTTGAAGGGCAGAAGTATGGAAAACCGAAGAAAAGAAACGCACGGGCACGAAAGAAGAATTTCGCGGCGTGATTTTATGCGCGCCGGAGCGGGGGCGGTTGCAGCATTTACGATTGTTCCCGGTCATGTGCTGGGGGGGCCGGGCCATGCGCCGCCGAGCGAGAAGCTGAACATCGCATTTATCGGCGCGGGGGGACAGGGGGAGCGCAATATCCGGCAGCTAAGCGGCGAGAATATCGTGGCGCTGTGCGACGTCGATTATGAGCGGGCAGCAGAGATGTTCAAACTCTATCCGGCGGTACCGAAATATCGTGACTTTCGCGAGATGCTGGATAAGCAGAAGGACATCGAGGCTGTGGTGATAACCACGCCGGACCACACGCACGCTGTGGCGGCCATGATGGCCATCAGGATGGGCAAGCACGTTTACTGCGAAAAGCCGCTGACACATTCGATTTGTGAGGCCCGCAAGCTAACGGAAGCGGCCAGGGATGCCAAAGTTGTCACGCAGATGGGGATTCACCATCACGCGAGTCAGGCGCTGCGGCTGGGCGTTGAAGTGCTTCGGTCGGGCGTCATCGGCAAAATTCATGAGGTGCATCTGTGGACGGTGAGGCCCAAAACATTGTGGGCGCAGGGTGTGGAGCGGCCCAAGGATACGCCGGCTGTCCCTTCGACGCTGGATTGGGATTTGTGGCTCGGCCCGGCGCCATACAGGCCTTATCATCCGGCTTATGTGCCGTTCAAATGGCGAGGCTGGTGGGACTTCGGGACGGGGGCGTTCGGCAACATGGGATGCCATGTGATGGACCTGGCTTTTTGGGCTCTCGAACTTGGCAGCCGGCCGGTGACCGTGGAAGCGAGGACAACGTGGTTTAACGACGAAACATATCCGGCGGCGTCTTTGATTCGGTACAGGTTCGGCGCTTCTGGCGAGCCGTCAGGCGTGACGGTCACGTGGTATGACGGCGGTCTGCTGCCCTGGCGACCGGAAGAATTGGAAGACAGACGGAATCTGCCCGACCATGGCGGACTGTACGTGGGCGACAAAGGTACAATACTGGTGCCGCTCGGGGACGGGCCCAGGCTGATACCGGAATCGAGGATGAGGGGTTTCAAGCGTCCCGAGCCGACGCTGCCGAGGTGTGCGGGAAATCATCAGGAATGGGTCGATGCGTGCAAGGGCGGGCCAAAGCCGCTGGCGAATTTTGACTACTCCGGTCCGCTTACGGAGATGGTTCTGTTGGGCAATGTTGCGATACGAACGGGAAAGAAGCTGAACTGGGATGGGGCAAACATGAAGGTTACGAATGTCCCCGAGGCGAACGAATACCTCGGGCGTCAGTACCGCGAGGGATGGCACCTGTAAGCTTTTATTTTCCAGCGGAAAAAGATAGTTGTTTGAGCATGAATCGGCGTTTACCATATTACTGAAAGTCGCTTTGAAGCACAGGCGGTCTAACTTGTCCGCAACGGGGCAGTCCGGTTCTACAGGGTGACAAGACAATGATGTCGGACAGACGTGACGAAAGCACATGGCTGATTACCGGCTCGCTGGTAGTTCTGGCGGCGGCGGCGGTGGCGGCGGCACTTCTGTACACTCGGGCGGTAATGATTCCGTTCGTACTGGCGGTTTTCACGGTTTCGCTTGTTTCGCCTATTCTGGACTTTCAGGTCATCCGGCTCAAATTCCCGCGTCCACTTGCGGCCGCGGTCACGTTTCTCGTGGTCATAGTCATAATAGCCCTTGTCTGCCTGCTCATCACGTTGGCGGTCCAGATGGTCATATCGACGGCCAGCCGGTATAGCAACGACTTTGCCAACCTGGCCAAAGAAGTGTTCCTGCAAGTAGACCGCTGGGGTGTGAAGCTGAACCAGGACAAGATTGTCAATGATTTACGAGACAAAATCCCCAACCTCGTGACGGATGCCGTCGGGAGAGTGCTGGGGGTATTGTCGAGGGCCTTTTTGATCTTAATCTTCGTTGTTTTTCTGCTGGCGGGACGCAATCCGCATGCGGTTCGGTCCGGGGTGTACGCCGATATTGATTCGAACATACGGCGGTATATCGCCACCAAAGTCGTTATCTCCATAGTAACCGGCCTTCTGGTCTGGGGTGTACTGAAGGTGGTGGGGCTGGAGCTGGCCGGCGTGTTCGGGATGCTGTCTTTCCTGCTGAATTTCATACCATCCATTGGCTCTATAATTGCCACTTTGCTGCCGATTCCAATCGCGGTAGCGCAGTTTCAAAATCCGTGGCTGATTATTTACGTGGTGGCTGTTCCCGGAGCAATCCAGATAAGCATCGGGAATTTTATTGAGCCGAAATTGATGGGCAAGGGATTGAATCTGCACCCGGTGACAATTTTGCTGGCGTTATCTTTCTGGGGTCTGCTTTGGGGGATAGGCGGGATGTTCCTGGCGGCGCCGATGACGGCGGTTATCAGAATCGTACTGATGCAGTTTGACACGCTCAGGCCGCTCGGAAAGCTGCTTGCCGGAGAGCTGCCGAGCTGGAAGACCCATCCGAGCCAGTCCGACGGTGCGCCGAAGCAGAAGGGTTGACTCGCTTTGCAGAATGTCGGCATTAACCGGCAGCGGCCATTTGCATCCATGTGTTCAGATAATAGCCGACATCATTGCAGTCCTGGAGGTTGACATTCCACTGTCGCCACTCTGGAAGGTTGAGGTCATTGGAAAGGTGTCGGACAAGTCGGACAGGTCGGACAAGTCAGACAAGTCGGACGGGTCGGATCGGTCGGACCAGTCCGACCGATACTGCCGCCCTTTCATAGATAACTCCTCACGAAACAACCAATTCTAAACCCCGCCGACTTCTTCCCCTCGTCGCACAGCATCTCGGCGTTAAACGAACGCCTGCTTGTGCGGTCAAACTCGGTAATCACGTCATCGACCGGCTTGTACCCCCTGCACCGACGCCCCACCCCCTCGCATACGCACGCAATTGGGCAGCCCTCACACGGCCGCTGACATTCCTCCATAGTGTCCCACACGTTCCACTTGAACACAGGCAAGCCCCGCGAACCCGTCTGCGTCAACAGCTTACTCATGAGCCCGTACGCCCTGTGCTTGGTGCTTATTACCTCTATCGCGGACACCCACCCCCGCGTGGTCTCCGTCGTGTACTGCGCCGCCTCATACACTTTGGGCTTAAACAGTTCTATCTCGTCGCAGCGCAGCTTGTTGACGTGCTGGCCGCGAACGCTCGTCTCGCTCTGAACGAGAACCTCAACCCGCCCCCCGCCCGCCATCGGTCCCCGTCGCCGCTAGACCCGCGAGCCCCGAAGCCAGCAGAAGCCTGTGCATCAATATCCGCCTCGGCGCCCCGGTGCCCGCAAACGCCCACCCGCTGGCATAGCATGCCCTCCGCCTCGCGTGCCTCACCGCCACCCACGTGTACCGCCGCACCAGCGGCTCGGCCTGCATGTCGCATCTCGCAACGCCCCCGTGCCGCCCCGACATCCGGAGCGCGACATACTCGCCCCGCTCGTCCACCAAGCTCGCGTACTCATTCACTGTGCGAGCACCCATAGCCCATCTCCTGCTTCATCAATGTCATAAATACCGCGGCCGGGTTCCTGCTCCGCGGGCCAGCCGCCTCCCTGGCCAACGCCAGAACGACGTTGAACATATCCATCTCTGCCTCTCCCCTGCTCACCTTCCCGGACACCCATCGCCCCACCCTCCTGAAACTCGTCCTGTCCGACTGATTCCGCGGCGGTATCAGCCTCCGCACCTCCATGTTGAACCACAGCTCAGCCTGCTCCGTCGACATCTGCCGGACGGCAGCCGCCTCCTCGGCCCGGCGCAGGCCGCACCTCCGACGCCCGTCTTTCAAAGCTGTCTGACCTGTCAGACTTGTCAGACCTGTCGGACTTGTCTGACCTGTCGGACCCGTCAACCTTGTCCGACCGCCTGGTCGCGCCAGCGTTTGGCGGTATCGGGCTGAGGCGGCTGGTAGAAGGTTTGCTGGATTTCGACGAGGGAGAATTGCTCAAAATATTCGGGTCGCGCGACCGGAAAACCGCAACAGCCAACTTTTGTCGTCGCTTTGGTCATTCAGCCTTCTGATTAAGAGTTCACACACATACTCTACCCGGCTTCAACGAAGTGAAATTCCCAGTTATCAGTGCGGAGGATTGCCATGGCGCCGTCACGGTTGGGGATTCGTTTTGCGCGGGCGAGATTCATGCCGGCACAGAGGGTATGACCGATGTAAAAGGGGTCAGGGGGGTCGTCATAGTGGCCGTAGAAGGCAAAGCGGGGCTGCACGGCCTCGATTAACCGGGTTATTCGTTTGCTGCCGGTAGGGAATTTGTTTCGCAGGCCTTTGTTGAGCGGGGCATCGTGTAATAGCAGGACATCCGCCTTCGGGCTTTTGTTGAGCAGCTCTTCAAGCGAGGCGGGATGCAGATATTTTTGCACCCGCTCATCAGAAGGCATTGGAAACTTGCCGAAGCGGTATTCCATACCGCCCAATGCGGCGACGGTCAATGTTTCATTACCTTTGTGAAATTCGCGGACCGAGCCGGGAGCGAGGAAAATAATCCGTCCGCCGGGGTCTACGGCGCGGTCTTCCTTGTCGGCCAGAAGCGAGAAATTTTCGTGGTTGCCGTGGACGAACCAAGTCTCAATGGGGGCCGTCGTTTCGCCTGATATGTACGGCGCGGCTGCCAACTGGCTCCGGTCTTCCTGGCTGCGTTTTTTTGTACTGCGGTCCATCTGTTCGAGGCAAGTCCATAATCCGATGTCCCCGGTCTGGAGGACCAGGTCTATTTGAAGTCTTTCTTTTCGCTCCCAGTTCCGGGCGAGGCGATACATACCGGGAAGGTTACCATGCACATCACCGAAAACAGCCACTATCATATTTGAACCTTTGAATCGCCTGAGAAATGCACACTATCAGTGCGAGTCTTCCTGTTCGACAATCGCCCGGGCCGGCTCAACTCCCAGAATCCATTCAAGGCGGTTTGCCACCCATTGCGCGTCCTTATCGAAACCGACGTTTTTGTAAAAGCGACACAGATTCGCATAACGACTGACGACGTCAAATCCGGTACCGTACTGAAGTTTGCGAAGGCAAACGGGACACAGGTGCATAGGGCGGGAGTCACTTTCCTGCAGATGGTTGGAGCCGTTAAGGACACACCTGAAGTAGATGCAATGGTGCAGGCCGAACATGTGGCCGGTCTCGTGGACGAGGACTTTGGCGCATCGCCGGAGCAGAAGCTTCTGGTAATCCTTGTCTCGTTTTTCTCCGTAGAAGGCTGGGTCGTAACGGGCGAAACTGTAAACGCCGACTCTCTCTCGGAGTGAGGCCTGGCCAAAGACAAAATTCCACGAAGGATCAGGATAGAGGTCGTCCATGGTAATCGCCAAGAGGCAGAACGCGTCAGCGGGAAGATTCCTTTCGAGAATGGCTAATACGTCGTCGGTAAGGATTTGACGTTTGCGGGTGAAGGTGTTGACGCGGGTGGTAATGTTGCTGTCCTTCAGAGTCAGGGCCGGGAGAACTTTGACCTGCATGGCAAAATAGGCGGCGGCATACTGGTTGAGAGCATCCACAGGAGGGGCCTGGGTTTGGGGAAACTCGCCGAGCGGCTGCAAATAGATTGTGCTGCGGGTCTTGTCCGGGCGGTTCGGCCTGGACTTGACAAAAGCATCAAAGGTCTGACCTGGCTCCAGATGGACCGCCAGCCAGTCGCCTGCTTTTGGAGCGGGTACCGGTTCAAAAGCCGGGCCGGGGTCGAGGGCCTTGCTTAGAGTCTTCGGAAGCCCTTCGGTGGAACCAATGGCCCGCAGTCTTTCTTTTGCAGGAGGCGGTCTAAAATCCATAGCCAAACTCACAGAGCAAACAGAGGAAAACACAGTCAGAAAGGCAATCCGCTTCATACATTACTGCGCCTGCTTGTCGGCTGCATTTACCGACCAACGCTTCGATGTTACTAAGGTTATTTTAACTCAGGTCAAAAAAGTAAATTATGGCACAAAAAGCGGCATGTCAAGGCTAAAAAAGCCGGGCAGCCGGGTATCATCAGTTTTAGATGAGGGATAGTACCGTTACCGGACCTCAGTTGACTGCCTTTTATGGATAGAGACAAGTGAATCAACGTTGGCAAAGAGAACAATGGGCTGGGTCAAGGGCATTGACCCGAAAAGGCTAATGTTGAAAGGAGATGATTAAGATGTTCGCAAGAAGATATCGAAAAAATGGTGGAATTGCTTATATAAGTTTGATTTTGGTCTTAGTGCTATTTGCAGAATCTGCCCTGGCAAAGAAGGCCCAAGCCAGAAGTAGTAAGCCGAGCGGGGGCGGTGCAAAAAGCGCACCGGTCAAGAGCTCTGGTGCTACGAGCACGCCTCGGTCCGCCGGTGCGGGCGCACGGACGGCAAAGGGCAGTACGCCGCGGGCGGCTGCGCGGGCTCCAAGCCGAGTTAGCGCCTCAAGGCCGCAAGGCCCAGGCAATTACAGCAGAAGCGCCAAACAAGGGGTCAGCAGGCCAAGCGTTGCAATACCAAGGAGTCAACCCAGTAGTGTCCAAAGGACTCAACGCGGTAAAACGACTGCCGCCGGCGGCACCCAGCGGGAGCGGGTCGCCTCCGTCAATCGCAAATCCTCCAGCAGATTCGTCAACGTAAGAAGGTCGGTGGAAGTAAGTACGCGTGGGGGAACGCAGACAATTGTGAGTCCAAGGCAACGGTTGAATCCGGATAAGGTTTCGGGAATCGGCAGCGTGCTTGGTACGGCAAGAAACCCTGTTCAGACTGCGAGAGAACGGGCAGCCGGAAGGCCGAGTAACCGAATAAGCCCCGACAGAACCTCTTCCATCGGCAGTTCAATCGGAGAAGCGAAGCCCCCTGCTGCTGTTGTGCAAGCACCGGCCGGGGTAAACTCCGGCAGTCGCGTAAGCTCTGGCAGAATCGCGCGCATCGGCGGTTCAATTGGCCAAGAAAAGCCTTCTGTAGCCAATACGAGGGCGCCAATCAGGGACAACAAGCCGAATATCGGCACTGCCAAGACAACCAGGAGTAGTGATAGAATTCTGCACAAGTCCGGGTCAGTTGTCAGAGAGCCTGCAAGCGGACTCAGGGCCAACCGAGAAAGCTTCAGAAATACAGACCAGACAGGCCTGAGGTCAAACAATAGTGCACGTTCGCGTGTGTCTTCTCTGTTCACGCGTCCAGCGGGTGAAAGGAGCCAGCACGTTCGGCCGGAGTCTGAAAGGAGCCAGCACGTCAGAGCAGAAAGCAGAAAAGCCTTTGCTCAGTCCCGACCGATTATCTCCAACAGCAGAAAACTGATTGACCGGCGTCGCAAGCAATGGGGCGGCCGGGAGAGGTCTGCAAGGCCGGCATACCGTGAACGCAGGGAGGTGGCAGGACGGGTCGACCGTCACGACCATGTCTATGTGGACAACCGCGACCGGATACACCACCAGAGGATCTGGCCGAGATACCGTGTTGCGTTGTACTACAACTGGGGGCCATGGTACACGTTTTGCCACTTTTATCCTTACTATCACCGCAGGTACGTGTTCGTGAGCCTGGGTGGATGGTGGCCTTTGGATTACGGCTATCTGCGGTACTACTGGTATGGCTACCACCCTTACACATGGTACGGGTACTATCCGATAGCTCGTGAAGTAACAAGTGACACTTATAACTACTACACTTACAACTACTATACCAACGACGGTACCGCCGCCGGAGTCACACAGACGACAGGCGACATACCCGCCGTGGACCATACAACGTTCGCAGATGTTCGTGAGAAGCTTGCACAGCAGGCAGAGGAACCTGCTGCACAGACGCCGGCCGACGTGTATTTCGACGATGCGGTTAAGGCCTTTGAGGCGGGCGGTTACGGTATCGCGGAGGAAATGTTCGCCAAAGCAATGGAACTGGCACCTGATGACATGGTTCTTCCGTTTGCTTATGCTCAGGCCCTTTTCGCCGGTGAGAAATATTCGGAATCGGCGCAGGTTCTTCGTACCGCACTTGCAAAGGTCACGCCTGAACAGGAAGGCGTTTTTTATCCTCGCGGGCTGTACGCCGATGACGACGTGCTCTTCGAGCAGATTGACCGGCTTGCCGAAAAGGCCGAGCTGTACAGTTTCGACGGGGACCTGCAGTTTCTTCTGGGCTATCACTTGCTCGGAATCGGCGAAACCGACGAGGCGGTTGAGCCATTGCGGCTGGCCGGCCAGGATTTGAAGAATGCACCGGCTGCAGCGGTACTGCTGGGCGTTCTGGAAAAACTAAGAGTCAAGAACGTCGGCGATGACGAGACCGAGGACTAACCGTTTCGGTGAGAGGCGCTGCAATGGGCAAAATATATTTGACAGCATTGAAAGCGGGCACATTCCTGTCGGTCGCACTGGTACCGGCGGCGCAGGCAGGCAACTGGGTGGAATTTGCAGTGTATCCGTCACCGGAAGACCAGGAGGCCCCCGATATTTACGGAGACAAAATCGTCTGGCAGCAGCTTGTCGAGGGAGACTTCGACATTTACGGGGCCGACATCAACGAGCCTCTCTATCCCTTGGTTTTTATCATTGCCGATTTCGTGGACGACCAAGCGGCGCCTTCTATCTACGAAGACACGGTGGTGTGGCAGGACTATGTGGAGACGGACTGGGATATTTATGCGGCGGACATCAGCGATCCAATTGAGGCGCAACTTTTTGCGGTTTCCTACATCGCCAATAATGACGAACAGATTCCCACTATTCACGGCAACGTTGTTGTATGGCAGGATGGCGTCACGGGGGACTTTGATATCTATGGCGCAGACATCACGGACCCCAGTAACCCGCTGGAATTTCCCATAGCCCTTTACGATTCAAACCAGCAAGCCCCCGTTGTCTACCGAAACACGGTCGTATGGCAGGACGATTATTTTACCGACCCGGATGTTTTTACCGCAGACATCTGGCTAAGAAACAGGCCGGAGGAGTACTCTGTCGCATTCGTGGAGGGTGACCAGCAAAACCCTGCTGTCTCGGCCAATGTGGTCGTCTGGCAGGACAACTTCTTTGGCGATTGGGACATCTACGCCGCCGACATCACTGACGTTACCAATCCGGCTGAATTTCCCATCTGCAACAATGGCGCTTCCCAGCAGAATCCGGACATAGACGGTAACATAGTAGTCTGGCAGGACGACCGAAACGGCAACTGGGACATATATGGCTATAACCTGACCACACGAGAGGAGTTTCAGATAACCTACCACTCGGCCAATCAGGTCCATCCGGCCATAAGCGGCAAGGTGGCAGTCTGGCAGGATGACCGAAGCGGCAGGTGGAATATATACGCGGCGGTACTTGAGGGCCCCGAAGCTGCCGGGTGCGCAGCACGGATACCGGGCGATGTCAACGGGGATTGCAGAGTCAACATGAACGACTACGCGGTAGTTGCCGGATGGTGGCTCGAATGTAACCTGGAACCGCCGGAAGCATGTTGGCGATAAAGTTAAAAAACGCTTTTTGGGTTTGAAGGAGGCATGAAAATGGTTAAGAAATTAGTGACAATTTTGTTGGTAGCGGCGATAAGTCTGGGGTCGGCATTCATTGCCGGCTGCGAGAGTGACGCACAAATTGGTTCTGCCATTGGCGCGCTGGCAGGGGCGGGCATCGGTCAACTTGCGGGCCGGGACGCTGAGTCAACGCTTATCGGGGCGGCGGTCGGGGGCGCAGCCGGATACATGCTCGGCAACGAAAGCGACAAAAAGAAAGCGGAAGCCGAAACGATTGAGCTGCGTCAGGAAATTAACACTGTTATGGTAAAAGTTACCAACAGCAACGGTTCTATCGTGCAGGTGCCGCTTAGAAAACAGGGTATCGGCTATATCGGCACAAGGGGCGAATATTACAGCACGCTGCCGACCGAAGACCAGTTACGTCCGGTGTACGGCTTTTAGCGGGCCGGCACCCGTCTGTTCGTTTGGATTGCAACGGATATGAGTGCTTTATCAACTGTAAGGTTTTTCATGAATTGACTGTTGAAGAGCAGGTGACTTTACAATAGAATATCCGTGACTAACCGTCAGGTTGGCGCCTTTTAATTAGGGCGGAAGCTTCGGCAAGGACGAGGCTGAGACGAGCAGTAAATACAAGTGAGAGGCTTGCAGTGGACAGACGGCTGCGAAAGGCTCTGAACGGACTCATGGACCCGGATGTTGAATGCCGTCGCCGTGCAATGGAGTCGTTTGTGCGAGCCACGTTTGAAAAGTTCATCAGGTGCCTGTACCGTTACCTGGGTAACGAGGTGGAATGCGAGGACGTTCTGGAAAGCGTGTATGCAGATATATGGGAAAGGCCGGGGCGTCTGGCCAAAGTTACCAATGAGAAGGAGCTGCTAACAACTGTGTACCTGTACTACATGCGACAGCGATTGAGGGAAGTATACAGCAGAATAAACCGAAATCTGCATTTATCTCAAGAAGGCCTCAAGTCGCTTGTCGCCCCGGAATTAGGTGTACTCGAGATTCTGTCTGAAGAGGAGCTCCGGCAGACGCTCAGGCGAATGTTAGGCAGACTCAAAGCACGGGAACGAAGGGCCATAGAGCTGTGGATGGAAGGTATGTCTATCAGAGCAATCGCCAACGAACTGAGAACTACAGTTGGGGCAGTGAAGATGTTGAAGTTTCGAACTATACTGAAGCTAAAGAAGGAGTTAGGCAACTACAATTGCGACTATTAAACAATTTGCGTATTTTGGGGGGCCCGTCGCCGGATACGCGGCAAAGGGAACCCTCCGGAAGGAGCAAGAGACAATGGCTGATATAAATCGCAAAGTTCAGGAATTGCTGGTTGACTACGCCGATGCCCTGCGTGACGGCTCTTTGCCGGTGTTTCTGAAATCACTTACACGTGAGGAAGGACAGAGGATAGGTTCTTCTCGTGATTTTTGGGACGCCGCGGAAATCGCGCGGGTTCTTAACGGCGTTGGTTTCGCGGACAAGGCTCTGACACCGAATGTGGGGCTGTTCATATCACGCGTGGATGCCGAGATCGCTTCACGACTGAAAAGGGCCAAGGCGCCTTCGCGAGCCAAGCGGGGCGCTAATCAAAGGGGTGCGACCAAGACGAAAAAGACCGAGAAACCGATATGATTCTGGACTGCTACCAGTGTTCATCCTGCTATTTCGAGGACAAGGAGCCGTCTTCGAGAATAGACCCTGCTACGATATCAACACCGCAACCCAAGATGGTCTTCAGGAATGTTCTGCTGGTTTTCGTCTGCGTCGAACTGTACGACGGCAAAGAGGAGCTGGAGGAGGCTGCCGCTGAATTTGCGTCGCTATCGGACCTCATAGGGAAAAGACCCATCGTTCTGTGTCCCAATGTTCATTTGTCGGTTGACAAAGCGCCCGAGAAACAAGCGGCGTGGTTAATTGCGGAACTGGAAAAGATGCTTGTTGCCGACGGCTACGACGTTCACCGGCTGTCTTTTGGCTACCACAAACAGTATGGTATGGAGTGCAACGGCAATGTGGGCAGCATCGTCGGCAGAAGGTTCTACGGCTCTGAAGAGAAACAGTTTTTGCGGCTGCTGACGCGGCTGGGTGTATGTCCTCCGGAGAGCCTGCCGAGTGATATGCCCGCCTGGGCGAAGACACTTACGGAACGAAGGCTGAAGGTGTTAGGCAGCCGTAGAGAAACATACAACGTCGCACGGAAAATGCTCCAGGAGCAGCTTGACCAGACAGGATATAGCGAGCTTTGGACCTGCATGCTCTTTGAGGGGGAACGGCAGCCAATGGAGGACTATCTGAGCACCCTGCATCAAATCATCAAGAACTACGAGGATGTCAAAGTACACAGGGCGATTAATTTGAGCGTACCGGGATTTTGTAATGAAGCACGTTCGCTTTTCCGCAAGTATCCAGAGGCAATCGAAGCGGGGAGACTGCGGATTTACAGCAGCAAGGTATCCGACCTGGAGTTCCTGTTATCGAGAAGCGCGGTGCTGCTTGCCTTCCCACATATACCTCGAAAAGCTGGTTCACACGCCGGTGAGATATCGTTCGGAATTTACTGCAAGGATGAAGATTTTGCGAGTAACTTAATCCAGTGGTACCGAACTTTTCTTGTTGATTCGCGGTTTGGGTGGATTCGGACGGAATCGGAACTGGACGCCACAATCAGTGAGCTGGAAGAAGAAATGTTCCGGGAGAAGTCTGAGTAGGCTTTGAGAATTGTGGCTGAGAAACCGGCCGGGGTATCAATAGAATCAAGTACAATACTATCAAAGAGGACCAAACGGTACACATGGCCTCATCTGTTTTTGTGGTTGTAGCCTACGCTATAGTGCTCACGTTTGTTGCCGTTCGGGCGCGGGCGGCCCGTGAGTTCGTGGATTTTTCATTGGCCAGACGTGCGCTTCCGCTTGCGCTGGTATTCGGCAGTCTTTGTGCCACGTACGTCGGGCCTGGTTTTTCGATTGGCTTTGTCGGGAAAGGCTTCAAGAGCGGATTCCTTTTTTGGGGGATAGGGCTGGCGTATTCGCTTCAGAACATCCTGGTCGGCCTGCTTATAGCTCCTCGACTAAGGAACCTGAAAGACTGCTGCACGTTAGGCGACGCCATAGGTCAGATGTACGACCGAAAGTGCCAAATTCTTGCGGGGATTATCTCTGTCAGTATATGCACATTTCTTGCGGCGGTCATGGCACATGCCAGCGGGGTTGTATTGAACGATATATTCGGGCTTGACCGGTTCTGGTCTGCTGTTATAGTTGTGGGGCTGACAGCGTTGTACACAACGTTCGGAGGATTGCGGGCAAGCGTAATAACGGACGCTTTTCAATTCACTGCATTTGCCCTGCTACTGCCTGTTACGCTGCTGCTTGCGCTGTCCTTTCATCTCGACGGCGGCGGGGCACATTTCATCAGCGAGGCTTCCGCTGCTACCACGCAAGGCTTCAATTCAACCTCGACAGTTAAGATAGTCGGTTTGCTGGCGGCCTTTTTTCTTGGGGAAACACTCATACCTCCCTACGCTAATCGGGCACTGGCATCCAGAACAACCGGCGTGTCACGAAACAGCTTTATACTGGCAGGAGCTTTTAGCATCGTATGGTTCATGGTCATGATATCGCTCGGCGTTGTAGCCAGGAATATTGTGCCGAAAACAACAGAAGAAGACAAGGTGCTGTTGAAGCTCGTTGAGTCAATCATGCCGTCCGAAGGTTACATGCTTTTGCTGGTAGTATTAGTTTCGATAGTCATGTCCAGTCTTGACTCGCTACTCAACGCCGGTGCTGTGGCTCTTACGGAAGATGTTGTCAAGCCGTTTGTGAAGCTGGGAAACGGGGGCGCTCTTAATGTTGGCCGGTGGGCGACAATTGCCATCGCAGCGGTGGCTGTCGCCTGCTCACCTGCCGTTCCCAGCATTATTAGCGGCCTGCTCATATGTTATACTATTTGGGCTTCGGCGATTCTGCCGGCCCTTATTATTGGTCTATGGTCGAAGCACCCACGGCCGCTGGCCGGAACTCTATCCATGATTGCAGGTACGCTGGTTGCTGTGGTAGCCATAATTTGCCTGTTTTTCTTTC
Source organism: Sedimentisphaerales bacterium (assembly GCA_035529895.1). Taxonomy (GTDB): domain Bacteria; phylum Planctomycetota; class Phycisphaerae; order Sedimentisphaerales; family Anaerobacaceae; genus JAUWKC01. The sequence continues at coordinate 14,005 of DATKVV010000043.1, forward strand.
CCTCTGTGATTGAGGATCGGATTGAGGTTATCATTATTCCCGGTCTTGGCGCGGCTGTTTTGGCGTATGCGCTGGGGTACCGACTCCAAAGAACTAAACCCGGAGGCTGACGGATGGATGCAGCAATCCTGATTCTTGTGGTTATTGCGAGCCTACTCACTGTTGCCAGCGGCATTTGGGTTGCGACGGCGTTGGTAAGCGCTATTTCTACGCATCAAAGCAAGACCGGCGAGCAGCCCCCGGAGAATAAGGAAACTGGTAGTGTTATGCGATAGGAATGACGGCGAACCTCACGCGCCCGGCGCTGCGCACATATCGGTCAGCGGTTTTCCGGCTGGTATTGGTTCGAGCGGCGCGTGAGCGATGCTTTTCACTTCTTTCTTGGCCCCTTGGGCCGGAAAAAGATTGACAAATTTCTGTAAGAGCGATTATTCTTCAAATACTTGGATGTATGTAAGGGCTCGTAGCTCAGCGGCAGAGCAGTGGACTCATAATCCATTCACCTGAGATACCTAAGCCCTGCAATAAACAAGCACTTACGGAAGATACCAAAACCGACTTGGCGTCATACTTGGCGGAGATTGCCCAAAAAGACCCTGATTTGGCCGAGATTGTCAAGGTCTGGCCGGAGCTTCCGGAGCATATCAAAGCGGCAATAAAAACGCTCGTTGAGGGGCTCAAGGGAACAGGCTCGCAAGGATAGATGCTATGAGAAGCGTGGAAAGACGAGTCGCGAGAATAGAGGGCAAGCTCAAGGTACGCCACGAACCCGTGACCGTACATATAGCCTATTTTGGCGACGACGAGTTACCTCCAGACAACGGCCAAGGTGTCTTTGTCTGCAAGTACGTCCGTTACAAAGATGCAAGGAACGCTGAGCAAGCACAAATCCAAAGGGAGAATACCCTTTGATGAGCTTCTGGAAAGAGCAAGGCAATGAGTAATCTAAAGAGACGACTTGAAAAAGTAGAGGACAAGGTGAACTCGATGGAGAAAGAAACGAGTGAAAGAAGGGCAAGGCTTTTGGAACTCGAACGCCGGGGAGAGGGAGACTCCCTAACGGCGTTAATGCTGAGGTTGGAAGAACAATACGGGCGCAGACTTACCTTTTCGGATTTGGGCGTGATAGCACTTGGACGACTACCCGCAAGGGACGCACGCAGGGCATAAAATGACAGAATCCAACGAAAAACAACAAAACGGCCAAGAACAGAAACTGACCGAAAGGCAACTTAAGGCTATTCCGCTGATAGTTACAAGCGCGACGTATACCGAAGCCTGCAAGAAAGCCGGTCTCAACAGGACAACGCTTTACGAGTGGCTGAAAATACCAGAGTTTAAGGTTGAGCTTGACCGGCAGCGGGACGAGGTTACCTCTGAGGCTTTCGGGGTATTATCGCAGAGTCTGACGAAGGCGGTTGAGACACTCGTGGGGTTGCTGGACCACAAAGACGACCGCCTAAAGCGGCTGACGGCGAAAGACATCATAGAGCATTTCCTGAAGTACAAGGAACTCAGAGAGTTAGAGGAACGGATAGAGGCAATAGAGCAAACGCTTGAAAGGCAGAGACCATAATCAAGGCTTGGCCGGAACTGCCGGACCATATCAAAGCGGCCATAAAGGCGCTGGCTGGTGTTGTCTAATGTTGTCTAATGTTGGCTAATGTTGGGTAATATTGGGTAATATTGGCTTCAACCTCAGAAAACTTGACATTCATAGGCAGCGGGGGGGGAGGGGGGAAGGCCCCCCCCTGAGTTCTGAAAAACAGGGGGCCCCACATATCAAGCTGACCCCATTTTGAGATTGTGGATTCGCAAGCCCGCAATAAAGCCCTTGTTAGAGGCCGGTTTTGAAAAAAAAGGGTAGTCCAAGACGGTCCGGGCGGACTTTTTGCGTAAACCGCCCCTTGCTGGCCGTTTTTGGGCGTGCTGGGGCAAACGGTGGGGGGCCTATTAAA
>DATKVV010000044.1:0-24449 GCA_035529895.1 Sedimentisphaerales bacterium
CTGCTTCGTAGGCGATGACTTTTAAGGCGGGACGCAGTTTTTCGAGGGTTTCGCTGAGCTTTTTGTTGTCGGCGGGGGTGACGAAATCGATGGCTGGAGCATCGTTGAGCCAGATGGCGACGCTGCAGGATTCTTTGTGCACGTCGATGCCGACGTAGATTTTGTCGTCTGTTGTTGGGTTAATTTGCTTGAACCACATTTGTTTTTTCGATAGTCTTTTGTTCATGGCCATCCCTTTCAAATGACGGTTTCGGTTAATAATTTTTCGAGAATTATAACCGTTGAAAGGATGGCCTTCATATTATCTAAATAGTATTCGAAAAAGCATCGTCGGCTTTAGCGGGTTGGCGACAGGAGGAAGTTCAAGGAGGCAAATACTCCATGATAGTTCCGAGCCGCTCGGTCATAGGCGCGGGCGGCCTGTATTTCGTCGTGGAAGTAGCCGAGGTGGCGGGTTTTGTTGTCGCAGCGTATCGCGGCGGCCCATTTTTTTGCTTTTTTGTTCCAGTGGACGCCTTTGTATTTGGAGCTTCCGTGCGATAACCTTCGCTGGTTGCGGCAGTTCTGCGTGAAGGTTGCAAGACGAAGGTTACTCCTGCGGTTGTTCAGGCCGTTGTGGTCGATGTGGTCGACTACGAGATGGTCGGGGGCATTGGTGATTTGGCGGTGCATTTTGATGCTTTTTCCGTTTTCTTTTCGAACGGCGTAGCAGTTTTTCTTTGTGCCTTCCGCGAACCAGGTGAATTGGCTTAAGGTGGGGTAGTCTTCGGCATCGACGACGGCGAATTGGCCGCGGGTGAGGGGAATGAGGCGCGGGGCGCGGTTTTGGGGGTCGGCGGCGCGTGAAGGATAGAAGTTGGGGCATTGGTGCAAGAGCGGGCGGATATTCCAGACGCCAACGGACCCTCTTTTCTGGCGGCAGATGAGAGCGGGGCGGTCTGAGCCGGTCGCAAAGGTTGAGAAGCAGCAGTTGTCACATCTTTTTTGGTGGGCCATAAAATATGGGTTGTGGAGGCAACGTGAATTGTGTCAAAGGCAATCAGTAAGAGTGTATTATTAATATGTTCCGATTTTGAGGGTATTATACCATAAAGCGCGGAGTCTGTCCAGCGAATTTTTGGGAAAGAAGTATGGTCGCAAGGGCGTTTTTGCGCTATTTGCATTGCAGGAGGAGTGGCATATTGACAAAGAGGCGGGGCGAGGTAAAATACGTGTTCCTGGCCCATCGAAGCTTTATGGTGAAAGTAGCTCAGTTGGATAGAGCACCGGATTGTGGTTCCGGGGGTCGCGGGTTCAAATCCCGTCTTTCACCCTTTATTCGTAACTCAGGCTGTGTTCCGCGTTGCGTATCCCGCCGGACCGGCCGGGCAAAAATCCACATTTTGAGCGTATGTCGATATGAGAATTAGTAGTGGGCGCCAGGTTGAGGGCTCTGCTGCGATAAGCCCGGCCGGAACCTCGATAATATACGCGTTGACCGTTTTCCTGGGAGCATTTCTGCTGTTCCAGGTCCAGCCGCTCATCGGAAAATACATCCTTCCGTGGTTCGGCGGAGGCCCCGAGGTGTGGAGCACGCTTATGCTTTTTTTCCAGGCGCTTCTGCTCGGCGGGTACGCGTACGCACACTTAATCGCGACGCGTCTGGGGCGGCGTGTGCAGGCGGGGGTCCATATAGTTTTTGTGATAGCGGCGTTGGCGGCGCTTCCGATTACACCTCGGGCCGGCTGGAAGCCGGAGAGTCTCGATTACCCGGTGCTGAGGATTCTGCTGCTGGCCGGCGCCTGCATCGGGCTGCCTTACTTCGTTCTGTCTTCCACGGGACCGCTGATGCAGAGGTGGTTCAGCCGGACGAGGCCGGGGGCGTCGCCGTATCGGCTTTATGCGTTTTCCAACGCCGGTTCGCTTCTGGCTCTGGTCAGTTACCCGTTTATTGTAGAGCCGGCGATGTCACGGGCAGCGCAGGCCCGGGTTTGGTCGGCGGGATTGGTTGTCTTTGCCGTTCTGTCGGCTTACTGTGCGGTTCGGTTGTGGAGACAGCCTGTGTCGGAGGGCACGGGGACTGCCGGCGAAGAGGATAGTGAGCCTGAGGCGGTTGTTACGCCGCTCGGGACCCGCCTTCTTTGGCTGGCGCTGCCGGCCGGGGCGTCGGTGGAGCTGCTGGCGGTTACCAACAAGATTTGCCAGGATGTGGCCGTCATTCCTTTTTTGTGGGTGCTTCCGCTGAGTCTGTATCTGCTTTCTTTCATAATCTGCTTTCAAGGCGAGAGGTGGTATGTCCGGCCTGTGTTCCTCGTCGGGTTCATACTGGCCATCGGGGGCGCCGCTGCGGCGTGGGTGTACGAAGAGGACCTGTCCGTCCGGCAACAGATATTGATTTACCTGGCGCTGCTTCTGGCGTGCTGCATGGTTTGTCACGGGGAGCTGTTCCGTCTGCGGCCGCATCCGAGGTACCTGACCGGCTATTACCTTATGATAGCGGCCGGCGGCGCGCTTGGCGGCGTTTTCGTCGCCGTTATCTGTCCTGTCATATTCAAGACGTACCGCGAATTAAACATTGGAATATTGGTATGCTGCCTGTTTGTGCTGCTGGCCGACAAGAGCACGGCGCTGGGCAGGGGATTGCGCCGGTGGTTTTGGGTGGGGATTATTCTGGTTGCGGGCGTCGCGGCGATTTCAGCCCCGGCCAGAAGAGGCGACACCTACGAAACCGCCGTGCTGAACTGGCGAAACTTTTTCGGGGTGCTGACCATCTGGGAAGAGGACAGCGAGGACCCTGAGCTGCACCGGTACGTTTTGCAGCACGGCACAACCTGCCACGGGCTGCAATTCGTGGAGCCTGCCAAGCGTTCTTTGGCGACGGCGTATTATGGCCGGAGCAGCGGCGCGGGCCTGGCGATGAGATTCTTCCCGCGGCAGGAAAAAAGACGCATAGGCGTCGTCGGCCTGGGTGTCGGGACGCTCGCCACTTACGGCAGGGAAGGGGACTATATCCGCTTTTACGAGATAAATCCCGAGGTCAAACGCCTCGCCGAGACACACTTTACATATCTTGCCGACTGTCGGGCCAGAGTTGACGTTATTGTTGGTGACGCGAGGCTGTCGATGGAAAATGAGCCGGCGCAGCAGTTCGACCTGTTGTTGCTCGATGCTTTCAACGGCGACGCCGTACCCGTTCATTTGCTGACAAAGGAGGCGTTCGAAATCTACCTGAACCACATGAAACCTGACGGCGTGATTGCGGTTCACGTTTCACAGACTTATCTGCGACTGGAATGCGTGGTTTGGAAACTGGCCGACCACTTCGAACTCGGCAACGCTTGGATTGAAGACACGGATGACGACGAAATAGGCGTCTTGTCATCCGACTGGATTCTGTTAACGGACAACGAGGAGTTCTTACAGCGGCAGCCGATTCAGGAGGCAGCCAGCGAGCCTGAGAGCGACTTTGACCGCATGCGTCTCTGGACGGACGACTACGCCAATCTGTTCCAGATATTGAGGTGACACGCCAGGTTTGCCGTGGGAGGTCAGCTACGCTTACTTCCCTCACCTGTCGGTGTCACCCGAGCGCCGGTTTTCCCGCACCGTCAGATATGTTCGACCTTGATTCCGGAAAGCTGGCAATAGGCCCTGAACTGGTGCTCGAGGTCGCCGTAGATGAAGAGCTGGTGGAAACCCTTGGTATCGCGGGTGTCGGCAGGACCATCTGTCTGGAGCTCGACCGAGGTACGGCAGCCGCCGGAAGGCGGCGTATCGATGTTGCGAAGAACACGTCCCGTGCCGAGGATAATCTTGTCGGGCCCGTCGAACTCCATGACGGTAACCTTCTGGCCGACGCGCCAGAGCACCTGGGGCGAGACGCCGATGTTCGACTCCGAGTGGCTGCGCAGGATAAGAGGCGCCGGCGGCTTGTCAAAGCCGTCGAGCCTGGTGGGGCACGAGCAGTGGGCGCCGTTGAGGGTGTTGCGGACGGTGTTCGGCGCGGGGTCCTGCATAAAGCCGGGACGGTCGAAAAGAAGAGCGGTGAGCCTTAATGAGATAGCGGCGTTCCAGTCGGCCTCACAGCAGCCGACCGAGCCTTCGTCGTTGAGCCGGAGCCACGCGATACACGGCGGACACGGAATTGATAAATCCCGAACCAAAGGCAGACAATCCACCGAGATACCGTGGCAGCCTTCGGCCTCCATCAGGTGGCGGGCTACAAAATAGTTCTTGGCGGCATTGAGTATGTCTTGTCTGCGAGGCTCGACAATCTTCCTGGCTTTGCGGGCGTAGTGGTTGGCAAGAGCCACAGTCCGTGAGTCAATCGGGGTTCTGTGGAACTGCTCGGGCCAGCGGTTTCGCGGTATGTAATGGAGCGTCGTGCCAATAACCTCCAGCTTGCGGTCCTCGGTAGTATCGCCCTTGAGCACGAGCAAACGCGAATGTTTCATCCTGTGAACGGTGTTCAACATTTTCAGACCCGTACCGAGCCACTCGACATCCTGTGTCGCACCCACGAAGACACCGTCCTTGCGAAGCTCGGGGTATCGTTTTCCCTCGACCTCACCCGTAAAGGAAGTTCCCATCGGGCTAAAAACAATCATCGGGACGGCGCCCTTGTTCCCGGCGATGTCGTTGATTTTTCCCCAGGCGCTGAAGCCGGGATGATGCAGGCACATGCTGACAATCAAAATGCCGTCCGGCGTATCCTTGCTGAGGTTCTGGAGGAAGGCGCTAACCGTATTATCATCTTTGAGCGGCTCGCTGATAAGCTCAAGGTCGATTCCCTGCTTCAGGGCGCTGGTCTTGAGTACATCCGTGTACTGCTGCTGGCGCGCCCTGATGTCGTAGGCGGCGCCCGGCCAGCCCATCCAGAACCGCTCGACATCCGGGCGCACAAACGCCGCACGAATTCGTGCTTGTCTTATCGGCGCGGTTTTGAGGCCCCGGTCATTCGAGAGCGATGAAGCGGGGTTGGACAGGTTAATCTGCGAGCATCCCGTCGCGGCCAGCGCAAGGGCGCCGGCGCCTGCCATAAAGCCGCGGCGACTCATCATTTTCAGGGGACAGCCGGATTCGGAACAGGTTTTGTTCGTGTGCATCGTTATTGCTCCTTGACAAAACAGTGCTTTACTTAACCTTTGTGCGAAGCGACCATTATATAAGCGCGCAAGGCTATTGTCCAGCAGACTTCAAATCAAATTGCGCAATATCGGAGGCTTCGGGGCCTATGGGGGATATCACAAAACAAACCTTCTTGTCCATCCGGCCTGTCTGCGTGGGGACTTACCTGCCGCCCCGGGGGGGCAGGCAGGTCAACAGGAAGTTACATTCCTTTTTCCAGGGTCAGAGAAGTAGTATGCTGTGCGCAGGTTTCAGATTTGCGCATTAAAGATTGACGGTATTGTTCTGCTTGTGCGAGTTTAGTAAACTCTACCGGTTTGTTAAAGTTTCTTTTCACAACATGTTCAATTTCTTCCAATCTTACGTGGAAAAACTCTCTACGTAAATTGATCTTATTCAATCTTCTATCGTCAAATGCCTTATGTAACGCATTCTCCAGAGATGGTGCATCATGACTGAATATCATCGCATGTACATCGAAATAAAACGGTACAGAAGCATCGCCCAATTCATCCACTCGTTCCTGAGGGTCTAAGCGACGTGTTAGGCCAATTTTGTAAATGTTTTCCCCAAACGAGCCTATATTGGATATAACATAAACATAGCCTGCACGAGTATTTTGTTCTCGGTAGTCAATATCCTGCTTCATTTTCTCAATGCTCGACAGTTTTTCCTTAATAGCAATCAATTCATTGTTAAGCACCTCCCGTTCAGCATCTGTCTTTGCTTTTTGAAGTTGTTCATTTATTAAGGACATTGCGTTGTTGAAGTGCTTTTCTTCTTTTTCTATCTTGGCTCTTACGTCTTCGATTTCTTTTTGAAGCTTTGCCTCCTCCTTCATCTGTTCTCTAATACGCCGTTGTTCTTCTTTTTCCTCCTGTTTTTTTGCCTGGTATTCATAGCATAGATACAACTCGGACAACTTGAGATTAAGGTAATCAGCAGAAATGACGATGCTCATTCGCTGTCCGAGTTTATTCAGTATTTCGAATGCCTTGGTAATCTTTTTCTCAATGGAGTTGATATTATTGAACTTCACATTAATTATGCTCGCATCACACTCATTATTGAATGAGCGCAAGATAAGCTTCACATAATCTTTGATCATTCGCTCGCCTTCCTTTGCGCTGTTATTAAGCGTTACACCAATTTCAGTACAATAAGCCGCCTTGTGCGATTTGACCATTGCCGCTTGTGCGTTCCGGATTTGATCCAACTTGCGTTTATAGTGCTCAGAGTTTTCAAAATCATACTTCGGCGTGTAAAAACCAAAGGACTGCAGAAGAATGCTGTCTTCAAGAATGATCAACTCATCTTTCTTGTCCAATACTTGTTTATTTAGATCGCAGAGTTGGCGCGTTATCTCTTGTTTTTGTTGTTCATAAGCCGAATTTAATACCCGCTTTACTTTTTTAAATTCTAACTCTGCATTTTTCACCTGTTGAGCAATTTCAATTTTTTGTTTTTCCAGGAGAGAAATAGTATTTTTTAACTGGCAATAAAGATCCGTTTCAGGAACGAGCTTTTTTAATGCATCGCGTTCTTTTTTCAATGAATCCCGTTCCTGTTGTGTTTGTGCAAGATTTGCTTTAAGCTCATTAATTCGAAAGATATCGGATATTGACACTGTTAATAATCCTCCCGCCTGATTCTAGGATTATTGCGTGGGAGTCTCATTGCCCACGGTGTTTTCCACCTCGCGCGAAATAGTTGTTAGCTGGGATTTCCCATAATTATCCGCCTCTGGTGGATTAAATGCTCGGCTACGCAACCAAGCCTTTTAATTTTACAATTATATCAAAACCTTCGTGGTTTGCAATCTTTTCTTTGGTTTTTTCACCTTTTTTGCTATTTTTCGCCTAACTGCCCCATTCGACTACGCTCAGGTCAAGCTTAAAATAAACGGCTTATGCGCGTTGTCGTAACTTGGTAAGGATGCACTTCGCAGATTAGCATCTGCCCCTTTCGGCCTGCCGGGAGGGAGGTACAACGCCTCAATGTAAGCTTACTTGGTCACAGGTCAGGCTTACCTTGCCTCGGAGTAAGCCGACAGTGACGCAAATTCGACGACATTATTTTTACCTTCATGATGGTTACCCTATCAAACTAAGGAACGTACACACACCAGAGAATATAGCTGCTACAGCTGCGGCCACGGCCGCCCAAAAAGCTCCTTGTGAAGCTTTAAGAGTTTCATATCTATCAAATGCCATACTTATTCGTTCAGACAATTCCCAAAAAAAAGCTTTCGTATTAGTTACAGAGGAAATGATGTTTAAATTCATGTCTTTCGCTAATTGTTCCATCTGTTGGCGTTGTTTGTCTCTTTCAATCTCCGTTTTGCTTTCGTCATATATTTTCAGAATATGTCTGTATCGCGCTCGAAATTCTTTATATTTTGTGCGGTTCATAATCCAATCCTTAAAAGAGTGCTTGAGACTCAAAATAAAATACTAATGAAAGCTGACGCTATGGAAATAATAATCGCAGCTATTCCAAGCCCTTTGCCGCGCATTGACGGATTCTTTCCTACTTGGGAAAGCCCTATGCAGGCGAAGGTTATAGATAACACAAACAATACAATAGCCATACCACGGGCAAGTTGTAATACCTCCTCAGAAAAACCAGATGATGGGCCAGGAATAAGTAATAAAGAGACGACAAAAGCAGTTATACAAAAACCATTCCATCTTGGTTTTGTTTCTGATTGTTCGGGGTGTATAAAATGAGTGACTTCATTATTGGGTTGCATATTTGATTTTTTGTTATCATCTTGCTTTCTTAATCGGGCGTTGCATTCGGCGCAAACTATATGGTCACGATAGATATGAACTGTCTCGAGTTTGCCAATTGCTCGTGCGCAATTTTCACAAAGGCGTGTTTTTTCTGTCATTCTTTACTTTCCTTTTTGGAGATTTTGGCTTTCACGGTAAAATACCTATTGCAATTCAAAGTCTAGCGAATCAAATAGTTGCTCAAAAACAGCATTTGCAATTTTATTTACTTGATACGCATAATATATGGCAATTATTATGCCAACTATACCCACGACTAAAAGACCCATGACCAGGGTTAGGATACCAGTGGCACTTAGTCCGGTGGTTCCGTTGGCTATGAAATCTATGTTATTGCCTCGAATTTTAAATCGTAAGCAGCTTTTAAATTTACACCAAGTATTTTCTTCAGGTATGGCGGTAAATTCTAAACGGTCATCGGATTTACTTTTGATATCTATAGATTTGAAAAAAATATTTAGTTGCTCTTGCACTATGTTAGACAAGTGTTTGTTGCGATATGAGTTGTTGGCTGTAATTGACCTTTTGATAGCAAAGCCTTCACTTGCCATAGTAACTTCCTTGATTTTAGAGCATACTATAAAACCGCCATCACGCTACTTCGCGCCTGACCTTCACCGCATTTATTTGCCGCCATAATTTAATATTCGAGTTGCGCGTCTTTCGGCTGGTCAACCAACGTTGATTCGGTCTGGATAGCCGTTGCGACATCCTGCCGCGCGCCATCGGTACGATTCCTGCGCTGAATTTTATACTCGATAACTCTTCCGCCGTCAACGGGCTCTTTCCAATCGAGCAACGTCCAGCCATCGCCCTGCTGCATCGCTTCGAGTTGCCTTTGTGCGAAGGGAACATTATACAAGGGAGCGAGGACATTGTCCAGCACGGTGCAAATCAAATGGCGAAATATCGGAGCTTTCGGGACCTATGGGTGATATCACAAAACAAACCTTCTTGTCCATCCGGCCTGTCTGCGTGGGGACTTGCCTGCCGCTCCGGCGGGGCAGGCAGGTCAATAAAAAGTTACGTTCCTTTTTCCGCGGTCAATCAATTAGTATGGTGTCCCCAGATTTCAGACTCTGCTGCATTTCGAGAGTCAGCTTGGTGAATGTCGCCAGCGGCAAGATTAGCAAGAAAGAGACTTTAATTCGTTGCAATTCGAAGGAGATTTTTATATTATCGGCAAATTGGAAGGTTTGGCTGCGTCGCCAAGTGTTTAGTAAGAGAAATATCGATTAAAAAAAACGGTCGAAATGAAAGAGGATTCAGCATATCCTTAAACTTGATGAGGCAAATGCAGACAGTCAGAAATGCAGTTAGGTAATCCGACACCTGAGCACCGGACTTTCCAAGAATCGATGTTGTCTTTGTGGTAAGAAGGAGAAAATCGTGAATGTGAAGAACTGGGCCATTATACAAGAGACCGGTATTATCATAGCTGTTTTTGTCGGCTGTTCGTTTGGTTCAATTGCATCGGCCGATGTAAAGCCTGCCGATATCTTAGGCGACCATATGGTATTACAGTGTGGCATGGCGGTGCCTGTGTGGGGGACGGCTGAGCCCGGCGAAGAAGTAACAGTCACCTTTGACGGTCAGAGCAAGAAGACCAAGGCTGATTTTAGCGGCAGATGGATGACTATGCTTGACCCGTTAAAAGTGGGCAAGCCTCGCGCTATGACAATTGCCGGCAAGAACACAATTACTTTTAATGATGTGCTGGTCGGTGAGGTCTGGGTCTGTTCCGGGCAATCAAATATGGCAATGAAAATGAGTGCTGTCAACAACGCCCAAGAGGAGATAGCGGCGGCAGACTATGCGCGGATTCGACTAAACGGCACCAGCGGGTGGCAGCCGTGCAGTCCTGAAACCGTACGCGGCTTTTCCTCAACCGCTTATTTCTTCGGCCGACACCTTTATGAAAACCTCGGTGTTCCCGTTGGTCTGATTAACCGTTCCGTCGGCGGCACCCCCATCGAAGAATGGACACCTCGTGAAGCTGTCCTTGCTACCGAATACGGCAAGAAAATGTATGAAGGGCCTAATTCAGAACCCATGAAATCCGAATATGTAAAATACCTTAAGCGTGTTGAGGAGGCCAAAGAGCGTATCAGGCAATGGAAAGAGGCTCAGAAACAAGGCAAAGCGCAGGGCCGAACGCCCAAATTGCCGAAGTTTCGCGGCGGATTGACGGATGCACAGATTGGCAGTTTGTACCGGGAAAAAATTCAGCCGGTCATCCCGTATGCGATTCGCGGGGTAATCTGGTATCAGGGCGAGAGAAATGCCAGATTTCCGAATGGGGCTTTGGCCTATCGTCAGTTACTGCCCGCTATGATAGGGGCATGGCGAAAAGCCTGGGGACAGGGAGGTTTTCCTTTTCTGTATGTGCAGTTGCCCAACTGGGAGGGGGGCAAAGACTGGCCCGTGATTCGTGAATCCATGCTGAAAAGCCTTAGTACGCCCAATACCGGTATGGCCGTTACAATCGACATCGGAAAAAGTCTCCACCCCAAGAACAAGCAGGATGTGGGCAAGCGCCTCGGACTTCTGGCTCGTGACATAGCCTATGGTCAGGAGATAGTAAGTTCCGGCCCCCTATACAAGTCCGTGAAAATCGACGGCAGCAAGATAGTCTTGAGTTTCGTAAGCATCGGGGGCGGCCTCGTTGCCAAAGACGGCGAGTTGAAGAGTTTTGAGATAGCCGGCCGGGACTGCAATTTTGTCGAGGCCAGTGCGAAGATTGAAGGGGATAAGGTGGTTGTTGAAAGCGGCAGGGTTGCAAAGCCCGTGGCCGTAAGGTATGGATGGGCAAGAGACCCCGAGTGCTACCTCTATAACAAAGAAGGCCTGCCAGCCTCACCGTTTCGCACGGATAGTTGGGATGTTCCGTCTGAGCATTGAAGGGTGAGTTGACTAAACCAGTTGGATGTACCAAGCTCCCGCATATTTCACAGGGGTATTGAATTTTGACGTGGGGGGTGATTTCGCCCTGACCCGGGCAGGATACGCTTAAGTAGACGGGCACCCGGTGAGATGTCGAAATTGGAGCCTGTTTACCGGCTTGGTCGCGCCGCCTCATCTGGTATTGGTCAGCTTTACGCTTTTGGCTTAAAGTTATTAGCTCGCAACCGCCTTTTTTCAAGCTGTCAGCCAATGGAGGAGTCCACAAAAATCCTGTTCGCTCGTTTTTTTTCTGCTACCGGCTAAAATAGAGCGCTCTTATAATAGATAATCAGTTATTTGTATAGAAACTCCAAAGGGCTGTACGATTATGTGCAAAAAGCTGGGCTTGCTCCTATTGTGCGTTGTTTCGTGCTTTTCCGCCGGCTGTGCCCTGAATCCGATAACCGGCGAACAGGAGCTTATGTTCTTTCCGCCCGAGCAGGATATTGAAATAGGCCGGCAGTACGCCCCCGAAGTTGAAAAGGAGCTCGGCGGCAGAATCGCGAATGAAAGTCTGCAAAACTATGTTGACAGCGTAGGGCAGAGAATCGCACGCGTCAGCCATCAGCCGAATCTGCAGTATCACTTTGTCGCGCTCGAGCACAAGTCCGTTAACGCCTTCGCCCTGCCCGGCGGATACCTTTTTATTACCAGAGGCATGCTCGAGAAGCTCGAGACGGAGGCACAGTTGGCGTCGGTTCTGGCACATGAAGTAGTGCACGTTGTCGCCAGAGACACCACGAATCAGATGAGCAACGAGATTGGAATGGGTCTTTTGCTTGCCGCTGCAGCTTCCGCCACGACATCGAGGTCTGTATCAACGGTAGCGGGCCTGACACGCCAGATTTTAAGCCTTCAATACAGCCAGAAGGACGAACGCGAGGCCGACCTCGGCGGCCTGGACTATATGGTTCGCGCCGGCTACAATCCCTATGGGGCGGTTGAAACCATGCACATACTCGAAAGACAGCACGGAACAAGCCCCATCGAGTTTTTCGCAACCCATCCATCCCCCCAAAACCGTATAGGATATCTGACGCGAAGGATTCAAACAAAGTATGATAACGTATCGGGGTTGAGAGTCGCCAGGGAAGATTACGGCAGATATGTCCTGGAACCGCTAAGCAGGCAACCTGGCAGCCCTTGAACTTTGCTTGCCCCAACCGCAGCGATTGCCCCCCGCGCAAAAACAAGCCCGACTCAATCTGAGTCGGGCTTATGAAAAATCGGTCATTCCGTCTTTGTACTTCGGCTGCGAAACTTGGCTGCGCCGGCACACGGCCTCGCTCGCCTAAAAACCTGGTCTCTAATCACCGGCCGCTCCTCCCATTGTAGTTGTTACTTTTTGCCTTGCCGGCGCGCCGCCGCTGCCTCTTTTCTCTCCCTTTCTATTTGGCTATGGCCGCACTTCGGACATCTGTCTTCATAATCGCCACGCTTCCAGTTTGCTTCAAAGACGATGCCGCAGTCTTCCTTTTCGCATTTTACGGCTCGATAAACGCTCGGCTCTCCGCACTTTGTACAAATCAAGGCCGGCGCGCTCATCATGGTCGGAGTAGTATTCTTTTCCAGGTATTCGTAGTACTCTTTCTTGGTGATCTCGTATTCGGCCTCGCACTTTGGGTTGCGGCACTTGACCCACGTCATCTCCTTGGCAAAGTGAGCGGGAATGCCCTCGTTTCTTCTGGTGGACTTATATGCGATTACGGCCGCCGCACCCAGACATACGACGATAACGGCAATCATAATCGGCTTCTTTTTGCTCTCGTCCATATCGATACCTCCAAAAACAATAAGCAACAGTGGTTACCAATTTATGCCGGCAGGTTACCACTGATTGCCTCCTTTGTCAAAAATATATTTCCCGGCAAGTCCAACTTTTCTGCCGACACCCCCTTTCATATCGATGATACGGTCCGATATTCGGTAATAATGATGCGCAAACCCGCCGGCCTGTTCCGTAAATTCTTGCGCTTTGCGTCATATTCTCGCTAAATCTCGCGTATCGGCCGGTTTTTTAACGTGGGTTTTCCGATAATATCATTGCTCCGGCCGCGCAGGCCCAATATCCGCTGGTTCGAGCCGCGCCCTCTCCAGGACCCTCTGCGGCTCTTCCGGCATGCCCGTCCGGGCCGAAAGATAAGCCGATTCAATCACGGCCATATTCCTCAGATTCTCCTTGCCGCTGCTGCAAAGCGTGTCTTTGTCGGGCGATATAACGCTCAGCGCAAAATTCTCCAGCAGCCTGGTCATACGGAAAAACTTACTGTCGTCGTATTGCTGTTGCTCGCTGGTCTGCCCCAAAAGGTCATTAATGCTGAGTTTACTGTCGCTGACTGTCAGGGTTGTATCCTTACCATAGACCGCCAGCAGCTCCCGTTCCGGCCCGAGCGTGCTGTGCCGTGAGGCCGTCAGGCTCGCGATAAAGGTCTCGCTGAATCTCATCGTTAGCAGCGCCGTATCTTCGGTCAAATAAAGCCGCTGTTGTCTATCCCCGGCCGTGCTGATGTTCATGGCAAACACCCGCTCCGGCATACCAAAGTTCCAGACTATCTGGTCGATTATTCCGTAGCAGTTGTGCAGGAGGACGCCGCCGCCGGCCAGTTTCGGGTCGGCCTGCCACGCCGGATACCGCCGGTTTATCGCAGTCGCCACCGCGGTAATCAAACAGATTTGCTCAATTCTGCCCTGCTGCACAGATTCCCGCAAGGCAAGAAAGCTCCGCGCAAACCGCCCCGTATTGGCGACGGCAAATTTCACGTTTTCGTTCTCAGCCAGCCGGACGAGCTCGACCGCTTCCTCGAAATTCCTTGCGGGCGGAGCGAGTTTGAGAATATTGCATTTCTTTTTTATCGCCATTTTGACGTGCTCGTCGCACGTATGCAGACCGGCCGCCGCCAGCAGACAATCGAACTGATTCTGCATTATCATCTGCCGGTAGTCGTCGTACCAGGCGCACTTGTATTGGTCGCCGGTTTCTTCCGCCAGGTTGGCGTCTTTATCGGCGACCGCCCCAATCTCGAAACAGTCCATTTGCGATGCCGCTTCCAGCAGAAGCCGCCCGTTATCATCAAGGCCCAGCACGGCCGCTTTCAATTTACCTTCACCCATCTTATTCGCTCCGTCAAAATCGCCTCTAACTTCAAATCGCCGGCCGCCACTCTCAGCCCGCCCGATTGTACATTCCTCCCGCCACAGAATAGTAAATGCTAAGTGCCAAACAGTAAATAGTAAATTAGGGCATCCCGACCGAAGCCCGCCAGCCGTGTGTCGCATCTGGTGAAGGATAATGCTGTTCGGCACGGATGTTGCTTTGTGGAAGAAATACGGAATTCCCTGTTTTAACCTGCGCCGTTGTTTACGGCTTTGCCACAATGTAATGTTGACGCCGGCAGGGCGCCCAAATGACCGTGCTATTCATGATTTTGGCCCGCCTGTCCGAGATTCTTTATCGCTTCGTCGAGGTGGCGCAGCAAGTACTTCTTTGCCGGTCCGCCGAGGTGCTGCCAGGGCAAGATTTCTTCGGGGCTGAATTGTCTTAGTGCGGCCGTCTCGACGTCCATCCCGAACTTCTCAAAAGCCCTGCGCCAGATTTCGTAGTTGAAACATTCGTCCCACAAATCGAACTTGGCGCCATTGCGCCAAGCCTCTTCAACAGTATCGCACAGTCGTCTGTCACCTCGCCCAATCGCCGATTCCAAGACGCTGCGATTTACATGATGAAATTTGAACTGGAGGAATTTTGCGTTCAGTTTTCTTTTCTCGTCGAGAATCAGCCGCTTGGCATGCTCGAAATAGGCTGCTGGTTTCTGGGCGAGCCAGCCGAAGGGGGTGTGCGGCTTGGGGACAAGCCAGCTTACAGTAATGTTTATCTGCCCGGTTTTGTTATCGACCTTTTTGCGAAGCCTGGCCAATTCGAACGACAAATGCACAATCCGGATTATGTCGTGGTCGGTTTCGCCCGGCAGGCCGACCATAAAATAGAGTTTCAATTTCTGCCAGCCCGCGCGATAAGCGGCCTCAACGCCCGCAAACAAATCCTCGTCTTTCAGCGGCTTGTTAATAATCTTTCTTAGTCTTTCGCCGGCCGCTTCCACCGCGATTGTCAACCCGCTTTTTCGCACCGAAGTTACCAATATCGGCAGCAGCTTCAACTGCTGGTCCACACGCAGGCTCGGCAGTGACAGGCCGACGTATTTGTCGCGAAAATATTCGTGCAGCCTGGATACTAATTCCTCAAGCTTTGGATAGTCGGCCGTTGACAGACTCAGCAGGCTGACAGTGTCGAATCCCGTTGCGTGGTAGCAGGCTTTTGCAAGCTCCACAATCTTCTCAACGCTTCGGTGACGGATTGGCCTTCGGCAAAAGCCCGCCTGGCAGAACCGGCATCGGCCGGGGCAGCCCCGCATAATCTCGACGCTGACACGCTCGTGGACGGTCTGTGCAAACGGCACAATCGGACGAAGCGGCGCGGTGGCATTTTCGAAATCCTCTACCACAGCGTTCTTGAATTGGGCAGGTAAACCCGGCAAGTCAGCCTGAAAAGATTTTATTTCATTGTTGTCATATTCGAATTTGTAAAAAGCGGGGACATAAGCCCAGTCGAATCTTTCCGCGGCCGTAACAAGGATTTCCTTTTTAGCTGCGCCTTTTTTCTTCCGGGCTTTGACCAGTTGTATCAGCTCAACCACCGCCTCTTCACCTTCGCCGAGCAAGAACAGGTCGATGAATTCAGCCATAGGCTCGCAGCAATTGGCCATGCCGCCGCCGGCTATTACCAAAGGGTCGCTTTCCGCTCGCAGGCTGCTGCGAACATTAAGGCCGCCGAGGTCCAGCATATTCAGTACATTGGCGTAACAAAGCTCGTTGGTCAGGCTAAAGCCAATAATGTCAAAGCTGCCCAGGGCCGCATTGGATTCGAGACTGAAAAGCGGAATTTTCTTGTCCCGCAGCAGTTTTTCGGCGTCAATCCAGGGGGCAAAGACGCGCTCGGCGGCCACCTTTTCCATCTTGTTGAGGATGTCGTAGATGATGGTCAGGCCCGTGTACGACATTGCTACTTCGTAAACGTCCGGAAAGCACAACGCCACCGTAAGCTCGCACCGCGCGAGGTCCTTCTTGATTTGGTTTATCTCGCCGCCGATATACCGGCTGGGCCTGCGTACATACGGCAGAAACTCCCGCTCAACCCGCTCGGCTAATATTGTCACGTCTCTTCTGGTCACAACCGGCATTATAAATTGATTTCTGATTATTTCCTATTGATTATTGCCTCGCTATGGACTATCAAATCCTGTGTTGGGAAAGGGTTTTTATGGATAAGCAGAATACTCGTATTGCGATTGGAATTATCGTTGCCGCGTTTTTGATTTTGGCGCTGCTTTTGCGACCGAAAGGGCACATCGAGTCCGACAGCGGATACCGCCAGGTTATGGGAACCTTCGCGCGTATTGTTGCGGTCGCGCCGGATTCGGGCACAGCTAAGAATTGCATCGAAGCGGCTTTTGCGGAACTGCGTCAGGTTGACGAGATGATGAGCGATTACAAAAGCGATTCGGAAATCAGCCGGGTTAATCGTGACGCCTACAAAGGTCCCGTCAAAGTAAGTGGGCCGACTTTTGAAGTCGCGCAAAAGGCGATTTACTTCAGTGAGCTTTCCGATGGCGCTTTTGATATTACCGTCGGGCCTCTGGTTGACTTGTGGCGCCTGGCGGCGGAGGCGAACGCTGTCCCCACCGAAGCCCAACTGCAGCAAGCGCGGGCGAAGGTCGGCTATGAGAAGCTGCTGCTCGATGCGAACGCCTTGACCGTGCGATTTGCCGTCGAAGGGATGCGGCTGGATATGGGCGGCATAGCAAAAGGATACGCAATCGACAAGGCGATTGAGGCGATGCAGAAGGGGGGGGCCCTCGGCGGGATGGTCGATGTGGGCGGCGACATCCGCTGTTTCGGCGTGCCTACACGCGGCAAAACGCACTGGCTCATCGGCCTGCAGGACCCGAACAGGCCCGAAGACTGGATTGACACGAGTAAGCCTTCGCTGGTCCTGAAATTGAACGACGCGGCCATTGCCACCAGCGGCGACTATCGCCGATTCGTCCTGATAGACGGCCAAAAATACAGCCATATCCTCGATACGAAAACCGGCAGGGGCGGCAAAGGTTTTTCGAGCGTCACCATCATCGCCAAAAAGGCCGTTGATGCCGACGCACTGGCCACAGCGGTCAGCGTAATGGGCGCTGAAAAAGGCCTTGCCCTGATACAGAAGTTGCCCGATACCGAGGCGATTCTGATATCTCCGCGGCCGGAGTTCAAGCTTGTTAAAACCCCCGGCGCGGAGAACTACCTTAAGTGATTCACGGCTCTGACCGGTCGGCGCGTTTTCGGCGGCCTTCGTGAACTCGTGCGCAAGCGGTAGGTTGCGTCTTGCTCGGCGAAATCGCTGCCCAAGACAATTGCGATTTTACGATGTATCTGGTAATTTAAGAACATCCGAAGGCTAAGGGGTGTTTATTGATGCTGTGTATGGACCCGGTATGTCAATCTGGGAGAAGAAGGAATTGCAAATGGAACGATTCACTAAAGACGGGCGGCTTATTATTCCGCTGGCGCAGCGGAAAAAAGGCACAAAACGGACGGACGAGGAAAAAGTAAGGTATGTTGTAAGCGAAGCATACTGTCCCAACGGCTGCAATATTATCGACAAGGAGCACGAAATAAACGGCGCGGCCGGACTGCGGATGAAATTTAAGCGGCCCGGCATGGAGGGCGAATTCGTTCTGTCGGCGATACAGGGGGACCTGGACAAAATCATCCTCTCGGGCCGGCTGGAAGACAGGGTAAAAGACGAATTGTACTGCCCGCACTGCGGCGTCATGTTCAAGAAACTGGTCAACTGCAGCTGCAAACCCGATGCGGACATGGTCGTTATCGGATTGACGCCCGAGCTTGATTTTAATAATGCAATCTCGTTCTGCAACGTGACCGGCTGCGCCAACGGCACTACCATCAAATCGGGCGACGTCATCAGGCACGTGCAGCTCTGGGGGGCAATCTGAAAATTAGAGACGTATGACGACGGTCAGTGTCATTGGCCTGAAAAAAAGCGTTGCCTTAATGGGGAAATTGCCGGAATGGTGGCTTCCGTGCCGGATTACAAGCCTACCGAGCTGGCTGGCGCGGAAATGTATATCAAGTGGCCCACGGCTCACGCGGCTGGGGCTTTTTCGGCGGTCTTTTTGGCAGGGCGGGGCGCCGGCGCGGTGGGGCCGCGGAGGACGATGACGCCGGTGGGGCATTTGTTCATGGCGGTTTCGGTCTTGTCGTCGGGCTCGTACTTGATATGGTCGAGGCGCGCGAGATTGTCCTCCACCTTGAATATGTCACTCTGTTTTGCGCAGATGCCGCAGCCGATACACCCGACCCGGCACATCGAACGCGTTGCCTTCCCCGTCTCTTTACTGCGGCAGGCGACGGTCATCATATTTTCGTGGGCAAACGGGACCATTTCGATAATGTTGCGGGGACACGCTTTCGAACACGCCGTGCAGCCCGTGCATTTTTGGTAATCGACGGTTGCGAGGCCGTCAATGACGTGGAGTGCGTCGAACTTGCAGGCGCGTGTGCAGTCGCCGAATCCGAGGCAGCCGAACTTGCAGGCCTGTACGTTGGGCAGCGCGTTTGCGGCGGTGCAGCTCGGGATTCCCTGATACTCGGCGTAGTAGGTTCTGTCTTCGGTGTGCGCCCGGCAGTGCACAATCGGCCTTCGCATTGGGCCGGAGTCGCTTATATGGAGGTTCAGTACTGCGGCGATTTTTTCGGATGTTTTTGGTCCGCCTGGTGCGCATTTGCCGATGAGTTCGGGGTCTGCCAGCACGGCCCTGGCGTAGGACGAGCAGCCGGCGAAGCCGCAGGCGCCGCAATCCAGGTTCGGCAGCGCTTTATGGATTTGCTCCACCTTTGGGTCAACCTCGACCTTGAGCTTTACGCTGGCGATTAGCAGCACGATGGCAAAGCCTGCTCCGAGGCCCAACATGGTCAGACCGGCCGGCCATGCGCTGCTCCATAATTGAAAAATGTCGGCCAAAATCATCTAATCATTCCCGCAAAACCCATAAAGGCCAGGGCAAGCAGCCCGGCGGTAATCAGCGTAATCGGGGCGCCCCTGAGGCACCTGGGTACATCGGCCAGATTCAGGTTCTCCCGAATACCGGCCATAATGCAAATCGCCATTGTAAAGCCGATGCCTGCGCCGAAGCTCAGCACGGCGGCTTCGAGCAGGTTGTCGATTTCCCAGAGGTTGATAAACAGGCACAGTCCGAGGATTGCGCAGTTGGTGGTTATCAGCGGCAGAAATATGCCGAAGCTCTCGTACAGCGAAGGGAAGAATTTCCGCAGATACATCTCGACAAGCTGAACAGCGCCGGCAATAACCAGTATGAAGCAGACGTACCGCGTGACTTCGAGTCCGGCTTTCATAAGAACCCAGTGGTCAATCATCCATGTCATCGCCCCGCTGAGCGTCACAACGAAAGTCACCGCCAGGCCCATCCCGAAGGCCATATCTATCCGGCCGGACACGCCGAGATAGGGACAGATGCCGAGAAACTTCGTAAAAACGAGGTTATTTATTATCACGATGGATATGAAAGCCAGAAGCAGAATGGTCAGTGTATCCATAAATTGCGTCTCCTAAGCCTTCTTTTTTGTTATGGTGTTAACCAGACCCAGCATCAGGCCCAAAGTTATAAAGGCCCCCACCGGCATGCTCATCGCCGCCCACGGTACAAAGACCGCCGGCATCACCTGCTGCTCGAATATCTTCCCCGTCGCGAGCAGTTCCCTGACCGACGCCAGCACGCAAAGCGTCATCGTGAACCCCAGCCCCATTCCGATCGCATCGACGAGGCTGACCGCCAGGCCGTTCTTGCTGGCGCAGGCCTCTGCGCGGCAGATTATGATGCAGTTGACGATAATCAGGGGGACATAGGGGCCGAGCCTTTCGCTCATCTCCGGCAAAAACGCCTTTAGAAACAGGTCGGCGATGGTGACAAAGGCGGCGATGGTCAGGGTGAACATCAGGATTCGCAGGTGCGGCTTGAGCAGGTTCCGCATCAGGCTGACGACGAGGTTGCTGCAGACCAGGACGAAGATGACGCTGCAGCCCATAGTCAGCGCCGGCCTGACCGCGGCGGTAACGGCCAGCGTCGGACACATCCCCAATACCAGCCGCAGTACCGGGTTTTCATTCCAAAGACCCGCTATAAAAGTCTGCCCCAGTGCCGGCTTATCCAGTGCCTCACTTGCCATTGCCTGCTGACCCCTTCGTTTGCAAGTGTTCCCTTACCGTATCAATGTACGTATTGAATATCTTGACCACGGCCTCGCTGCTGACGGTCGCCCCACTGATGGCGACGATTTCTGAGTCGATTTTCTTGTCGTCGCCCGTTTTTACCAGTTGCAGTTTGCCCGCCGGCGCGTCACGGAACTGGCTGCTGAAATAGCTGTCTTTTATCTTGTCGCCGAAGCCGGGCGTCTCGTTGCTCGCCAGGACTTTGAAGCCCAGGAACTTTTCGCACTTGCCGTCAACTGCTATGACCAGCTTTATCTTGTCCTGGAATCCGGAACCCACAGCGATAAAAGCGAAACCGACGGTTCGGCCGCTGCCATCGAGGGCCCGGTAAATATCCGTTTTCACAACTTTGGCTTTAGTGTCCGGTATTTCGACGGCCTGGGCTGCAACATCAAAGCTGTTCGCATCAGCGATGAGGTCGGTCATCAGCCGGTTGCGCTTGTCTATTTCATTCTGCACAATTCTCTCCGACCACGCGGCATTCGCAACGGCTATCAAAAGACCGAAGAAGAACGATGAAACAATCAGCAGCCAGCTCTGCTCAAAAAAGTGTTTTATGTTAGACATGGGGCCTGCCTCCTGCCGGGATTAGCTTGCAGAACCGGTCAATCAAAGGCGTCACCGCGTTCATCAGAAGGACAGAATACATCACGCCTTCCGGATATTCCCCGACGATTCTTATGAGCATCGTTACCGTCCCGACCCCGATTCCGAATATCCACATTCCCCTTGTGGTCAGAGGGGCGGTGACAGGGTCGGTAGCTATGAAAAACGCGCCGATTAATAAGCCCCCGCTGCATAAATGAAACACCGGCGACGCATAAGCTTGCGTATTTATAAGGTAAGCAACCCCGGAGAACACAAAAGCCGAGAGTGTTACCGCCAGCGGGATATGAAAGCTTATTGTGCGCCTTGCCAGCAGATATATGCCGCCAATCAGAAGGGCCAAAGCGCTGGTTTCGCCGAGGCACCCCCCAACTTCGCCTGTGAACGCCGCCCTGAGCTGCTCATTGAGGGCGTCCGCCCCCGTTCTGGCTTTTTGCGCCTGTTTGCTCAATGCCAGCGGCGTCGCCTGTGTACGCGTGTCGAGCATGTTGTCGGCGGAGATTCTTGGCATTTTGGCGTCTATGGTTGCCGGCACGGTCCAGGTGGTCATCAGCATCCCGAAGGAGGCTGTCAGGAAGGCCCTGCCTGCCATGGCAGGGTTGAAGATGTTTGCGCCGAGTCCCCCGAAAACCATTTTGCCGATGGCGATGGCGAAGCCGGAGCCGATTACCGCCGCCCATACAGGCAGGACCGGCGGAACCGACAGCGCCAGGATTATACCGGTAACGACGGCGCTGAAGTCGCCGAGCGATTCGAGGGGGTTTGACTTTCTACGGATTACATTGCAGAGCCATTCGGTGATTACCGCTGAAACAACGCACGTCGGGATAAGTATGAATGCGTGGATACGGAAATAATACCCCGCTGTTATCATCGCCGGGACCAAGCCTATGACAACGTCTATCATTACACTGCGCGTCGAAAGCGGCTTGCTGATATGCGGTGCAGGCGAAACTGTTATCTGACTGAGCATTTAACTTTTCCCGTATAATTTACTACTGACTCCAACCACCGCTATTGCGGCATCTTTTTCTTTTGTCTGGCGAGAAAGATTTTGCCCGTTTTTATATATCCTGTAAGTTCGACGTTGGCCGGGCACACATAGCTGCAGCAGCCGCATTCGGTACAGGCGTTAATGTAATAACCTTCCGCCACATCCAGAAGATTGTTCTTCACGGCATGGGCTATCTTCGTCGGGTTCAGATGCTCAGGGCAAACCTCCAGGCATCTGCCGCAGCGAATACAGGCCGTCTGCCGTCCCGCGAATTTGGCGCTGCCGATTTGTTTTCTTGTTAATACCGTTATTGCATTCGTGGTTTTTGTGATGGGCGTTGTCAAATCGGCGATTGCTATTCCCATCATTGGTCCGCCGAGCACCACCT
This sequence comes from Sedimentisphaerales bacterium, assembly GCA_035529895.1. Taxonomy (GTDB): domain Bacteria; phylum Planctomycetota; class Phycisphaerae; order Sedimentisphaerales; family Anaerobacaceae; genus JAUWKC01. The sequence goes on from DATKVV010000044.1 coordinate 22,185, forward strand.
TGGCCGATTTCTGGGTCACTCCCCCGCAAAAATCGATAAGGTCGGCCACTGGCAGGCCTATAGGCACGTAGAGATTGCCGGGATTGGCGATGGCTTCCCCGCTGACGGTCACCGCGCGGTGTGTCAGCGGCGCATTGCAGACCACAGCTTCGGCAATAGCGGCCGTCGTGGCCGCGTTGAGCACCACTACGCCAATCATGGGCGGAATCCCGCCCGTGGGGACATACTTTCCAAGAATCGCTCTTATAAGCTGTCTTTCCCCTCCCTGCGGATACTTTGTCCTGACCGGGACTACCTTAATGTCTTCGGCGTTTCTGTGAGTCTTAACAGCGGCGTTCAAAACCTTTATAGCCCTGGGCTTGTTATCCTCGATGCCGATGAAGACCTTCGAACAGCCGGATGCTTTCCTGGCAAGCTTTATCCCCGCGATAATCTGGTGCGTCCATTCGAGCATGATGCGATAGTCACAGGTTATATACGGCTCGCACTCGCAGCCGTTGATGACCAGCGTTTGTTTTGGCAGTCGCGGATTGGGCTCTATCTTTACCCTCGTCGGAAACCCCGCTCCGCCCATGCCGACAATACCCGCTTCGCGCACAGCAGCGCATATCTTCTCCACCGAATACGCGTCCTCATCGAAATCGCCGCCAAACCTGGCGCTGGCGGGCTGCTTGAGCGGATTATTTTCGGCATCTGCCTCAATAATTACGGCCAGGCTCCGACCGAGAACTGCATGGGATTGCAAGGCAATTTCTTTTACCTTGCCGTTAATGGGTGAATGAACCGGCGCAGATACAAAGGCATCGCTGTCCCCAATCTTCTGACCGGCCTGAACCGCGTCCCCTTTCCTGACCAGCGGCTCGCAAACCGCCCCCGTGTGCTGGCTGAGCATCACGGCGACCTGCCTGGGGACAGGACCCGGCTGTATCGCACTTTTTTCAGTAAGGCCTTTGCTTTCCGGCGGGTGAGTGCCGCCTTTAAAAGTAAACCTGCCTTTGGTCTGGACTTTCATACCACCGTTGAAAAAACCCTAACAACATTTATGCCTGCGGCGCTGTTTGTCTATCGCTTTTGTAATTAAAACCCAGATAAAAGTCACTGACAGAGCCGTCAGGACGCCGAGAGCTGTCTGCAGTTGCTTCGCGTGTATTACTCCGGCCAGAGCTTTTTGGCAAACAGCAAGTGAGCAGATAAAAACGATTATGGGAAGCAGCAGGGCAAGGACCGCATCGAGAGCAATCGGTGGCCGTTCCGCTTTTCCCAGCCTTTGGTAAACTTCCTGGCAGCGGCTCTTTTGGCCGCAGCTCTGACAAAAATCTTCTCTGTCCATATACTTTCCTACACGATAAAATAAACTACCCTTATAACCAACATCAGCCACCTTTTCAAGCACAAATTCTAATTCCGCAATCCCGCATTTCCCATCTCAAGTGGTCCAAAGAATCAGCAAGTTGACCGTGCAGAGTTCATCTACGGGTAATTATAGCCCCACACGCCGTTTGACTCCGACAGGGCGCACCCTCCTCGTGGCTGCCGAGCTTCTATTTAGCTGATATTCCGGATTCGAGCGGGCTAAGAAGACGCTGCGAAAACACTTCGACATATTGGCTCGCCGAGGGAGACTTTTTGCTTCGGGCTTCTAACCAAGCCCTCAGGGCCGAAAAAGCCCGACAATTAGGCCGGTGAAAAAAGTCCGATAACTTTTTGGGCAATTATTTATGCTCGAAGCACTTGTTTTTCTCACCGCAATCTGGTAAAATAAGCACCTGAAGTCGGAGGAGTTACAGCGAAACTCACAGTAGAACTCCCGACATAGCTTATCCTGACAAAACGTGCGATGGAGGAAAGGATGAATAGTTGCGGACGAACTCGAAATCGTGTGTCTTTGCTGAAAAAGCGGACAATAATATGCCTTGCGGCGTTGGTATTGTGCGTTGTAGTGCATCCCCAAACAACCGGTGCAGATACCGTGGCGCTGACGGCGCAGGACACCGACTCGATAAACACACTTGGGCAGAACTGGAACGACAACAGGCTCAGAGCATATTACGACCTTACCCTTTACCACGTTGACGGCTTTATGAAGTTTGACCTGTCCTCGATTCCGGATTCAGCGGTAATCACGTCGATGACGCTTACGACATATTACGAACCAGATAAGTACAGCGACCCCAATGTAAGGATTTACCGCGTCGGGGACGACTCCTGGTCGCGTGCATCGACAGGAGACCCGCATCCGGGACTGAACGAGGTGCTTACGCCGGA
>DATKVV010000045.1:0-54073 GCA_035529895.1 Sedimentisphaerales bacterium
ACCTGGTACACGAGCGTCGACAGGGTTAGCTTCCCACAAAGCTGTGTGATGCTTGTCCTTTACAACCTTCCAGCCGGCACCTATGAGCTGACAGGCTACCACAATTTGTGGGAGCCCACTTCCGATGACAGCCGGGAATGCACCAGGAACGGCTATGGCCATCTGCCCATGCCGCAGGTCCACGTCTGGTCATTCGCCGACGCAAACGACTGGGGACGGACGGTGGACCTGGTTTACCGGGGCCAGTTCTACGATGGTTTGAACAAAATCAGAGGTTTTGCCGCACCGCCATATAACGAGCTGCCCTACAGGAGAAACATTGCAGCAATCCAGGAAGACTACGACGTGATGCCGTCGGCCACGACCAATGACGAAAATGTTACTAAATCGCTGGTTAAGTTCTGGACAGACGGTGGTTCTCCGGTTATTATTATGTATGAGTCCGCCCAGTGTGAGACTTCTCAATACAGGGGTTGCCGGGCGGTCCTGAACGCTTTTGAGGTAAGGACAATTATGCCGACATTCAGTCCCTGCGGTTTAAGCCAAACCGGCACGATTGATTATGCGGCTCTTAAGGCCTTCGGCGATAACTGGCTCTGGGCCGGACGAATCGGCACGAATATCGCCGATTTTAATGGAAACGGCAAGGTGGATTTCGTTGATTACGCGATGCTGGCCCTGCAGTGGCTGCAAGGTTGCCCTTAGTATGTGAGTGATTAATGGCAGGCAGTTGCACAGGGCTAAGCCTGCAACTGCCTGCCATTTTGCGGCGCCCAGATTTGAGGCTTTTTCCAAGTAAGGGAGGGCGTGCATTAGTGCAAAATGGCGGGAAGAGAAACGCAAAAGGGGTTGACAGTGCAGGCAAAGCGTCTTAACATACATTGATGAGGAGACATATTATGCGTAAGCAAAAAGGATTTACGCTGATAGAGCTATTGGTGGTAATCGCGATAATTGCGCTCTTGATGTCGATACTGGTGCCGGCATTGAGCAGGGTAAAGCAGCAGGCAAAGGCCGCCGTTTGCCGGTCGAACCTGCACCAGTGGGGTATCGCCTGGCACATGTTCCTCGATGATAGAGAAGGCCGCACCCCTACTAATCTTGCTTGGTGGGCTAGCACCTGTAACGAGACGCACACTCACAGCGCTAACTGTGAAGCCCACTTGCTGTGGCCCTACTTCAAGGATGAAAAACTGCTTCTGTGCCCAAGCGCCACCAAACCAAAGGAGGCTCTCCCAAGACCCCCAACCATCACACGGGGCTACCAGGGTGGCAAGTTCAACGCCTCCGCCGAATGGTATGACGCAACAGAAATCACCTGGGAAAACGTTGCCGCACCCGGTAAATGGTACTTGTTCAGCTATGGCTTTAACTTTTGGTTTAGTCGCAAAACGGGCTCAGGCAGGACGGAGGACAACCTGTGGGGATTTGCCCCGGGCTCGATTCTGGGGGCCAAGTACGCGAGTCGTGTGCCGCTTATGGGTGACTGTATTATGAGCGGTAACACCCCCCAGTATTCGGATATTCCCCCGACATACGAAGGGGAGCCCTACCCCCCTATGAGCGGCAACGTGAACGAAATCAGGAATTTCTGCATCCAGCGCCATGACGGCTATGTGAACGTCCTGTTTTTGGATTTCTCTGTCAGAAGAGTTTCACTGCCAGGGTTATGGTATATCTGGTGGCATCGTGGTTGGCCGATACCCTCGACAGAGGACCCGCCGGTATGGCCAGAATGGATGTATGGCATGCCGCTTGAATATTAACAAATCCCCAGCAGCACTGAATCCCCGGCCGCATAGTCAGCTCTTAACAAGAACCGCCAAAGGGGTCTATTCTCCAAATCCCTTGACCGGGCGCAGTCAATGTTTACACTAAGGCCAGGCCTGGGCAGCCAAACGCGATTAGCTGCCAAACTGGCGGTCAGAATTCAGGATTTGGAGGCTGATAAGAATGAGACATCTGATTGCAATTCCGTCGGCATGGGCACTGCTGTTCTTCGGCGGCTGCGGCACTTCGGGAAACAGCGACGTGAATGTCAAGGAGCTACGATGTGAATACAGGGTGAATCCGCCGGGGATAGATGTTGTTAAGCCGCGATTGAGTTGGGTTCTCGAATCAAGTCAGCGGGGCCAGAAACAAACCGCATACCGGCTCCTGGTAGCCGGCAGTGAGAAAAACTTACAGAAAGACCGAGGCGACTTGCTTGACACGGGCAAAGTCGAGTCAGAACAGTCAGTTCATATCGAGTACAGCGGCAAACCGCTGAAATCGCGCATGCGGTGTTACTGGAAGGTAAGGGTCTGGGACAAGGACGGCAGGGAATCTGCGTGGAGCAAACCGGCCATGTGGTCGATGGGCCTGCTTGAGCCGCGGGATTGGGAGGCACGGTGGGTCGGCGCGCCGCCGGACCCTGACCAGATGAAACTGGCCGACGAGGCGCACGACGCAAAGAGGCCGGCACCCATTCCCGCGCCCTTTCTTCGAAAGTCCTTCGCCGTGGACGGCAACGTATGCAGGGCTACGGTTTATGTGACCGGCCTGGGCCTGTACGAATTGCGCCTCAATGGTGAGCGTGTAGGTGACCATATCCTCGCACCGGAGATTACGGATTACGACAAGCGCATCCAGTACCAGACTTACGACGTCACGGACCAGATTGTTTCAGGGACAAACGCCATCGGTGCGATTCTCGGCCGGGGGTGGTATGCCGGTCGCTTTTGGCAGACGCTGCCGCCCAGTCAGCGACCCTTTGGGGGACAACTCGGCTTGATCCTGCGTCTCGACATCGAATTTGCCGATGGACGGACCCAGACAGTCGTCACCGACGAATCGTGGCGGACCATGACCGATGGGCCGATTCGCCACAACAGCTTATACGACGGTGAGCTGTACGATGCTCGCCGCGAGATGCCAGGCTGGGATACGAGCGGCTTCGACGACAGCGGGTGGCACACCGCGCACGTACCGGATGTTGCGGACGTAAATCTTGTCTGGCAGCGCAACGAGCCTATCTGCGTGGTCAGGGAACTGACACCCGTCGCACTGTCCGAGCCAAAAGACGGCACATACATATTTGATATGGGCCAGAACATGGTCGGCTGGTGCCGGCTCAAGGCCGAAGGTAATAGAGGCGACGTGGTGACACTAAGACACGCCGAAAAACTCAACGCCGATGGCTCTGTTTACACTGCCAATCTCCGTTCCGCAAAACAGACCGATAGCTTTGTGCTGCGGGGCGGCGGCTCCGAAACATTCGAGCCGCATTTCACATATCACGGGTTCCGTTGCGTGGAGGTGACGGGCTTGTCAAAACGCCCCAAACTCGACGACCTCGTTGGACGCGTGTTCCATTCCGCCTCGCCGGAGGCGGGCAGGTTCGAGTGTTCCAGCGAGCTGGTTAATCGGCTTATGGACAACATCATGTGGACGCAGCGAGGCAACATGCACGGCCTGCCCACCGACTGTCCCCAGCGTGATGAACGCGCCGGGTGGATGGGGGACATCCAGGCATTCTCGCAAACGGCCGTTTTCAATATGGACATGGCCGGTTTTTTCAATAAATGGGCCTTGGATATTCGCGATGCGCAGGCTCCAGACGGCCGATACCCCAGTTATGCACCCCACCCTGGCCACAACCTCAAAAGCGCAAGACGCTTCGGCGTCCCCGCCTGGGCCGACGGCGGTACAATCGTGCCCTGGGTGGTATATTTGAACTACGGCGACCGGCGCCTGCTGGAACAACACTTCGACTCTGCGCGGCGATGGGTTGAATATGTCCACAGGAACAATCCCAACCTTATCTGGAGGAAAGAGCGCGGCGCTGACTACAACGACTGGCTCAACGCAGATAAGCTCCTTCTGAACGGCTGGCCCGTCACGGGAGGCGAAGTTCCCAAACCCGTGTTTGCGACGGCCTTCTTTGCCCATTCGACACAGATTGTAGCGAAAATGGCGGCTGCACTCGGTCGCAAAGAAGATGGAAAACTGTATGGTGAGCTGTTTGACGGCATAAAGGCAGCGTTCAATAAAGCCTTTGTAAAATCGGATGGTCGTATCGAAGGTGACACGCAAGCCGGTTATGTCCTTGCCCTTCACTTCGACCTGTTGCCTGACGCACTCCGTCCCCAAGCCGTTCAGCATTTACTCGAGGGAATTGGCCGGTATGACGGCCATCCTTCTACCGGCATCCAGACCACGCACCGGCTGATGCTTGAGCTGACGCGCAATGGCTACCACGACGAAGCCTGCCGCATTGTCAATTTGCGAACCGTTCCTTCGTGGGGGTATATGATCGAAATGGGCGCTACTACTATGTGGGAGCGGTGGGACGGATTCGTAAAAGGCCGCGGTGCCAAGCCGGAAGACCAGTTTCAAAACCCCGGCATGAATTCGTTCAATCACTGGGCCTTCGGCTCGGTCGGCGAGTGGGTCTGGAGAAACATCGCAGGCATAAACCTCGACGAGCAGCGTCCGGGGTATGAACATTTTATAATCCGGCCCCGCCCCGGGCCGGGCTTCACATGGGCCAAAGGTGAGTACAGGTCCATCCGCGGCAAGATTGCGGTCGAGTGGGCGCTCGGAGATGTTTTCAAAATGGATGTGACCATCCCGGCAAATACCACCGCTACGCTCTACGTGCCGGCCGAAAGCTCAGACAGCGTCACTGAGGGCGGCCGGGCGGCTGTAAGAGCTGAGGGCCTGCGGTTTTTGCGCATGGAAGACGGCAGCGCCGTATTCGCCGCGGACTCGGGATGCTACAGGCTTGTTTCGAAACTGGACTAATGACCGGCGAGCGCGTAGGGTCGGAAACAGAGATTCCAATTTTTTGACAATGCTGAGCACCATTGCCCCTGCGGACGACCAATGGCCACTGTCATTTTCTTCGCGTCCGCAACGATGCGCTCGCGACCATTTCCCCCACACGCCAGTACACCATACCCCTTGGCGCACAGTATCCGCCGTCGGTCCATTTACCTGTATCCGTGCAGCCGGCCTGATTCAACAAGAGATTTGATTTTTTCACGAAGGGGCAGTAACATAAGAGAATGAAATTGAACAAACACGGCGAAATTAGCGCACATGCGAAGTCTTCACGTGGAGAACCTGACAGCGAAATGGAAGCCGATGGTTTTGCTGCGTTGAAGGTGAGGCCAGGCGCGGGCGATTTTTTTGCTTTTAGGCGGTCGGTTAGAATGGCGTCATCTTAAGAAATCACCTGGCAGTTAGTAGCACATGGGCCACAAGACAATACCTTCCAGCCATCAAGTACTCAGCGACGCCGCTGGCAGGACCAGACGGTGGCGGCCATATCTTTTCAGGTTTGCGGCTGTCACATTCGTCCCGCTGGTGCTGCTGGTGACGCTGGAGCTTGCCCTTCGGGCCTTTGGTTTCGGCTATCCTCCCGGCGCGATCATAAAGAGTCGCATGAACGGCCGAAAAGTCTACGCTCGGAACATTCGGTTCGGGTGGCGATTTTTCCCCGCTAATATATCGCGAGAGTGTGACCCCTTTGTCCTGCCGGTCAAAAAAGCCGGCAACTCCTTCAGGGTCTTTGTGCTGGGGGCTTCTGCGGCGGCCGGCGAGCCGGAGACCGGCTACAGCTTCGGTCGGATGCTCGAGAGAATGCTCGAGCGGCGCTACCCCCAACTGAAAATCGAGCTTGTGACCCTTGCCATGGCGGCGATCAACTCACACGCCGTGCTCGAGATTGCGGCAGACTGCGCCGCCCACGAACCGGACTTATTTGTGGTATATCTGGGCAACAATGAAGTTATTGGCCCGTATGGCCCCGGAACAGTGTTCTCGCCCTTTTTGCATAACTTGACACTGATAAGGGCCGGTATCGCCGTCAAGGCTACAAGAGTGGGCCAGCTCATTACCTCGATCGCCGACAACTTAACAGCGGGAAGCGGTCGCCCGAAGCGCTGGGGTGGCCTGGAAATGTTCCTGGACAGGCAGGTTCCGGCTGATTCGCCGGCCCTCGAGCCAGTCTACAAGCACTTCGAGCGGAACCTCAGGGACATCTGCCGCATCGCCAGTAGAGCGGGTGCAGAGGTAATCCTTTGCACCGTGGGGTCCAACCTCAGAGACAATCCTCCCTTTGCCTCGCAGCATGACTCAGGGCTTTCCGATAAGGACAGGTCAGACTGGCAAAAGCTCTACGATGAGGCCCTGTGTCTGGAACAGGACGGGCGGTTTACCGAGGCTGTTGGTCGCTACCACGCAGCCCTTGACGTCGATGACGCGTTTGCCGAGTGTCACTACAGGCTGGCCAACTGCTACGTGCAGACCGGCAGCTACGAAAAGGCCCGGGACGGCTACGTCAGGGCCCGCGACCTCGACACGCTGCGGTTCCGTGCCGACAGCCGGATTAACCACATTATCCGCTCGGTTGCCGCCGAGACCGCCGCCAGCGGCACGATCCTTGCCGATGCCGCCCAGGTCTTCGAACGCAACAGCCCGCATTGGATGCCGGGCAGCGAACTGTTCCTTGAACACGTTCATCTCAATTTCCACGGCAATTTCATCCTTGCACGCACCGTTCTCGAAGCCGCTGAAAAAATCCTTGCTCGCGGCAATCCAGCGTTCACCGCGCAGGGCTCGGTACTTTCAGAGCAGGACTGTGCAGAGCTTCTGGCCTTTTCAAAGTGGGACCATTACCGTCTAATCCGTTACGTTTTTGAAGAGTTCATCCAGACAGGTCCCTTTGCTCGTCAGGCATACCACGAGCATACAGTCGAGCAGTTCCGCGGAGAAATTGCGGCCCTTGAGGCGTCTTGTACGCAGCCTGAGGCTCTGAAGCAGGCGGCGGCAGCGTACAAAAAGGCCTTGAGCCTGGACCCGTCTGACGCAAAGCTTCGGTTTATGTACGCAAGGTTCCTGGCGCTGGGCGTGGGCGACAAGGCCGGCGCCATTGAACAGCTTCGCGAGGCTATTAAGCTGCTGCCCGATGATTTTCGCAGCTACAACATGCTCGGCGAACTGCTATGCGAGCCGGGCAAGCGCCACGAAGCTGTAGAGAGTTTCCAGCGGTGCCTTGAGATCAAGCCGACATGCGCCAGTGCTAACCTTAACCTTGGCCAGACATTGGCAAGGAGCGGTGACCTTAAGCCGGCTGTATCGCACCTGCGGCGGGTGATAACACTTGATGCGCGTCTTTCTGCCGGCGCTTACGGCGACCTTGCAATTGCCCTCGACAAGCTCGACCACAGGCAGGAGGCCATAAGCGTAGTAAGCGAGGGCATCGCGGTGTTTCCCCGGACAGCAAACCTGCACTTTCTGCGCGCGGCGCTGCTGGCCGCCGATGACAGACTCGAGGAGGCCATCTGTGAGGTACAGTCCTGTCTGGCGCTGGAGCCCGGTCACAAAGAGGCCGCCGAGTTCCTGAAGGTTCTCAGGCAGGAAAGGCGCTAAGCTCGCCATGCGGGCCGCCTGGACATCGGTTGATTGTCTTGAAACTACATGAAGGGGTCGCACGTGTACGGTCGCATCGTCCGGCTTCTTGCCTGACATAAGTGGGTCAAGTAGCTCGGCCACCACGTACCTGTGGGACTTTGACCATCAGCCTGCCCATGCTGGTATCAATACCCCTAGGCTTGTAGCCGTTGGCATACCCTTTACGTTAGTCCCTACACTGGTACAACGCTGCACCAAGAGTTTGATCACGTTTGACCTTCATCGCCTCATTCAGCGGATACGAAAGGTCTCGGCTACTACTTCGATGCCGTTTTCATTTATCATTTGCATTAGTGTGGCCTCGCTTGAGCTCGCTACGCTCGGCCCCGCCCGGTCACAGGCGTGTCTCATACCGAACTCGCACAAAAGAATTTACACTGACGTGGTTTTCGATAAAGTTGATCGTGCCTGTCACGAGCTTGCTGATTTAGCCTTGCTGGGCAGGCAAGCAGTAAACTCACAACACCGTCGGGGCCGTTGCCAGACTGATTAGGCCATTCGGGGATCGGATGGATGCGCACCTTGAAACGGCTCTTCGGAAGATGGTTGGGAAAACCCCCCTTCGGATTGACATCGGTGTTGGTCAGTCACCGATGGTCTACGTCAACATGAAGAAGGCTCGCATCTTTGAGCAGGGTCAAACCAGCCTTGGGCTCAGTGTTGGGCTGAATTTCTACTTGCACCGGGCCCATAAGCCCGGCTCGGAGCTGACCCGGATTGATATACCGATTTCCGCAAGGCATACCTGCACTGTAATGATTGGCCAAGGTATTGGCCACCAGGGTCTCAATACGGTTTTTCCCCGGCTGAACAAGACGTGAAATATCAACCCGCCACGGGCGACGAAGAAGCGTATCCGCTTTTCGCCCATTAACGAGCACTTCGGCTGCAGCCGCCACATCTGTCAGGTCCAATAGGACGTTTGCATTAACGTGTCCGGCCGTGAGAGTCACATCTTTTCCGTATCGAGCGGTACCCGAGTAAGTAGCCAACCCCAGAGCCGACCAATCTCCCAATGGCGCCTGGCCTTTCCGGCAGGTAAAACGTATCGGTTCCGGTACAGCGGCGCCGCCATAGTAACCGGGCCGAGGCTCAATGCGGACCGCCGCCGAGGTACTTATGAGAATCGGGTTCTTGACAGTCGCCCGATAGACGTCGGCCTGTTCGTATGTTTGAGCGGGCGAATCTACATCTGTGGCCCTCTGCAACTCGAACCGCCGCCCATCGACCCATAACTGCGGCTTACCGTGAACGACCATTGTCAAAGAGGCCAACCCGGGCGGCGTAGTAAAGCGGTACCACAGACCACGCGGTCGATTCTGAGGGTTAGGGTCGAACTCGGCCGGCCTGGCTTTTGTATACCATTGCGAGGCTACCAGGCCATCGGGCACATAATTCGCATTGCCAGAGGGAATCTTGTACAGGTTCGGCTCGGCGGTATCTTTGAACTTGTCGCCAAGAACAACGAAGGCCCGGACCATCGTACCCTGGCCGGCACCAGTCAGTTTTACCAGCAAAGGATTATTACCCCTCCGAAGCGAAACAGGTTTAGTTTGCATTCCCGGCAACGGATAATCCCGGATGCGCCAGGGACCAGCGCGAATTTCGGCTTTGGCGCCGTACTTTGTCATGACCGTCGCACCGTGCAGCCACGTCTGAAAAGCCGCCCTTGTACCCACCGCAAGACGCGTATCCCGACCTACAGGGCTTTGCAGCGAAGTCCACAAGTACCATGAGTCTGCCTCCGAAGCGGTCTGCAGATGGATGAACTCATCGGGCACCCAGCCGATGGGACCGTGGATGGCGATTCCCGATTGGCTTGTGAGCAGAGGGTCGTTCTGTCGCCCCCAACGAAGCGAATACTCATACGGCTGCCACTGAAACTCCAGCCCACCGACTTGCACATTCCAGCCCGGGTCGATGTGGTCAAGCTCTGCAAGCGCCTTTTCCAGTGTCGCCACATCAGCACTTCTTGGGACCGGACCCAGTATCCAGAAACGCGGACCCCAGGAGGCAGTCGTTGTCGGCCACCGATGGTCGTCAAAGTTCGGATCCTGCCATTTTGCAGTGTCTGTATCCGGACGTTCCTCGGCATAGCGGAACTGACGGGCTTCCGGCCCGATGCGTTCGCTGCCGGCAGGGGAACGAAAGTCGCCCCAGCGGTTGTCGAGCACCGGCTCTATTGTAAAATCCCAAAGACCATCCAGAACAATCGATTCAACAGGTTCGGCAACGTTATCGGCGGCTGCAGTGCGAGGTTTGTCTTTGCCCGGTGAAAACACCACGACTTTGAGTTCATGTGGCTCAAATGAAAGGTCCATTTCGACGTGACTGTCGCATGTCTGATAGGAATGGATTGGCTTGACGTATCCTGTCCATGCATCCCAGTGCTCCAGTCTCTTGCCCACGACGCGAAAGAACAGTCTGGGTGTGATAGTCTGACCCGTCGGGTTATACATTGCATAGACATCTCGCATTCCGATCCGTCGGTGCATTACATAGACGGCCGGGCCCTGACAAACAAAGTCCCGCTCGATTGACCTGCAGATCAAGTCGGCCAGATTATTGGCAAGCAATGGAGTGTCACCTTCCCCGGACTGTTGACCACTCAAATTGGTGCAATCGGGTGTTCTCAAGAGACATCCCATGCCACCGGCGGCGTTCTTGTGCACGTGAACGCTGTCGAGTACGCGGGAAGCGACATCACAGGCAGTTATTCCGAAGACCTCCTTAACCTTGGAATCGAGCAACGGGTCTTCTCTGCCCATTCGGTCGCCGGCTTCGGGCAGGGCCCCAAGCGCAACTACAATCCCGCCCTTGCGATAGAGTTCCAACACCTTATCGAGCGTCTTTTCATGAATCGCTCTTATGCCGGGCATGACCAAAACCCGCCAGGAGCCGCCGGCGACTTCGAGCAAGCCGTTTCGCACCGAAGCACTGGAAACGGATTCATGGTCAACGTAGTCGAAATCAACCGCATGTTCTTTGAACAAGGGGGACATAACACTCAATAACTTCTTGCACTCGGCGGCAGACTTTCCGGCTCTGGTACCGTTCATATCCGCCTGGACCGTACTGGTTGGAAACAGGACAGCTACATCACATTGGTGCTTGCCCTGACTGAGGAGGAAACACAACCGCTGAACCTGTTTGTAGTATTCCCTCATGTACCTCCAGTAAGGCTGACGCCAATGGGTATCTCCGGGGGCCCAGGCCCACCACCCCGCTCGCGTTGTGTAGTAGAGGCTATGATAACAAATCAGGTTATAGCCATATATCAAAGCTTCGCAGTCCCATCGGTGCAGGTCCTCAGGCGTTACCCCCCAGCCTGTGCTGTGATACGCCTCAAACCAGGTGCGAGGCCGGTCATAAAGCTGAGCAACCGAGGCGCAGACCTTCCCGCGGTACAGTTCGGGAAGGCGGTCAGTGCCGGGCGCCTGGTACCAGCGCATGGTGCGAAAGTAGTCGCCATAATGCTCAACACTGTGAACAACATCGGCACGGCCCAACTGGTCATGCCCGTAAACGATATTATGTTTTTGGCACCAGTCGAAAATCGGCCGAAAATATGCATCTTCCATAAGTCGTGTGGCCACGTCGTAGTAATCGAGGCGTATCTTTGGAGTGCGAGGGCCAATGTCCCTGAACAGCGCCGTAAGCTCAGGCAGAAGGTCATACCCTTTGAGTTTTTTGAATTCTCGGGGCAGATTCGGCGACCAGTAAGGCATCGAGCCGCCAAAGGTCAGTTCGTCCTGGAAGAAATAGTTCACGGCCTTGCCCATCAGACCTTTACTGTGGCGCTTGAAGCCCTCAAAATACTGTTCGATGACTTTCTGTGCGTAGAGTGGATTCAACGCACCGAATGGCTGGGTCCGGGTGTACAGAATCGAAACGTACCACGTGCCGTCGGGAACCTCCCACAACCGTGAGTCCGCCTCAGCCAGCGCGCGTAGATCGACTGCTGAAGAAGGGTCGAGCTTTTCCCGGCCAACGCGGTAAGCAGTTGAGGCAACCACATTACTATCTTTGACCTCATGGAGAGAAAAGGCGCTGCCATGCTCAAGAGTATAGACTCGCTGCCGCAGCAGCAGTCCTGCAACTTCAGGCGCTTCCTGACGAATCCGAGAACCAACAATGGCCAGCTCCGGATTCCCGTGGGTTACCAGATAATCGTCAAATCCTATGGCCATATCGCGCTTGGCGCACTCGTCGACAATGTCCTGCCAGAATTTCCACCAGCCTTCACTGAAGAGCGGCGGGTCGCCTTTGTAGGAATACCCCAGATTTGTATGCGTGTAATTCACGTTGACGCCGGAAAAACCGTTGGCCTTTAACTGGTCCAGCTCCCATATAATGCGCTGCCGCGATAACGGCTCGCCTGTCCACCAGAAAAAAGGCACCATGCCGTATTCCGCCGGCGGATTGGAAAAATGCTTCTCGAGAGAATCACTATGCCGGGGCAGCATACGAAACTCAGAAAACGCATCGGAATACCCTACCAAACTGAAAACCACCAACGCATTTATGAAAAAGCACGAAAACCACTTACATTTTCGATGAGGACACATATACCAACCTTCTTATCCGTTTTCGGATGCAGACAATAACGTTTCGATGCGACAAATTATCCGGTCACGAGACTGAAATCCAGAGAAAAAGCTGCTCAACGCGGTGCAGAACGGAGACATCAGGGCTTGCCGTAAGCGACAACCGGCAGCAACATATTGTGCCGCCGGCAAATCAATGAAGGATTGGGGTGGAGCCGGGACACAACCGCGGCACCGCGGTGGGGACAGACACGTGATAACCGGTAAACGCATCTGCTGTTAAAAAAGTTGGGAATTCCACGTTTCTTTAAAATGTCGGGTGCGTCAACTGCCTTGCAGATAAGCACTTACGGCTTGTTCGGCCAAAATGGGAAATAGCAGGAAATCTTCAGTAAATGATTGACAAAAAGCGGAAAGTGTGGTATTATTTTTAAGTTATAGTCACCATAGCAATAATGTGGGGTAAAGCTGAGCAAGCGGTTTATAGGCGGTGAGTGAAAGGATTGAAGATGCAAAGCAAAGCGATATGTTTGCAGGCGGCTCTCTTAGTATCCCTTATCGGCCTTGCAGGGTGTTTTTCATCCAATCCGGCGGATATAGATGCCTTTGTCAAGCCAATGCAGGCCACGGTAACGGCTGAGCGTTATCTTTTGCAGCCGCCGGACGAAATCGAAGTACACTGTTCAAGGGTACCGGAAATCCATTTGCAGCGTCAGCGGATTCGTCCGGACGGGAAAGTAAGCTTCGAAGGTTTGGGCGAGATACAAGCCGCTGGCCAGACTCCCGAAGAGTTGGCAACTACCCTGAGCAAGAAGGCCGCATCGCTGTATAGACTGGAAGGAGATAGGCCGATCGACGTACGGATCGTGCTATACAGAAGTAAAGTTTACTACGTATTGGGTGAAGTCTACTTGCCCGGCCCGAAAGATTATACCGGGCGTGATACAGTATTGTCCGCCCTTGCCGAAGCACGACTTAATCCCATGGCCTGGAAGGAACGTGTCCAGATAATCAGGCCGGCAAGGGATGAGAACGGCAAACCTAAAATCTTCGAAGCAAATTTTGACCGCATGGCAGCCCATGGTGATATGAGTAAGAATGTCTTGCTGGAAGAAGGTGACATAATCTACGTGCCGCCTACCGTGCTGGCAGCAATGGCTATGAAAGTGGAAGAGGCCATCAGGCCAATTGCACGAGCTTTCTCCGGAGTTTACATTATGCAGTATCCGGGCTACGGTGGTGGGTATCGCGGGTATTGATGGTTTTTACAATTAAAAGGCGGTATGCCTCAAACTGCACACTGAGAAACTCAGAAACATGGGAGTACTAATGAATCAGCAGAGAGCAGTGAGATTGTTGCACCTTTGCAGTACAGTTTGGTTCATTCTGTGCATCGGCTATATTATGCTTTCAGCATTCCGCCAGGCAGGCGTTCGCTGGTGGGTTATATTTTCTCTCTCGGGGTATTCGGCATTATTCGTCTTTCTGCTGATTAGTCTGTATTTATTTGCTATTTTTAGAGGGGTCGACAGGAGCCAAAAACTGGAAATAGAGCACCCCCTGACCGTTACAAACTACTATATGGTGTTTTACGTGGCAGCCCCGTTCTTAGGGGGTGTGGCAGGTTGTCTGGGCATGATAGGCGTAAGGACAGTCGGTCAATTCCTGTCGGGCGTCGCTCTGGGAACTTTGGGTACAACCTTTCTGGTCTGGGTGATTGTGGATCCCGTGGCGGGCCTTCTGGAAATGCTGTTGCCTGGAAGCCGAAGGCACCGCGCCACACGGTTGGCACGCGCCAGAATATTGCGTGAAAGACGGCAACAAAGGCGCAAGCTTTTATTGGCCAACGTTTTGGCCCAGGCGGAGCAGAATCAACAACGGTGGCAGCGAGCCTTACAACCCTATGCTGAAAAGCTCGCCCTGCTTTTGACAACCGATGAAACCGATTTCCAAAGAGCCGAGCGTGAAGCGACAGACCTGGGGGTAAATGCATGGCAACTGGGGGGACTGAGTTGTATGCGACAGCTTCGCGATATGGCAATAGCGACATGCAGAAAGAATCGCCAGGATTCCACAATTACTGATTACATTTCGAGCTGGTGGGACGGGATCGGCAGTTGGCGAAACACATCCCTCGGTTAAAAAGATGGCGTCTGTCCTCCGGCCGGTAGGGCATCAAACTCGCAGAGAGGTCAAATCCGGGCGTGCCGTTCAGCGACGACCCGGCTTACAGCAAGATTTCGGACGTTGCTGGTCGCCCTCGTTAGCCAAAGATTTGCCGTGGTGCAGTAAAGGGCATACGCATCCTCTTCAACGACAAGACGCGCCCGCCCCCACTCTGTCCTTCTTGACGTAAGGTGTAAGTCATCGTGTTTTTCCACATGCTGCGACACGCTTCTTACGGTGAGCAAAGCGATATCACGTTGCTCTTTTCGAGCTTTCCAAGGGCAGGGCCAAAAAGCCCTGCCCTTGGTTGCCTTTCGGTTTTCGCTCTATTGAAGTGTTCTTCGCCTGCGCAGCCAGCCCACAAGCACAACACCGATGCTGCCGAGCAGAATTGTGCCGGGCGCCGGGACGTAAGTGGAGTCGTGCGAGCCGGGGCTAATATCCCAGGAAGCCACAAGGCCTTTGGTCATACCATTTGACTGGTAGCCGTAAGCATCGAAGTGTACCCAACTGAACCCGCTGATGGAAACCTCAAAGACCTTTTCCTCACCGTGACCTTCCTCGGTGATGCTTCCTCCGTCGTCGGCATTATAGTTGTGCACTGGACCGAGGTCGGTGAAGGAACCTATGTCATAAACCAAGAAGTTGGAGACATCGTTCTTCAGCGGATAATGGTTGTTAAACTTCACATGGTCCGGGAAGAAATTCTTTTTCTTGTAGCCATCCTTACCCGCCTCGTTTGACAGCAGGTCTATGTCGGCGTTGGTCTCCGGATTATATACACCTGAGATAGCCGTGGGCGTCTTGGTGTCCAGCAGGGACGCCGTAGCGCCGCCGACACCGGTGATGGTAATCGTCCCGCCGGTTTCCCCTTCCGGCACGGAAAGCAGAAGAGTACCTTCGGTCAGGCTTGTTATGTGGCCCTGATAAGCCCCGACAACTCTTAGACTGAAAGAGGAATCGGCTGTAATCCACGTATCCTGGTCCGGTCCGAAATTCCCGGCCTCCGAACCCTCGATGTAAACCTGGAATGTGGGCAAGGCCAGCAGCGAAGAACTCGTCAGCAGCAAAACCGTAAAAATTAAACCAATTGACGTTTTTATAGTCTTCATACCTTAACTCCCCAAAGCTCGCAGGCAGCAGCAGCACGCGGGGCTGCACATTTCAGCGCTCCGCTCTCCACTATCCTGTCAAGCCATTAAAAAAGGACTTATCCCTATAGTGTCCTGCGTCTGCGCAGCCAGCTCACAAGGCCCGCACCAATGCTGCACAGCAGAATCGCACCCGGAGCGGGGATGACACGAGCTATGGTCACCACGTCCTGGTCATTGTTGCCCAGCTCAAATGCTGTGAAGGCGCCGCCCCAGGCGTCGAACTTGGCATGGTAAGACTGCCCCCAGTTCGACATATCGGCAGGGGTAAGACCAGCATAGACCCCACTGGCCAAGCCTGCCACAGTAAAGGAACTAATGTCCTCACTAACCAAACCGTCTGTGGCGGAAATGGCCCATGCTCCGGGCAGATACGAGAAAGCCGTGGAATAGTCACCCAGGGCCACCATGCCGGTACCGCCCATTGCTGTGGCGAATGAAATGGACTGAGACACGAACGCAGTGGCGGCATCATCAACGGGGCCGCCTCCCGGGCCCAAGTCTGCACCGTGCACGACGTGTACGTCGGCATCATGGCCGGTCAGCAGAATGTTTCCTGTAATGCCGCTTTCCAGTACGGATGCCGACAGGCCGCTCATATTGCCGCCATTGTTCCAGCCAACGACCAGAAGGTTATGCGAGGCAAGGTCAGCAGCGGTAACAGGAGTCGCAGCATCTCTAAGGTCGAATGCCATACCCAGTTCGGTCATGGCCGCCTGGATACTGGCCTGTGAGCCGCCGCCATCGTAAACCAGCGTGCTTGCCGCATAGACATTCGCGGCAAAAAGCAGCAGGACACAAATTGTTATTAACCTTTTCATTTTTGCTTCCTTTCAATTTTTCAATTTCTCTCTTGTTTTAAGAAAAATCTGCTTCCTAACTGTATTGAGTCAAAACGAAATAAAACCTGATTAGTCCCCCGCAACAGACTCTAAGAGTCTGCAGAAGAACTCTCAGGTCAGTTCAGGGGGACCCCGTGCGAGGCTGTCAAAAATGAATGCCGGTGAGAAACAAATTAACTGCTCGGCTCGTGAAGCCAGGCACTTGTATGACAAACAGGGCTTGTACCGCAGGACAATTGCGGCGAATTGAGGAACGTACGTATTTTGCCGGGAAGGTCTGAATACTTTGCGACCCGGCTTTGAATCGCAGCAGCCGGACATAATTAACCGGCTGAAGTATATATCTCGAAAACCGCTCCGAGCGTGCGGTATTCCAGCCAGGTGGCGGAGCAGACCCATGTATTGGCTGCCTTCAACGTCACTGCGAGGCCGGCAAGAGTCCTGCAGGTAAAGGGGGCAGGTAAGCTGAGCAGACGGTTGCTGCCTCGAATGAATTCCGGAGGCGACTTGCACTACCAGTTCGGGAAAGACCCCAATGCCGCTCTGGCTTATCCATAACAGGCCGGCCAAAGCCGCCAGCCACACCCTGCGGTCTTTAACAAATGAGACACATAAGAATCCGGTCAATACCAGGAAAAACGTTCCGGGTACGGCAGGTAAAGACTTTGGGTAAACAGGGGGCGCCGGCGAATCCCCAAGGCCAGTGGGTGGCTGGAGAAGCTCCGCTGCGACTGCGGCCAGGCTGCCATCGGCAGGCGCCGTAATCGGGCATGCTTGGAACTCGTCGGACATACGGACATCCGCATCAACAGAACCCACGTAATCAACACCGCTGCTGCAATGGCTTGTCGTGGGTACGGCATTTACCGACGAAACCGCAAACAGCAAAAGCGTCACGCACCACAATTTGTTAACTCGAAAGAGCACGCTTTCTCCGCTCCAATGCACCCAACTTATGAATACTTCCTAACCTAAAACGTTCTTATAAGTTCCTGCCCCACGCTCGCGGTCACCCCCGGCCCCCCTTGAAGCCGCCGGGGCAACTCCCCTCGACTCTGCCTTTTCCGACGTTGCCTTTCTACGAATCCTCAGTTTGAGCACTGCTAACTGCGAATTTGCCTCATAGTAACCAGAAGGTTATTTCGGTAAATCAGGGTACCGCCCGTTTTTGATGTCAGCTAAGCTCCCCACGTTTCCGTCAGCAAGTCCCCTATGGGCGAAAACGGAGAATACTAAAAGGCTTATTCTGCTTTCAATACTTATGGTAAGGAAATAAGCGTCACGCATAACAATTTGTTAACTCGGAAGAACACGTTCTCTCCGCTCCCACGCCCGTCACTTGCAACTAACTTGTAAGCAAAAGCATATCAACCCCTCACCTGCAGCCAAGGCTGCGCCCCACCACCAAACCCTGCTCAAGATTAGCCAAAGAGCCTCATTCGAACCGTTTTAGATTCTTCGAGTTTACTGCTATGAATTTTCAGTTTTGACGCTACTAACCAGTTGTTCATGCGACAACAAGCAGAACACCATTTTGATAAGTCACAGACCATCCGTTTTCATGCTCAGTCAAACTCTCGTCCCTACCGTTCTCTCACACAAAAAAATGGCGGCTAGACTCCTTTGCATTTGTCGGAGAAGCCCGCCCCTGAGACTGTCTTGCTGGGAATCCATCCCTCGGTATATCCCCAGGAATATACAACTTTGCAATTAAGTCAAGGGAAAAAGAACAAACTTTGATGACTTTTGAACAATCTTTTTCTCGACTTCGGCTGAGGAGGAAACTCAACGGTGAGCTTAAGGTGGCCACGCGCCTACGTCTTTGGACATACAACTACAGGCCAACAATGCTTCTCTTTTGACCAGCATTAAGGTATTCATGCAACCGGGCTCCTAACGGCAACAGGGGATACATGGCAGGGTCGGTTAAGTCATTCTTTTTCAACTATCTCGTCGGGCGCAGGTGCTTTCTGAACCGGTTTCTGGGCCTCTACAATAGATATGGGCGGAACGACAGCCACCTCCGGCAGCAATCTACCGGCATCATCGACAAATCTGAGCAGCATCGAGATTTTATTCCTCACGCGGCTCTTGTTGAAAATGCTTCTCAGGTGCGTTTTTACCGTTCCGGGCCTTACTCTGAGCTTGTCGGCCATCTCCTCATTGGTCAGTCCCTCGCAGACGAGCCGAGCCACCTCAAGCTCCCTCGGACTCATATTGTACCGCTTTTGGATGTACAGCCACTGTTTTTCGTTGAGCAGGACGGTGTGCGGCCGCTCATAGAAAGATTCGTCGGGCCCCTTTTCCCTTTCCCGGTCCTCGTTTTCAGACTGTGATAGCGAGCACATATTAACCTTCCTTCGATAATTGTTCAATAAGACGCCGGGCCTCAGCCATATCGGATGGGGACAGCCCGCCGATTTCCGTATTCATCTCGAAAGCTTTCTTAAGGTTTTCAACAGCCTTGTCTTTCTGCCCAAGGCTCATTAATGCTCTTCCCAAATGGAAATACGAAGCCACCAGAGATGGCGTCCTTGGCGGATACAAGCGAATGCATCGGTCGAAATCCTGAATTGCATTGCCGAGTTTGCCCAGACGGTAATATGTAACGCCGCGAGTATCGATAAGGTCTATATAGTCCGGCGCTTTTTCCAGTCCGCGCTGGACAAGCTCAAGCGCCTGCAGATGTTTTCCCTGCTGTTCACACACTATCCAGGCCAAATTGTTGATAGCGACCACGTTATCCGGTCGGAGCTTGAGAATCCGCTCGTAAAGATGGGCGGATTCTGCAGAACGGCCGGTCATTTGCAACAGAATAGCAAGAGCGGTCATTGCAGGCAGAGAGTCAGGCTCGCGCTCCAGGATTTTGCGAAGCACGTCCTCCGCTTCTTTCTTAGCCTGTGGGTCTTCAGCGGTTGTGAGTTCCCGCGCAATAGCGACCGGCGTACGAATATCCTCGGGATGATTCTCGTACCAATCCAAGGCCTTCCGCTTGAGCTGGTCCCAGAGTTTGTCGTCCTTAAGCAGCCGGGCTTGCGCTAACAATGGTCCTGGGTTATTCGGTTCAGATGCATACAGCGAGTCAAACTCCTTCTGAGCTTCCAACTCATTGCCGCTTTTGTACAGCGCCGCGGCAAGAGCAATGTTACACTTGCGGCGGGCCGCGACATCACAGACACTCAACTGTTTTTTCAGCACATTGACGGCCTTTTGGGGCTGGCCTGCGGCAATATATGTGTCGGCCCGGCGCACTGCAATATCAAGGTCGTTCGGATCCAGTTCGCACAGGAGGTTAAGAGTAGCAATAGCGGAAGCCGGCGAACTTGCCGCCTCCACGCGAGCTTTCAGCAGGAGCAGTGTTTTGTCATTGGATGTATGGGCAAGACCCCGCAAAGCATAATCCATCGCTTTGCCAAGGTCTCCGTACATCATTGAGATTTCGCCCAACATCGCCCAGGCCTCGGTGATTCGGGGCTGGTCTTCAGCCAGCTTGCGAAGGATTTCTGTGGCTTTCTCGGCTGCTGGAGCCGTCCCTTCGCCAAGCAGCAAGCGGGCCTTAAAAAGCTGCAGTTCGGCGTCATCGGGATGTGATATCAAGGCCTCATCGAGAATAACCTTGCCCTGGCGGACTAAATCACTGTTGTCAGATATTGAAAACAGCGAGATAGCACGTTTCTGGATCGCCACGCTGTCAGGCGCCAGAGACAGAGCTTGCTGAATGTCGGCGCTTGCCTTATCCACCTGGCCTGCGTAACGGTAAAAATCACTCCTGGCTGTCCACGTCTCCACGTTGTTCGGTTCTATGACGGCGGCGTACTCAAAATCCTTTATCGCCTCCTCGGGCCTGCCGAGCATAGCGTATGTTCTGCCACGCAGGATATAAGCCGAAGCATTACCGGACTTGTTTACTATTTCATTACACAGCAGCAGTGCATCGTCAGATTTGCCTTGACGAACGTTAAGCTCAACCTGTGCGACCCTGACCGGCAGCGAGTTCGGCTCCTGCGCTCTTAGCTGTGCCAGTAACGCATCCGCATCGGAAAATTCACCCTGCCGGGTCTTCAGCAACGCAAGAGACAAACAAACAGCAGAGTTATTAGGGTCGTTGTTCAGAAAATCCTGCAGAATGTCTGAGGCCGGACCTAACTGGCCCCGTCTGAGGTAACCCTGCAACCGAAACCTCTCAAGCTGCGGATGATACAGCTTTTGCTGGGAAGCACGTTTCAAAATCTCGTCGGCCTGGTCATACTCCTTGGCTTTGTAGAACACAGCGACGGCAGGGATTATAACGCGCAGGTCGTCCGGGGACCGACTCAGGGCGTCACGGTATGTCGAAATGGCCAGTTGCAACTCGCCAGCCCGCTCATAGGCCGCTGCAAGTAGTGCACGGCTTGCCTGGTCGTCAGGGTTTGCGAGCAAATTCTCCTGTAAAAGCGAAATGATTTGAGGGTATCGATCCTTGAAATCTACCTGTACAAACCAGAGTTTGGCCTGCTCATACCGCCATTGCCAGCCATTCTCGCCCTCGATGGACCTGATTTCGTCGATGATTTTTTGAGACTTGTCGAGGTCTTTGACAATTTGTTCGCACCTCAGAAGCCGGCGCTTCGCGGGAATGTCATCCTGAAATTCCCGTGCGAGCGAGGCAATCAATTCGTAGGCTTTCTCTTGTTGTCCCCACCGGTCATACAAGTCGGCAAGCAAAAACTGCAATCTTCGCCGACCGCTGGGCTCATCAATACGAGCCAATGCATCTTCAATAACCTCTTGACACTCTTTTCGCCTTTCCTCGTGTGTCAACAAAATCGCAAGATATTCGACCGGTTCCGCGGATTTTGGAAATTCCCTGACGATATTGTTTAACATCAATACTGCCTGCTCTTGTTTGTTCTGAGCGGCAAGCAACTCGGCCTGGACCATAGCGACTTTTATTTGCGAGGGATAAGCCTTCTTCAATTCAGCCGCCAATGCCTCCGCGCCGGCGAAATTACCCTGCTGCATCAGAAGCCAGACACGTAAGACCTTTGCGTCAAGCGCATGATTTGTGACTTTCTCCAGGGCGGTCAGGTCGCTATCTATCTGCTGCCATATTTGGGTATTCTTGCCTGTTGCCCCCGAAGCCAAAAGTTGCATTCGAGTCTGCAAATATAGCAGAGCAGCCTCATGATTTTCAGGCGAAAGTTGAGTTGCCCTCTGAGCTTGTTCTGCCGCCTCAGCCCAGTTGGCCGTCTGAGCTAACAAACGGCCGAGGGCCAAACGTCCCTCAAAGAGATTAGGCCTTTCAGAAACCAAAGTGCGTAACTGGCGCAGCGCCGACTGTGCGTCACCTAACCGAGATAGCGCCGATGCCAAAAGTGATCTTGTCTGTGGCGATTTATTGCCTAATTCCATCGCCCGGCGCCAACATTTGACAGCCTCGCAGGTCTGGCCTTTACGTTCGGCCACAAGGCCTTCCAGAAAGGCGGTGCCGGCCGGCTCGATATCTTTCTGCCGCAATTGCCCGATACAATCCGCGGCTCGGTCATACTGGTCGGCTCGAATAAAGAGCTCTGCAGCGATCGGCATGAAATCCCAGGGCTGCGAGGAAAGTTCTTTCAATGCTTTTTCCGCAACTTCTGCCATCTTGGTTTTCGACTGCGATTTCAGCGCAAGCTCGGCCGAGGTTTGCCAGATGACCTGGTTTGACGGCTCAGCCGCCTCCGCCAGTGCAAGGTGCTGCTCTGCCTTGTCCAAGAGATTCGCACCGATGAACCCCTGAGCAAGGCGCAACCTTATAATAGGGTCAGATAAATCCAGTGTTTCAGCCTGCGCCAAGTCGGTCAGGGCTTCGAGTCTGTCCTTGTTTCTCAACCGGAAGCCGGCACGGATTATGTAAGCCAGCGCCGAGGACGGATTATTCTTTATCGCTTCGTCGAGCCAGTAAATTGGCGGGTCCGGAAAAGCTTCGGGCCGCTGCTCAACCAGTTGGCTTAACGTTTCGTAAGCTGCTACATGGTCAGGATGCTCTGTCACGACGGCTTTCAATGCCGCTGCTGCCTCATCGAACTTTCGCTGTCTGGCCAATGCTACGGCCAATATCCTCTGGAGCTCGGGATCGTGATTCTCCTCAAGATACCTTTCGGCAATTAACTCGGCCTCGCCGGGCATACCCATCAGCAAGTATATTTCGATAAGGCGTTTGCAGGCTTCAGAATTGTTTTTGGCCACCCTCAAAGCGATTCGATAAGCTGTCGTAGCCTGCTGAACGTCGTCCCGTTTGAGAGGCCTGATATTAAGCTGCGCATCGGCATACTTAAGCAGCACCGGCACGTCGTCCTGCACTGCGGCGAGGTAACGTCCCAAATATCTCGCGGCGTCTTCCCATCTGTGTTCCTCATACGCCTTGTTACCGAGCACAAGCCCGCGCTCGGCCCTTCGGTCTTTCTGCCACTGTCTCAATCCGTACGCGGTGACGGCCAAAACAAAAAACCCGATTACCAAAACGCTTGCCAATTTCCAGTTAAAATATCTTCTTTTCATTCTTGTGTTCCCCCGTGTTTGTACGACGAACCGTCATCAGAACTGGCGAGCGAAGCTCTCGAGCATTTGCCGCACTGTCCGCCAGCAAATCCACAAGTCCAGCTTCAGTGACAAATCCCTGACATATTTGATGTCGTAATGTATCCACTCCTGAAAGTCTTTCATTGGCTGGCGCGTCCTGCAGACCTGCCAAAGTCCCGTGATGCCGGGCCGCACCGAAAGCCGAGCATCCCTCCAGGGCGCACACAAAGTATTTTCAACTTCCGGAGAAGGTCTTGGACCAACGACGCTCATCCGGCCGCTCAGAACATTAACGAATTGAGGTATTTCGTCGATATATGTGTTTCGCAGGAATCTGCCGACGGCGCTGACTCGCGGGTCATCAGCCACCTTGAATTGCGGGCCGTCAGCTTGATTCACCACTCTGAGTTTCTCCTGCATTTGGTCTGCACCGACCAGCATGGTTCTGAATTTCAGGCATTCGAATGTTTTGCCGTGCAGTCCCTGCCGCCGGTCCTTGAAAAACACCGGTCCTCGGGAGTTCAGCTTTACGGCCAAAGCGATTACTGGCAGAAAAGGCGCAAAAAAAATCAATACAGTTACGGCTGTGATAATATCAGCAATTCTCTTGAAACACCCGGGATAGGACAACTTCGGCCAAGTGCGGAAACTGTTCGGGCCGGAATCTTCCCGAACTATTTCTCCATCTGCGATTGGTCGGCTATGGCTTCTCCCACTGCGAGAACCGGATTCCGGATGCATTATCCGGCGTCCACGAACCGGCCCAATGAGGACGCGGTTTTGGAGAACATGATTGCGAGGTATTAAAACGCGCGGACCGACAATCGACGCCCTGATGACGGCCCCCTGCTCAATTCTGACATCGTTACCGATAATGGCCGGACCTACTACTATTGCATTCTCGCCAATACTAACATTCTGCCCCAACAGGATTTTCCCAGACAATTTCGCGCTGTCAGATACTGTAATGGCGTCTTTTTGCAATATCCAACCCCGGGATTTATGGTTCCTATCAGGACTGGTTATTGGCGAAAAACTGATTCCTGTTGCGAGCAAGCCAAGCAAACCCTCCTCGGTGTCCAAGTCCCGTACTGTGCCGCCAACACAAACCGCCCGCATCGTCAACCCGTTCGATCTACACATATCCGACAGAACAGAAAAAGATTCGGGCAAATGCCGGTCAGGCAAGACCCTCTCAAGAACATCTGTTCTAATGAAGAGGTGATGTGGCCAATGAGTAGGAAACGGCGCGGGCTCAGCGGAATCAGCGTACAATCTGCATAACCCCGCCACATTGCCGTGCGTTGTCAATCGTACCCTGTCACGGTGCGCGCGTAATTGGGGATCAACGGTAACCGCTATTACGTCCGCCTGAACATCGGTCAGCACTCTCTGCATCAGGTCAACGTTAACCTGCGCAGCAAACCGTCCATTGGAAACAGCACACCACAAGTCCCGCTTTGTTTTCGGCAGGCGCCCCAAGCCAATGACCACATCATTCGCGTAAGGTACTAATTCGATGCTGGCTGTGCGAAGTTCAACACCCCATTCTTCCGGTACGGCACAAAAAGTTCTGCCCTTGAGGCCCCAGCACAAACTTCTGCCGAGCCCGTCGAGAACAAAACTGGAAACGGGCTCGGTGGAAAGTGCAAACCGAAATACACCGTGACCGCTGCCATTGTTATCCCTGTGTATTACGAGGACCTTCATGGGGACATTAAGAACAAATGTCATTTTAATACGATTTTCCACGTATGAGTTTTACTCAGAAGACCGACCGGCGACGATTACCGACTACTTTTGGGTCTCGGGCCCGGAACTGCCGGCACTATTCTTGCCGTCAATCATAGGAAGCAACAGTTTCGCATTCACACGCTTGGCATTTTTTCCCGGCCGGGTGTTTCTCGTGTAATAGTTGTAAGCATAACGGTAACAGCCGTGACCAACAGGAACGTTACTTAGAACAATACCCAGCACGGTGACATTTATTTGGCCAAGTTTTTCCTTTGCCTCCTTTAGATCCGGAGCGGTAGTTTGACCGGCGAAGCTGGTTAATACGACCGCACCCGCAATTTTGGCCCACACGAGTGCGTCAGGGAAGGCGAGCAGAGGAGGGGTGTCAATAATCACATGGTCGTACTTTTCGCTGAGCGTGCTTATTCGCTGAGTTGTCAGAGGTAAAGTCAGCAGTTCATAGGCATCGGCCCTGTTCCGGGAATCGGCCGGCAACACATCCAGGCTGGTTGAAGGTATAGAGCAAACCGCATGCTGCAATTCTTTTCCGAAAAGCACGTTTTGAAGTCCCCTCGAACCTTTAGGCAGACCCAACAACGAACGGACCTCGGGCTTTCTCAAGTCACCGTCGATAAGCAGGACCTTTTTCCCGGACCTGGCCAAACTTGTTGCCAAATTAACGGCAAAAGTAGTTTTGCCTTCTCTCGGTCCCGGGCTTGTAACAACAAGCTTGCTCGGAATTCCGTTCCTGCCGAACAGACCCAAATTGGCCCGAATAGTCTGGTAATCCTCGACTACCTGTTCCGGGAGAAACCGTCTCTTTACCGTGTGCAGACTTGTAGTAGTCCCGAGTATTCGGACACCTATGTGCTTAGCCACATCGTGCGGCGTGCGCAAGCTCAGGTCCGCTTTGTCCCTCCACAGAGCCAAAAGCGCGCCGCAAGCCATGGCAGCAAACATAAGGGCCATAGTGTACTGGATACGCCTGTCTCGAACGGAGGCGAGGTCGCCATTATAAGCGACAGAGATTCTCGCAGGACGCTTTCGTTCCATTTCCAGTTCCTGTATTCGCCGGCGGACCGTATCGTACATCTCCTTGTCCAGGTCTAACTGAAACTGCAAGTCCTGAATCTGCAGTTGCTTTCGCCCGATTTCAATCGTTTGGTTATCTTCCTTGGCGAGCACTTCGGCGAGACGCTTTTCGTATGCTTTGGTTTGTTCGAGTTCGGCACGCGTATTCAGGAGTTTTTCCTTGCCGGCTTTAGTGACTTCATTAGACACCATATCGTCAAAGCCTTTAGCAATTGTCTGACGCTGCTTTTCGAGGCTTGACTGAAACGCCTCCAGAAGCTCCTGATTCTGTTTGAGAGCGGGATTCCCAGGCGCCAACGTTTGTTTGACGACAATCAGCTGCCGCTCCAGTTCCACGATGTTTCGGGTCAGCTCCTGAACTTTCGGGTCGGAATTGATATATTCATTGCGCATCCTCATCAATTCTTCGGGCGCAATGACCCGTTCGCTCGTCTGCTCGAGCAACTGCACCTGAGTCTCGAGGCTAATCCTCTGTGCCTCTAACTTGGTCAGCTCAGTCAGCAAAGTGGTAACGCGCTGTAACATCATATCCTGGCGGCCGTTCAGTGTTGTTGTTCCATACTCCTGTGCCAGCTTGCTGATTGTTTCGCGATGTCTCTGCAATTTCTCGGCCAGGACCTTGCGTTCGTTTTCAAGAACTCTGAGCTTTTGCTCTTCGCCCTGCGCGCTGCTCGAAACTTCTACTGCCATATAACAGTTGATAAAGGCGTCAACAATCTGCCTGGCTTCCTCGGGCCTGCCGCCTTCCATGGTTATTTCCAAAAGCTCTGTACCCTGGTGTGGGCCGGCTTTTATTACGCCGCCCGAGATCGCCTGCTTTAATAAATCCGCAGGCTCATGCTTTCTGGGGGCGTTTCTGAGTGTCTGTTTTAGTCTTCCCGCAAGGCTGATAGTTTTGCCTTCGAAAAAAGCCAAGTTCTTGTTTGCCAAATCATCTGCTACTCTTTGCACGACCTGATTACTGATTACCATTTCTGCCTGAGTATTAACAAAACTTTGGTAATTTGATATTTCGCCTGTGTCTGCCTGCCCGGTCAAAATATTCGGTAAGATAGGAGCGACCCTTAGTGCCCCGGTCACCGTGTATAAAGGTTCGTTCAAGAGCCATATCGCCGGTATACCGATAGCACACATTACAAGGAATACCGACAGCACAATGTACCAGCGGCGAAACACCGCGGTTAGCAAGGCGATAGGAGATTCGATCGCCGGCTCGTTCGGCACTCTAAGGCCATCCGGAATTTCTTCAATTACCTGACCATGATATCTTCTTAAATCATCCATTTTATAACGCTGCCCCCAGATGAGGTTATAATGCTAATTATCACCTTGCCGCTTGATTACTATTGCTTCTTGTTCGGTCGGCTCCGTTGTAAGTCTTGTTAGCAGCCAGAGTTCGGCGACCACCGCCGCCAGCGCGAGCGGCATCATTGCGTATCCGCCAAAATCGTGGAATATCTTTTCCCAATACTCCCCTCCGACCACAGTAAAAGCAATGGCGGTAACTGCCAATCGCACAGTGTTGCAGAGCAGGGCTATCGGCAAGCTCAGCGCCACAATAATCAGCTTTTCCCACCGTTTTCGCCTGACCAGCAGGGCAACCAGGCTGCTAATCACAAAAAATGCCGTGATCATTCTCAGACCATTACAGGCTTCGGCAACTGCGACCGTCGCCTGGCCGGCGTGGATTATGTTGCCTTCCTGAAAAACATCGTAGCCTATCATCTCCAGGCAGAACACCGCAGATGAGGTGGCCCATCGCTGTAATGGAAGTGCCACAAGGGCCTGGATCCGGGTGGGCCAGGGTAACGTTAGAAACAAGAACAGCAGGACTGTAGACACCTTTCGGAAGACCTGCCGGCCAAAAAGCAGAAGGACCAATGCGGCTATGCTCAGAACAATGGACAATCTCTCTGCCGAACAATACATGAAGAACAGGCCGAAAAACCGAAGACCCTGGGCTGCCAGAAAAGCCGGTATGCCCCAGGCGGAAGGCCTTATGCGACACTCAGCAATTTCGCGGCGTCTCGACCACAAGACGTAGACGGCCAGGAATGGGACCAGCAGCCCGGCGGAGTATTCGTCACTTTTTTGCCATATATTCCACAGTTCTGCAAGTCCGGACCAGTAAGACCAAAGCAAGCCAATCAGTACAAGGCCGCCCGCCAACCAAAGGAGGATTTCTCTATTATGCAACTGTACGCAATCCGGCAGCTTATCGTTTATCTTGCAAAGTTGCAGTTGTACCGCCCGAGACCATCCGCCTGCTCGGTTTTTGGCAATTTCCACTGCGTTACCGATGGCATTCTCCAGCACGCTCGCAGGTTTAAATGGTATGGACTGCTCTTCCACCACCGTGTTGCTGTACACAGTAGCATGGTAGTCGACTACGCATTTATTGATTTCGCAATTTGACCCAACTCGTGCATGGTCCCAAAGCACACTGCTTACCAAAACGCAATCATTGCCGACATTAACGTTTCGTCCAACAATCGTAGGTCCGAAAATAACCACACCTTTTGAAATGGCGGCTCCACCCATAATGACAACCGGCCCATAAGTTCGCACGCTGGGGTCCGCCGTGGCGTCAGCCGCTATCCATGTTTTTTCTGAACCGGTTTGTGTGCAGAGTTTCAGCTTCGCGTTTAGCCTCGAAGCATTCTCAAGGTAAGCGCCAAGGGCAGAAAGATATCCCGGTCGATCGCGGAAATTACCGGCGTGATTCGGTAAGCGCGCCGCGTGAATAGTCTTGTTTGAACGAAGCATTTCAGGGATGAGGTTCTCCTTAATATCAAAATATCCTGCTTCAGGAATGTGCTCCAAAACACAGCGGTCACAGACATAGATCCCTGCTGTCGGGCCGACAAGGCAGCCGTCTCCCGAACCAGGGTTAAACATGACGGTTAGACCGGACTTGCCGGCCAGATGAGCGCTGACTAACGTATCGATTCTCGGCGGATTTACAACGCTTGCAGGGAACACCAAAAGCAACTCATCGGCTTGACCGGTTTCGGCAGCATTCCGAATACACCCCGCCGTTCCTTCAGATAACTCTTCGTGCAAGAACTGCAGCTCGATGGCATCATAGCTATGAAATGATTGCGTCAACAGCGGCGCATCGCCATTCGAACAAATCGCTGCGCGGTTCACGCCTTCTTCGGCCAAGTGAACAAGCAGACGTTCGAGCACAGGCCTGTCCACCACCGGCCATAACGCGGTCGGTATGCGGGACGCCAGCGGACACCGGCCAAAATCCAGACTCCCCACCAAGATTACGGCTTTGACTTTCTGTCTTTGGAAAGAGTTTCTATTCGACATATCTCAAACCGCCAATTGACAATCTGCTGCGCCCAACATGGGATAACTCTGAAAGAGCTCATTGGCCGCCCTGTTTACGGGCGCCGTCCAGCTCAATCAAAAACCTTGCAATCCGCTCGGCCACCGCGCGGGGCTCGGGCTTGCGTCTACACGGCACAAAGGTCCTGAGCTGTTCCAGCTTCTCCGGCAGCTGTTCAACCTCATATGCCACCAAAACATACTTAAGCAACTCATACTTTTTGGCTATGGCGAGCTGGTGGTCGTTCACCACCTCCCTGTATATCTTCTGCCGGGGCATTACAAGCAGCGGCTTTTCAAACTCCAGCGCCATCGCTATGCTGCCGACTCCCGCATGACTGATTACAGCCGACGCACCCTGAAAATACGTGTCAAAAGCCCTGTTCCCAAGTCTTTCCACATATTCCATGTGCTTCGGCCTGTAGCCGCCGGCGCCAATCTGGGCAAACACGTTCCCTTCAACAAACCCATCCGTAATCGCCGTATCGACTGCTTTGACCAGCCTGTCAAACGGAAATGATGTCCCCACAGTCAAAAAAATCATACTATCGCCCCCGCATATTCGACATCGGGATATTCCGCGGCCAGTTCGGGCCATTGAGTCAGGAACAAATCGGCAAAATGGCGGACCATTCGGCCGCTCATAGACAACTGCGCCACATTGGCGACGCTATCAATCCAGAGGATTTTTGCGCCGAAGAGCTTGGCAAGAAGACACACAATGGCAAGCGGCAGAGACCCTGTGGTTATTACCACATCGGGCCTCTCTCTAATCACAACCTTCAAACTTCGCACCAGAACACCAAGGGCTTTCAGCGGGTGATGACGATTGCATTCACCAATAACATAGACCGGCCCCAGCGGAGCAAGCTTCTCGGCCAGCTCTTCCATGGTAGTGACATAGAACGACGGCGATTGCGGCCAGCTTCCGGACATCTCAAGCAGCTTCAATAACTGCGTCATGTGCCCTCCCGCCGAGGCGCCTGCACAAATCCGAAGAGACCCCCGCTTTTCTACTGTGGCGCTTCTATCGAGATCGATTTTCATAAAGTTCCCCCGACGGATGTTAATTGTAAACTCCCTCAGACCTCTTTTAGGAATATCTCTCGAGCAGTTCCTTGGTCTGCTGAACGTGCGCCCGCGTGGAGGCGCCGAATAATATTGATTTGACGTTCTTGAGGCCCGCAACGTATTCGATTGCCACTTTTGGCGATATCGCGCCTGCCGCCATTACAGACATTGCCATCGCCTGAAAAGGCCTGCATTGCAGCGTTTGCTCATAAGAGGCGACGTCGGGATTCATCTGGAAGCCCACTTTGTTAATCGCCGAACAGACAATCGGGTCCTCGATGCCCGATGCCAGCAGGAAATCAACCAGCCTCGGCATATTAAGCGTCATGAAACCGGCGCGAACCCCGTACTTCTTGTCGATGTACGCCGCAAAGCTCCTGAATATATCCTTCCAGCCAAAGCCCAGCAGCAAATCCGTGACAATGTTCTGCAGGAATATCGCCTTTACGTTCAGACCCCGGAACATCTTCATTTCCGCGTCTATCAGTAGCTTCATTATTTCTATGGGGTCTTGTTTCCACAGCACCGCACCGCCCCGAACCATCATGCCGGCCATCTGCCCGGCGGTGCTGTCGGCTATCACAACGTCCTTTACGGCGCCTATGATGCCCTTCTCGTTTACCAAATTGGCGTATTTGTGGGCATAAGGCAGCGCCGGATAAAGCCGCAGGTCGGCATACTTTTGAGGATTTGCCCGGAAGTGGTCGCACAGCAGTTTCACTCTCTCGTGCGTACTGAAGGTAAAAGCATGAATCCCGCACTCGTAAGCGGTATCCAATATCCCTATAATTTCGTTGATGTTCTGGAATCTGACCGCTCTGGCCATGCCCTTTTCTTCAGACATGTGACTGACACCAAAGAACTGATTGTCACCCAGGATAATCCTATCCATACTCAGTTGCTCCTTGTTGCAAAGTCGGTCTTGATTTTTTCAATCACCAAATCGGTCTGTAAGGCATCTGCAAAGGTGCACATAGTCTCTGTCTTATTCTGCTTTATACACTCAATAAAGTGATCGAGCTGATTAGTAAACTCGCTGCCCCGCACCGCGAATCGCACGCCCTTATCCAGTTCAGGAAGGTAATGAATATTCCAGCCCTTCTCAAAACCGTTGTTGTTATCCACTTCGTGCAGATAAAGCCTGTATTCCTGCCGGTCGGCAACAATTTTTCCTTTCGTTCCGAGAATTTCAATCCGATTGTAAGGCCTTCGAAAAGACGCGTCGCTCCAGTTCACCATTACGTTGCCGCTTGTGCCGTTGCGGTGTTCCAACGCTGCATACACAGCGTCTTCGACATCGGTTGAATACACGCGTCTGAGAATACTTCCGGATACCCGCTCCGCCATACCAAACACATGATTCGAAAAGTCAATACAGTGAGAGGCAAAATCCAATATGCACCCGCCCCCCATTTCCTTCTTGCCGCGCCAACTGGATTTCGAAGGCCTCAGCACTGTACAGCCGTACATCTCATTCTTGTAGTGCACCACGTCTCCAATCACATGATCGGCAACAAGCTTTCTGACCGCCCGGAATACTTCGTTGAAGCGAAGGAAATACCCTACTTGATTAACAAGATTCCTGCCTTCCAACATCGCCACCAATGCTTTTCCTTCCTCCGCGGTCAATGAGAACGGCTTTTCCACAAACATATGAAGGCCCCTCTGCACCGCGGCTTTGACGACTTCCACATGAGACGCCGTCGGAGTCGCCACGATTACGAAGTCCATCTCCTGTTCATTAAGCATCTTTTGATAGTCGGTATACAGTTCCAGACGGGTGTATCTTTTGAGGTTTTTCAGCACGAAGTTCGATGAGTCACACACGGCGACAAACTGCACATCGGGATGCGTGTTCAAAATCGAATAATGGGTCACACCCATTCTGCCAAATCCAATTACACCGCCTTTTAGCATTAATCCGCTCCCGTATCGAAAATTCACACGATTAGTCCGGCTCGATATTCGTACTTTAGCATTACCTTCAAACCGGCAAGTGCCTGAGGAAACGAGCCTGGTAGAATTCAACCGCTGCAGGCGACAGCTTTTATTGAACGGGCCGGTTCATTCTCGCTGAAAAGCGCCTCCAGCACCAGTTGTGCTTTGCTCTCCCACGAGGCTTTTTCAACCTTTTTCCTTCTTGCGGCAATCAGGCTGCTGTTGTCCTCTCTCAAAGCCCTTTCTATGCATTCCGCAAACTCATGGGGGGTGCTTGCCTGGTAAACTGCATCAAGGTAGTTCTGTAATTCGGTAAAGGGCGTGCTCACTACGGGTTTGCCAAGCGACAGATATTCTTTCAGTTTGATCGGATTACAGGCTTCTATCCAGCGATTCTGCCGCCACGCCATTATCGCCACATCAAAATACTTGCCATAATGCGGTATCTGCTCATAAGGCTTGCGCCCCAGCATCCAGACGTTCTTGTGCAATTTCAGCTTTGAGCAGTCAACGGATGTGTCGCCGATAAGCACAAAAGATATTTTAGGCAACAAGCCCACAACTTTCTCCAGAAGCGCTATATCCGAGGTGTGACTATCTATGGCCCCAAAAAAACCAACGACAGGCTTGGGAATACCCTTGATCTCCTCAGGTAAATAAGGACACTTCTCGGCTGAGGCAAACACTTCGTAATCGACACCGTGATCCAGAAATATGGCTTTACGACACTGGGACATCTCTTCTTTGAACAACGTGCTATTTGCAAAAATTGTAAGGTCCGCGTGCGCCTTAGCTGTTCTGTCATATCTTTTTATGCTCTCGGCATCAACGTTGGGATACTCTTCGTAGCGGTCCGTTCTCTGATAGACAAGTTTGCCGGTTTTTAACTTGATGGCTGTGTCACATGCCGCAGGACAGGCAATCCAAACAAGGGGGTCGCTCATTCCGAGCTTTCTTCTTACCCGCAGTATCTGAAAACGGAGCAGCCGCTCGTTGAAAACTCTGGCCCACCGGATGTGGTGCAGCGGCAGCGAGAACGGGCTATATACCCAGAAGCCGGCATCGCTTTTCTTCAAGCCGGTGAATATACTTTTTGCTTTGCGCGCGAGCTTTTCGACAAATCGCCTGCCTTCGCGGATTTTAGGCTTTTGCATAACAATGGAGTTTATGTATAGGACAATGCCGGATGCCGCGTATCTTCGCATCAACTGCATGTCGTTGTGGCCCCGATTCTTATACCACCAATCCTCACCGCCGAAACATATTACATCTATTCTGTCCATCACTTTTCCAAAATAGCCCTTGAGCCTGTGATGCCTTTACGCCGCAAACCGCTGCGTTGAATCCAACGCAATCAAAAACCTCCCAAACACCTGCATCAGGGTGTTTCCGCTGTCGAAGTCAGGCCGGCAGAGCGACGCCTGGCTGCAATCAGAAAATTCGCCCGCAGAAACCTCGGCCACAAACCAGCCCGCAGCCATGGCAGCCAGAGGCCGGGAAACTTCCTGCGAAGCCAGGGAGCCAGATGCCAGAACCAAACGCGATGATAGGCCTGGCCAATGACCCAGGTCACGGCCCAAAAGATTCTGGCGCGCGCACGTGACATTACACCATGTGAAAAAACCCAGATACTCTGGACGCCAAGAACCTTTGCCCCAAGGCGTCGTTTGTAGTCATAATACCCCGGCGTCGACTCAATCTGCCTTCTGCCGCTCGCCAGGACAGCGCGAACAAGGGCACAGAACCCGATACGGCTGGTCAAATCGCGCCCACGCGCACCGATAACCCAATGCATCCGAGGCCCGAACCACCCGCCGTATTCCGAGGCCACGGTCTCGCCATCCACACTGACTTCCACAAGTGCGAGGCGCCCGCGCCTGAAGAGGCGCTCGGCAACATCACGGTGAAATGCTTCGACGCCCGGCCACTCGTGGAAGTGGCCAAGCCGTCCACGCCCAACCCAATAAGCTGTGTGCAGCTTGCTAAGCCTGTCGAGCGCCTGTTCAACATCGCATACGCTGGCGGGCTGATGTTGTCGGACGGCGCCCACGCTCTCTAACTGGCGCTCGTCGCGCCTCACATTCCGTCTTTCTTTAGTAGATAATGACTCCACGAACTCCTCGAAACTGCCCGGCAGTTCGAATACCATATGAGGATAGTCGTTGTCGCCGAAAACGACCTTGCCGGCCTGCCGGCAGCATCGTATCGCATCGGCAAGAGCTTTTGTGCACTGAGAATAGCCGGGCAGACTGCCCATGTGAATGAGGTCCCACTTTCCATCATGGCACAGTTCCGTCATCAGACCCTCCGCAACCTGCACGACCCATTCGGGACCCACAGCAACGTTGCATGTTGTGGTCAAATGGTCGCATCCGACAATGCGGACCACCTTCAGAGAAAGCGGTCCCCACCGAATTGTCTCTCTAAAAAGAGGCAGTACCGCCGCCAATTCGTCGTGGACCGTGGCGACATAAATCGCCAACTGCCGTCCCCGGCCAAAATGTTTCCACCAGGTCGCACACCAGTCAAAGGAAGAATACAGGTCGCCATCAAGGCGTTCCACAAGCGCATCCCACCGCTCGCGCAAAAATTCCGCCTCCTCGAATGACTGATAACACACCATCCGCAGGGCACGATTAGTCGCAAGCGGCCACCCTTTTTGGGTTGAAATCCTCATAGCCTGTCCTGAGACATTCATAAGTAGCCAAGTTCCTCGAGTCGGCGAAGGACCTCCTTCTGCTCTTCGGCTGTATATGTTGTCTCATCGGCCCTTTCGTATGACATAGCGCTGTCGCACGTGGCCGGTGTTCGTGAGGTCAGCAGCTCAGTATCAAGGGCTTCTTCAATGATGCGCCCATCCATGTATTCGGGAATTGGCAGACCCATAAGATAAAGAACCGTGGGGGCGATGTCGAGTAAGGAAACCGCCAGGCGTCCTCCCTTCTTAAAGGCCGGACCGGATGCGATGAAAATACCCTCAGGTCTGTGATAACCGCAAACATCCCAGCCGGGCCTCAGTCCACGGAGAAACCCACCCCAAAGCAGCAAGTTTGGGGGTACTGCGTTGGATGTCATATAGCCGGGCGCAAGTTCGTAAATAACGTCCGGTGCATCCTGAAGGTACGGGCCGCTGTAAATCTCCTCGCGGGTCCAGACCTGCTCAAAGACAGGTTTGCCCGTTCGCCAGTCGGTCGCGCCGGACAAAATCTCTACAATCTGGCGCTTAACGGTCTCGCGCTCCTGACCGCTTCTGACGATACCTTCGGGGCACCTCCCTTGCAGATTGACATAGACCGCATGCTCAAGCTGCGGGCCGGCAAAGGCTTTAGTCCGACTGTAGTCTACCAGCGGCGATCGGAAGGGGTCATGCCGATACCATGGATTGTCTTGTTCCAGACCCAACCGGGCTCGCAGAGAGCTCGGAACACGCAAATGGCGCGCAGCGAGGTTCGCCCACGTCTTAAGGCCTTTCAATGCGAGCATGCCGTGTTGTGCAAGCAGGTTATTAACATAGACCCAGCGGTCTACTGCGTCGAAACCGTGGTCGCTGACAAAGATATAATTGACGTCGCCGCCAAACCGCTCAATCAGACGCGCCAGCGACGCGTCAAGCTCCCGAAATCCCTCGTGCAACAACTTCAGGGACGTCTGGTTGGCCGCGGACCGGTGCGCCCCGTATGCAGGGTCAAGCAAATGGTAGAAAAGATGATTTACCCGGTCCGGATACTCATGGACGAGGAAACAGAAATCAAACTCGTCCCGGCTGACCAGATACTCAAACTGTTTGCACCTGAGAGCCATCAGCTCGTTAATTCGTCGTATGTGCTGCTCCCGCTTGTCCGTCTTGCTCGGACGGTAGTTCAGTACCGCCCAATTCAAGGACAAATCGCTGAATTTGTCGCGCAGCTCATGGCTTACCGAGGCTGGCCAGGTAACATAAGGTGATTCCTCCGGCGAAACAAACCCGGTCAACATTATCCCGTTGACTTTCTCCGCCGGGAAGGTGATTGGAACATTCAGGATACACACGCGTTTTCCTGCGTCACCGATTATGTTCCATATCTTCGGAGCGGCGACGTCCCCGCTCGCAGCCGTCCGTGTGTGGCCGTTCCTTTGGTCTCTGAAGGAGAAACTGTAGACGCCGTGCTTACCAGGATTCACACCGGTAAACATAGTGGGCCAGGCAGGGCAGGTCACCGGCGGAGACGTAGACCTTAAAATTCCCGAGGCTCCGTCGCGCAAAAGACCGGCCATAACAGGCATGACGCCTGCGTCAGCAAGCGGACGAAGTACACGAAACGTCGCACCGTCCAAACCAATAAGAACAACTTTGCCGTTATCGCTCATCATAAATGTCGTAATGTAAGATTCGTCAAGTCTTCAATGAATACAGGTTAGCCTGAATTATGCCGTTGTGCTTCGCGCCTTGCTCAATGAACCAAGTCAACAGACCCGGTATTCAGATTAATGGCAAAACGTTCAGGCGCCGCTTGTTGAACGTCAGCTATGACATTTTGCTTCATTCAACTCTTTTGAGCCATGCCTCTTTCCAGTAGTGAAAGCACGACCTGTCACACCCAAACCACTCTTCACCGTCGCACAAAACGCCTTCCAGCAGGACCGTATCTTTTACGTTTCTATGCTCGCCATTACTTTCCAGCAATATTCGTTCAAGCCTTTTATATACCCTGTACCTTTTGCCACAGAACTTTCTCATGTTAGGCATCCACAACATGCCTCTGTTTCTCGCCTTTTCATCGAGAGTGGCACGAATCTCACTTTCGGATTTTACTTCAACCAATTCGCCCGGCTTAAGACCCAGCCTCTCTTCGTACGCCGGCTCCCCTTTCCCTACTTGAGAGCACGGTTTGTCCTTTTTCCCTACGCATATCAGTTTCAGAACCTTAGACTGCGTATGCTCCAACGTTTTCACTGGCCCTTTTGTCTTAAGGTGCCACAATGTGTGGCAGACAAAGTTCTTCAACCTCCACAGGCACCTGCATGCCACATTCAGATTTACCGACTCTGAACAGGATGTTAAGGCTTCAAATTGACCATGACACAGCTTTTTATCATCTGACATTTATGGGTTCCTCCGAATAATGCAGACGCCTCTTTCTCCTTGAGGGCCTGGACCTTGTTTACAAGGTTTGCCGGCGGTGCCGAGTTTTACCCTGACATCCGGCTTATCCTATCGGGCAAGCACGCAAGTGCGTATCCATATATTCCATAAAGATCGCCGCTTGAAGGGCAGCTTTGGCGCAATTCTGCAAAACCAGATTTTGTAGTAGGACATGTTCAGAAGCCATGCCAGCGCCTCAAATAAACGGATGCGCACCAACATGGTTAATCTTTGTGGAAAGACATATATGTTCCTGATGGGAAAAAGCTTGGCACCCAGACGCATTTTGTATTCATACCGGCTGCGCAGACTGTCAATCCACATCATCTTTTCTTCCAAAGCCTTCTTAACCAGTTCGCAGAAGGTAATCCGTCCCAAAGTTATGCCTTCCAATAGGCTGGGGTCTGAACGGGCGCTTAAGAAATGGGTAAATTGGGCGCCAAACTTGTAACCATACTGGTATCCCAGACATTGGTTGTCAAATTCCACCCTGAGAAGACGTAACCTATCGCGCGCGAGCTGGGTCTCAGCCAGGTCACGATGAAATTCTTCGGCGGATGGCCAGTCCTTAAAGTGGCCGGCCTTTCCCACGGTGTTCCAACGTGACTGATGCATTGCTATAAAGTCCTGAAAGAGAGCCGCGAGATTATCCTTCGTGGCAAAAAAAGAGTCTAACGGGCTCGATGCGTTGGAGGATAACTTGCGGATAGCATTGTAGTTTCTCCGTACGTTCCCGCGTTCATTTCTGCCAATAGTGGAAAGCTGGTCCTCCCAATTTCCAACCAATTGAAAATATGTCTGAACGTCTTTCTGCCTGTCCTGAACAAAATACGAACTGCCAAGAAACTCCTCAAAAGCGCCCTTTAAGTGACCAAAATCTTTATACAAACCGGCAATTGGGCCTATATGCATGATATCCCACTTATATTCACAAATTGCTCCGACAAACTTTTGTACAACAGCCTCCATATACTCGGGTTTTACAGGTACACTGAACTGACAGATGGTGAAATCCGAGCCTACTAATTTTGCCGCTCTAACATAGACAGGTCCCAGCCAGAGCCTTTCAAAAAACAATGGCAGTATGCCAACCACCTCATCGCCGCTTCGAAAGACAAACACTTTCAAATCGCGATTTGTCCCGTAGTACTTCCACCAGATTCGACACCAGTCATAGGTGAGGAATATCTCGCCCTCAACGCTTTCAACAAAATCATCCCATTCCTGCTGCATCGCCGCCAGTTGCTCGAAGTTGTTGAAAACCTGTACACCGATGTCTCTGCCCGGCGCCCTCCCGACAGGACTGTTTACATGTGTCAACTCGTTTTCCTTGACCGATTGGCTGCCCATCATTGAAAACTCCTACTTGCCTATTAGTTGATACGCCTTCTCGGCGGTCCGCCACAGATTTCTGACCATGGCGCCGCTGCATGCCTCAAAGGCGCCGATGTGACAAGATTCTTCCCCCCCCATGCCCGCCTTGAACCGTGAAACCGTAGGGTTGTTCTCGAAGTCAATGCCACCCACATCATATCTTTTCATCATTCGTCTTGCCGAGGCAAGTATTGCCTGCCACCACGCCAGATAAGACGCTCCCAATTCCAATCCTGTTTCGTTACTTGCCACCAGTAATAAGATTGCCGCATCCCCCAGATTACTCGTAACATGAACTGTAACCGGCTCGCCCCTGTGGTAAGCTACCATGAGTTTCATTTTTTCCCCGCTTGCTAAAATACGTTGAGCTGCTGCAAACTCCCGGGGGTCAAGGCCCTTAAAGCCTTTTCTCTGCACGGTATCAAGGTAAAACCGCTCCAATATTCGGAACGACTCATCGTCCGTTTTTTCTCTTAGTTCAAGACCTGCCGCTTCAGCTTTCCTGAGCTTTCGTCGCCAACTTTGATGCAATCTCCCGCGCAGTGTCTCTTCAGGGCAATTTAAAGACAAGAACATCGTATAATAAGGTTTAACACCGCGTACACAGTTGAAACCACTTGCTCGAAGTAATCGAATAACCTCCGGTCCGGCCTCACTATTACAAACATTGGGAACCACCCTGAGAATATTGACACGGCTTCCGAGATAGGCGTCTCGCAGTATGTTCAATGCTTCGATAGAACACTTAAGGGTCCCATCCTTTGCCCGCATCAGCGGCCCCCATTGAACATAGCCTATTCTAAGGCCAAGCGCCTTGACGTGCTTCACGCGCACATGACACATAGTTGCCGCTCTGCCATTCGCATCCTTAACTACGGCCCGGCTGACTTCCTGCCCATCCGCTTCGCCTCGCACCTGCTGGTAACCCCACGTCTGGTAGATGCTGTAGTCCGCAAAATCTCCGGCGTGAAATTCCCACTGCTCTTTGGTGAGATTATCAATAGTAACCTCATACTTCATGGCGCTTGGTTCCCCGCTCCTGCCGTGTCCGGACAAGTCTCTTTTTCAACAAGCTCAGATACATGGCAACCTGATACGCTCCGCTGACTTTGAGTTTGAACTTCAGCATACTGTCTGCCGGCGAAACGCGGAACCGCCCGACCTGAAAATTGTCGCGCGAAAGATTGGCCAGACATTGCTCCGTGGAGAACCCGAACCGGTAGCCTGCCTGCTCGGTCGCTTTGCAAACCTTATCGCTGTATTCCCCGTAAGGATAACTTATTCCGAATA
The DNA here is from genome assembly GCA_035529895.1 of Sedimentisphaerales bacterium. Classification (GTDB taxonomy): domain Bacteria; phylum Planctomycetota; class Phycisphaerae; order Sedimentisphaerales; family Anaerobacaceae; genus JAUWKC01. The sequence continues at coordinate 39,662 of DATKVV010000045.1, forward strand.
TATCCCGTCCGATGATACGTCCCAATGCTTGCCTGGACATCTCAAGCTCGGTCTTCAATCTCACATCGTCAAGGCTCGTCAAATGTGCGTGCGATACCGTATGGGACAACACTTCACAGCCAAGTCCATCAAGCTGGGCAACGTGCTTCTCATCCATGACGATTTCATCGGTATAAGGCCATTCTTCTTCCCAGGCCCAGCCCGGCCGCTTTCCCAAATTACCTGTGGGAACAGACACTGCTGCCGGCAATTTGTACTTCTGCAGGATCGGCACCGCGTTATCGCAAAAACTTTCGAGGCCGTCATCAAACGTCACGGCAACAATCACTTCAGACCCGTTTGCCCGTGCGGTCAGGACCTCTGAAGCCTTAACCGTCGAGCACTTCCGGGCCAGGTAAGCCATTTGTTTTTCAAAATTCCCGGTGTCCTCTTTTCTTAGGTCGTGATAATAAATAACCACGCGCCGGGCTCGCCTGCGGATTGTGAGGCAAAACATCCCATACACCAGTGCGCAGACCAATTGTGTCACGTCTTTCAGTCTTTTATAGGCAGACTTTGTGCGTCCTTCATCGGCCCAATCTTTAGGCTCGCAGCCCAATGCACAGAATTTAAGTGACCACCAGAGTCCGCGCATTTTCTCGGTTTCGTATTTAACGTCTCTGCCCGCCAATTGCCTGAGAAATTTTAGAACTGCCCATGTCGTACACCTAAACAAACACAGAAGAGCTGATAAGAAACGGGCCAGTAAATACCGAACGGTGCCGTAATGTTTCTTGAAAAATATCAATCTGCTTTTTTGGAATTGAACCATCATTCGCAGATTCGCTTTTTTTCTGCTTTGCATTCCGCCGTGTACATGTATTATTTTGGCGCCCGGCCAGAACACCATCCTCCATCCGGCCTTCGAAAAGCGGTAGCACCAATCCGTCTCCTCACACAAAAGGAAGTAGTCCTCATCCATCAAGCCCACCTGCTCGACAGCCTCGCGTCTGACCAGCATAAACATCCCGGCGACAACATCAACCACCCGCTCGGTATCACGTAGCCACCATCGCATATGTTCACGACCGAAAAACCGATTCTTCTCAAAAACTCTATTTAAGGCAAGCGTGTCCAGGAAAAGGTTCAATAACGACGGGAATCTGAAGCAGGTCGGCTGGATTTCATCGGGGCTTTTCCAGACTTGACAGCCTATTACCGCGGCCTCCGGATGCTTGTCCGCATACCCGACAGTTTTTGTAATAGCCGCATCACAAATAATTATGTCGCTGTTAAGCACGAGAAAATATCGGCCGCGGGCTATCCTCATACCCTCGTTGAGAGCAGCGGCATAGCCTCTATTAGTGTTATTGACAATGAGTGTGGCATCGGGAAATACCTCGCGGACCATACCCGCCGAGCCGTCTGTTGAGGCATTGTCGACAACTATGACCTCGAATTCAAGGCTGGAGGCGTGCTCATACACAGACTTCAAGCAATCATGCAGCAGCTCACGCGTGTTCCAGTTGACCACGATTACCGATACATCCATTTGGTTATTCACCTTACACTAATCCCGTGAACAGAACGCCATAGCTCTTCTTCATTTGCGGTTGACTGCGCCCCCTGATCCGCGTTGTCGTATGCAGGAGAGTCTGCCTGCTTTCTCCGCATGGCAAAAATGTACCGGGAGTGTTATTACAAGAGTATCCCACCCCAAGTTCCTTTTCTTCTTCTGTGCCTTTACCTGTAGGCAAGACTCAAAGAAGATTTAAAAGCCGAGACTTTCTGCGGCAGTCCTTCCGCAAGAAAACCCACCACCGATAGCATCATATACCACAGCATCATTATCTGCCCAAAATATGACACGCCAAAAAAGGCGGCACAGTGGCCTATAACTGCAACCACGATACACCAACAGAGCCATTGTCTTTGGTATTCCCTGTATGCCAGCGAACTATTGAGAATAGTCCTGAAGGCAAGATACAGCATCGCCAAAAAGAGCACCAAAGTCACAAGGCCGCCGCGAATGCCCTCAATAATATATTGATTGGTGATATCTTCCAGTCCCCAGCCCCAGTCGCTCGTACTGCGACAGCCAAGAAACGCCCACTCTCCGAAATGTCCTATGGCTGAATCAATAAGCTTATAGCGGTGCCATCCTGTGGAACCGCCAACAACATTGACCCTGGCGATTAAGTGCCAAACCGGTTTATTCATAACAATATGAAGGGCGGCTAAAGAAGCCAACAAACCCAAAGCCGCCTGCCCCATGTGCCGGCGCCACCTGAAACCAAACAATGCTAAAAGAACTACTGCGAGTGTCACTATCGGTGTGCTCGACGCCGTCGCCATAACAATGAAAACACCAGCCGCCACAGCAGCCCAGTAAAGCATTTTCCGCTTGTCTGTCTTCGCCAGCCCGACAAATAGCGGCACAAGCGTCGCATAAAACAGCCCCAGCATTATCGAGTGAGGAAACGACGCCTGACATCTGTAACGACCTTTCCGCACTTCGGTAATTACCCTCCCGAAGGCAACAAAAGGATTCTTCCCTGTCCCCCACTCCCAGCCTACCAGAACGGCCAGGAACAGCGAGCATATGGCGAATATCTTTAAGTTCAAACGGATGCTGTCCCACGAATTCACATTGTGTCTGAAAATCCAGTACAGACCAAAAACATCAAACAAGTATCCGCTTCTATTAATAAAAGCCTTTGTGTTCAACCACTGTATGCAATAAACGATGGCGCCGCAAAGCGCCCACACCACCACCATCCTGTCAAAGTTGTTCCACCTGACGCGGTACTCTTGTTTTCCCAGGAATATCCGCAGGAAACCTGTCAGCACCAATATCCTCAGCGGCGTAAAATCCAAATCCATAATGATTACGCGCTGGTCAGCAGGAAGAAAGCACGCGCAGACAATAAATGGCAGCATAAAATACTTTCTGGGAATCACCATTAACAAAACCGTCAACGCAACAGTTGCTGCTATAGTTGTCTTGTACATTGCGACGCGCCAGGAATTCGAAAAGACCGGAACGCCTCGAGCAAAAGGCCCTAACTTTTTTGATTAAAATCCACAACAAACCAGAAAGAGCGCAGCGCACATTTCCACAAATCGCGCATTCTGGTACTCCTGAAGTAGTCGGATGAATAGACTTTTACCGAATCTCGAACAAGCCAGCCCAAAGCTTGTCTTACCGTGAAAAAGAAGTCTCGTTTACGCAAAAGCTTTGCATCAGCGGCTTTTTCAATCTGTATTTTTCTTTGTGACGTTTTGCGGCACGATTCATTGTGTGAATGGTAAACGGCGGCTTCGGCCTCATAAACAATCTCATATCCGTGTACTATCGCCCACCGGGCCCATTCCCTATCCTCCGCGGCCGGCATAACAACAAACGGATGCTCACGCCAAACACCGCGTCGAATGCACGAAGCGGCGTTGCTGAATGGGATGTCTCTATGGCCGGAGCTGCCATCGAAGGTTTCAGAAACCGGCCCAAATGTCTTCTCAATCCTTATAATCTCGTGTGCATCTGCGTCGGGCCAGGGAACCTGCCTGCAAAAAACGCCGGCAACATTCCCATTTTCGAAGTGCCTTACCATTCTCAGGAGCCAGTCGTTTTCGCAAGGCATTGAATGAGCCGAGAGTATCAAAATCAAATCCCCCATACTGTTTTCGATGCCAAGGTTAAGGGCTTTGGAATAATTGAAATCCTTCTTGGGTATCTCGATGAGTCTCGCCCCACAATTCCTGGCAATTTCCACCGTGGCGTCCGTCGACCCGCTGTCGACCACAACAATTTCCAGATGTTCACAAGCTCCGTTTTGTGAGTGCAGCGCCTCAATGAGTTTACCGGCGTATTTCGCCTCATTATATGTTCTTATTATGCAGCTTACCGTGTTTCGCATAGCAAGGAACTTACTGTGCTTGCTTTATTGCCCTGTTGATTCTGCCTAATGCCCGCCTGAACTTGGCCCGCCATCCGCAGTAGTACTTCGGGTCGTAAGGTCCGCTCAGCAGGTTTTGCAGTATGTCTTCATGCAGCTTCTTATACATTTCCATATTTGTTACAAACCCTGTTCGGTAAGCGAACGTATGTTCGTAGGCCCTCTCAAAAGGCATCCTGTTGACCCTGCTGTGCTGCGAACGCGGGTCGTCCATGTGCTCCTGAAACACCAGAGGATAATACCATCCGTTGATGTAACCGGCCCTGGCCATTTGCAGCCAGTATTGAGTGGTGCCTCTGCCTCTGCTCTGGATGGGGCCGAACCTCTCAAATGTTCTTCGCTTAACCAGCAGGCCGGTTCCGCACGTCCAGGGGTGCCTGAAAATCCGATGTTTCCCAAAGGTCTGTATCTTATGTCTGGCTTGTTCGTAGTCAAAATCTTCAGGGAAAAAATGCCAGCAGGCGATAACGCCGAGGTTGGGGATGTCGTAATGCGCTTGGGCCAGAGTGCGCGTCCAGCCAGGCGTAACCAAACAATCATTGTCGAGTTTTCCCAAGAGGTCGGCTTTCGATTTTCCCCATACTTCGTTTATTGCAGCAGTATGACCCATGTTCTTCTCTGAAAAGACAATATCATCTACTCGTTGGTCATTTACCTCATTCCTGAGGTACTCCACGGTCCCGTCCGTTGAGGCGTTGTCCCAAATAGTCAGCGAAAATTGCTCGGCAGGGTCTGCCAACACCGAAGCCAATGCCAATTTCGTATAGTCCAGCCGGTTAAATGTCACAAATACAAGATGAATCACCGCCTCGCCTCGCAACCGATTATCGCGTGGTGTAAAGGCGGCCATAAGCATGCACCAAATGCCAACAAGTCAATGCCTGCGCCGCCACTCTCACGCATGTCGAATCAGGGGTTTTTCGCCCAGAACGCTTGGTAGAAGCGATTCTCCACAGCAAGCTTACTCGCATGTTCCGCGTCTCGGTATCCTACAATCTGTGCCTTCGGGCTGACAACTATGGCATTTTCCGGTATTTCCCCGCTCACTACACTGCCCATCCCTATAACCGCACCGTTTCCAATATTAGTGCCGGGTGCGATTGTCACATTCATGCCTATCCATACATACTGTCCGATATGAACAGGTTTGAGGACGACATCCCCGTCAAAAGGCAGGCAACTGGGAGTCTTGAAATTATGGTCATAGGAGTAAATTGTTACGTGCCGGCTCAGAATTGTATGGTCCCCTATGCTGACGCCTCCTCTGCAGTTTATATACGCGCCGGCGCCGATATGCACGTTCCGTCCGAGCGTCAGGTTTTCTCCGTAAACCACCATAATTCTACCCTCCAGGTGCAACCCTTCTCCGCCGTTGATGCGCTGCAAAATCCTTTGCCTGTGCCGGGCAAGGAGAATTCTTTCGAGTTTTCGTTTTACTTTGCGATAAAGCAGTGGGAGCGTCTCCACAATCTTCTGCCAAGGTCACCGTCAAGTCGGCCGTTTGAGAACGAGCCTGTTCATAATCAGTGCCGTTCTCTCCAATCCTTTGCCGACAAATTTCACCAGACTTTGTTTCTGGGCGGAATTCAAACATATACCATAAGCAAGCGTCGAAAATAAAGCCCCGGTAACGAACGTCCCCAATATCAGAGAATGCCAGTTATCCATGTATTCAGCCAGTCTCAAATAATGCATCGTAAGCGCAAGGGTCAACGTAATTAACCACGGCCTTAAAATAGCATCAAGATAATACCTCGCGAGACTCGTTTTGAATAACCGACAAATGTACCACGGAGAGACCATGCCTCGTATTAAAGCGACCGAAATTGCAAACCCCAGGGCCGTCCCTGCCAATCCCATTCTCATGGTCAGCAGTATGCTTAAACCGAAACCCAGCGTCCCCTCGGTAACAGCCAGTGCCGCCTGCACTTTTTGGCGCCCGATGCCGCCCATCAAAGGAGTTGTTACGGCCAGCGAAGTCTCTACCAGGTAACCGACAGCCAAAATAATCAACACCGTACAAGCGGTTTCAAAGCCCTTTCCCATCCAAAGCCGAATAAACGCTGGCCCCGATACGAAAATCAACAGGATCAAACCGGACGAAAATAACGTATTATACTGCGTGGCACGACGAAACAGCGTTCTCATTTGACCTTGACTATTCTCCCCGTCCAAATAGGCAAAACGAGGCCAAAGCACACGATTTGGGCTTACGACCGCTGCTCTTGCATTTTTCATAATCAACTCGGCTACAGCATAGATAGCAACGGCTTCGAGCGATACGAGTTTGCCGATTATCAGGTTGTGGCCCTGCAAGGTCAACGACCACGCCAAAGTAACTATCGTGGTTAACAGCCCAAAAGAAATGAGCGCCCTCGTATGAGAAACACCGACCATCCCGGGCCGCAAGTGAATTTGGGGACATACTTTAACAAAGGTAATGACAAATAGAACGGTAGAGAATACCGTAACCGCTAAAATCACGTAGCCCATCTCCACAATTCCGTACCCCAGATAAGCGCAGCCGGCTAGGCCCAGGGCCCGGATTACTGAGGTGCCCACGGTAATGAAATTAGCCAGTACCCACCTCTCTCTGGCGTTTACGGCTGCTTCGAGTATACGCATCGGACATTCAATTGCTGCAGCCAAACCCATTATGCGGATGAGCAAAACAAATTCAGCTCCCCCATCGTAAAAATCGGCAATTGGCCCGGCCGACAGAAACGAAATCGCAATGATCAGCACCCCCACAAAGGAGTAGATTGCGAAACCCGTGCTCGCGATTCCGCTGGCCGACTCGAAATCCGAACGGCCCATATAAAAAGGCAAATATCGTGTCAGCCCCGCACCAACACCCAGTCTGAGCAAGCCGTAGTAACCCAGAAAGGAACCTACCAACGCCCATATGCCGTAACTTTCTTTACCGATACGGCCCATAAGATAGGGGGTAAGCAGGAACCCTATCAAGACATTGACCACCAACGGACCCCATGTGCTCAGTGCATTAAGCTTCAGAGACGGACGGCGGTCATTCACTGGCGAGTCATTATTAACCGGTTTTTCTGCCATTTGAGGAGTAATCGCAGGGAAGAACTAATTCTCTTTGAGGAAGCTTCACCTTAAGCTGTTTGCCTTAAGAATCCTACACGGCTAAAATCGCCTGTTTCGAGCCGCAGGCCTTAACACGTGCCCGAATCCTCAGCGGTACGGCGCATCCTTTTTCTTACCTTGCTCAATCCGGAACTAATCAGGAAGCCCGCAGCGATGCAGGCCGGGATAGCCCTCGTTGCCTTTGCGGCATACCCTTTATACAACAGATGAAATTCACTTAACACAAAGAGGCAAAAAACAGCAACGGCCAACACATTCAAGAGCAAGCGACCCTTTTTACTCAACGACGGACCTAATAAGAACCTCGAAAGAGCCCCCAACAATAGCAGGCCGACGATTAGTATAGCCGTCAGGATTTGCCAGCGGAGCAGAACCGCACCATATTCTTCGGCCCGGAGATAGACCAAATGGTTCTCTCCCATGTGCAACAGATGCTTAGGCAGAAGACTTGACCAGAAATCCTGTAGTGCACGCACGCTCACTGCCCTCCTGTATCGCACGGTTGTCAAATCCGGAAGTTTTCGCACAAGTTGTGCAAATGTTACTACCTCAACATCCTCAGCCAATGATAGATTCCGCAAAAGCTTTCCAAATCGCTCGGTACCGAAACAATGTTCAGTCCCCCCAATTGCAGCAATATCCCACGGGTGATATAGCACAACGATTATGCCATCGTCAGGAAGATTCCCTTGTTCCACCATCTTCTCCAGCTCGAACAGGCTCGCCGTGCTTGGAATGACCTTCAAGCCGGTTACCGATTTGGAGTAGTAATTACGGTTCGCTGAAAGAACGCCAAAACCAGCCTTCTTCAATGCTTCAGCCGTGTTACGGTCCCATCCATTCCACGGTGGCACAAACGTCTCGATATTGGCCAACTGACAGGTTTCGGTGAGAATCTTTCTGCCTTGCTCAATATCCCCAAGCTGAGAATCATAATCCCGCTCACGAAACTCTCCGTGTCTGTGCTTTGGATTTACTTCGTGAACCTTATTGATATGTGAAAGTCCGTGTTGAGCTACTTCTATCCTGCCGGCTTGAACTGCCCGTCTTATGAATTCTACCTTCTCCGCATCCTCCCCAAATGAGACCTTCTCACCTAACGGGCCCACACTAATCCTGTCGCAAGACCTCGGATAAGGAATAATGGCAACAACGTAGCTCATTCTGCGCCTTGCGAAATGTTCATCAATCTCTTGCTCGGCTTGCCATAGTTGCTGCCTCTGCTCATTTGTGCTCCTGATACCGGGTCTGTCGCCGGCGAAATCATCATAGCGAAAAACCACGTAGCTATTGGCCCGGCTCACGACCGGCACAAACAAAAAGACTATGGCCGGCCACACCGAAGATACGATTGCTTTTGTGTCAATTCTTAGCCTGGGCAGGATACACTCCGTCCCTGTCGGTTACATTAAAAAATCAGTCTAACCGTTTGTACTAAAAGCACTTAAGTTAAGCTTCCTTGTATCGGCTTTCGCCGATGCAGGTCGCATCTATTCAACAACTTCACTTGCAATATGAACAAATTCGGTTGCTCTGACGTTTCCGTTCTCGTCCGGGAAGAAATCGAGTACCAGTTCAACCATATCCTTTGCAGCTTCTCTGACAGAGTTTTCCAGCACGGAGCTTATCTGTATTTGCGCCACGTAACGCGCAGGGTCGCCGGCGATATTCGGCGTTCGCCACCCAACGCCGGTAAAAACGCTTTCGTCCGCCGTAATCCGGCCGTTGACAATGTAAAAATTCAGAACTATTCTTTCCTCGTAGTGCGGAGCCGGAATGTGGAACAGGTGTATCAAACAGGGGATTCGTCTGCCCTTGTTGGAATTAACTTCCGAGGCGTACGTGCTGTCATGTACCCAGCCGCCGCCCACATAACAGGCCCGAGGCTGGTGACCAAGCATCGTGCGCGGTCGAGCAGTATAAGCAATATAAAGGTTCGCCCATTCGTTGTTCGATTTGTTCACGTATAACCGGTTTACAAAATCATCATTACCGGCGGAACGTTGAATATTCTGAGGAATCGGTACATCTTTACCGGCCCAATTCGAAACCCCGAAAGGAAGGCCGCTCAAGGCAACCGGCAAACCTATGGGAGTGCTCGTAATAACCTTCAAGTGGGATGCTATAACCCGGTACGCTGCTCCGGACACTATCAGCAGCACAAAGGCGAGAATACAAACGGACCAGTACCGTATGCTATACCATACTGTGCTATTCTTACCAACCAACTTGCCGCATCCCCATACAACTTTTGGATATAAAACTTGACGCTACGCTTATATAAATGCCTTTATCTGCTTGCTTCTTAAGTGGTAGCTAATATCTGAAAACAACCCCCTTTTTTGATTCTCTGAAACCGCCCGTTATTCACCCCACCGATACGCCGTCAGGTCTTTTTCAGAACAAAGTTTATCCCGACATTACATCCATCGGCATACGAATAAAGTGGTACCACCAAAAACCTTTTACAACGGTCTCGATCGGCTTTCTACTTCATCTTCACTCGCCACAAGCAAACTGGGAAACACCTGACAGGGAACAAAGGCCCTGTTCAGACAAATCTGAGTGTGACTTGCGCCATCTTCCTGGGCTGAAGGTAAACCTGGGCGCACACCCCTTCCTCCCAACTGATAGTTGAGTGCGGACGTCCTGCAAACCCGGGTGTAGGTGCCCTCCTCCCTAGCGGCACTGAAGGCGTACTTGTCGTAGCAAAATGCTACCAGGTCATAGCAGTACACCATTAGGCTGCGCCTTCTGTCAAGCCTTGCCGCGCCGAAAAGCCTACTATTTATAGCACAATACTTTAAACCTAAGGAAATGATTTGGTACAGTTGTGCCAAATTCCTCTCAGGCAAGAGTTTCTTCTTTACTTCTTTAATGTTACACCACATTTTCGAGACTTCCCAAGTTTATGGGGGGCAGAATAACTGACACACGAACTCATGTAAATCGGCGATAAACCTCTTTTTACTCTCAGGTAAACTGCTCTGTATACCGTAATCTGTATTCCTATGTCACTGGGAATAGGCTCTTAGGCTTGCAGGTGCAACTATCGGGACTCAAGCCTGGCCATCTACCTGAAACCGAAGAGCGCAAAGCGACAGAAATAGTAAGATTTTAAATTTTTTCTGCAAAGAATTGAACATTGCTGCCGAAAATACATATATATAGAGTCATTGTTTTCGAAATTCCTTTTTAGCAAAATGCATCAACATGGAAGTGGCAAAGATTTCTGTTTTTCTTTTTTGGTCCTGGCACCGACTGTCTGAATGCGACCATAGCTTATAATAAACGCTATCATTCAAAAATTGAGGCGGTTGCAGTCAGACACTCGAAAAGCACGATGGTCGGAGGACGGTAGTTGACTTCAGCAAGTAATTGTGTAAGTTAGAATTGCAGACCCACTAATAACAAATAACCGGGTGATGAGTTTATGTGGTGTGGGAAGCGAGCATTTTTCATTACGCCAGAGGGGTGGGATCTTTCTGAATCCCATATGCCGCCGAAGTCCGTTGTTTTGCTTCCGAGTAACACCCATCTGTTATCGAAGCGGACGAAGTTATCAGCCCCTGGCACGCTTCAACAAAACACACCGTCGGAAACATACGGAACGGACTCTGGGCCTGTCGCCTCGCCGGAACTGAGTCCATTTTCTTGGTAGTGAGACAATCAGACAGGGAGCGTCTTATGACTAAAATGCCAACCCTCGTTGTGGAGAAAGACGCCATTTCGCTGACTTGTGAACCAGTCAAGGCATTTTTTGCAGACATTGGAGCATTTTCGTGCATTTGTCCGGCACTAATTTGTTTTGTATATTTATTGCGGGAACAGGGTTCGGTTTTGAATAAAGATGCGAACCCGGGCCCATAACATGTCAGATTGGATTGTTCTATGAAGAAAAAAACACGATACAAATCAGCGGACGGCAAGCGGTATCCACCCTTAAGAATACTACTTTTGGCTGAGATTGTGACCCTGCTGGGGCAGTATGCTTATGGTGCTACCCAACTAAGTCAATACGGAATAACATGGACGTTCGACAGGGATTATACTGTCGGCCAGTTTGCAACCGGAGACTACTGGGTCGTCGGGCCTGTGACTATTGCAGGGATTAACCCGCCGAGTGAGAATGTGGGCGGGAGAATAAAAAACGGCTCCATGCTGAATCCCGACCCCACTCGAGGCGATGACCAGGGGTATGATTCCGACCTGGATGGGGAGCTTGGCAGTAACAGTAATCCATATATAGAAAGTCTGAACGTTGCCCGCAAAAACGGGATGCCTCTCTCGCCCAGCAATACGCTGACCGTTCAACCGGGTTCATCAATTATATCTACTATCAGTGTGGAAAACCCTGCATCTCCCAATCCCTGGATTCAAACGGCAGCGGTCTTAACTGTTCTTGATGCTCCCGCCTCTTCAGGCAGCTTCAGGCCGCCTTACGTGGGAACCGATAAAACCATTCGATTCAACAAGAGTCAGTTAAATTATTCATTGTTGGCCAAACTGGCCCCGGTAGCAACTACGCCTTCTTCAAGCGAGTTCAACACGTGGTTTGAGCGGCCCTGGATAGATTATGTGGGCAGTGCCGACGGCCGCCTTCAGCACCCAAGAGACAATATGGTTGATAACGGCTATGGCAGGGATATGGCTACAAGAATTGGAGAGGCCTCTTTGATTCTGCAGCTGAATTTTACAGACCCACAAAAAGAGACGCTTCTTATCGGGTTAGTACAATACGGAATTGACCTCTACGGCGTTGTTGAAAGCGGCGCAACGACGATGTGGTGGCAGGATGGAGGCCACGGTGGCGGCCGAAAGTGGCCTATTCTCTTTGCCGGATTGATGCTCGATGACCCCAATATGAAAGCAATAGGTTCAAGGGCTTACAACGACCCTTATTTTGGGGAAGACCACACGACGTTCTATGTGGAAGAAACCAGCCCCGGGGTATACAACAACGGCTTGGGAGGTTATTCAGCAGGCGATGTCGGCCTTGCGGAATATGGAAAATGGCATAATACGATTTACGCCTCTTCCTGGGAAAACAAAGAATGGGATGCCCCGGGATATTATCGATGCTGTTGCCACGCAACCGCATTTGGGGGAATCGTCCTGTCCGCTCATATTATGGAAGGAACTGCTTCTGCGAAGACCTTGTGGAACCACAAGGCGCTTTTTGACTACCAGGACCGCTACATGGACGTCGAAGCACAGTTAAGCGGAGACGGCCACGGCGTGGGGGGGTGGAAACGGCAGTACTCCCGGTTCGCTGAAGAAATGTGGGACACGTACCGTGCAGGTTACGGCTGTGTCTGGACCCGTGACAATCCGAGCGATATATATTCGAACGGTTATAATCCTTGTGATCTCGATAGCGTCCCACCCTTGGCCCCTGCCAATCTGGCCACTACGGGACAAACAGAATCCTCAATCACTTTATCCTGGACCGCGCCCGCGGCAGCCTCTGACGGAGACCTTGCCTCTGGTTACAAAATATATCGAAATGGAACACACGTCGGCACGGCGTTGACCAACTCCTTCCAGGATACGGGGCTGGCTGCACAAACCACCTATAACTACGACGTCAACAGCCTCGATGACGTCGGCAACGAGAGTGTGTCCGGCGCGACTGGAACTTTCTCAACTGCGGCGGACGACAACCCGCCGTCTGTCGTTTCAGTAAGTGCTAACCAGACTTCTGTCGAGATTGTCTTCAATGAGGCGATGGACCAATCCTCCGCAGAAAACTCAGACAATTATAGTATTAACAAGGGCATATCTGTAAACGCCGCCTCCCTTGGCGCAGACCTCGTCACGGTCACGCTGACAACCTCCTCCCATGCCGACGATGCGTACACGCTGACGATTACCAATGTCAAGGATGCCGGCGGAAATACTATGAGCCAAACTGCCGTCCAGTACGTCTACGGCTTGGTCGGCTACTGGAAGTTTGATGACGGAGCCGGAACCCAGGCTGTAGATTCATCCGGTAGAGGTAACCACGGAACCTTGGTTAATGGCCCATACTGGACTACCGGCAAGGTTGGGGGCGCCTTGGGCTTCGACGGCGCCAATGACTATGTCGAAATAGGAGCACAGGATGTCTCCTTTCCCTGGACCGCGTCTTTCTGGGTCAAAAGAGAGGACTCTTCGAACACTAATGCCGCCCTGCTTGATTCGATAAACTATTCTTTAAAACTTGAGCAGTACCCCAGTACAAACAAGGTTGGCTTCACAGCATACGGCGTGGCTGATTATACTTTCAATTATGAAGCCCCTACGGGTACCTGGGTCCATTTGGTCTTTGTGGGGAGCCAGGCAGAGACAAGGCTCTATGTAAACGGAACTTCGGCTGACGCAGTCTCAACCGGTATATCTTGCCCTGTGGCCAGGATAAGCAGCACCACCGCATCCAGGCCTCTCAAAGGTGTAATCGATGAGGTACGGGTGTATAGCCGTGGTCTAAACGCGGCCGAAGTCCTGAATCTTTACAACCAAGCCAGCCCGCCCGATACAAACGGTCCGGTCATATCGAGCGTGCAATCATCGAACATAACCAGTGTCGGAGCAACTATCACCTGGGTGACCGACGAGAACTCTAATAGCCAGGTCGAATATGGACTGGACCCCAACTACGGAAACACTACCGAACTTGATGCCAATCTCGTTACTTCTCATTCGGTGGCGCTCACTGACCTGGTTTCGGAAACGCTCTATTACTACCGCGTAAAATCAAAAGATGCCGCTGAGAACGAATCCATCAGCGAGCCTAATACGTTTACTACCGCAGGTGTCGTGATACACACATTGTCGGTCTCCTCGACCGCCGGAGGCTCGGTCACGACGCCCGGCGAGGCAGGTCCATACCCGTACAGCTACGGCGAAAGCGCCTCGATAATCGCGCAGGCCGACCCGAACTACCACTTCGTGAGCTGGACGGGAACCGCCGTAACGGCAGGCAAGGTTGCCGGCCCCGGCTCAGCAAGCACTACCGTTACGATGCACGGCGACTACACGGTTCAGGCAAACTTCACCATCAACCAGCACACATTGACAGTCTCTTCAACTGCAGGTGGCTCGGTCACGACGCCCGGCGAGGCAGGTCCATACCCGTACAGCTACGGCCAAAGCGCCTCGATAATCGCGCAGGCCGACCCGAACTACCACTTCGTGAGCTGGACGGGAACCGCCGTGACGGCAGGCAAGGTCGCCAGCCCCGGCTCAGCAAGCACTACCGTTACGATGCACGGCGACTACACGGTTCAGGCAAACTTCGCCATCAACCAGCATACATTGACGGTCTCCTCGACTACCGGCGGCTCGGTCACAACGCCCGGAGAGGCAGGTCCGTACCCGTACGACT
>DATKVV010000046.1:0-87887 GCA_035529895.1 Sedimentisphaerales bacterium
GCCCACGCGACAGCAGGTGCACTCGCCCAATACGGTCGAATGGTCGCCCTAAACGTCGGGACGTGGCCCGATACCGGCCTGAATCCACAGATGACCTCGCAGACCGCAAAAAGCCTTATCGACTGGTGCTACGCGGCGGTGACTGCTGTGGCGCTGCGAGGTAGAAGGGTGGTGATTTTCGGCCATGATTCTATGGGTATGGAAACGGCCCTGGCCCATGTCATCCCCACCAGAAACACGTTCGGGCTGGAAATCACCCGTCTGGATATGAAACTTTTGGCCGATATGCTGACCAAGAAGGCCTATAATGAAAAAGAGGTCAAAGAAGTTCGCGGCTGGATTGACAAACACGTCGGCAAACGCCTCGAATTGCGCGACGAAGCCGACAGCGAGCGGTTCAACACGAGCCTGGCTATGTACCTGATAGTCCGGGACCTGATGGCCGATTTGAACGCGGTGGGCGGCGGCTTTATGAGCCAGCTGGAATGGGGCAGCGACTATCGCGGAATCCCGCTGCCCGTCGCCGACGTGATGGAGTCGTTCTTCAACAGCACATTTGACCACAAAGGCCCCAAGGCCCCGCTGCCTTATGCCACCGAGGCCGATGTTCAGGGTCTCTTGACAATGCTGTTTATGACCTATCTGAGCGGCGGAAATCCGCCCCTGTTTATGGACTTCCGAAAGGTCTGGGAAGGCTGGGAAATCAAAGAACTTGCAAAAAAACTGAAAATAAAGTTCAGCGGGGAAGAAGCGTGGGCGAAACGTGGCTTTGTCGACGGCGACAATAGCGGCTCAGCAAGCTTCGACTGGGCCGCAAAACGCGGAGAATCCGTAAATAAGATTATGAACGGCATTAGTTTACCTTTGGCCGACCCGGATTACTTCCCCGGCGGGGGTAACTCGGTAAACTTTGTCTCACCAGGAGGTTTGAGCGGGGCAGGCGGACGGATCGCGTATAGCTCTTTATCAGGTATGTTCTCGATTGTATGGGACGAGGTCGAAAGCATTGACCTACCAGAGAAACTTTCCGAAGCGGTCTGCAAGACTTCCACTGAGATTTGGCCCCACACGTTCATTTGCCCAAAGTACGCCACGATGGTTGAATACAAGCAGTATCCGCCGGCTAACCACTTGCACGCCACCTGGGGTATTACTCCTGCTCGCCTTGAACACTGGACCGACTTGACGAACGTGCTCTCGGAAACGCCTTGGGCTGATAGGCCAAAATGGATAGAAGGTGTGGATCGCCCTGTACCTCTCATTTACATACTCAATGGCGGAGAAACTAATGCGAAGTTGATACTTGCCGGAAAGAAATAGAGCTTTCATCTTTGGCGGTGGATTTATGACAAACGGCGGCGAAGACGGCTATAAGCAGCTTGTCGCCAAAAGATAGACTCGTAAATCGACGGCACTGTAAACAAAGTGGTCTGAAATGGCGAACTACTCAATAGCGCAGCTCGACGAGATAGCTCCCGTGGAGTGTCCCTGCGGCTTTTCGCGCCGCGCGTTTATCAGCGCCGATAATTCATTGGCGACGTTGCACGTGGTCGATATCGCCGAAGATGCGCGCGTGCATTATCACAAGAAGCTCACCGAGATATATCTTGTCCTCGAGGGCGAGGGGCACCTGGAGCTCGACGGCAAACGGGTGCCCGTTAAACCCATGACCGCGATATTTATCAAGCCCGGCTGCCGGCATCGCGCCCTGGGGAAGATTCGAACCGTCGTTGTCGCCATTCCCGCGTTCGACCCGCAAGACGAGTGGTTCGATTGAAACAAAGGTGTTGAAGAACGGCTTTCGCCAAGGAGAAAGACAAATGAACAGAAACGTGAAAAACAGTGTGGTAACCGTAGTTTTGTTGTTGATGGCGTTTGGTTTTTGCTCCTGCAAGAAGCAGGGCGGCGCCACAAGTGAACCGAAGGGGCAAACAAAAATGGATATCAAGAAGGAGATATTTGGAAAGATGCCGGACGGCCGCGAAGTCGAACTCTACACGCTTACCAACGCCAACGGCCTGAAGGCGAGAATTATGACGTACGGCGGGATTGTGGTCTCGCTGGAGGTGCCTGACCGAAACGGCAAGCTTGGTGACATCGTTCTTGGTTTCGACACGCTGGAAGATTACCTCAAGGGCCATCCCTATTTCGGCAGTATCGTCGGGCGATATGGCAACCGCATCGGCAAGGGCAGGTTTACGCTCGACGGCGTCGAGTACAAATTAGCGACTAACAACGGTGAAAACCATTTACACGGCGGCATCAAAGGCTTTGACAAGGTTGTTTGGGACGCCGAGCCGGTCAGGCAGAACGATGCCGTGGGCGTTAAGCTGACGTATCTGAGCAAGGACGGCGAAGAAGGCTACCCCGGGAATCTGTCCTGTACCGTGATTTACACCCTCACGAACAATGATGAACTAAAAATCGATTACGCAGCCACAACCGACAAGGCCACGCCGGTCAATCTTACGCACCACAGCTATTTCAATCTCGCGGGGCAGGGTACAGGCGACATTCTCGGACATGAGCTGATGCTCAACGCCGAGAGGTTCACTCCGGTCGATAAAGGTCTTATCCCTACAGGCGAGCTGCGCAGCGTCAAGGGGACGCCTATGGACTTTACCGAACCGATGGCCATCGGCGCGCGGATAAATCAGGACGACGAACAGCTCAAATTCGGCCTGGGCTACGACCACAACTTCGTGCTCAACAGTGGCGGGGGGGCGCTGGCCCTGGCGGCTAAAGTGTATGAACCCACGACAGGCCGGGTGATGGAAATATACACGACCGAGCCGGGCATCCAGTTTTATTCGGGCAACTTCCTCGACGGCACCAACATCGGAAAGGGCGGCAAGGTCTATAAGTACCGCTACGGATTCTGCCTCGAAACCCAGCATTTCCCGGATTCGCCGAATAAACCCAACTTCCCACCGGTGATTTTGAAACCGGGACAAAAGTACACCCACGTGACCATCCACAAATTCTACACCCGATGAATAGAACGGCAAAACCTGGAGGAAGGATAGTAATAGCGATTGTCCTAATTCGGGCTGCAGCTGTGCCGGCTGGTTTTGTTTGTGTTCCGGTTTGAACAACAGCGATGCCGGCTGTAAGACGAAAAAAAATTTTCGCGGCTTTTTTGGCCGTCTGGAACTGTGAGGTTTACAATGCGAGTCAATGAAAAAGTCTGTACCGCACTCATGCTATATGTCCTGTTTATCCCTCTTGCGGCACACAGCGAGCAACGTCCTTCCAAACAGGAGGTTCGAGCGGCTCTGCGCAAGGCCGCGGAATTCTTTGTTACGAGGGTCGCCAACGAAGGTGGTTATCACGGCACGTATTCGGAGGACCTCAGCTACGGCCGCTCCGGCAAGGGCGGAGAGGGTCCCACGCAAATCTCTGCGACGGGGGGAACGACTCCACTTGTGGGGCTGGCATTTCTGGAGGTGTGGGAGGCGACCGGCGACAAATACTATCTGGAAGCTGCACGGTCGACGGCCCGCGCGATGGTTAAGGGTCAAATGTGCTCGGGAGGCTGGGATTACACGACCGAACTCGACCGTGTCAAACGCAGGAACTACCTGTACCGCAGTGACGGGGATTGCAAAACCCGAGCCCCGGACGCACGAAGGAACATGACGAATCTCGACAACAATACCACCCAGGGGGTTTTGCGGATGATGATGCGCGTTGACCGCGCGTTGAATTTCGGGGACAGTCAAATCCATAAGGCTGTGCTTTACGCGCTGGATAGTCTTATTCGGGCGCAATATCCGAACGGCGCCTGGCCCCAGCGCTACGAGGAATTCGCTGACCCCAATTTGTTTCCGGTCAAGCCCGCGAACTATCCCGAATCATGGTCTCGCAAGTGGGCCGGTCCCATCTTCTACCCTCATTACACGTTCAACGACGACGTCATCGTTAACATGATAGACGTCATGCTCGAAGCGGCCAGGATTTACAAGGAACCGAGATACGAGGCTTCGGCCGAAAAGGCGGGTGATTTTATTATCCTGGCACAGATGCCGGACCCGCAGCCGGCATGGGCGCAGCAATATGATGCACAGATGCACCCAGCGTGGGCGCGGAGCGTCGAACCTCCCGCCGTAACGGGACGGGAGTCGGTGAGCATTATGAGAGGGTTGATTCTGCTCTACAGCGAGACAGGCAAGAAGAAGTACCTCGGTCCGATTCCGCGCGCGGTGGATTACCTGAAGCGCTCGTCGTGGCTGCGAAACGGAAAGCCCGTGATAGCGCGGTTCTATGAGCTCAAGACGAACCGGCCGCTTTACATAACAAAAGGCACGCGGATTTACGGCCCTCGTTCCGCAGGACACACATCCAAAAAGACCGGTCTGCCGTTCGACGGGTACGAAGTGACTTACAGCGACAAGCACGTCGTCAACCATTACAGTCTTGTCACAAGCGCCGAACCGCTCGACGGCATACTTGCCGAATATAGACGCGTTCTGGCAGCGGACCCGGCGACTCTCAAGCGTCCGGACAAGCTGAGAGGTCTTACACCGGGCACGAGCCAGCCGAGGCCTGAACCTTCCGCCGCAGATTTAGCGGAAAAGGTCCGAGCGGCAATTTCCTCTCTGGACGACCGCGGCGCATGGGTACAGCCAGGCAACATAGGAGGCCCCGGACTTCTTATTTCCGTCAGGCCTGCAAAGGACCTGCGCGTCCTCATGGAGGGCAAGGTTCTGACATTGAAAGAGGACGAAAGCCTTGAGGTGTATGATGGTACTTCGCTGCCGAGCCGGGGGGTGATTCACTCCGGGACCTTTGCGGCGAACCTGAAACTGTTAGCCAACTACATCAAGGCACTCTGAGCTGAGACTGCCCAGCAACGAGTGCCGGTCAAGTCACTCACCGGATGCCTGCGGCGGGGGCGTCTGGAGCCACTTGAGGTTGAAGGCGTAATGATTCCAACTGCTGATAAGGTGTATGATGCCGTTCCGCGCCTGGCAGACGGAGAAGTAACCTTTGGGCTCGGCGCTGCTGTTGCTCATCGCAAAAGGTTTTCCGTCGGTGGTCTTCACCTGACGCTCAGGTCCGTCGTCGGTAATAAGGCGAATCACAGGCCACGTCACGCCCTCGTCATAAGACACCGCCCCAAAAAAGCCCTTTATTTCACGTTTCTTGCCCGAAGCGTCCGTGACCATCACGGGCGGGTCGCCATTGGCGAACGAACCGAGGAATATGGGGCCTTCCTTCAGGCGCAGCAACACCAGCCGCTGTCCGCCCCCGACTGGCGGAAAACCAGTGGGGCTGTACTGCCAGGTTTTTCCCATACTGTTGGAGATGCTTTTCGTCATCCGGCCGTCGTACGCATCCCCGCGGCCGAGCGCCATCAGGCGACCGTCTTTCAACTGTGTAACACCGCCGTGAATCCCGGCAATCGTGCCGCCTGCGTCGGCCCAGGTCAGGCCGTTATCTTTGCTGATATGAATGGCCGTCCCGTCGCTACTGCTCGGTGATGCGTCGCAGGGCAGCACAAGATAACCCTCGCGCGTGCGAAATACCGACTCAACGACCTGCTGTCTTCTTTGATGCTCGGGCATAATCAATCGTCCCCTCGACCAGGTGACACCATTGTCGGCCGAAGTGCGCATCACGATGGCAAGATTGCCCCAGGTGGCCGCAGATGAAAGGCCGTTGAAGTGGTAGATTGTTCTGTCACCGTCGTACCATAGGGCCGGCGCGTGGTCGTTGCGGTCCGGCGCATCCCAGAATGGTGAGGCCGGCTCCCATTCA
The DNA here is from genome assembly GCA_035529895.1 of Sedimentisphaerales bacterium. Lineage (GTDB taxonomy): Bacteria > Planctomycetota > Phycisphaerae > Sedimentisphaerales > Anaerobacaceae > JAUWKC01. The sequence continues at coordinate 5,761 of DATKVV010000046.1, forward strand.
TCCGCGCCCCGGCGGAGCCGGCTGGCAGCCATCGCCAGCTCCCGTCCTCTTTCCGAAACGCACGTGTACCATATCGCCAGCAGGTCGCCGTTGGGACACTCGCAGATACCGGGGTCGTGGTTATGCCTGTGGAACAGGGGACCATAAGATGGTTGTTCAATCTTAACGTAATTCCGCGGGCCGCGAAAATAGGGCTTATCCGGGTCCGGTCCCTTGAGCACGTCACCAGTGACATCCTGCCTTACATTCTGCTGATACAGCGGCTTGGGAACCATTGGCAGGGCGGTGGTGTCGGGCAGCTCTGCGATTATCACTCTGAATCCTATCATAAAGCTCTTGTCTTCAGGCAGTGCTCCCATGCGGTTGGCCGAACGCAGATAATAAGCGACCGTACCGTGGCTGCCGCTCCGCGCAACCTTGAAATCTCCGTCGAGCCGGCCGACAGGGTCCTCTTGTGATCCAGGCTCATACGGCCCGTACCAGTCATGACACCACTCCTCGACGTTGCCGTGCATATCATACAAGCCCCATGGATTCGGTGGAGTCTTGCCTACGTACAGGGGCACAACCTCATTTCTTCCCTTGCCGCGCTCCGGAGAAGGATACCAGCTGCTGCCGGGGTTCTTGAGGAATTCATCCGGCAGAGTGTCACCGGTGGAAAAGCGGGTGGCGGTGCCCGCCCGGCAGGCATATTCCCATTCCGCCTCGGTGGGCAGCCGGTAGGGCAGGCCGTCAATCTCCGACAGCCAGTCGCAAAAGGCCTTGGCCTCGTGCCAGCTTACGAAAACCACCGCTTCGGCGTCGTCGATGGAAAAGCCCTGTTTGCCGCGCAGATGCATGTGGAGCGGGTCGAACATTTCAAATTCAGCGTTGGTGACCTCACGCACGCCGATGTAAAACGGCATGGTTATGGTCACCTTGTGAGCCGGGTGCTCGTCGTAGTCGCCCTTTTTACCGAAAACCGAGAGTTTGATGTGATTGTCCACACGTTCGGCGGCGGTCAAAATCTCATCAGACACCTCGCCGCCCTCGAAACCCGTAGTGAATGTCCCCGGCTCGATACGCACAAATTCCATACCGATGAAGTTCTTGAACGTTTTGGCCGCGGGCATTTTAAGCGGAGACTTTCTCAGCTTGGCCGTACTGGCGAAGAAGGCTTCTGCCTGCACGACGCAGATAGCAAGCACGCACCCTGCTAACACCGGCACGAGCATTCCAATCCGTCTGGTCATCTTTTAGTTCTCCTTTGTTTCACATTTTCCAAAAAAGTAACCACACCGTCCGAAATTTGCCTTACCGGGTCTTGATTTCGAAATAGTCGAGGTCCACGCTGCCCTGGCTCATCAGAACGTAGGCGGCGTTCGATTCGCTGGTCGATTCTCTAAAGTATATTCCGTCGACCTGGCTTCGCTTGAATTCGTTTACGGGCTCGTCGCCGTTAAGGCCGTAGAAGACCCGCCAGCGTCGCGTGGCGTCGTCATAGGTGAACTTTATCTTTGCCGACTTCGGGGGCTCGGACAGGGCGACAGGATATTTATCCCGCAGCGTGATTTCATTTTGCTTGATGTTGATAAACATAGTCTCGCCTCCGGCGCTGGTGGCGTCGCGAAAACCTAAGGTGACGCCCTCGGGGATTATTGGGCCCGGAGGATTATAGTGAATATTCGCCAGTTCAAAAACTGCTTCGAACGAGCCTGTTCCGACGTGCCTGTTAATCCCGTTGAAGTGTGAGCCCGATTTTATCGTGTACTGTCCCTTGCCGTTGAATTTGGCAACGGGGCCTTTGTAGTCCAGCCAGCCTTCGTTGTCGAAGCTGGTCGGCCCCGTGAAGGTTTCGACAATGGATTTCACCTTGCGCGGTTTGTCAACCGGCGCCGGAGGCAGCGTCTTGAGCCACTTCATATTGAACGCAAAATGGTTTCGGCTGCTGATGACGTTTATCAGTCCGTCGAGACTCTGGCAGGCGGACAGATAACCGCGGTATTCAGAGTTTCTGCCGCTCATAGTGATGGCGGCGCCGTCGGTGCACTCGATGGTCCGGGCCGGACCGTCGTCGGTGACAAGCCTCTTATAGGGCCAGGTTTTTCCGTCATCAAGTGACAATGCTGCATAGAGGCCGCGTATTTCGCGTTCGTTGCCGGTCGCATCTCTGATATAAATCCCTTTTCCGCCCTCATTCGTAAACGAGGCAAGGAAAAGCTCGCCGCTTCGCAGCTTCAGCAGCGCCAGCCGCTGACCCCCGGCCACCGGCGGGAATTCGCTCGCGGAGGAGGTAAAGCTCTTTCCACCGTTGGTGGAAATGCTGATGGGCAGCTTCCCGTCAACGGCGTAGCCCCTGCTGAAAGCAAAGATATTGCCGTTGGAAAGCTGCGTCACTCCGGCGTGTATGCCCGGGATGTCACCGCCCGGATTGAACCAGGTCAGTCCTTCATCCTTGCTCATCCAGAGCGTATCGGGGCCGTCGATTGCAAAAACAATAGTCCCATCGTCCATTCTAAAGACCGGCTCACTCGGAAGATGTCCCTTCGTGAATTCGGGCACAATCAGTCTCGGTGGCGACCAGGTGGCGCCGCTGTCGGAGCTGGTTCGCATCACGATAGCGGACCTGCCCCGGCTCTTTTCCGCCGAGACGCCCGTGAAGTGGTAGATTGTATCCTTGTCGTCAAACCACAGCGCCGGCGCGTGGTTGTTGCGGTCCGGCGTGTAGAAAAACAGCGAGGCTTCCTCCCACTGCTCAGTCCCCCAACGCAGCCGGCTGGCGCCCTGGGCAAGCTCCCGACCGTGCTCATCATGGCACGTATACCAGATGCTCAGCAGGTCGCCGTTCGGGCACTCGACAATGGCAGGGTCGTGATTGTGGCACGTATATGTGGGACCGTTGGAACCAGGCTGGATGTTTACGTACCTGCGAGGCCCCCTGAAATAGGGTACTTCCGGGTCAGGCCCCTCGGATATGCGGCGGCGGTCGCGCTGGACGACGTTCTGCTGATAGCGAGGCGGTATAACGGGCAAAGGTTTGGTATCCGGCAACTCACCGATGACGACACGAAAACCGGTTACCCAGTTCCTGCTTTCGGGGACGGCCCCCAGGCGGTTGGCCGAGCGCAGATAATAAACCTCGGACCCGTGGCTTCCGCCGCGAGTAACTCGGAAATCGCCGTGCGCGTAGCCCACAGGGTCGACCTGGCGCGCGTCTGTATAAGGGCCGTACCAGTCCGAGCACCACTCCTCGAGGCTGCCGTGCATGCCGTAGAGTCCCCAGGCGTTGAGCGGCGTCTCGCCCGCCCGCAGGGACGCCGCGGCTATGGCGCCGCCTTTCGGGCTTACTTTCAACACAAACGGCTCGGTCAAGACATTACCGACATGGTAATTCGTGGTCGTACCGGCCCGGCAGGCGTATTCCCACTCCGCCTCCGTGGGAAGACGATAAGGCACGCCCTCCTTGTCGGAAAGCCACCTGCAGAAGGCCATCGCATCGTACCAATTGACAAAGGCGACCGCTTCGTCATCTTCCTTGGAGAAACCTTCCCTGCCGCGAAGGGTGCGGTGCTCGGGTCGGAACAGCTCGTACTGGAAGTTCGTCACCTCAAAGACGCCCACATAAAAAGGTCTGGTGATTTTAACAGTATGAAGCGGCTTCTCATCGTAATCGCCTTCATTCAGGGTATCGAAAAGTCCACGCCCCCGGAAAATCGGCAGAACCTCCGACGGCAGCGGCGTCTCAATCTGGCCCATCCGGAACGTTCCCGGTTCGACACGCGCAAACTTCATCCCGATGGAGTTTGTGTACTGCCTATCTGCCGGCATCTGCGCCGAGCCCACTCTAACTAACTCTGTCAGTACAATTGCCACACACAAAATCCGACTGTTCATTTTTTACCCCTTTGCTATTGCATATCATCACTTATCTGTTAAAAACGTCTTACGGGTTAACCGGCTTGACTTCGAAATGGTCGAGGTCAACTTGCCCGTTACTCATCATAATATAGACCGCGGTGGATTCGCTGAAAGGCTTTCCCAGATAAATTCCGGCTGCGCTCTGTGGAAGCTCTGTTGTCGCCTCATCGCCGTTGACGCCGTAGAAGATGCGTATCTGCTTTGCATTCTCGTCGTAAGTGAACTTCAGCTTCGCCGAAGTCGGCGGTTCCTTATATTGAATCGCGCCGCGGGGCCACTTCATTCGAACAGGGTCCTCCTCGTCCGCCATGCCCATGTCGATGCGGTCGTCCCTGACGTAAAAGTGCAGCCTTCGCATCATCGCATCCTTTATCCAGATGGTGATGCCCGGTGACGCGGTCGCGGCTCGCGGATTGAAGGAGATGTTTTTGAAAGACATATTTATCTCGAAGGAGCCTTCGCCGATAAGCCGGTTCATACCCTGGAAGTGGGAATTGGAAATAATGGTGTACTGGCCTTTGCCGTTGAAGCCGCCCTGATATCCGTGATATGGTTCCCAGTTATCGAGGTCGAGCTTCCTGGGGCCGTCAAAACTCTCGACTTCGTGTTTTACCCTCATTCGCGGATATTGGAGCGGCGGGGCGGGCGTCTTGAGCCATGCCAGATTGAACGCGTAGTGCGAATAGCTGCTGATAAGATGTATCAGCCCGTTCGGCGCCTGACAGCATGCGAGATAGCCCCTGTATTCTGCGTTGCGTGAGCTTAACGCGAAATAGCCGCCGTTGGTAGTCATCGCAGGCCTGCCGGGACCATCGTCACTGACCAGACGCACGTTCGACCAGGTCTGGCCCTCATCTTCCGAAACGGCGGCATATAATCCGCGCACTTCTCGTTTGTTGCCGCCCGCGTCGGTAATGATGATACCCCTGTCGGCAAACGAAGCAAAAAATATAGGCCCCTCCCTGAGTCGCATCATTGCCAGTCGCTGCCCGCCGCCTATGTCCTTAAAAATGCTCGGCGTCTTTTTCCACGTTTTGCCCAGGTCATCCGAAACGCATTTGGGCATCCAATACGGACGCTTCTCGTTCGAATGAACCATGGTCCTGCCCAAATCGTCGTACCGGGTGACAATGACGGCACCCCGGAGGTCGCCGCCGCGGGTGAATCCGAGCATCCTGTCGTCGCGCAACTGCACCACGCCGGGGTGGTTACCTTCAATACTTCCTTCGCAGCCCTGCCAGGTCAGCCCGTCGTCGTGACTGTACCAGAGAGTGGGCCAGCCGTCGGTGACAAAAGCGATACCTCCGTCGTTAGTGCGAAAGACAGGCCCGGTAAGCCAGTGACCGTGCCAATGCGGCGGCGGAGAAGTATGCTCGGGATTGAAGATGCGCACCTTCGACCAGGTCGCACCGTTGTCGGTTGAGGTGCGAAGGCCCAGCGAGTGATACGCGTATGTTGCCCCGATGTCCGTTCCGACAAAATGATATATCTTGCCGTTTTCATCCGTCCACAAGGAGCACACACTGTCGTTTCTGTCGGGAGCATCCCAGAAAACCGAAGCATCGTCCCACTCTTGGCTACCCCAGCGAAGCCGGCTGCCGCCCCTGCCCATCTCGCGGTCCTTTTCCGAAACACAGGTAAACCACGTCGCAAGAAGGTCGCCATTGGGACAAGCCGTTATCTGCGGGCTGTGGTTGTGCCCGGCAAACAACGGGCCGATTGCCCCGCGGTCAATCTTTACAAACTTGCGAGGGCCCTTGAAGTAAGGCTTATCCTTGGGTGGCCCTTTCTTCACTTCCTCGATGTTCCGCTCAACGATATTCTGCTGATGGTCGGGCTTTTCAGGCAAAGGCATAGGCTTTGTCTTGGGGAGTTCACCTATGACAACTCGAAAACCCGTCGCCCATTGTCTTTCATCCGGCAGTGTACCCATCCTGTTCGCCGAACGCAGAAAATATGCATAAGTTCCAAAGCTTCCGCCGCGTGTCACGCGGAAGTCGCCATCGATATAGCCGACAGGGTCGCTCAAGGGGCCGTCCTGGTAAGGACCATACCAGTCATTACACCACTCCTCGACATTGCCGTGCATGTCGTAAAGTCCCCAGGCGTTGGGAGGAGTTTTGCCGACATTTATCGTGGTCTTGACGAGGCAGCCGTTACCCGGCTTGTTGGTATATTCCTTCGGCAGGATGTCACCTGTGTAATAATTGGTTGCTGTTCCCGCCCGGCAGGCGTATTCCCACTCCGCCTCAGTCGGCAGCCGGTAAGGCAGACCCTCTTTGTCCGATAGCCACTGGCAGAATGCCTGCGCATCATACCAGCTTACGTAGATCACCGGCTCATCGTCTTTTTTGGAAAGGTCATGTTTGCCGCGGCACCTTCTGTGCTCCGAATCGAACAGCTCATACTGCTTGTTGGTGACTTCGAATTCGCCCATGTGGAACGGCCTTGTAATTTTCACCGTGTGCACAGGCTTCTCGTCGTAATCGCCCTCGGCCAGCAGGTCGAAGCGACCGCCCCGGTCCCCGCCTTCGATTTCCGGCAGCACCTCCGGAACCAGCCGCTTCAACTGGCCCATCTGAAACTCGCCCGGCTCAATACGAACAAACTTCATCCCTATGGAGTTCGTGTACTCGCTGCCTTTCGGGGCCTCGCGGCCGCTCACCGTTGCCGCTGCAGCCATCGTGATTGCCATACACAAGATTGAATGTTTCATTTCTTTGCCCTTCCGGTTTTGCATATTATCAGAAACCTGGCTGTTAAAACGCCTTACGGATTAATCGGCTTGATTTCAAAATGGTCCACGTCAACTCTTCCGTTACTCATCATAATATAAGCAGCGGTCGATTCGCTCAAAGGTCTGCCGAAGTAAATTCCGGCCTTGCTCTGCGGCAGCTCCGTTGTCGCCTCGTCGCCGTCAATGCCGTAGAAGACACGGACCTGCTTTGCATCTTCATTGTAGATAAAACGCAGCTTTGCCGAAGTGGGCGGCCTCGCACACCGAACAACGTCTCGGGGCCAGTTGAGTCGAACAGGTTCTTCCTCGTCCGCCAGGCCCACGTCAATCCGGTCGTCCCTGACGTAAAAATGCAGGCGGCGCATCATCGCGTCCTTTATCCAGATGGTTATGCCGGGTGACGCCGTGTCGCCGCGCGGGTTGAAGAATATGTTCTTGAATGCGAGGTTCATCTCGAACGACCCGGCGCCGATAAGGCGATTCATACCCTGGAAATGTGACTTCGAAACAATTGTGCATTGGCCTTTGCCGTTAAAGCCGCCTGCATAACCGTGATATGGCTCCCAGCCGTCAAGGTCAAACTTGTCCGGCCCGGTAAAAGTCTCCACTTCCCTCTTGACCCTGACCAGCGGATACCGCAGCGGTGCCGCAGGCGTCTTAAGCCAGGCCAGGTTAAAGCTGTAGTGCGAATAGCTGCTGACAAGGTGAATCACGCCGTCCAGTCCCTGACAGCCCGCCATATACCCACGGTACTCGGCGTTGCGTGCGCTCATGGCGAAATAGCCGCCGTTTGTAGTCATGCCGGGCGTCCCCGGCCCGTCATCGCTGACCGGCCGTACGTATGGCCACGTCTTGCCCCCATCTTCCGACAGGGCCGCGAACATACCCCTGACCTCGCGTTTCGCGCCGCTGGCGTCGGTGATTATCATGCCCCTGTTGGCAAACGAAGCCAGAAAGAGCGGCCCCTCCCGCAGCCGCATAAGAACCAGCCGCTGGCCTCCGTCCACGCCCGGAAACGGACTCGGCTCATGGGTCCAGGTCCTGCCGAGGTCGCTCGAGTAGCATCTGGCCATCCTCCACTTTCTTGCCTTGTGAGTAAACGTCCTGCCCATGTCCTCGTATTCGGTAATGACCTCTTTCCATTCGACCTCGCTGTCGCGCAGAAAGCCGATAAGACGGCCGTCCTCCAGTTGTGCGACGCCCGGATGGTTGCCGTTGATGTCACCGCCGCAGCTCTCGAAGGTCAGCCCTTCGTCCCTGCTTATCCAGAGTGTGGGGAATCCGTCGGTGGTAATCGCGATCGCGCCGTCGTTCATCCTGAACGCCGGCTCACTGAGCTGGTGTCCAGCGGGGACATTGTGGTCCGGAATGATTATCCTCGACCGTGACCAGGTTGCGCCGCTGTCTGCTGAGGTTCGCATTGCGACGGCCAACGTGGCGTATGTTGCGGCCACCGAATAAGGCTGAAAGTGATAAAGCTTGCCCCTGCCGTCGTACCAGAGCACGGGCGCGTGGTCGTTGCGGTCCGGCGTATCCCAGAAGGGCGACGCCTGCTGCCATTGCCTTTCGCCGAAGGGCAGCCGGGCGGCAGCGACGGCGAGCTCGCGGTCTTTTTCGGAAACGCACGTGTACCAGCATGCAAGCAGGTCGCCGTTGGGACACTCGGCGATTGCGGGATTGTGGTTGTGACCGGCGAACACGGGCCCTATGGCTTCCGGTGGGATGTTGACGAATTTTCTGGGCCCTTCGAAATAAGGTTTGTCGGGGTCTGGATCTTTGATAACCGAAGCCGGGTCGTTGTGCATGACGTTGCGCTGATTGAGGGGCGGCGCCGGGGCGGGCATCGGCGCGGTTTCCGGCAGCTCACCTATCAGGACTCTGAAGCCGGTCACCCAGTTTTTGTCGGCTGGCGGCATCCCCATTCGGTTTGCCGAGCGAAGAAAATATGCGTAGGTATCGTAGCTGCCTCCACGGATGACACGAAAGTCGCCCTGGGCGCGGCCGGTCGGGTCTGTCTGTGGGCCTTCAACGTACGGGCCGTACCAGTCGTAACACCATTCCTCAACATTTCCATGCATATCATACAGACCCCACTTATTCGCAGATGTCTTCCCAACTTCCAGCAGATTTAAACCACCTCTCCGCGAATGTTTCTCAAACTCCTTCGGCAGAACATCTCCCGTGTAATAGTTCGTCGTTGTCCCCGCCCGGCAGGCGTATTCCCATTCGGCTTCGGTCGGCAGCCGGTAGGGCAACCCTTCCTTGTCCGAAAGCCACTGACAAAAAGCCTCTGCTTCGTACCAGTTGACATATATTGCGGCCTCATCATCCTCCTTCGAAAGCGAGTGTTTGCCCCTGAGTCTCTTGTGCTCAGGGTCAAACAGTTCATACTGTTTGTTCGTTACCTCATAGATGCCCATATAGAAAGGTCGGGAAATGATGACAGTATGAACGGGTTTCTCATCGTAGTCACCCTCGGCCAACAGGTCAAACCGGCCGCCTCGGTCGCCGCCCTCAATCACCGGCAGAACTTCCGGCTGCAGCGTCTTCAATTGGCCCATCATAAAAGTCCCCGGCTCGATACGGACCAACTTCATGCCAATAGAGTTTGTGTACTGTTTGCCTGCCGGCGCCTGTGCCGAACACACTGTCATGGACGCTGTCAGCACAATAGTTACAAACAAAATTAAATTCTTCATCTATTTATCCCTTGATTACTGTATCTCGCAAAAGTCCCTGTCTTGTTACCACGTTCTGCAAATTGACCGGTCGAATTTCAAAATGGTCGACGTCTATAGTTCCGTTGCTCATAAGAATATAGATTACCGTTGACTCCGAGAAAGGTTTGGCGAAGCATATTCCGGCCTCGCTCTGCGGCAGCTCGTTAACCGCCTCGGCCCCGTCGAGACCGTAGAAAACTCGCATTTGCTTGCTCTGTTCGTTCCAGATGAACTTGAGTTTGGCCGAGCGGGGCGGCTTGTCATACCTTGCCTGCTCTTTTTCCCACATCCAGCCTCTTCCGGTTCGGTGTTGAGCGCCGGGCGGCGGCGATGCGGTCTCGGCGTCGGTGACCTCCAGCTTTATGTGGTCCTCTTTTATCGCCACCGCTACAAAGCGCGAGCGGTCGTCCTTAATCCAGATGGCCAGCCCCTCCGAAACTCTGTCCCGTACAGGATTGTAATGAATTTTGGACACGGCCAAGGTCACCTCGAAGGAACCGGCACCAATTATGCGATTGATTCCGTTGTGATGTGTCATGGAATTGATTGTGTATTGTCCCCGCCCGTTGAAGCCGCCCACGTACGAATGGTAATCGACCCAGCCATCGGCGTCGAATCGTTTCGGCCCATTAAAGCTTTCCACAACACGCTCGACCCTGACCGGCGGCGCAGACAACGGCGGGGGGGGTGTCCTCAACCATTTGAGGTTGAACGCGTAGTGCTCCCGGCTGCTAATCAGGTTTATCAGGCCGTCGGCGCTCTGGCAGACCGCCAGGTAGCCGCGATACTCGGCATTGCGACCGCTCATTATGAACAACCCGCCGCCGGTACACTCAGCCTGGCGGCCTGGTCCGTCGTCCGTAATCAGACGCTTATAAGGCCACGTCTTGCCGCCATCCTCCGAGACGGCGCCGTATAAACCCCGCACCTGGCGCTGTTGACCCGCAGCATCGGTTACGTTAGTACCCGTGTTGGCAAACGAGGCCAGAAACAGCGGGCCTTTCTGCAAACGCAGCAGTACCAGCCTTTGTGCGCCGCCGATAGGAGGAAACTCCGTTTCGTGCCAGGTGTAAGAGTTGCCGCCGTCTTCCGAAATGCTCATGGGCAGCGACTTCATCTCTTGTTTGCGTCCGTTTGTGACGATTTCGCCTTCCCTTCCGAAGCCGACCAGGCGCCCGTCCTTGAGTTGCGCTACACCGGCGTGTATCCCCGCGACGTGTCCGCCGGGATTGCTCCACGTAAAACCCTCGTTGCGGCTTATCCACAAGTCCGAGCCGTTACCCCACGGGCCGCTGTGGTCCACCGCCAGGGCGATGGCGCCGTCATTCATCCGAAAGACGGGTTCGCTGGGCATCCGGCCGGACGCGTAATCAGGCAGAATTATTCGCGCCCGCGACCACGTCGCGCCGCTGTCTTCGGAAGTTCGCATAACCACGGCCGTAACACCGTGTCCCCCGCCGAAAGACATGCCGTTGAAATGATAGATTGTGTCCTTTCCGTCAAACCACAACGCAGGGGCATGGTCGTTGCGGTCGGGTACATCCCAGAACCGCGACGCAGGCTCCCACTCCTCGGCGCCCCGGCGCAATCGGCTGACCGCCTGCGCCAGCTCGCGTCCCTTCTCAGCAACGCACGTGTACCAGATGGCCAGCAGGTCGCCGTTAGGGCACTCGACGATAGCCGGGTCGTGGTTGTGGGCGGCGAACAGAGGGCCATTGGCCTCTGTGGGAATCTTCACATACTTCCGTGGGCCCTTGAAGCAGGGCTTGTCCGCGTCCGTTCCCGCGGCTGCCGCCGCAGCATCCCGCTGGATTACATAACGCTGATACAGGGGCGGACGAGGCGCCGGCAGGGGCCCTGTGTCGGGCAGTTCGCCCAAAACAATACGGAAACCCATAAGCCAGGTTTTGTCTTCGGGCAGGGCGCCCATCCGATTGGCCGAGCGCAGGTAATAAACGTCCGTGCTGTGGCCGCCGCCCCGCACCACGCGGAAGTCGCCCTGGACGTACCCGACCGGGTCGGTCTGGGCAATATCCTTATACGGACCGTACCAGTCGAGGCACCACTCCTCAACGTTACCGTGCATATCGTAAATGCCCCACGCATTGGCGGGCGTCATACCGACATGAAGCGAGCTGCCTCTGTTCAGGAATGCGTCAGGCAGGATGTCCCCCGCGTAGTAGTTCGTCTTAGTCCCGGCCCGGCAGGCATATTCCCACTCGGCCTCAGTCGGCAGCCGGTAGGGCAGTCCGTCTTTATCGGAAAGCCACCGGCAGAAAGCCTGCGCATCGTACCAACTGACATTGATTACCGCCTCGTCATCTTCTCTGGAGAAACCATTTTTCCCGCGTAGCTCTTTGTGCTCTGCGTCAAACAACTCATACTGCTTGTTTGTAACTTCGTAAACACCAATGTAAAACGGCCTTGTTATCTTGACGCTGTGAACAGGCTTTTCGTCGAAGTCGCCCTCGCTGAGGTTGTCAAAAAGTCCCCGGCCTCGGAACTCCGGCAGTATCTCCGGCGGCAGCGGCGCCCTCAACTGGCCCATCACAAATTTGCCCGGCCGAAGCCGCACAAACTTCATGCCAATGGAATTCGTAAATTCGCTGTCTGTGGGCATCTCCGCTGAAAGTGCAGTTGCCACTAACATACAAAGCAAAACTGCCGGCAGGCCTGTCTTACCAAGAATTGCAAAACAGGGTCCTGCCCGGTATTTTCCTGTCATAATTACCTCCATCCGTAAACTGCCAATCATATTATTGCTGCTCGTCTTGTACAGTCCCGAAACGCTCGGCAGCTTCGTACAGCGCCAGCAGGTTCTCCCTCTTCGCACTTCGAGGCACAACGCAGCCCGAGCCGAGGACATACCCGCATTTGCCCGCTCCTTCAATGCAGCCGCGGGCCTCCTCGATAAGCTCTTCGGGCGAAGCATTGATAAAAGAAAGCGTATTAACGCCCCCCATTAGCGCTATACGGTCGCCGACGGCCTCTCGCGCCTGCGCACAGGTAAATCCTCCAAGCGGGTCTAAAGGCCCAATACAGTCAAGGCCCGTCGCTATCAGGTCCTCCATAATCGGCATCACATTGCCGCAGACGTGGCAGTAAATTTGCACATCCGGCCCGTATCGGTGCAGCTCGTCGCAGACCATCTTCATGTGCGGCAGTATGTATTGCCTGAAATGCTGCGGCGATATCACCGACATATTCGCAATCGAATCGTTCAATCGCAGCATTCTCAGCCCGCAGTCGATATGAAACTTGCCCTTTTCGATGGCGTGCTCGACGCCTTTATCCATAATTGCGTGCGTCAGCTTCGGCTTCTCCACGAGGTCCATCAGAGCAAGTGACAGCTCCCGAAACAGTACATGAAACGCCAGCGTCGCAGACCCGCAGTCACCCAGTAAAGCTATATCGTCGCCGACTTTCTCCATAAGCTCGCGCTGCAGCTTGCCGAAGCCGATTTCCTCGTAAAAAGACTTATCCGGCACCGCCACCCGCCTCACATCCTCGACACTGTTTATCACGGGCTCATCGGCCCGGTAAAATTGTATCATGGCCGCCTGATAAGGGTCTTCCAGATGAATCTTGCTTCTGTCCCGCACCCGCGTGGCGAGTCCCCCCTGCATATCAATCGGACCGAGGACTTCACCCGTCCTGGAAACTTCGACCACGGTTCCGTTTTGAACTTTTGTCTTGCGATTTGGAAGGTGAAACAGGCGTGCGCCGTCGGCCTTGACGGACAAGGCGGCATCGACCACGACGCGCATCGCCGTTTCCGAGTTCTCCACCACTTCGCGCAGGTCCACCCCCGTAAGAGCCGCACCGAGGTCCACCCATATCTTGGGCAGCGTCGGAACGCGGTCGGGCGTCCCGCCTGAAAGTGCCGTGTAAAACCGTTGATTCGCAGTCATGCCCATCGTTGTTTCTTGCAACGCAGTCTTAATTGCAGACTTTAGCCCCCCGTGGTCGCTCCTCCAATCGGATAGTCTTGCGAATCCGTTCTGGCAGTTCTCATTATCCCTTCTATTTGCGAGACAACCTGAGGATTCTGTGCCGCTACATTCTTGCTCTCGCCCGGGTCGTCTCTCAAATTGTAAAGTTCAATCGGTGCTTTTGCTCCGTTGCGAATTCCTTTCCAGTCCCCCATACGCACAGCCTGCTTGTACGTCTTGCGAACGTGACCGTAATCCCAGTAAAGATAATCGTGATTCTTCTGCGGCTTGCCAAGAAGCTCGGGCAGCATCGAGATCCCGTCGATGTCTTTGGGGACGGGCAGGCCCGCCAGCTCTGCCGCGGTGGGCAGAAAATCCCAGAATGCCCAGACCCGGTCGCTCACGCATCCGGCCGGCACTTTGCCCGGCCACCTTGCAGTCATCGGGATGCGTATGCCGCCTTCGTACAGGTCGCGCTTGCCGCCGCGCAGTGGGCCGTTGCTGTCAAAAAACTCTCTTGGCGGCGCCGCACCGAGGTAAGGCCCGTTATCGCTGGTGAAAAATAAAATCGTGTTTTCATCTATGCCGAGCTTCTTGATCAGCTCCAAAATCCGGCCGACGTCACGGTCCATTCGCGTAATCATCGCGGCGTAATTTTTGGCAATCTGCGGCCAGTCCTTGTCGGTGTAGGGTTCGTCGCTGGGGACCATATAATGGTCCGGCGAATCCGCAGGATAATCCGAAAAGTGAGGCAAGGTGTACGCAAGGTAAAGAAAAAATGGGTCTTCCCTATGCCGCTCGATAAACGATACGGCCTTTTCCGTGAAAAGGTCGTGCGTGTACTTGATGCGCTGCCCCCCGCGGTTGCCCACCATTTTGCCCACGTCATTTACCATCACGAGGTCCTGCATCATCACTATCCTGTCGTTCTCCCACAGGTGGGTGGGATAGTAGTAAATCGCCAGGTCCTGCTTCAGATGCCCATACCAGTAGTCGAATCCCTGATAGTTGGGAACGCCCCATGAACCCGGGTCGCCCAACGCCCATTTGCCTATGGCGCCGGTTTTGTAACCGGCCTGCTTCAAAACCTCGGCCACGGTCAAATCATCCGGCTGCAGAAAAATATTATGCGGCAGATTGTCCCTTATCCTGTTATGCCCGTTGTGCATCCCTGTCATCAGGCTGCACCGCGAGGGAGCACACACCGTTGAGCCGGCGTAGCACTGTGTGAATCGCATACCTTCATCGGCCAATCGGTCAATATTCGGCGTCAGCGTCTTTTCCTGACCGTAGCAGCCCAGGTCGCCGTAACCGAGGTCGTCGGCGACAATCAGAATTATGTTCGGCCCCGGCTTTAACGACGCCCAGGCCCGCATAGGCCAAGGCAGCGCCAGGGCCGCCGCACCAGCGCCTATGGCCTTTAATAACTGACGCCGACCAAGCCTGTTTTTATGCATCTTCCCGGCCTCCACTTAGCCCCTGTGGCAGAGCCTGCCCCCGATTGGTCAGACTGAGCAGACAAGCCACCACAACCATTGCCACCGTTGCTGTCGCTCCGATGATAATTGGGTCGAGGTTGCATTGAATCTTGCTGAGTGCGTTTCCGAGCCCGCTCCATACGTCGCTTGCCAGCAGTTTATCCACAAGGCCTTTTCTGATAAACGTTCCCCAGCAAATGGTCACAAGGCTTGCAACAATCGCGACTATTCCCTGCCAGAGCTGGAGTCTGATTTTGAACAGGGACAGCAGGAACAGTCCGAGGATGCCCCCGCCGAATATACCCGACATCGTCCACCAGACATCCAAAACGCTTTTTGCCTTGATCATCATTACTGCAAAGACCATACCGAGTATGCCCCAGATAACGGTCACCAACCTCAGCATGAAGATGCTTTGCTTGTCGGTGATACCCTTGTTAATGTATTTTTTGTGGAAGTCCTGAAGCCAGATGGTGGCCGAACAGTTGAACGCGGTGGCAATAGTGCTTATAGCGGCCGCGAGAATTGCAGCGATCAGCAAACCTCTGAAGCCCGTGAACAATTCGGTTGCTATGTAGTACGGAAAAACGTTGTCCTGCCTATCGATGCCGGCCTTTTGCAGTGTGCCGGGAATATTGTAAGTATAGTGAGCATACAAAGCAGTGCCGATGTAAATAAAGATGGTCGTCATTATGACGTAGATTATGGTGGCTACCCAGATGGATTTCTTAGCCTCCTTTTCACTGGAGCACGACACGTATTTCTGAACATAATTCTGGTCGGCCATCAGGTTTCGAAGATTCTCGGTGATCCCAAAAATAATCATCACCAGTATTGTCCTGTTGGCCAGACCCTGGTCCGCAAGGCTGAGCGTCCATTTTCCCAGACTGAACTTGTCCGCATGCCAGGCGCTGACAATGGCGGGCTCGGGACCCTGCAGAACCTTGTATGTCAATATTCCGCAGCATATGGCGATGCCCGAAAGCATAATCACCGCCTGCATCACATCCGCCCAGATAACCGCCTCCATGCCCCCAAGAAGTGTGTATATGACAGTGATTACTCCTATCACGAGAATTAGAAGTATGATGTTATAAGTGACATTGTCGAGAATATGAGCGAACTGGCCAAACAGCAGCGCGGTAAGATAAAGAATAGCCGCGATTCGCCCGATCATATACAGCATAAAGGAAATCGCTGCATACACCCGGCCCCAGTTGCCCACCCGCCTTTCAAGAAACTCGTATACCGAAATCAGCCCTATCTTGCGATAATACGCGATGATAAAAGAGGATACGAATAAAGCCACAGGTATCATCGCGTACGCGAATAGGACCGGATTCCAGTTGCTTCCGAACGATTTGCCGGGCGTAGCGATGTAAGAAAGGCTGCTTGTGTAGGCGCACATAACCGAAAGGCCCGCCGCCCACCCCGGTATCCTGCGGCCCGCCACCATAAACTCGTCTGATGAAACTATCTTCCGCGATGTGTATACGCCGAGCCCAATCAGTACCGCAAAGTAGACCAGCAGGATTAGCATATCCAGGACCGCAAGTTTGCCTTCCACCTGCGCCAACAGGCCAAAACCAAAATCCATAATCTTTCTCCTTACCTGAACTCCTTAGATCCTTCTGCAAAACGCCCGAATTCATACAAAATAATCCCGGCGCGCCGGGATTATTCTGACGTGTCCTTCCTGTGCCGGTTTTACAAGTACCTTTTTCACAAAAACTTACGGCCAAGACTCGCCGGCTTCTCTTATGCAACGCTCTCAATCAGTTTGCCATTATAATCCGTAGATGGTGATATGCAATCTAAACTTCCCGCAAAAGCATCGCCGGCATTCGGCGGCCGCCTCCGACAGCCTTCCTTAGCCGAACAGCAGAAAAACCAGTACGCCGTGTGTAAACCCGAGGATGACGGAAACTATGCCGAGGAGCAAGTGTACCTTAAGGAATCTTCGGCCCAGCCTTCTGCGAAACAGGCCTGTCGCAAAGGTAGCCGAGACAAACGATAGTGTGGCAATTCCCAACGGCTCAACCAGTGAGAATAACGAAAAATGACCTTGGTGGTTGTGTTCTTGGCCGTCCTGCTCGGCCGCCGCGGCCCTCTCACCCAAAACCGCGCAAAGAAGAACCAGTGCCGGCAGGATTAGCAATATGGATGCTTTCATTTCGCTGTCCCCCTAATTAGAATCTTACATTATCGACAACTCAAGCGATAGAATGTTCAGAGGAAGTACCGCCGGGACATAGTGAATTCAACCTGAGGCCTCTATCAGCTTGACCATTTCATCCTTTGCCCGGTCAAGTTGGATATCCCTGCCCGCGGCAAACCGAACGTCAAAAGGTACCTTAATATCAGGCTGAACGCCAACACCCTCTAAATTCTTGCCGTCAATAGTCATTTTGAATGCACCATAGTAAAGAAAAGAATCCGAGGAAATGTCTCTTTTTCGACCACCGGCAACATAGCCAGCCGTGCATTCTCCCACCAAAACACCTCTACTTGTCTTCTTGAAAAGATATGCCAGTGTTTCTTTACCGCTTCGAGAGCCGTTATTAATAAGAACAACCACTGGCTTATTACATCCTGCCGCAGATTTAAATGTTTGCTGACGTCCAATAGACTCAACTGTTATCTCTCCTAAGCCATATCGCAAAAAAGGTGCGATAAATTCATATCCGAAATCACCACCGACACCATCTCGAATATCTATGATAATCCCTTCTGTCTCGTTGGCCCTATGAATGCCATATTCCAGAGCATCTCTCATTTTCAAGCCCCTGAGCCACCAGAGACGAATGTAAGCAAAACGATGGCCTTTATATTCGATAGTTTTTAAGCTGGCATGTGAATCATTACCAAGCCAATCTTCTTCTTTCCTATCAACAGGAATAACCTTTAGCCTTTGACGGGTAGACTCTGCTGGACCTCGTTGAATAATGATTTCGAGTTCCTGACCTGCTTTATTTTCAAATGAACGAATAGGATGAAATGGCTGACCATCTACTTCTATTAACCAATCCCCCAAAACTATACCTGCTCTTTCCGCAGGGGACGAATTTAGAACAGCTATGACATAATGACGCCCATCTATATTTTGTGTCACTACACCGATTCCATTCCTATGTGAATCATGTTTTCCAAATACAACTTGTATTACATAATAATCAGGGTCCCATTTTGTATAGTAGTAAGTATGAGAGGTTCTTAGCTCTGCCAGCATTTGGTTGACGATTCCGGCGAATAATTCATGGTCTTTGGCGGCTAAAGCCTTTGGTTTGTAGCGGGTTCGTGCATCTTCCCAATCAACACCATTGAAGTTTGGGTCCCAGAACTCATCCCTGATGATTTCCCATACTCTGTCAAAACACCTGTTCGGGTCATACTGCTTCTCATTTTGTGTCCCGTTGCTTTTGGTCTTAACCTCAGCCCCATGCGCTGTGCAACAGACAATTAAGTGCGAAATGGCTAACACGATGAATAGCGTCGCGGTTGTTATGTTTCGAAGGCTTCCAGATAGAGGGTTAGGTTTTTTCATTTGACAGCTCCCGTCGGACACTCAAGAGTATTTTCCACCTATTCGTGCGCCGTGTCACGCTGACATATAAGGTCGGGTTTATTTGGCGGCGGTCGTGTCAATAATAGTTCCCAGTTTGGCGCCGGCCAGCATCTCCAGTTCGCCGAGCCGCTGCAGGTTGTTCGTAACTGCGCGTTCATAATTCAGTTGGTATCCCAGCAGCATACGCTGTGCGTCAATCAGGCTCAAAAAATCGACCGTCCCTCCCTTATAGGCGGTTTCCGACACACTAAGCAGCTCTTCGGCCTTCGGCACCAGAACATCCCTGTACAGCTTTATCTTCCGCCCGCTGTCCTCAAAATCGTACAGCGCGCGCTCCGCGCCAGCTATGATTGAGTTTTCCTCCTGCGCTCTCTGTTGCGATGCCTTCCTCACATTCGCCTCAGCCTGCAACTGTGCCGCCTTGTAACTCTTGCGCCAGATGGGCAGATTCATACTGAACATAAGAATAACAGGGTCCTTCCCGCTGTCTCTGGTACCCGCCATCAGTGCCTCGTCGGTCTGAATCCAGTCAACGCCTACTCCTATCTCAGGGTAGAACTTCTTCCTGGCCACCTCCAATCTGGACCTCGCGTTCTCCACCTCGAAGTCCATAGCCTGAAGCTCAGGATTGTGCGTCTTCAGTGCCGCCACAATCTCGCTCCGTCTTACCTCCACGGCCTCGAACTTCACTTTTTCGGGCCAGGGCAGCATTTCGAAACTTCCGCGATTAAGAACCGCATTAAGCCGGGCCACAATCGGCTCCCTCATAGCCTCAAGACTTTTCAAGTGGTCTTCGAGCTTTGCCAGTTCCACCTGTGCACGTATCACATCCGGGTGACCCGCCGCCGCCGCCACATATTTCGTCCGCGCAACCTCTTCGAAATGCTTTATCAGCTCAAGGTTCTCTCTGGCTATCTCAACCGCCCTCGCCAAGTACGCGTATTCATAAAACGCATCCTTCACTTCGAAAAACAGCTTCAGCTTCCCGGCTTCGTACCGTTGCCGCGCAGCTTTGGCCGCCGCCGCCGCCGCGTCCGCCCTCGCCTCAATCTCACCGAACCACGGAAAAGCCTGCATTATCCCGAACCTGTTCTTCTGCGGCCCGACCCTCGTCTCGACCTCCTCTATGAAGTAGCCGTATGTAAATCTTGGGTCGGGCAGCGCCTTGGCCTGAGGCACCTGTTCCAGCGCCGCTTTCCATTCTTCAAAAGCGGCTTTAAGACCCGCGTTGTTCAGCGCTGCGTATCGAAGATAATCCTGCAAGCTTACCGGCGTATTAGCATCAGGGAAATCTTCAGGGCTTGCAAAAGCCTGTTTCCTTTTGCCGTAATCGACAGAATCCGAGCACAAACCGTCAGCCATGACTGACACCGCCGCCATCACGCCGAAAAAGATAACAATCCGCTTCATTTGGTTACCTCCTTAAGCATATACCCCAAGGGATAGTAGTACTGTTATTTTTTGCTGACAACACTATCACGCTCATATTTGGCCTTGTCAAGGACTAAACTGTGCGCACTCTTTCTTTTTCATAGTTGCGTGCTATCAGTCGTAATCCCCTCTGCCGCCGACAGCAGAGTTTCTACACCGGCTCTTAATCTGTAAAGGCCAAAGGCACGGCCTCGCAAGAAATATACGAAAAAAAATAAAAATCTTTGTTGACGGGTAGCGCGACGTAAGCATAATAAATGATTGCTTCCTAACTTGGGGTTAAAGAAAGGGCTTGGCCACATCCAAAGAGCGGTGGTTGCCGCGGTGCTTTTATGAAAATTTACTGCCGAGATTCTAACTATCATGCAGGGGAGGTGCAGCTCGGGCAATTCCAGCGACCCTGCCACACGAAATCCTGTAACGCCCAGGTTGTAATCAGTAATCAGTCCGGGACGCAGCCGCAAACCCTGCGGACATCTCTATATATCAATTGTATTCTTTTGCCGAACAAGGGAAAGTGCTTTGCCCGAGCGGCTTTCGGCTGCAGAACGCTACGGGCTGCATCAATAGAAAATCTCAATACGTAAGGGAGGTAAGAACATGAAAACGTGCAGGAAGAAAATCCGAGCAATTCACAGTGTGGTGGTACTGTGTTTCCTGGGTCTTGTACTGTCAGCATTGCCGGCGAACGCTGCGTACCTGCTGACACAAGGTGAAATAACCCAAACCGTCGAGCCGATAATAGGCACAACAGACGTCGTATCATTCTACAACTATTACAGCGACAGCGCGCACACGCCATTCGTAGAGGACAACGTAAGCAAAATCTATCTCTACGTGGACCCGAACGGCAACCTCAGCCTCGTAATGCACCATTCCATAGATAATAGTACATGTACAAATATAAGAGCGAACTTCAATTTGGAGGGAGTGCCGGCCGGGGCCTTTGTTGCCGTCAGTGATGACCCGAAATCCTGGGACTACCCGGCGGAATTAAGCCTCGACAGGGATTTGGAAGGCTCCTGGGTAGGCGCTCGCAACGCCGATGGCGGCGCCATCGCGGGGCTGCCGACCGACGAAGGCTGGTGTATAACGGTAGAACCCAATTTCATTAGTGGAATTGTCCGCTGGGACTTTGGAACACCTACCGAAACAAAGAACCTTGACATGAACGAACCCGTACAAATATGCCTCAATCTTTTACAAGAAGTCTCGCTCGACATCAAGCCCGGCAGTTGTCCCAATCCCCTTAACGTCAGGAGCTTCGGCGTACTGCCCGCGGCGGTCCTCGGGTCAGAGGACTTCGACGTAAACACTATTGACATAGCTTCTATTCGGCTGGCCGGTGTTGCCCCGATCCGCAGCGGCTTCGAGGATGTTGCGACTCCGCTGCGGGACGCCAATGAGTGTGAATGCACACCGGCAGGCCCCGATGGATTCACCGACCTGACGCTGAAGTTCAAAACTCAGGAGATTGTGCACAAGCTGGTAGAACAGAGCGAACTCTTTCCCGACCAGGTTTTGCCATTAACCCTCGACGGTGTCCTACTCAATGGGACGCCCATAGTGGGAACCGATTGCATTGTTATTCGCGGCCGCGTGCCGCTAGCCGTGCTTGCCAAGAGAGCAGACGTCAATTGTGACGGGAAAGTCGACAACTTCGATTTTGCCATGATAGCGAAATACTGGCTTATACCTACCGCCGAGTGCGATTAATTATTCACAGATGCAAAAGATTCTTTCTGCTCCGGAAGGGCTGCGGATTTGACGTTCGCGGCCCTTTGTCTCACACCGCTCAAGAACCTGACCATCCCGCTCCTGGGTTCTGCCATCTGGTCAATCAGTCCTATCGTTATTTGCCGAACAGAGGGTTATTCCTTCCGTTGAAGGGCTATCCCGAAATACCCCAGCCGTACGAAATTCAAGCCTGATGTTGCTGGGGCCGCTACCTATTCTATAACGTGGATATTCTTCTTCTTGCACATGTCCTTCAATACTTTCGGCCAGACGGTGGCGCTGACTTCGCCGATATGGGCTTTTTTCAGCAGGAGCATGAAGGTTCGCGACTGGCCGATGCCGCCGCCAATGCTTAGCGGCAGCTCGTTATTGATGATTCCCTGGTGGTAGGGCAGCTTGAGGAAATCAAGCTGGCCGGAAATCTTAAGCTGCTGCTTGAGCGTCTCTGCGTTGACGCGAATACCCATTGATGTAAGCTCATGCCGACGTTTTGTAACCGGGTTCCAGACGAGAATGTCGCCGTTGAGGCCGTGCATGGGTCGGCCGTCCTGCGAGGTTGTCGGGGTCACCCAGTCATCATAATCAGCCGCTCTCATTTCGTGGGGGTAGCCGTCCTCGAGGACCCAGCCGATGCCAATGATAAATACGGCGGAGCATTCCTTGGCGATTTCGGTCTCACGCTGCTTGCGGGGCAGGTCGGGAAATTTCTCAAGCATCTCCTCGGCGTGAATGAAAACCAGTTCATCCGGCAGGTCGGGATACTTGTCCGTCTTAAGCTGGGGAAACAGCTCCTGCACGTGCCGCTCGGCGCCTTTGAGGACCTTCCATATCTTCTCCACGACCTGGCGGAGGAACTTGAGGTTCCGCTGCTCGGCGGTTATCGCCAGCTCCCAGTCCCACTGGTCCACATACGCGCTGTGGTCGTTGTCGAGGAAGTAATCCTTCCGTACCGCCCGCATATCGGTCAGCAGACCCTCGCCCACTTTCATCCCGAACTGCTTGAGGGCAATCCGCTTCCACTTGGTAGCGGCCTGGACCACCTGTGCATCGACGGGGTTCTTGTTGTGGTCGTTCGATATGTGGAACTGGATGGGCGTGCGCGAGCCGTCACGGTCCAGCAGGTCGTTGACGCCGCTCTCGACGTCAACTATTAGAGGAACCGTGACGCGGATAAGATTCAGCTCTTTGCACAGATTCTCCTCTATGTAGTCCTTCACCGCATAGGTGGCAAGCTGGGTCTCCTTTGGGGACAGCAGCGAGTTGTAATCCTGTGGCAGGATTTTCTCCAGTTCGGCATAGTCGCCAATGCCCGGCCCGGCAAGGTCTGCTGCTTTCTTGTCTCGCATTTGGTTTTCTCCTCGGCGTGATTCGCCATTAAACAATATTCAGTTTGTTCGATTATCGCCGCCAAATCTTACGGCTGGCCGGAAGAATGTCAAGAATTTGTTTTATCGCAAGCGGCCCTGCAACCATCGACAGCTTAACAATAGTGACGCACATTCGCAGGAAAATATGGGTAAAGGAGCCCTGTTTGGGATAATAGCGGCGCCCGGTACTGCCTGTTAACAGTGCACACAACATAAAAATCGGGGCCGGGCCTTTCGTGGATGCGAAAGAAAGCCCCTTCAATATTGCCAGCCGGTCAGCCATCTATCGAGCAGAAAACCCAAATCATGGTAATCAACACACCCGTCCCTCGGTTCAAAGTCCGCGCCCTCGCACCAGTTGTTCGGCTCGCCGCAGTCGCTACTCAACCAATATGCGGCGAACACAGCGACATCATCGAAATCGACCCAATCATCGCCCGTCAGGTCTGCCTGAACGTTAATTATCTCAAGAATCCATGTGGCATAGGAGCTCACGCGCACCCCGTCGAGATAATCGGGCTCGAGTATTTCCGGATACGTCCTGTTGCGGAACCAGGCCTGGTAAAGAATATAATTCGGGTCACCTTCATGGCCCGCCTCGTAGTGTACGCCAACCGCCCGCGACAGTCCCGCCACCTTCCACTCGGCCCCGTCATATATAAACCATCCGCCGCCGGAGTCGTGCCAGGCAAGAGTGCTTTCATAAACAGCGGATTGGCCCTCGTTAAGGCCGTCAAAATCAGCAACGATGATATCTGAAATCAAAGTGCCTATGGCGCTGCCGTTTTCGGTCTGGTCGATTCTGTTTGTGCCGAACCGCAGGGTTGTATTGGTTGAATTTGCCCAGTCATACCCATAGGTGGCGCCGTCGGTCTGGAGTAATCCACCCCTGCCGTCACCGTAACCGGCCAGCACCGCCGGCTGTCCTGCTTCGTCAGCGCCCGTGTAAGGGCCGGCGTAATGAGCAAGCTCGGGATTTCCGCCGTCCGCTGTCGTTAGTCTGACCAATTGAATATCGGCATTGCCCAAAGGCCCGCCCATCCACTCTGCGTTGTAATGACACGTATAAGAAACACCGTCAATTTTGACCGTTGCCGGAACTGTTTTTTGGTGGCGGGTCGTAAGAACCCAATTTGGAGCAATTACGACAAACGAGGCGTTACTGCTCCACCGGCCGACAACATTGGAATCCGGCCTGTCCGTCCAGGTCGCCAGGTTCGGTTCCCCATCGGGATGCAAAACGACAGCGAACCCCGGCCCACTGCAACAAAACACGAGCATTGCCACAAACAGCCCGTGCAGGATGCTTTTTCGCATTCGGTATTTCATAACTTCCGAGCGAACATTTGCAACAAACACCCGGTGACCTTCCTTCGGCGGGTCACCCATCCTCCTTCTGAGCCTTGCAGGCCCGCAACTGTACAATAACAGATTTAAGGGGGTTGGTTCAAGCAAAAAACACGGTTCTACTGGCGAGACCACGGCTGAACGAAGTGTAGCAGGGCTGAACGGAGAGATTTTTCTGCCCATTCTTGCCGGGCATTTCCCACCGTCTGACATTGGTCATACACTCTTCCCTTACAAACCAAGGCCGCTGAATCTTACAGGGGTCGCGTAAAACTTGGCTGACGGTATTTGCCCGCGTCGCATTATTGCGGCACTTGCGAATTACGGTGTATTCTATTTGACAATGTCCCGGCAACAGCCTATTGCATCTTATGCTCGAGAAAGAGAACGTCGACGTGAAAAGGTTTTTAGTTGGTTTTTTGCTTCCGGCCCTGAGTGTGGCCGCAGTGATTTGGTTGCAGCGCAGAGCCAACCCGCTCCTCTGGGCGACATTGTCTTTGACATGAAATATCGCGACGTGGGCGCCCCGCAGGAGGAAAACGGAAGACAAGAAGCTTTCCCCCTGGATATGGGGCTTAGGCATTAGGTGCTCCACTTTCTATTTCCTGCGTTCCCGGCGGTCGCCATCAATCAATCGGAACATGTTTATTGGTGAACTAAGCAGACTGGCCGGCCCTTCCGACCATTTCACCAGAAGCTTATGATGGCAATCATCGAAAAGCAGCCCCGCCTTAAGGGACGGCAGCGTAGGTTAAATCCCCAATAGCGCTGCCCAAACCGGCATATACCGGCTCGCCAATGCCCGATGCACAAATGCCGCCAGACGACTATATCCCCTGCTGATTTCCTTTCCTGATGTCACCTGAAGTTCCCCTTTTGCGTATCTGCGGTAAGGGGTCTGGCCGGCTACCTCTCTTAGGCTTCTTGTCCGAGCCACGCCACGAACTTCTTCAAACCCTCTTCAATCGTCGTTGACGGATTGTAACCTAACTCCCGCACAGCCTTGGTAACATCGGCATACGTTCGCTCCACGTCGCCCGGCTGAGCCGGCTGATATTCTTTAACCGCCTTCTTGCCCAGGGCTTTTTCAATCTCGGTAATCAAGTCGTTCACCGATATCGGTCTTGACTCGCCCAGATTGTAAATGTTGAACCCCTCGCACCTTTCCATCGCTGCTACTGTGCCGTCGATTATATCGTCGATGTATGTGAAGTCGCGCATCATAGAACCGTCGCCGTAAACAGGTATCGCCTTGTCCTGCTCGATAAGCCGGCAGAATTTGTGGATGGCCAAATCGGGCCTCTGCCGCGGACCGTAAACGGTGAAA
This sequence comes from Sedimentisphaerales bacterium, assembly GCA_035529895.1. Taxonomy (GTDB): domain Bacteria; phylum Planctomycetota; class Phycisphaerae; order Sedimentisphaerales; family Anaerobacaceae; genus JAUWKC01. The sequence goes on from DATKVV010000046.1 coordinate 31,299, forward strand.
AAACGCAGGCAGGTTACGTTGACGCCGTAGAGATGGTGGTACGTATGGCAGATTAGCTCGCCGGCCTTTTTCGTCGCCGCATAAGGAGAGATTGGATAATCGACATTATCATCCTCGCTGAAGGGCACTTTTTTGTTATTGCCGTACACGCTCGAACTTGAGCCGAAGATGAACTTCTTGATTTTATGTCTTGTCGCGGCTTCGAGCAGGGCCATCGTTCCATTCACGTTGACATCCGCGTAAAGGAGCGGCTTGGCGATTGATGGCCTTACCCCCGCCCGCGCCGCCAGATGGACGATTATCTCGATGCCCTCGCCCATTGCCTTGTCCATAGCGGCGCCGTCACGAATATCGGCTTCGAGGAGCTGGAAAGCCTCATTCTTCAGACAGCCCCCAATGTTCCGGCGTTTGATTCGCGGGTCGTAAAAATCGTCGAAGTTATCAACCCCGACCACCTCCCAGCCCTCGGCCAAAAGCCGCTCGCTCAAATGTGGCCCGATAAACCCCGCCGCTCCCGTAACCAGTGCCTTCATGTAACCCCCTTAGGCGTATATGATGATGACCACCCCTACGGCAAAAGCGACCAGAGCCAGCATCCGAAGAACAAAAGCTGACTGGTTTTGAGCCCACTCAAAGATGGGGCGCAGCCTGCCCGGGCCCATCACAAATATCAAAAGCCCCGATATAAGGAACAGAATCCCAAACGTCAATATCACCCAGAAGTTCTTGCATTCACCAGCGGCAACAAAGAATACAATTGCCATCGCGAATCTTATCAGGCCCGCAAAGTATATTCGGTTTCCCTTTTTGAAGAATTCCATCAGCCACTTTATCACGCCGGGTTTGAGAAAATACGCAATCGCAATAAGAACAATAACTATTCCTATGATTTTAACAACCAGGTCCATCCCTTTGTCCTTTCATTGCATCGAGATTCGATTTTATCGTTTACGGCAAAACGGCTGCACGACCAATACTGTAATATTCCATACCGGCCTTCCTGACCACCTCAGGGTCGTAAAGGTTCCGGCCGTCGAAGATGACCCGTTTTTTCAGCTTGCGCCCGATAACCTCGAAGTCCGGATTCCTGAACTCCTGCCAATCGGTTAAAATGACCAAACCGTCTGCTTCTTCCAGCGCATCGTATCCGTTTGCAAAGGTCTCGATCCTTCCCTCCAAAGCCGCCAGCGCCCCGGATGCCGCTTCGGGGTCATAAGCCTTTATCCTTATTCCACAATCGAGAAGTTTTCTGATGCAGTTGATTGCGGCTGATTCCCTCACGTCGTCGGTTTTTGCCTTGAAAGCCAGACCCCACACCGCCAGCACCGTTTCCTTTTCCCGTCCCGCAAAGTAATCCGTGATACGCCCCGCGAAGCGCGCCTGTACCTCCGCATTAACCTGCTGCACCGATTTGACAATCTTCATCTCCAGCCCGTGTTCGCTGCCCGTATGGATCAACGCACGAACGTCCTTCGGAAAACAACTGCCGCCGAAGCCCACTCCCGGAAACAGAAACGAGCGTCCGATGCGCGAATCGCTGCCGATGCCCTGTCTGACCAATTCGACATCGGCGCCAATCTTCTCGCACAGCGCGGAGATTTCGTTCATAAACGAGATTCTCGTGGCCAGCATGGCGTTGGCTGCATATTTGGTCATCTCGGCCGAAGCAGGGTCCATAAACAGTACGCGATTGCCCCTTCGCATGAAGGGACTGTACAAGCGCTTCATTATCTCCCTTACTGCAGCGTTGGTTGTCCCGATTATTATCCTGTCCGGACTCATAAAATCCTCAACCGCTGCGCCTTCCTTCAAGAACTCCGGATTGCTGACGTAATCAAACGGCGTTTGTGTTTTGGATTCTATCAAATCCGTCACCCTCTTATATGTACCGACCGGCACGGTGCTTTTTGTTACAATGATTCTATAGTCGCGCAGGTTTTCAGCGATATCCGAGGCCGCTTGGAGCAGGGCCGATATATCCGCTGAACCATCCGGCGCCGAAGGCGTGCCGACCGCAAGGAAGATAATAAGAGAATCTTCCACCCCACGCCTTAAATCGGTTGTGAAGTGCAGTCTGCCGAGCTTTTCGTTGTGCTGGACTATCTCGGTCAGGCCAGGCTCGTAAATTGGAATTACTCCTTTTTTGAGGCCCTCAATCTTCTCGGCATCTACATCCACGCATATAACGTCCTTGCCTGCCTCAGCCAAACAGCCGGCCGTTACCAATCCAACGTAACCAACACCAACCACACAAACCTTCATCTACAATCTCCTGCTGTCCAATATATAGCTTCCGCCCTCGGCTCTTGCCTTCCTGTCGAAAGGACATAAAAAATCACGGGCTCGCTTCTTCAATGACTTCTATCATGTCAGCGTCTATCTCTACGCTTGTCGCTCGGCCAAGTATATCTATCTGCAAAACCAGACGGGTCGCCGTCTTGGTTCTAACAACAATGCCGCGCAGGTCGGCCAACGGCCCCCCTATGACCCGGCAGGGTTGACCCGCCTTGAGGTACTTATGAGGCGTCAGGGGCGCGCCTGCTCGAAGAGCCTTCTCAATCTGTGATAGTTCATTCAGCAATCTCTCCTGGTCTTTGACCTGGATAAGATTGGCCACGCGGTTGGTTTTCAATAAATCGACTCGCTGGTTTTCCTCGCCGCAAAAGAACAGATACCCGGTGAACAAGGGCAGAAGAGAGCGTATGGTTCTGCCTTTTTGCCGCCGGACCTTCCAGGTCATAGGAAGAAAATAATTGATGTCCTTGCGAATCAGGTCCTGGGCCAGGGCCTTTTCGTTTCTGCTTTTCGTATGGGCAACCCACCACACGCCGGCAAAGTCGCGAATTGACTTCTCCTCGGGCCAGACAATCGGGGGATTTTCGTTTAACTTCAGCAACTCTGTGCTCCTGACCTCTCTCGTACCGCCGGGCGCTGATAACGGCAAACAGGCCTGTTCTCACAGGTCCCGCCAAACGAATGGCTCACCTGTCCACAGCCGAGGCGGTAGTAAATCTTGTCCGTACTGCCAAATATGAATAATCAGTCTATGCACACACGCTCCGAATGTCAAAACATTTGACTATCTACAATTGAGTATTTATACTATTGATGTACGAGGCGTAAATCGCAAGCAGGCAATTACAACGTTCGGACGGCAGGATACGAGAGACAATACCATGGCTGAATCCAAAGCTTCTGTAGGGAAGCCTATTTCAGGGGTTAGGAACCGCAAGAAAGTGCATCTGGAACCTCCGCCAAATAAACCGCACAAAAAGAAAGCTGCAGACAGCCTGAGCGTTCTGTTTACCTGTATTGGCAGACGCGTCTCCCTGCTCAACAGTTTTCGCAGAGCCGCAAGACAACTGAGAATAAACGCCTACTTTCTCGGCACGGACACCACCGAACTTAGTCCCGCTCTGCAATTGTGCGATAAAGGCTTTTTGGTCAAGCCGGTATCACACGCCAATTATATCAACCAATTACTCACTATTGTCAAAGCCAACAACGTAAAACTGCTTGTTCCCACCGTTGACCTCGATTTGAAACTCCTGGCGCAGAACAAACCGGAATTTGCAGCAGTCGGCTGCTGTGTCCTTGTCTCAGCGCGGCAGGTAATCAACATATGTCAGGACAAAAGGAAAACCTATCGCTTTCTGGTCAGGAATGGCTTTGATACCCCCGTTTCCATGAGCGTTCGAACGGCCCTCTCGAAGAAGAAGCTGAACTGGCCTTGCTTTCTAAAACCCTGGGACGGCTATGCCAGCAGAGGCAACGCAGTGGTAAACAATCGCAGCGAACTTCTGTTTTTCTCAAAAAGAGTGCCCAACCCCATCTGTCAGGAGTTTGTAAGAGGCACTGAGTACACGTGCGATGCGTACGTTGACTTTAGTATGAAAGTCCACTGTGTTGTGCCGCGCAAACGCATTGAGGTCAGGGCGGGCGAGGTCAGCAAGAGCCGCATCGTAAAAAATGCAATGATTTGCAGCGAGGCGGCAAGACTGGTTGAGAAACTCGGCGCAGGGCCGGGCGTCATCACTCTTCAGTTGTTTTTAACCGACGAGAATAAGCTAAAATTCATCGAGATAAACCCGCGATTCGGGGGTGGGGCGCCCCTTTCAATAAAGGCAGGTGCAAATTTCCCAAAATGGATACTTCAGGAAGTCCTCGGCAGAAAAACCAATATTCGTTTCGACGGCTTCAAGGATGGACTGACGATGCTTCGCTACGATGGTGAAGTCTGGCTGTAAGACGCTTGACAGGGAGAGCTGCGAAATGATATTTGACAACGTAATTGGGCCGCACAGACCGATTACATGGGTATTTCACTTCTGGCCCGTATTGGCCGGCGCACTTGTAGGCTCACTGGGTGCAACGTGGCTGTGCAAAAAGGTCGCCCTGAAATTCGGCATTGTCGACACGCCCGACGACCTCGTCAAGACACACAAGGAACCCATAGCTTATCTCGGCGGCATAGGTATGTTCATCGGCCTGACCGTAGGCATATTGGCCGGAGTCGGATACCTGAGAAATGAGCCGTCTTTCAGCCCGATATTGGGATGGCTTTTGGCCATACTTACCGGCGGTGCAATAGCATGTTTCGTGGGCCTCACCGACGATATATTCGACCTGAAACCAAGTCAGAAAATCTTGGGACAGGTCATCGCCGCCGCCATATTGCTTTTGGCCGGTATCATGCCCAACCTGCGGAGAATCACTAACCTGCTGAATTTGCCTATGCCTGATGATGTTGAGCTGATTTTGCAGGTTTTGATTGTGATGTTCTTTGTCGTCGGAGCGACAAATTCGTTAAACCTTCTGGACGGACTCGACGGTCTTTGTGCCGGAGTCACGGCAATCATTACGGTCGCCATGCTGCTGCTGTCGATACATCTGGCAACCTGGGGAGCCAGCGAGGTCGGTGACCCCGTGCGGCTGGTAGTTTGTCTTGGGCTTGTTGGGGGAGTCCTGGGCTTTCTCCCCTTCAATCGATACCCCGCCAAGATATTTATGGGTGACGCCGGCAGTATGCTGCTCGGCTTCGTCGTGGCCTCACTCATGATTCTTTTTGCCGAGGAAATCCCCCGATGGTGGATGGCCTCGGTAGTTGTCTTTGGCTTGCCCATCCTCGATACCGGTGTCGCCCTCGTCAGACGGCTGATTAATCATAGGCCTTTATTTGTCTCCGACCGCGGCCACATCTACGACCAGATGATTGACAGAGGAATACCTCTGAAAAGGACCGTTGCTATTTGCTACGCCTTAGCCGCCGTGTACGCACTGATTGGTGTAGCCATGAGCCAGATAAGAACAAGATATGCGGCGATTGTATATTCTTTCGTTTTCGCACTGTCGTGCTGGATTGTGTGGAAAAAAGGCTACCTCAAAATGGAAGGGTTTCGAGGGGCGGTTCATAAGCAGGATTGAGAAACTCCGGCGCCCTCTTTTTCCCAAAGACGCAAATCCAACCTGACGCCTTCAACGCACCACTTTCCAGATGACACCTGCTTGCTTGAATTGATATTGCTCCAATAGAAACGCCGGGCAGTATCCGGGTAAAGGGCAGACCACATAAACGCTTCTCTCGGCCAACAATTTGCCTATCGTTTCTGGATTAAATTCCGGAGCACCCCGACTGTTTCCAATTCTGGATATAATCTTAATGTCCCCCCGCTTTGACTTAACCTGCTGAGCGTACAACAACGGTGGCGCCGTCGTCGTATCCGCGTACACAATCGCGTCAATGTCCGCGGCAGCAAATACTTCATCGGCAAATTTCTCTGCTCCCCGGTATCCTGTCCGCCACGGCTGCAGGAAATATTTATAGTCGTCCCGGTATGGAATCTCTCTTCTGCGGCCACTGGCCACCCCCAGTTTCTTTGCAAACTTTGGCGCCGCCGCATAAGCCGGGATTGGCAAAAGTGTGAATATGATAATAATGTAACCAAGAACCTTGTTGTTCCGCAGAGCGACAAAGTAATAGGCCCCAACACCGATTAAAATTGACACTATACAGTAAAAAGGAATAAAAAAAGCATACCGGTCAACGATACTGTAGCGAAAAGCAAACACCAGAAACAGCACCAGCAGCGTCAGCATGATGTTTGCGAAAGCTCGCGCAGGGGCAAGCGCGCGGACCATAACAAGCCCGACAAAAAACAGCAGAACGTTCGGCGTCGGAAAATTGAGCAAAATCCAGCATACATTTTCCTTTACAATCCTGGCGGAAAGGGACACGTTAAGCACGTCGTCCTTGTACCCTGTGCCGAAAAAGGCGGATGAAAGCGTGGCTGATAAATCACCCGTTTGAATGAGGTGCTTTACAATCAAGTATTCGTACGGCGCCGCGCCAATAATCCATAACAGTAGTACGATGCCAAGAGACTTGACGCTGACTCGTTTCTTAACCAGCAGAGCCAGCAAAAACACTGCATAACAGGCAAATCCGAGAGATGCCAGCATGTGGTCTGAAATCGCCAGACCATTGAGCAGGCCAATCGCATATAAAAAGCCGATTCGTCTGGTTTGGAAATACCGCAGCAGAACAATCAACTCAGCCAGAAGCAGGGCAATATAAAGGTTATAAGTTTCCGGAATGGTTGCGTGCCGCCAGAAAGTGTGTGACAGGGCGAAGGTGGCGGCGCCGATGATTGCGGGCAAGCCCCTGCCGAGCCACAGCCGCAAAAGCAAAAAGAGATTCGCTACTGCTGCAGCCGAGATAATAGCCGTGGTGATATTCACCCGGTAGCCGAACTCGCCGAGAGGGATATACTTTGCCCCGATGGCGATTATATAAAACAGCGGATGCGACAAGGCAAGGCCGAGGCGGCCTTCAATATCGTTATGCCACACCCGGTATTGTATCACCCCGCTGTCCTGCCAGACGGGCCCGGGCGCGCAGGTGGCTGTGTATAGAAAGGCCGCCGCAAAAAATACAACAGCGTACTGCACGCCGGGACTTTCTGAAATCAGAGAGCCATTTTTGTGTTTTATGCCTTGCATGTCATCACTCGCCCTCAATCAGCCTCGAATTGACAGTAGTCGCTCAATATCTTCAAGCCAGGCATCGAGCAGCTCTGCCTCCTGGCAGCCTGTCACAGACATACTTATCAGTTTCTCGTAACATAATTTGAGGCTGTCGGCTGTTTTTTCGACCCCCGCTTCCAGCGGCAAAGCCTCCAGGGCTTCGCAGATTTCGCCGTTGTGCAGATATCCGGGTATTTCATCATTGAAATCTCGCAGCAAATTGTGTTCGTTGCGTTCCTGCCTGACAGTGGGTTCACGGAACAATATCGTCCATCCGTTAAGCCGGGCAATTCTCTGGGCGATGAAACTGCGCCAGATGTCGGTCATCCGGAACGAACAAAGTGAAGGCAGATAAAGCAGTTTGAACACATCCGCCCACCAAACCGTGTTCTGGCTGTTAAAGGGGCACCATGAACCTTCACCCAGCCCCACCCTGCGGTCCTTCCTGAAGGTTTGCGGAAGCGGCAAAGCAAAACGATACACTGCGTCAACATCAGGGTTGCCGTCCGACAAGCCCTGTTGAATCGGACAATCAACGTCCGTCGCGGCAAGTGATGCGTATGCAGCAGCAGGTTCCTTGACCCGCTCCAGAGGAAATCCTCTGGGCCAGATATTTTCCTCGCTGAAGTAGCGATAGACGTTCAGCCACCCGGCGTTCTTAACAACCGGAACCTTATGCGCCCGTTGCGGCCGAGCCCAAAATTCCGGATAGGGGATATTGTCGTCGTCGGTTTCGATAATAATTGATGCGCCGTTGAGAATTGCCAGAAGATAGCCGATGTTTTTGCGGGCATAGTGCCTTGTCGGACACATCCGGGCAAACTTCAAGTCCGTCTGCCTTTGCCTTGCCAGACTGTAAAAATCGCAGCCGTCAATATGAAAGTCGCCGGGGCTCGCCTCGTCACCTATCACTACGAAATAATACCCCTTTTCAACACAACCTCTGGCCAAACCGCGAAGAACGTTATTCGGCGCCGCAATTGAGGTTACCACCACAGAGATTTTATCTTTCATAAGACTCACTGTCTTTTCATAAGAAACTATAAGTTACCCTTAAGGCGTCTTCGAAACAGGCGAAACAAGTTGACGAAAGCATCCACTATGATTCCCGTATCCACATTCTGGCTGGGTTTGCGATAGTGTATGGGCGCCTCAGCTATCCGTAAGTCTCGACAATACGTCTTGATTTCAGTCTGGAAAAAGTGCCCGCGCGACGTAATTCCTCTGTCCAAAACTTTTCGCAGGGCGGCGTTCGTAAAAAGCTCAAAACCGCTGGTCATATCCTTGAGCTTCGTACCGATTAGCAGATTGGTTATGATGCTTCCCCACCGGCTGATTAGGTACCGGCTGAGGGGAGCGTCCGTGAATCTGCCGCCCGCGCAGAAACGGCTGCCGAAAACGCAATCATACCCTTGCGCCATTTTATCGAAGAACTGTGGAGTGTCTGCCGGCTGATGACTGAATCCCGCATCCATCTCCAATATCCAGTCGCACTCCGCCTTCAGCGCTTCATTATAACCCCGAATATATCCATCCACTACACATCTGTTCTCAGGGGCCCATATTACCTGTAGCTCAGGTAGTCTGTTCTGCTGCTCCTTGAGCAAATCAAAAGTGCCGTCTTTGCACGAATGGTCAAGCACGGCAAAGAACTTCACACTCTTGAAGCCTTTGCACTGTTCCAATACCGCGTTCACAAACTCCACGGCGGTTTCACGTTCGTTCGCCATCGGGCATACAATGCCAAGAAAAACTTCGCACCGCCGCCGGGCTGCCTGCCCGGCTCTCACCTGGTTTTGATCACTCATCAATCCTCCCTATGCAACAGGAGCATCAACTCCGCCTTAATGACGCCTCACGGCCGCACCCGACTTTTGCTCAGATAGTCACTGTCAAGTACTCCGTGTCCTCGAGAAACTGCATCGTTCCTTCGTATTCAGCCGGCACAAGCAAGCAGTCGCCCGGCTTGAAGTCAACCCGAGTTCCACCCGCGCCAAGGATCGCCCCCCGGCCTGTGACAATTATCAGCGTCTTCATTTTTCCCGGCGAAACAAGAGACTCGCAGCTTGCGGCCTGATGCCCTTTGTCTATTCTGAAGTATTCACACTCGGCCAGTCGGCCTATCGTCGTTACAGGAAGTTCCTCCCCCGAGACGTCGAAGTTGATACTTTCCAACGCTTCTTCAATATGTAGCTGTCGCGGTTTGCCGCTGTCGTCGACTCTGTTCCAGTCAAACACCCGGTAAGTAGTATCCGAAGGCGTCTGAATCTCCGCTATCAAAAGCCCCCCTCCCAGCGTATGCGCCGTCCCTGCCGGCAGAAAATGACACTGACCCGCCGCCACCGGCACTTTGGTCAGCAGTTCTCCTACTGTCCCTTCCCTTATCGCCTCGGCAAACCCCTCCCGAGTCACGCCTTTTTTCAGCCCCTTATACAGTATGGCCCCCGGCTCGGCCGATATGATATACCAGCACTCCGTCTTCGGGTCGCCCTTACCCATCCGCTGACACGTCTGCCGGTCCGGGTGTACCTGCACGCTCAACACATCCTCTGCATCCAGAAATTTAATTAGGAGCGGAAACGGCCCCCGAAAACTCGCATCTCCCGTTATTTCCTTCGGATACTTCTCAACCGCCGAGATAAGCGTCTGCCCCGCTAATTCGCCGTTCGTTATCACCGACCTATCTTCCGGCAAATCCGCTAATTCCCAGCTCTCGCCAATCTTTTCGCCTTCGGGTATATCCTTGCCGAATACCCCCCGCAGCTTCTGCCCACCCCATATCCGCTGCTTATATATCGGCTTGAGCTTTAACGGGTAAACCTGCATATTGCTATTATATCGGGCCCGACGATGCTGTCTATCAAAGATTATTGGTGCGTTCCTCAAATGGTTGCTCTATTGAAACCGCGCTAAACATTGCATTTTGGGCACAGGCCTTCCAGTTGTACCCGCTGGCGCTGTATTACAAAACCTTTGCCCGGGCTCTTGGTCATTGGAAGTGTAATCTCGGTCATGCAGTTCGTCTCGCCGCAGTTCGTGCATGTGAAATGAGGGTGACATTGGCTTTCCGTGCAGTTGCTCGCCAGTTCGAAATGCCACGTCCTTTCCTCCAGAAACGCCTTGTGTACGAGGCCTTCATGCAGCAAACTTTCGAGGATGCGATAAATCGTGACCCTGTTGGGAGCAGGGGGGGCCAGCTTCGCGGCGATTTCGTCCGCTGTCTGCGGTCTGCGGGCCCCGAGCAGCACCGCCAAAACCGCGACCCGCGGCCTCGTTCGCCGCAGATTGGCATAGTTTAACAGCTCCCTCGCTTTCTGTTCTTCCAGACGGTTCATTGGCTTGCCTCCGATTCGGCATGTATGTGCGCGTGGCTGTGCAGACCGTGATGAGGACACGCCGCCGCCAATTCCAAATCCGATTTCACGAACAACAGCGGAAACACAATGTCGCTGACACAGCAGGGCGCCCATACCGCTATGAACAAGGTGACGAATATTCCGACGGCTGCCGCAACTGTCATTGCCGACTCCATATCCATCAGCAGATAAGATAACGATGCCCAGGTGCTGACCAGAATATGCCCCGCGTGCGGAAATTTGGTGCGCGGAAGAAGAAACGCAATAAGAATGCCCGCCAGCGCCGCGGGGTTAACTAAGTACCACTCCTCGATAAAACCGAGATGAATCCTGTGTCTCTGGTGTTCGGTCTGGTGGCTGTCAGATTGGCCGTCATGCTCCACCGTCCCGCTTTCCATCTTCTCGTGTGACGCACTACTCGCATGAGGGTACACCTCGCCGTGCGTCGGAACATTGAGCCCAAGCAGATTTATGCCGATATGAGGTATAATTATGTCGCTAAGCGTGGCCACACCCACCGAGCCGAAATAACCCACAACCAATACAACAAGAAACTGCTTCTTCGCCGTGTGCAGCCTGAACATCGATGCCGTTACCATCGCGCTTAAGACCACGTGGGCCGGATGGAACACCATAAACAGCGTATGCCCGCTCATCCTGCCGACCTTGTTAAAAAGAAGCATAAAAACAATGCCCAATGAGGCGCCGAAAAGTGTAAACGGTACGTGCCCCTTCAGTTCCGCGCCGATGTGTCTGGCCTTTTCTTTTATTGACATTTTCTACCTCGGTATTGACTTGCCCTTAAAATACTGCTTCTGGCGCTCTTTGAGCCATTCTAACTAAATGCAACTAAGTTGCAAGTACTTTTTCATAATACGTTTCTGCCGCTGCCCGTGTTCTATGACAGATGCCGGATTATGCGCCGCCGTTTCGGGTCAAAAACCATTGCAGTTTTTAACCCGGCAGGGTAAATTGACTTTCCAGTATTCTTTTCGAAACCGCCGCCGGCCCTGGTAACCTTTGGCATGAGAAAGGAAGACACAAGGACCGAAATGAGGATTATTGAAAAGATAACGGACTTCGATAGAGCACCGAAGGACTGCGTACTGACTATCGGCAACTTCGACGGCGTCCATCTCGGCCATCAGGAAATCCTCGCCGCTGCCAAAAAAGCCGCCTTAAAACGGCAAACCCAATTAGCGGCTATGACCTTCGAACCCCACCCCGTGGCCGTCTTGAAGCCCGAAAAGACCCCAGCAGTCTTGACGCCCATAGCATTGAAGACCTGCCTGCTCGCAGAGTGCGGCGCAAACTGCCTCATCGTCCTCAAAAGCACGATGGAGCTATTCAGCCTTTCACCGGAGCAATTTGTCGAGCGTTTTCTCGTAAAAGCGATTCAGCCCCGCATTCTCATTGAGGGCCAGGATTTTAACTTCGGATACCAAAGAACCGGCAATATAGATAAGCTCCAGCACTTAGGGGCCGACAAGGGTTTCGAAGTTTGTGTGGTCGAAGCCAGAAAAATCAAACTCTCAACCGGCGAAACTGTCCGTGTTTCGAGCACGATGATTCGCAATTTGCTCGAAGCCGGCGGCGTCGCCGATGCCGCGCTCGCTCTGGGCAGGCCGTATCGCCTGGTCGGTCAGGTCATACCCGGACACGGCAAAGGAAAACAACTCGGCTTTCCCACCGCAAATCTTGGACCCACCCGGCAGATTATCCCCGCCGAAGGCGTCTACGCCGGATTCGTACAAACCGGCGACGCCGAACAGCATGTCTGCCAGACTCACGAAAAAATTCCTGCCGCCCTGAGTATCGGCCGCGCTCAGACCCTTGCCACTAACCGTCCCCAACTGATTGAGGCACATCTACTTACAGAAAACGTCGGCGAGCTGGCCGGCAAATGGCTCGCTATGGACTTTATTCGACGCCTCCGCGGGCAGCACAGATTCCCGACCGAAGGGCAGCTTGCCGAACAAATCGAAAAAGACTGCGAGAAGGCAAAAGCGATACTCGCGGAAAAGACGCATTAATCTGTCGTCCCCGCGCACGTAGACCGTTTTGGTCGAAAAAGGGGGCCTCAAGTCCGAAACATAGTTAGAAAAAAAGCTCCCGGTGCACTGATCTGATGCACCTTTCCGGGAGCTCGCCACGGCTGAAAAACCCGTAAATTTCGCTGTCGGTCCGTCGCAACTATACTAATCATCGGCACGCCCGTCAACATAACAACAGAATTTCTTAAAATCGGCCGAAGATTCTGTAACTACTTGTCATATAAGCACTTACAGGCCCATATCCGACAAAACGGTGAATAACCATGTCCCCATCTACAAAAAAAAATGTCCCCCGAAGAAGAAGCTTCTGTTTCGGTTGTGGCAGGGGGGCATCCAAGCCGTTTTCAGCCGTCTTGAGCTTCTTTCCGATAGGCTGCCATAGCAGCCTCTAAAACGGCCTTCAAGGGTACCCCGTGCTTTTTCGCCGCCGCAGCGCAGTCTGCAAATTCGGGCTTTGCATTTACGATTCTGCCATTTAACGAGCCAACCTTTACCCTTATCTCGCCGAATTCGGTTCCCACCGTGACAGAATCTCTGGCCAACCTGCTTCTGTGCAGGATTTGTTTCCTTATTCCGAACGTAAGCCCTTGCTCAAAAAGCATTTGTTCCAATAGAGGAGCATCCTCGACTTTGCAGATGACCGACAACTGCACGGCAGGGCGGTTGTGCTTCATAAAAATCGGTGTGGTAAATACGTCCAAAGCCCCGTGTTCGAGCAGTCCTTCAGTTACAAAACCAATTAACTCGCCGCTGATGTCATCGATATTGGTCTGGAGCACGCACACGGTGTCTGTATTGGCCGCGTTTTCTGTCGCCGCCTGCCCCAAAATCAGCCGAACGACATTGGGAAACTGCTCGGGGTTTAGCGAACCCGCTCCGTATCCTACCGCCTCAATTCTCATTGCCGGCATGTCGCAGAACCCCTCTGCTACGGTCGTCAGGATAGCTGCCGCCGTGGGGGTCAGCAGCTCCGCCTCTATCGGCCCCCCAATGGCTGGAACGCCTTTTATCAACTCTGCAGTTGCCGGTGCCGGCACAGGCATTAACCCATGGGCGCACTTTACTGTCCCGCCCCCCACACTCAGGGCCGAGCAATATACTTTCTCTACCCCAAGCGCTTCCAGCCCGACAGATGCCGAGACGATATCGACAATAGAATCGAGCGCCCCGACCTCGTGAAAATGGATATCATTGGGGTCTTTGCTGTGAACCGCCGCTTCAGCTCCGGCCAGCCTGTCGAATATCGCAATTGCGGTCCGCTTGGCCTTTGGACTTATTCCGCTTTCCTGAATGATTCTGGTTATCTGCTCAAGGTTACGATGCTCTTGTTCATGGGGTATGACAGGCTCGAAGGCAATCGCCCGCAGGCCCGCACGCCGGGTTTCACTTACTTTTATCTCCAGGCCTTTTACACAGAGCCTCGCAAGCTGTTTTTCTAAAAACCCGGTTTCCAGCCCCGCATCGAGCATAGCCGCCACAATCATGTCGCCGCCGGCGCCGGCAAAACAGTCAAAATAGGCTATCTTCATACGAGCAAACTCCCAGCAATAATGAGTTTAGACCGATTATCCGGGCAAACAGCCTTTTATTCAAGCATAAGTTCCAAACCAGCCCCACAAAAACACACACAAATCAACCGTAATAAGCGGGACCTGACCAGGAACAGGGGTTCGTGGGCGTTTTTTTGCCGCCTTGCCGCTGATTTCTCTTGTGCGTCCTCATCCAATTCTTAGACCACCAGGCACAACCCTCTTCTTCTCCATTCTTGGGGGTCAGCCCGAGGGATTTGTGGGACCGCCCCCTGGCAGGCCATTTATGGCAGGTATCGCACACACCTGCTGTTGCCTCCTGTTTTGCGTGATTTTTACAAAAAAACAATCCCGCCCGTCCGATAAACTCTTGAAAATTATCTCTTGACTGGGTTAGCCCTAATTTGGTATAATACATCTTAATTCTGTGCTGTCATGTTCAGATACATGCAGTTTTTGCTATTTTTGGAGGACAGGATGCTGTCAGACGCACGAAGACGCTTAAGGTGTATGTAGCATTTGATGTTCTTGGCGTTTGGCCCCGCACCGCTGCGTCCCTTGTGGGGATGGGGTGCAGGTACAGACGCTACAATTTGGTTCGGACGGTTGGAGGAGGTTTAAGCTTACCACTATTTGTCAGGGGTGATAAGCATAACTTTCGACCAACGGGCGCCGCTGATGGCGGCCATCTGGTTCGATTAATCTTTTGAAAGACGCCAATCGCGCGTACCGAGTAACCCGATGTATTTATAGTTTGTATTGCTGGAGGTTGTTCGAGGCAGGCGCTTATTCGGAGTGCGGTGAAGGCGGCTGTGCCTGTCGAAAACAATACCTGATGTGTTCTGACGTTTACTGAGAATAAATTAGGATTATAGTTTAAATTGAAAGGACAAATTATGTGGAGAAAAATGGTTTACTTAATTGCGATTGTCGCACTCGCGGGGTCGGTCGGTACCGCATCGGCGTACGACCCCGGCATCATCCTGAAGTGCGACGCCGAGGGAAGCGACGGGACAACACAGCTCGGCTGGATGCGCATCGGGGCGGGCATCAATCTTGACGTCAACAACATATATGGGGAGTCGAGCGGCATTAATGTAACGCTGGCCACCGGCAACCCGCTGGCCATTGAGGCGCGGCAGCCAGGCGGTCAGGCCGGACCCCTGCGTGAAGTGGAAAATGATTTTTTCTTTGCCAACGATGAGAACAAGAGTCCTGAAAACGACTTCATCCTGACTCTCAGCAAGCTCCAGGCCGGCTTTTACCGCGTCAAGAGCTACCATCACCGTGCGGACGAGCCCCCCAAGCCTTGTTATGATGTCACTGTCGCCGGCGCGGCTTCCGTGGTGTTCGCGTCACCTTTTTTCATGCAGGACCACGCAATTATGACTCTGCCGGCGCAAATCGTGTTTCAGGCCAGTACAGACCAGGACGTGGTTATCAGGTACAGGGGCCCCGACTGGGCAGACCCCAACCTCACTGGTGACAGCTCACCTCAGATTTACTTCAACGGCTTCACTCTCGAGTATTTTGGCGCCGGCAACCCGCTTGCGTCCGGCCCGACCCCGGAGGACCGAGCCGAGAATGAGTGCGACGATGTGATACTGTACTGGACGCCCGCAGCCGGTGCGCTTTCGCGGAATATCTACTTCGGCACCAGCCCCACAAACGTCAGCGAAGGCGCAACTCCTGTTGTGTCGGGCTATAACAATACCGATTGGGATCCTCCCGCCGTTGACTTGGGCAAGACCTACTATTGGCGTATAGATGAGAGGAAGGCCGGCGCCGACCCCTGCGCCGGTATCGTCTGGCGGTTCACCACCAATGATGGAAACGCATTTGACCTGTTTCCGGGTGATGGTTGGAGAGGTGTGGCCACCGACGTGATTCTTACCTGGATGCCCGGATGCCAGGCTAATTCCCACAAGGTCTTCTTCGGCACCGGCTACAGCCAGGTCCAAAACATGACCGACCCCTGTGCTACCAGGACCCTCGGTAACGAGAGTTACGACCCGCCGGGCGCACTTGAGCTAAACAAGTGGTACTACTGGCGAATCGATGAGGTCGGCGCATCAAAGACCTGGAAAGGAAAGGTCATGAGCTTCAAGACCGGTTTCTCGGGCGTCGCGCTGTACTACAAGTTTGACGGCACGTTGGGCGCTTCCATTCCCAGTCCGCTGACCGACTACACCGGCAACGTCACGTTTACTAAATTCGAGGACGATGGCTCGCTGACGTACGGTGAGTCTAATCCCGTTGTCAACAAGCTGGTCGGCACCTCTGCCAGTTTCGAGCCTAATTGCGGTTTGTATCGGCTCGATACCGGCGATAACGATATACTGCGCCTTGACGGCTATCAATACACCATCGAGATGTGGGTAAAGGCCAACACTATACCTGATGTTAGCGAGGAGGACCCCGGAGCCATATTGTTCGGCAAGTCCAACAGATTTGTAGAGGATGAACAACTTACTTACGCTGTGGAATTGCGTCTGGACCGGGGAGTCGACTACATGCATAGAGGTATTGGTTTTGATACTGAAGGAAACCAGCGGCAGAACTGGCGCGTCTCGTCCGGCAGAGGGTCGGTTGGAGAGAATGAGTGGTACCACATTGCCGCCGTCTTTGACCTGGCTGACCCCGAGGGCCAGCAGAAACTCTATATCGACGGCAAGTTGCGCGCCAACGCCATCATACCGGGACAGAATACCGATGACGTCAATGCGGTCGCTATCGGTATGGAGCGGACCATTGACGGCAATTCTGCCTATTATTTCGACGGTCTGATAGACGAGCTGCGGGTCACGACTAAGGCTCTTGCTCCGGAGGACTTCCTGCTCGTGCCCGGGCCGGAATGGGCCCGCGGTCCAAACCCCTCCGATAAGCAAACCCGCGTCGACCCCAATGTCGACCTTACCTGGACGGCGGGAACCAAGGCCAAACAGCACAAGATCTTCTTCGGCACCGGCCTGGAGCAAGTAGTGAACATGACCGACCCCTGCGCTACCAAGAATCTTGGGGACGAAACCTATGACCCGGGCCCGCTCGATTACGGCACCACTTTCTATTGGCGCGTCGACGAGGTCAACGGTCTTGATAAGTGGGAAGGCGTCCCGTGGTGGTTCAGAACAAGAAGCTACGTCGATGACGTCAATCAGCTGCTATGGTACAAGTTTGACGAGACCTATGGTTATGAGGCATGGGACTCCTCCGGGCACGACCTTATTGGTGCTATAATCGGCCCGGCGGACGGCTGGGACCCCAATGACAGCTACGACGGCGACGGCGCCTGCCGAATCTTTGACGACGACACCTCAATACTGGTCGACCCGCAGATGCTCGGCAACGTCTATAAAGAAATGACGGTTTCCGTCTGGCTGAAGGATGCCTTCAAGGACGATGACAACTGGGTGTTTCGCGCTTCCAGCGGACAAGTCGCTCTTGAGGCTGCAATCCCGAACGAGGACGGACAGGCGTACTTCCGTGCCGGCCTGGACGCCGACGTGCTGACCTGGGACTTCGGCGGCGCCAACCCCGAGACAATCGAAGGATGGCACCACTGGGTATTCACCAAGAATGAGAACGACCCAAATATGCGAATGCACTTTGATGGGACCGTCATCGACGCCTGCAGTACCGTCAGCTCTTCTTTGATCTATCTGCGGAACAACTATTTCATAATCGGTGACGGCGCTTTGGAAGCCAGCGCGGACGACCTCAGGGTCTACGACTACGCTCTGTCCCCGAAACAGGTTGAGATCATCTTCAGAATGGGCGATATCTATAAAGCCTGGGGTCCGAAACCCTTCAACGGCCAGTCGGACGTGCTGCGCGAGCTTACTCTCACCTGGAAGCCGGGCGATTACGCGGCTAAACATGACGTCTACTTCGGAACCGATTTCAACGACGTCAACGATGCCGACGCCAACTTGCCCGTCGGTATAAGCGTATACAAAGGCAGACAAGCCCGTGACGCCAACAGCTATAGCCTCGAGCCGCTGGATTTGGACAAAACTTACTACTGGCGCGTCGATGAGGTCAATGAACCCAACAATAACCTTTGGAAAGGACGCATCTGGCGGTTCAGAGTGGCAAACTATATCATCGTTGAGGATTTTGAGTCCTATGACCCCTACGTCGATCTTGTGAACTATACCTGGCTCGACGGCGTACGCATATTGGCCGTACCACCGTACTACATTTATGTTAACGGCGCGGCAGTTTCCCTCGGTCTCTCTTACTCGACTCCTCCTGAGCCCGTCCATAGCGCCAAGCAGTCCATGTGGCTTGGTTACTTCAACGACGGCTGGGGTGGCAGTGTGCCGTTTTATTCCGAGACCGAGCGCACTTTCGACGCCCCGCAGGACTGGACGGTAGCCGACGTGAAGATACTCACCCTCTTCTTCTACGGCGACCCCAACAATGACGCGAATCTCACTGAGCAGATGTATGCTGGCGTTAACGATGACGCCAACCACGTGATCAAGTATGGCTACTACGCCGACGAAGACATGAACGACATTAAGGTTGCTGAGTGGCAGCAGTGGGATATTGGCCTGGCCGACTTCGGCGCAACTTTGACGAATATAAAGAAGATGTATATCGGATTCGGCGACAGGTACAATCCGGTCCAGGGTGGCGTTGGCGCTGTGTACTTTGATGATATCCGCCTGTACCGGCAAAAGTGCGTGCCTTGGCGTTTGAAACCCGCAGGGGATTTGACCGACGATTGCATTGTCGACTTCGAAGACATCCAAGCGGTGGCAAATGAGTGGCTCAGAACCGATGTCGCCGGTCTGGCTGTGCAAAACCCCGGTTCCGTTGGTCTTGTCGGCTGGTGGAAGCTCGAGCAGAGCGACAGCAACGCACCCTTCGATTATAGCTACAACGGCCATAACGGTGTCCTGACAGGCAGTTATCGCTGGACCACAGGCTACGACGGCAACACCGCCCCCGACTTTGACAACGGCCGAGTCCTGGTCCCGGACCACCCGGCCCTGAGACCCACCGCCGCCGTTAGCGCCTCCGCATGGGTTTATTATACGACAGACCAGGGCCACAGTGCACGCGTCGTATGCAAAGGGGCCGACAATAAGGAGACTTTCTCGCTCGAGCTTGATGGTGACGACGAGATGGGCTTCCTCGTGCGTGATGTTAACGGCAACAGTTATGATGTCAACACCAGTGAGCTCTGGCGCGGCGAATGGATTCATTTCGCCGGTACGTTCGACGGCGCCTCCGACACTCTGAAGTGCTACGTGAACGGCCAGGTTGCTGACTCTCGAACCGATGTCAATTTCGTATCCGCACTGGGCAAAACTCTGTCACAGGATACCAACGACCTGGCCATAGGTAACCGTTCGGACGATGATGACCGCGAGCTTGACGGCACCATAGATGATGTCCGCCTATACAGCCGTGCTCTGTCGGAGCCTGAGGTTGCGTGGCTTGCTACCGACGGCACCGGCTACGTGCCGCTCAGGTCGCGGGTCAACCTCTTTGATAACGAATCGACGGGCAACAAGGCCGTCAATCTCAAGGACCTTGCCAAAGTGGCGGAAGGATGGCGCGACAAGAAATACTGGCCGCCGCTATAACTTCCGCTGCTCACCTTTTGATTCTGCAACAGATTCGGGGCCTGTGCTGATTATCAGCACAGGCCCCGTTGTTGTTCAGGCTTTGCATCTTCTCACCGCCGCCAAAATCCCACTAAGCCCAAGAAAGACAATCCATACAAACCTTCGGTCCCCACCAAGGCCAACAAACAAAAATGATGTGATGACCGCACAAATCCCGGTCATCAAGCTTGATTTGTGAAAATTTTTCTGCTAATAAACTCTGTTGGATGTACGTTCGAGTAAAAAACCTTTTTATCGCGGCTCTTTTGACTATCGGTTTTGCCGGCGCCGCTCTGGCAGACCTGGCGGACCGAATAGACGGTATTATCAGCCGCGGCACACAGAAAAGGGTCCAATTTTCCATCAATGTAATAAAGGCCGATTCCGCCGAAACACTCTACAGCCTTAACCCCAATACGGCTCTCGTGCCGGCTTCAAATATGAAAATAATCACCACCGCAGCGGCACTGAAATACCTGGGCCCCAATTACCAATATAAAACAACCATAGGACTTTGGGACCAGATGCTGGTAATAATAGGCAGTGGCGACCCCCTGTTAGGCGATAAAGCTACAGACGCCAAATACGGCAAACAGCAGGGCTGGATATTTGATGATATAGCCGCCGCACTAAAGAGAAACGGCATCAAAACCCTCAAAGGTATTATTGTCGACAGCAGCATATTTGATGACCAGCGGGTTCATCCCAACTGGCCCAAGGACCAGCTAAACCGATGGTACGCCTGCGAAGTGAGCGGATTGAATTATAACGGCAATTGTATCGATTTAACTGTCCAGAATGTGAGCGGCAATTTAATTGTTTCTCTGGAGCCGAAAACTGATTTTATAAAAATCATTAATAAGGTCAGACCAATATCAAAGGGTAAAAGCGCTGTCGGTGCCTATCGTACTCTCGAGGCAAACAAGATTATTCTAAAAGGCAAATGTAAAAAACAGGAAGGGCCCTTTTCCGTCGCCATCGAAAAACCCGCCGAATTCTTCGCCTCTTTGTCGGCCCAGAATTTGGTCGCCGCGGGGATAAGTGTGGAAGGCCAGCTTGTAGAAAAACAAGTGCAACGGGATTGCGGTGTTGCTGTCCTTACGGAATTTACTCACACAATGGCTGATTGTCTGGCACGCTGTAACAAAGACAGCTTCGGACTGGCCGCCGAAGCGCTTCTCAAAACCATTGCCGCCAACTCAAACCCCGACCGAAAAAACGGCGGCTGGCCGACAGGCCGAATGATTATTTCAAACTTTCTCAGCCAGCTCGGCATCGACCAGTCCGAGTTCTGCATCGACGATGCAAGCGGACTCAGCAGAGAAAATAAGCTCAGTGCAAATGCTGTCACAAATGTATTGGCTTATGTTTACAAAAGCGCCGACTGGACCCTTTACAGGGACTCGCTCGCGGCAGGGGGGCTCGATGGAACAATCAGAAGGTATTTCGCAGAGGAAAAATACAAAGGAAAAGTCTTCGGCAAGACCGGCTATATTGCAGGCGTCAAGTCTTTCTCAGGTGTATGCACCGGCAATGGGGGCGATTACATATTCTCTATTCTGGCCAATGACGCAAACGGCCGAACACGCGAGGTAATCAATGATATAGCTAAAGCGATCGTGGATGGCCGGTAGCTGTCATCGAACGCTTTTGACGCAAGTGCAAACTGACAAAAGTCTTTTAGCCTCTGCCCGTCCCGCCAAAAGATGTATCTTCTCTCACGACAGGCAAGGCAGCCACAATGCTCGTGTTTTCTTGACTAAAATAACAAAAACACTAAATCTATAATCATTCGCAGCTCTCTGTTGCTGCGTCTATTCTCCGCCAGGTTCTTGGCCCCTCTGTCTGAGCGGCCGTCAAACCCGGCGTCGGAGGAGGATGATGAGTTATGTACCTTACAATTGCTCTGCCCCATCCCAAATTCTCTTGTCAGCTTCTCTGTTTTCACGTTATCCTATCGCCGCGTTCACAGATGTAAATCGGGGACAAACCTGTTTTTGCTATCAGTTTGACCACTGTTGTAAACATCAGGCTATACCCTCTCCCCTGACCTCCAAAGCACAAGCAGGCGCAAAAACCTCGTGAAAATGTTTGACTGAGGTCAATGAATAGATGCCGCTGTCAGAATTCGGACCGCCTGAAACTAACCTTTGCTCTGACCTTTGACCCATTGAATCGCGTATTGAAGCAACTCGGCAGAACCGGTCAGATTTAGCTTCTCCTTAAGGTGCGAGCGATAAGTCTCTATGGTCTTCACACTTAAGTAGAGCCTTTCTGCTATCTGTCGCGTTCCATACCCCTGCCCGATTAACAGAAACACTTCCAGCTCGCGGTCGCTGAGCGAGTCCACGGCGGAACCGCTTACCTCCGTTTTGCCGGAGACTAACTTGCGCACCATTTTCTCCCCCATTTTATCACTGATATACAACTGGCCGCTCAGGACTTTGCGAATCGCCGTAATAACATTATCTGTAGCCTCCTGCTTCATAATATAGCCTTTGGCTCCGGCACGAAGGGCGCGCTCGGCATATAAAGACTCATCATACATCGAAAGCGCCAGAACCAGGGTGTTCGGATGCTGCGCCTTGATATCCTTTATCAACTCTATGCCGCTGGTCTGTTTGAGGGAAATATCAACGATAGCCATATGCGGCCTTAGTTCCTTAATCAATTGCCTTGCTTGCGGAGCGTCCTCCGCTTGCCCGCAGACTTCAAGGTCGTACTGGTGGTTTATCAGCTCTGTAAGACCCTGCCGCACAATCGGATGGTCATCTACAATTAGAATCTTCATTTTCCTGTTGTCGCTCTTCGCCTGCGGTTTTCCCCGAGACATGGTTTCTCTCCCGATTGCACTTAATGCTTTGCTTTCGGAAACACACACGTTACAACTGTGCCCCCTTGCTTGCCCTTGCAGACATCAAGTGAGCCGCTGATCATTTCGGCGCGGTGGCTCATAATCTGCAATCCCATACCTGCACCCCTGCCCCCCACATCTTCCGGAAAGTCAACGCCGTCGCTTATCACCCTCAGGAAGGACTTGTCCCTGTCTGTATCCAGCACCAGTTGAACGTGCTTCGCCTTGCCGTGTTTGATTGCGTTAGTAATGGATTCCTGGGCTATGCGATAGAGGTTGACCACCGTCGTCGCATCCTCTGCCTTAACCGGCCCGTAACAGTTGAAAGTACAACGGATATTAAAAAGATGCATGGTGTTCGCCGCCAGTTCCTGCAAGGCCGGGACGAGGTTGTCTGCGTCCAAATCCAGCGGATGAAGCCCTTTGGCCAGGCTTCGCGCCTGGTCGGTGGTCTGGCTTATTAGTTTTGCTATCGCTTGCACACTCGCCGCCTCTTCGGGCAGCATACGTGCCAGCTTCTGTTCCAGTACTTTCGTCATAAACGCAATTCCCGTAAACTGTTGCCCGATACTATCATGTAATTCCTGTCCAATCAACCTCTTTTCTCTTTCGCTGACATCCAGTATATCCCTTTCGAGCCGTTTCCGCCGGTCGATTTCCTGAACCAATTGCTCATTGGTTTCGGTCAATTCCGACGTGCGAGCCTGTACAAGTCTTTCCAGATGCTCGCGATATTCCCTCAAGTCTTCTTCGGCCTGCTTGCGGTCGGTGATATCACTGCCATAGACATTAACATACCCGCTGCTTGTAACCGGCGCCACCGTCAGCGAAAAGATTTTATCGCCGGAGGATGTCTCAAGTTCTTCCTTTAAGCCCGACTTAAGTACGCGTAAGACATACTGGTGCCAGTTCTCCGGCACATTCTCACCCACCCTGCAGCCCCACTCTTTCAAAAGTTCCCCCCCTGCCGAATTTGTGTAAAGAACCGTGGCGTCTTTTGCTATGCGCATCACCGGATAGGGGTTTTCGGAAGGAAATCTGGCCGCGTCTTTGATCTCTTCCTCGGCCTTTATTCTTGCCAGGCCAATGCCGATGCTGACACATAATCCCTCGAAGAAGCGAATCATCTCAGGCGAAAAACGCCCCGGCCAGTTGTCGTTCAGTTGCAGCAGGCCGATGATCTGCTCGCCTGAACGCAGGGGAATCAACGCTAAAGATTCGTAACCGGCCTGATTGCAGCGATTTCGTGTGTTGACTTGCCAGTCTGCAGGCGTGGTTGTCTTCAGAAGGTTGGTCGTACTGTTGGTCCAGAAGCTTCCTCCTTCCGTGAAAAACGGTAACGAGGGGTCCGTGCGGCCCGACAGGATATTTCCACAGGTACATTCCAGAAATGGCCGGCCTTTGAGGTCGCGGATAATCCGGCCGTTCTCATCTCGGGCACACAGATAATTCTCCTTGTTCACAAACTCGTCCGAAAAACCGTTCACTTCGAAATACGGAAAATCCTCTTTCTCTCGCAGGCGAACTCCCACTGCCGCAAAACCGGTGGCCTTTCGTATCAAACTCACAATTTTACGAATCAGCTCTCGCGCCTCGCTTTCGCGGTTAAGAACGTGCAGGATTTTCCCCGCCAACTGCTGGCAGAGTTCTGCCTCTTTGAGTTCGGTAATATCCGTAACAGCGCCGAGGCTGCCCGCAAACTTGCCGTCCGCATCGAAAAACGCCGCGGGAGATACGAGAGTATAAATGGTCCGACCGTCTTTTGCCCGCCAGCCTATCTCGTAGCTTTTTGCCTCTCCCTTGATTCTCCGGGCCATCTGCTTCTTCATCAGTTTCTTGTAGTCATCCTCTATAAACTCAAGAAGATGATGATTCAACATCTCCTGCCGGGCGTAGCCGAGCATCTCACAGAAACTGTCGTTCACGTACGTCAGAACGTAGCTTCGGTTGGTGAGGGTCAATCCTTCGTTCATTGTTTCAACCAGGCTGCGGTGTTTTTCCTCACTCTTGCGCAGTGCCTCTTCCGCCTGCTTGCGCTTGGTGATGTCCTGTACAATACCGAGCATCCGAGTTGCACGGGCGGTTTCATCCCGGATAACACCGCCTTTTTCCGAAACCCAGTGAAGCGTCCCGTCCGGCCACACGATACGGTGCTCAATGGCGTAATCCCTGCCTTCTTCCACACAGGCACGCACCGAATCCACTACATACTTGCGGTCATCGGGATGGACGCATTCGAGAAACGCCTCGTACGTTGCGCCGAATTGGCCTCGCCCAAACCCGAACATAGGTTCTATCTGCTCAAACCACGTCAATTTGCCGGTAAGGATATCCCAGTCCCAACTGCCAATATTGGCTGCGTGCTGGGCAAGGGCATAGCGTTCTTCACTGCGCTTCAATGCTTCCTCGGCCTGCTTGCGGTCGGTGATGTCCCGCCAGATGCTCAGAATGCAATCTCTCCCGCCGATACAAATACCCCTGCTGCTTACCAGAACGTCCCGTATTTGCCCGCTTTTTGTCCTGTGTTTCGTCTCAAAGACGCCAGCCCCTTCGCTTACAATCCTCTTGAGGTGCTTCGCGACTTCCCTGCCGGACTCAAAAACCTCAAAGTCTGATATCTTGAGCGTTCGGAATTCTTCCCGGCAATAGCCGAGGTTCTCGTGAGCGGTGTCGTTGAACTCCACGAGCTCCCCGTTTTCCGCGTCAATAAGCACAATCGAATCGGCCGCTTGCTCGAAGATAGCCCGGTATTTATCCTCGCTCTCTCGCAGCGCTTCCTCTGCCTTCTTGCGCTGTTTTTCCTGTCTGTCTCTCTGCAGCCTCGCATGGAGAACCGGTGCTATGCGGCCGGCGATACCTTCGAGGAACTCCAGGTCTTTCTCGCCATAGTCCGTCGCCCTGTTGGCCGCTTCCAGAAGCCCAACTGCCTCGCCGCCATACATAATGGGCGCCACCAGAACGTTTGTTATGGGAACATGGCCCTTGGGCACGTGTAAGCCTTCATTCGCATAAAGGCTCCTTTTTTCTATCAGCGCACGACCCCAGATGCCGCCCCATTTCTCGCGCGGGTATACTATTGTCTTGTCGGGAACCTGGCACTGCTCCCAGATGTTTCTGGTCATAGAGGGGATAATCAGGGTTTCCTGCTCGTCTATGTATCCAAAGATGCCGTATTTGCTTTCCATCGCCTCCAAAATCACTTCCAACACCTCTCGGTACATCTGGTCGTCGGCAGTGGTCAGGAGTATTTGGGCGATCCGGTTCTTGATGCTCAACTGTCGCTGCGACTCCCGCATCGTCTCCTCTGCTTGCTTGCGCTCGGTAATGTCGCGGACAATAGCGGCGAAAAAAACTTCTTCGCCCGCCTTCCAGGTCGCCAGCGAAAGCTCGAGTGGGAATTCGCTGCCGTCTCTTCTTCGCCCGGCTAACTCAACCGTTCTTCCAATAATTTCGGATTTCCAGGTTGAAAGGATTCGTTCCATTCCCTTTTCATGAGCCTCCCGGAAACGCTCGGGCATTATTATACCGGCGGACTTGCCGAGCATCTCCTCAGCCGAATACCCAAAAGCGGCCTCGGCGCCTCGGTTCCATAGGATTACCATGCCCCGGCTGTCGATTGAGATGATAGCGTCGCTTGCTGTTTCCGCAACCGAACGAAATCGCTGCTCGCTCCTTTCAAGCGATTCCAACACCCGGCTGTTCTGCAGCGCAACCACGGCAAGCTCACCAAATGCGGTCGCCATTTGAGCATCGTTTTGGGTGAAACCGCCGGGCTTGTTCGCAAGGCCGAGCAGTCCAACCACCTTCTGTTCAATCGCCAGTGGGGCAAAAAGAACATTATCAAGGCTTGTGTGCCCCTCCGGCATGAATTTCATCCACTCACTATTGGCAAAATCGTTCTCATACACGGCCCTGCCCGTGCGATAAGCCTCCGCACGAAGGCCCCGAACAGGCATCCCAAGGCTCGGGTCAACCCTGCAGGTACGCCCGCCCGAGTCCAAAAAAACAAGATCGTTCTCCGTCCCATCCTTGTTCAGAAGGGCCACGTATCCCGCCGTTGCACCTGTCAGACCCTTGCAGGTATCGAAGATGGACCTCGCTGCATCGCTGAATTCTCGACTCGCCAAAACCGCACGCGAACCTTCCAGAAGGGCCGACGTCTCCGCAGCACGTTGACGAGATTCCTCCAGCGCCCTCTGCAACGCCTCCTCCGCCTGCTTGCGCTCAGTGATATCCGTACTTACTGCAAAGCTGCCCGCAAAATTGCCGGCTGAATCCAGCACCACCCTCGGCGAGACAATCGTTGTAACCTCTCTGCCGCCCCGCCCACGTACGGTTACTTCGTAGGATTCCGCTTTCCCACTTCTTCGTTCTTGCAGTTGTTCTCCCACGATTCTCCGATTATCCCCGTCGGCAAAGTCCGTCGCCGGACGGCCGATTATTTCATCGCGGGAATATCCCAGCATTTCACAGTAGCGGCCGTTGACGTAGGTAATCACGCCCTTATCGTCCAGTACGCTCAGACCGTCATTCATTGTCTCGACCAGCATGCGATATCGTTCCCGGCTTTCCTGCAGCGCCCGCTCCGCCCGCTTGTGCTCGGTGATATCGCACTGAGTCCAAATAAAGTTCGATATTTCGCCGTCTTTATTCTTAACTGTGCTTATTACCGCATGCGTTGTAAATTCCGCGCCGTCTTTTTTTTTGTTGTTAACTTCTCCTTCCCAAAAGCCGTGCTTTTTTACAGCCTTGATAAAGTCTCTCGAAGTCTTTTCAGGTCTCGGCCCTGCGTTTAAGATTGGAACGTACTGTCCGATTAGTTCACCCTTTGCGTAGCCAAAAAGTTTATCAGTAGACTCATTCGCGTAGACAATCTTCCCATCCGCAGTCGTAATAAGCATACCCTCTTTGGTAATCTCAGCGGCCTTCAGAAGTCTTTCTCTTTCCGCCCGCACCTTCTTGTGCCCGGTGCTTTCGATAACTTCCCACTTGCCTTCGCGCTTAACAAAAGCAAACTGATGGTTGCCAACCACATCCAGGATTTCTGAGGCCGTACACTTATCAAGCGAATACGTGCATAGGGCCAGCATCCGATATTTGCCTATGACACTGTCTACGACAGCCTCATAATCGGTGAAGTTCGCCCAGTCTTTCTTCTGAAGCCAAAAAGTATTGCCCGTGAGGCGAAGCCCGTCAAATCCGTTCTCAAGCGCCTGCTTCTCCTTTCTTACCCAGCCCTGCAGCACCTCGTCGGCGTCAAAACGTCCCGACCTGCTGTACCATTGGCTGTAGTCGAGAATTTCTATTTGCCCCTTTTTGACATAGTCCTCCAGCTTTTTTACTTTCTTCTTCAACGCTCTGCGAGCGTCTTCAACCGCTAAAGGTTCCGAAGTAACCCACATGCAGAATTCGTTGTCTTTCAGTCCGGCCTCGAAATACGGTACTAATGTGTCCAACAAATCTTGTTTGCTCTGATAGAACTGGCAGAAGTGCGTCCCCCAGGGAACATCGCCCACAATATCCACTCCCGTCCTTCTCATGCTCCTTTCCATCTCAGTTCCCTCCAATTCTTTGGTTGCACCAGTTGATATGTCGGGGTGTGGACCGGTTCGGCGCCGTAAATAAGCAAGCAGCCAATATACAAATGGCGCCGACAGCATCTATGCACGGGTTGGTGCCGGCTGCAGGTCAGCATAAAAACAGCGGAAGCCGCGGTGACAGGGAATGCTTTTGCAGGAGCAGACAAGAAGAGGTAGTCGCAGAGATGGGTTGCATACAACCCGAACAAGATAATCGCGCCAAGCAGGATTGTCTTATTTCTACCGAGCATAGAAAATCGCTTTTCTACTCGAACACCCCAGCGTTGGGAAGAATTTCCCGGCCACTTAGCATAATTAAATTATAATAAGCGGACGCCCGGCAAAAATCAAGAGATTTTCTGCCAGCACACGCATCGTTTTTCTCTCTTACGCGTTGGCCGTCTTCGTTCGCTCCCCCGACCCCTGCTCCTGTCCAAAGCAGCTATGAGGCTGCAAAGAACTCTCCATCTGCCGTCTTCGACGCACCAAAGAACTCTTGGCGTTGCACCGCAAAAGCGGGCGTGCTTGGCTGAAATGCTCGAAAATCTTCCTCCTTTGCCAGACCGTCCGACGGCTGGGCCTGCCCCTTCAGCATGGCCGTTACCCTACCACTCGGCCAATTCTCCCACTACCTCCTCGACCAAATCTTTCATGGTTACGATGCCAAGGGGCCTTTCCCGGCCGGCGTGGCCGGCCCTCGTAACCAAAACAATTTTCTGGTTTTCACGCTGCATAACATTCATCGCCTCGATAACCGGTGTATCTGCCGAAAGCTCGCGGATCGGCCTTATGAAACGTTGTAAATCCCTAAATTCCCCTCCTGACGTCAGCGCTTCATAAATATCTATGAAACCCACAATGTTGGCTGGTTGACCTTCATAAACCGCAAGACGTGTAAAGGCACACTTTTCCAATATGTTCAACAGCACCGAATTATCAGAATTTCGCGCGACCATCTGGACCTTGTTAATCGGCGTCATCACCGACCTTATCCGAATGTTCTGAATAGTCACAACCCGGTTGATTATCTCCGTCTGTACAGGGCTCAGGAACGCCTCCTCTCGTGTCTCCCGCAGAATTGCCTTGATGTGGTGTTCCCGCGCATCCGATATTACTGTTTCAGCCGATAAAGGCGTCCCTGTTAATTTTACAAAGCCGCGGGATAAAAACTTGAGCAGCGGCGCCACCCCGGACCACGTAAACAGCTCCCTGAATGCAAATAAGACCGTTGCAAGCGAGGGCATAAGCGAGTCGGCACGGTAAAAGAAAATATTCTTGGGAACCAGTTCCGAGAATACAAATAGCGTCGGAGCTGTGATAAATGTTGCAAACAGCTCGGCTGTGTGCTCGCCCCCTGTCCTGCCCAGCAGCATTAGCGTAACAATACCCGTGGCAAAATATTCGGCGAGATTTGTGCCTATCAGCATCGAAAGAAGAAAACCGGGACTGTCATCCATCGCCTTGGCCAGGATGATATATGACAATTGCTTCTTCTCAATGCCGAGCCGCAGCCGCAGCCGGCTGAGCTGGTACATCCCCGTCTCAGCGCCGGCGAACAAACCCGCCGCAACAATGAAAACAACCGCTGCCGCTGTCAGGATTATGCTATTGACCATTTCTTGGCATCGGCCCCACAGTTAGTATTACCGTTTCGACTCGGTGCTTATGCATTCGCTCAACAGTAAACTTCAAATTGTTCCAATACGCCGCATCCCCGCTTTTCGGTATCTTGCCCAGAAGCGACGTTACCAGCCCCCCGATCGTGGAAAACCTGCTTTCCGACGCCTCGATACCGAACACCTCCGCCCACTCGCGAACAGCCAGACCGCCCGCCAGCCGGTACTCGAATGGACCTATCAGCTCGATAGGCTCGATTCCGCATGGAGGCTCAATCGGCCCAAGCAGCTCTTCGGCAATATCCTCCAGACGCACCGAGCCTGCAATGCCGCCGTACTCATCGACAACTATTGCTATGTCGCTGTGTGTAGTGCGAAAGAATTCGAGCAGAGACTCGACCGTCTTTTGTTCCGGGACAAAGTGCACCTGCTGAACGAGTTTGTCCACCGGCGTCCCCGGCCGAAGCAAAAGCTGCCGCAAATGAACCAGCCCCACTATGTTGTCCATTTTCCCCGCGTATACAGGCAGCTTGGTCAGATGGTTTCTCTGCATTATTTCAACCGCTTTTTGGTACGACGCCGTTGCTGCACACGCTGCCATATCGACCCTCGGCCGCATAACATGTCGAACCTTGAGAAAACCCAGTTCGATAATCTCGCCCAGAAGCTTATTCTCATCCAGGCTGAGCAGGCCCCGTTTGCAAACCTGCTCGATAAGCGACTTGATTTCACCTGTAGTTATCGGCTTGGGATGCTTGCCCGGACCCAGCACCAGCCGAAGCGCCGGCTCCACCAGCACAAACCGGAATATATAAACAATCGGCCCGAAAACCCGCACGCACACCACGGCCGGCAGCGCGGCCGCAACACTGAAGGCCTTCGAATTGGCGTACGCCAGCGACTTCGGCACTATCTCCCCGAACAATACCAGCACGGCAAAGCTAACCAGCGCCGCACCCGCCGCCGCCGTCACGCTGACTTGTTGCCCAATCCTCGTCGTAAGAACGCTCGCAATCGCGAAAAACAGAACGTTCACCGTCATATTTCCGAACAACAGGCACCCCAGCAGTCGGCTCGGGTTGTTCAGCAGACCGGCGGCAAGACTCTGGAGTCTGTGCCCTGATTTTTGCAACAGGTTCCTCTGCCTCCGCGAAAGGCTGAAAAAAGCTGTTTCCGCCCCCGAGAAAAACGCCGAGCACGCCAGCAACAGCAACATCAAAACGATATGGCCGGTGTTTTGAGCCACTTTCCCGTATCAATTTGCCTGCCGTTTCGGCAGGGTTATTCTGAATCTCGTTCCC
The DNA here is from genome assembly GCA_035529895.1 of Sedimentisphaerales bacterium. GTDB lineage: Bacteria > Planctomycetota > Phycisphaerae > Sedimentisphaerales > Anaerobacaceae > JAUWKC01. The sequence goes on from DATKVV010000046.1 coordinate 62,229, forward strand.
TCGCCCGATTTGGATTCTACCGAAACCGAGCCGCCGTGAGCATCTATTACCCTCTTGCAGAAGGCAAGGCCGAGCCCGGCGCCCGCATGTTGAGATGGCGATTTATTGTCTGTTTTCGTGCTGAAGAACGGCTCAAAAACCTGCTTCAGATTGCCTGGCTCAATCCCGCAGCCCGTATCCCTGACTTCTATCCGAACCACATCCGCGGCCTCCTCAGCTTTGATGGTTAAAACCCCGCCCACCAGCTGCATCGCATCGCGCGCGTTAAGAATCAGGTTCATAAAAACCTGCTGAATCTCAACAGGCGCCCCCCAAACCCTCACCTCCTCGGGAATTTCAATATTTACCGTTATCTTATCTTTCCCGAAATCCCGCCCCAGACAGTTGAAAACCTCCTCAACAAAAACAATAATCCGCGTGCTTTTCTTCTGCTGTGCCTGCCCGTTTGCCAGCGTGAGCATACTGTCCATAATCTTCGAAGCACGTTGAGAATTTCGAACTGCTTTTTGAAGCGCCTTCTCGACCAGCAGCTTGTCGTCGGGATTATTAAGCGCAAGGGCCGCATAGCTGCCCACCGGAGTTAGCAGATTATTAATCTCATGCCCTATCATGCACGCGGCCGTGCCGATATTCGCAAGAGCCTGAAGCCCGCTTATCTGCGACTTCAACGCCTCGTTTTCCTGCTGCTGCGATGCCGCGTGCCTGTGAAGACAAACACGTTTTTCGATAATACTTGTCAACTGTCGGCTCCCGTTATAAAATTGCCTCTTCGGGTACCGGTTATTATACAAGAAGCCGTTGGCTTACAAGTAGTTATATCGACTTTTGCCGCGTTTGTTCTTGAGCAAAGGTAATGGATATTTCATAGACAGCCCCTATGGGTGGTGAAAGCCTAACAACCGCAACAGAAGGAAATTACGAATAGGCCGGATGCAATACGATATGCCTAATACGACGGACAACCAATGAACCAGCAGAGAATTTTAGAAGAGCTCTTGGCGCTGCTTGAGGCCAACGGCGTGGCTATCCGCAATGAGCCGCTCGGCGGAAACGGCGGGGGGCTTTGCACCGTAAAAGGCGAGAACATTTTCTTCGTCGATACCCAGGCCGCATCCTCAGAAATGGCGGCGCTTTGTGCCGAAGCCGTCGCCAGGGTTATCGATATCGAAAAAATTTATATCCGGCCGGAGATTCGTGAATTCATAGAGAGGCATAGGAATCAAATTGCCTGAGGGAATCGGAAGATGAAACGTCGTAAATTCATTAAGCTGGCGGCGGCTGCCGCCGGCTGGGTCGCATCAAGCCATGCCGCCGGTCAGGAGGCCGTCCAAAGGCACTCCCCGGCTGCCAAACCCGGTTCGTCAATTTCTCATATAGACTGGAGCAGACAAATACCGGTCCGTTATGAGGCCGATGTAGCCGTGATAGGAGGCGGGATTGCGGGCGTATCGGCCGCGTGCGCCGCCGCCCGCTCCGGCGCAAAGGTCATACTGGTCGAACGTTTCGCCGTCACCGGCGGCAATATGACATCCGGCGGCGTGGCCAACTTCTGCGGTCAGGTACACGGACAGGGCGAAGTCTTCGACGAAATCCTCGCGGACCTTGCCAAGTTTGGGGCCATTTCGCTGCCTGAGACGGTTTTCGACCACGAGATTCTGGCCATTGTGCTCCAGGAGTTGTTGTTGCGCCGCAAAGTCAAGCTTCTGCTGCACACGCGATTCGTGGATGTTCGCGTCAAGAATGGCCGGATTACCGAGTGCATCATCTGCGGAAAATCCGGGCCGCAAGCCCTTCGTGCCTGCCAATTCATAGACTGCACCGGCGACGGCGATGTCGCACGGGCGGCGGGTTTCGAGATAATGAAGGGCCGCTGGCAGGACCACCTGCAATTGCCTATGTCGATGATGTGTTTTGTTCGCCACGTGGAGCCGCAGCACGCGCGGCCACAATTGCCGGAGGGCTGGTTCGAGCCGGTCCGTTCAAAAAACGATTTGCCTATGACAAGCAAATGGCCCAACGGTCCCGGCAGCAACGCGCTGAAGATAAAGATACCAATGTTTGATTCGACCGACACCGAGAGCCTTACGGGCGCGGAAATTCGGGCCCGCCGCCGAATGATGGAGGTGCTCGACTACTATCAGCGCATCGAGAAGAAACCATGGCTGCTCGACCATTGTTCCCCGATAATCGGTATTCGAGAGGGCTGTCGCATAGTGGGGGACTATGTCCTAAAAGTGGAGGACCTGCGGGCCGGGCGAGCCTTCGAAGACGGTGTGGCCCGCGGGACATTTTACCTCGACGCCCATAAACCCGATGACGACAAGAGAACGTACATTCTTTCCAAGAGCGACAGAGAGGTTCCTCCATATCAGATTCCGCTCCGAAGTCTCATTGCGAGGGACGGCAGGAACCTGATGATGGCAGGGCGGTGCTTCTCAGCAGACCAGCTCGCTCTTTCCTCCGCCCGAGTGAGCACGTCCGCCTCGATGATGGGCCAGGCTGCGGGTATTACCGCCGCGATGAGCACGCAGAAAAGATGTGACCCGCGACAGCTTGAACCCGCCGACGTCCGCAAAATTGTTGAGCGCAGAGGTGCGCAATTGGCCCTCTGAACGAAGATGAATTGCTTTTCGCAAAGGCAATCAAAAGTAATTGATGCAGGGAAAGGAAGAAATGAGATCGTTGAATATGAGCTGCTCGGCAAAGATAACGGGTTTGACAGTGATTACTTCGCTTGTATGTTGTGGGCAGGCGCTTGCGCTTTCGGAAGGTAAGGAATACGCGAATTCCACAGGTATGAGATTTGTCCGCATCGAGGCGGGCAGCTTCATGATGGGGCAGGACAGAGAGGCCGACGGCAAGAGTATTACTCTGACCTACGGTGACAGACAGTTTATGGGCGGCGAACTCGATGAGCAGCCCGTGCACAAGGTCATCATAAGTAAGCCCTTCTACATGTCCGCAACCGAAGTGACTAACTCCCAGTACGAACAGTTTGAGCCGAATCACCGCCGCTTCCGCGGCGTAAAGGGACTCTCGAACGAAGACGACGAAGCGGTGGTTAATGTGACCTGGCACGAGGCTGTGGCTTTTTGTGAATGGCTTTCGAAGAAAGACAAAAGGCCCTATCGTTTGCCTACCGAGGCGGAATGGGAATACGCCTGTCGCGCCGGGACCACGACGCGCTTCAATACCGGCGACGACCTGCCGGAAATCTATCAAAAATCACAGAAGCACAAGAGCCGGCCTGATAAGGTATCGACCCGCGTCGCTGTCACGCCGCCGAACGCCTGGGGCCTGTACGATATGCACGGCAACGTCGAGGAGTGGTGTTATGACTGGTACGGTCCTTACGAATCGGGCAAACAGACCGACCCTGTCGGCCGCAAGACCGGTTTGTGGAAGGTCGTGCGAGGTGGAAGCCACAATGTCTACCTGAAGTCGTTGCGCTCCGCCAATCGCATGAGCACTTTGCCCGAAGATAAACACTGGCTCATCGGTTTTCGCGTGGTACAGGGCGAATTGCCCGCCGCCAAACCTCTGCCGCAGGTGCCGCCTCCCCTCAACGCCCGCAACGTCAGCCGCAAACCTTGCGACTGGTCAAAAGGCCCCGATGCAGCCAAGCCATATTTCGAAGGCCCCATCCCCTTCGTTCGCAAACCGAACAAACCCAAGTCCGTCCCCTTCTTCTTCCACAACCATTTGCCGAGCATCACCTGGTGCGACAATGGCGACCTGCTGGCGGCGTGGTTTACCTGTGCCCGCGAACGAGGCCGGGAAGTGGCCGTTGTGGCCGCCCGTTTTCGCAGAAAAACCCGCCAGTGGGACGAGGCGTCCGAATTCTTCAACGCCCGTGACCGCAATATGCACGGCATCGCGCTCTACAACGATGGAAACGGAAGAATATTCCACCTCAACGGCCTTGGCACAGATGGCTGGTGGTCGAAGCTCGCCCTCACCCAGCGCATCAGCACCGACAGCGGGGCTACCTGGTCGTACCCCCGCCTCGTTGACCCGGAACACGGCCCTTACATCGCTCACATGGGTATATCCAGGACCAGGGAAGGCCACCTAATCTTCCCCGCCGACGCCCCCGGCGGAACCGGCCTCTACCTCAGCCGGGACAAAGGCCAGACCTGGCAGATGGTCACTGACAACCACGATGAAGCTAATATACGCGGCACCCACGCGCCGGTCGTTCAGCTCGCCAACGGCGCCCTCATGGCATTCGGCCGAGGCAAACCAATCGACGACCGCACGCCTATGAGCCTGTCAAAGGATATGGGAAAGACCTGGACCTATTTGCCCACCGACTTGCCGCCAATCAGCGGCGGACAGCGAGCCGTCTTGCTCAGACTCCGTGAAGGCTCCATCCTTTATGTCGGCTTTACCGACACTGCCGATTTCGAGCCTGTCATCCTCGACCAGCCGAGACCCAGAACCCTCTCCGAAAAAGGTATTCTCGTTATGGACGCCGCCGGAACTGAACGCCGAGTCTACGGTATGTTCGCGGCGGTGACTTTCGATGAGGGTATGACCTGGCCCCTTAGAAAATTGGTTACGGCCGGGGGGCCACCCCGAAAATTAAACGGCCAGGCCTGGACCCAGGATTTCATTATGGACGACACACACGCCGAGCCGCTCGGTTATCTCGCCGTCACTCAGTCGCCCGACAATGTTATACACCTTATTTCCAGCGGCCTGCACTACCGATTCAACCTGACCTGGCTCAAAACGCCCGCAAAATTCAGTGACTCAAAATGACAGGCTCACACCGCCAAGGAGACACAGGATGAAGCACAGCCTGAACGTTACCGCAATCTTAATCCTATTAACAGCCGTCGCCCCCGCTCACGCTGCCCAGATGCCCAAAGAAAGAACATTCACCAACACCGTTGGTATCAAGCTTGTCCGCATCGAGCCGGGTGCCTTCATGATGGGTCAGCGGCAGGGGGGTGACTTTGACGAGCAGCCTGTCCACAAGGTGAACATCACAAAGCCTTTTTATGTGGCCGCCGCCGAGGTAACCAACGCCCAATATGAGATGTTCGACCCCGAGCACATAAAATATCGCGGAAGCAGGGGATTATCCAAGAATGACAATGAAGCGGCCGGTTTCATCAGTTGGAACGACGCCGCAAACTTCTGCCGGTGGCTTTCAAAGAAGGAGGGCAAACCATATCGTTTGCCCACCGAGGCCGAATGGGAATACGCCTGCCGGGCCGGCACAACCTCGCCGTACTATACCGGCGACGAGTTGCCCGAAGTGTATCTCAAGTCCCAAAAACGCGCCGAGGAGCCTGTGCCCGTCGACCTGACCGTCGCCCGGACCCCCGCCAGCCGCTGGGGCCTCTGCGACATGCACGGCAATGTCGAGGAATGGTGCCACGACTGGTATGGTCCCTATGCCGAGGGCGAGCAGACCGACCCGGTAGGGCGGTCCGACGGCGACTTCAAAGTAACGCGCAGCGGCAGCCACAACACCGACGTCGAATATCTCCGCTCCGCCAACCGTCACGGCGCTCTGCCCGATGACAAGCACTGGCTGATTGGCTTTCGGGTGGTGCTCGGCGAACTGCCCGATACCGAACCCCTCCCGCCGCCATCCCAGCCGGAACTCTGGGCCAAAGACGTCAAAAACCAGGTCCACAACTGGGCCAGAGGCCCCGACCCGGCCAAACCCTATTTCACCGGCCCACAGCAATACGTGAAAATACCCCCGAACTCGAACGGCCCGATGTTCTCACGGCACAACCACGACCCCGCCCTCACCTGGTGCGATAACGGCGACCTGTTCGCCATCTGGTATTCCTGCAACAGCGAGCGGGGCCGCGAGCTTTGCATAGTGGCCGCCCGCCTGCGGCTGGGGGCCGAAGAGTGGGACGATGCTGCACCATTCTGGGATGCGCCCGACCGCAATGACCATGCTCCGGCAATGCTCAATGACGGCCAAGGCACTCTTTATCATTTCAACGGCCTGTCCGTCGCAGCCAACTACAGAAAGAACCTCGCCCTCATTATGCGCACCTCCGAAGATAACGGCGTTACATGGTTCAAGGCCCGTCTGATAAGTCCCGTCCGCGGCATATCCAACCAGCCCATAGCCTCGTCCCTCGTTACTCGTGAAGGCTATCTCCTGTTTACCTCCGACTGGCCCTGGCACAAAGACGGACGCGGCAGTGCGATATGGATAAGTCCCGACAGGGGTCAAACCTGGACCACACCGCCCGGCAGAATTGCCGGCATCCACGCTGGCGTCACCCAACTTGAGAACGGCCGACTGATAGCCCTCGGTCGACACAGCGATATCGATGGCCGAATGCCCAAAAGCATCTCGGACGATATGGGCCGGACCTGGACCTGTCAGCCCAGCGGTTTGCAGCCTATCGGCGGCGGCCAGCGACTCGTCCTGCTCCGCCTCAGGGAAGGGCCTTTGTTCCTCGCCTCCTTCGCAAAGGATATGACCATTACCGATGCCGCCGGCCAGTTTCGCAAGGTCAAAGGCCTCTACGCCGCCCTCAGTTTCGACCAGGGCGAAACCTGGCCCATCCGCCGGCTGGTCAATGACGGCCGCACCGTCAGCGAGGCTAAAGCCATGGATGGCCGCCCCTTCACAATGAGTCCTGCCAGCGCCGAGCCGAAAGGCTATATGACCGGCATCCAAACCCCCGACGGCGTTATCCATCTTATCGGTAGCTGGAACCATTACGCTTTCAACCTGGCCTGGTTAAAAACCTTAATGCTGGCGGCCGAAACAAAGTAGAAACCGCCCGCGGGAAAAATAGTGGTTGCAAACATCGTAAGCGCCTTTGCCGGGTGCCGAATTAGACCAATTCGGTCTGGCCGGCGTCTTACGCGGGGCATATAATGCCAAAGAACAGGACCTATGAACAGTATGCGAAAGGTGAAAGTATGTCGAGGCCCAACATTGTTAGAAAAGTCGCTTCAATAGCTTGCGGTACCGAATTCTCGCAGCGTATGATAGAAAAGAGAATCAAGTCCTTCCAAAGGTCAGCCGGCATCGGCGCTGGCGGTTCGGTCAGAAACAGCGGCGAATTTGCCGTCCTCAAAAAGGTCAGCAATCTCCCTGGCCCGGAATACTGTATCTTCGATGTTGGGGCCAACAAAGGCGACTTCACGGAACTGGTACTATCATCTTTCAAAAATGACGTGTCTTTTTCCGTTCATTGCTTTGAGCCTTCAAGGACCGCATTCGAAGCGCTCGCGCACAAGCTTCACAAGAATCCTCATGCGGTGCTGAACAACCTCGGGTTAGGAAAAGAAAAGGGAGAATTCGACCTGTTCGCCGATTCCCCCGGCTCCGGAGGTGCTTCCTTGACCAGAAGAAATTTGGCTCACCTCGGCGTTGACTTCGCCCACTCCGAAAAAGTCCAAATCGACAGAATTGACAATTACTGCTCCGTAAAGCGCATCCAACACATAGACCTCTTGAAGATAGATGTGGAAGGGCACGAACTCGATGTCTTGCAGGGCGCCCAGGATATGTTCGACAAAGAACGCATAAAGATGGTCAGTTTCGAGTTCGGGGGCTGCAACATCGATACCCGAACCTTTTTTCAGGATTTCTATTACTTCTTCAACCACCGCAATTTCCGCTTGCATCGCATAACTCCGTCCGGGTATCTTTATCCTATACCGTTCTACAGTGAGTTTTACGAGCAGTTCAGAACGACAAATTTTCTGGCTGTGAACGCAAAACATCTTTGACGAGTCCAAAAATGGATCAGCGTGAAATCTTCTGTGCCGTAACAGTATAAAAGAGGGCAAGAAAATGGCGGCAAAAAAAATAGCGATTATGGTCGATGAAATGTACCAGGTTCTCGAAGTCTGGTTTCCTTACTATCGGCTCAAGGAAGCAGGCTTCGACGTTTATTTCGTTGCAGCCGAGGCAAAGAAGGAGTATCATTCGAGGCAAGGGTACCCGTGTGTCTCGGACATCGCGGCTAAGAAAGCCGCCGCCAGGGATTATGCCTGTATGATTGTGCCCGGCGGATTCGCCCCGGACTTTATGCGAAGAAGCCCGGACGTCATAAAGTTCGCCAACGATATGGTCAACGCGGGCAAAATCATAGCCGCTATCTGCCACGGCGGATGGCTGCTGTGCAGTACCAATATCTACAGGGGCAAAAAAGCCACGTGCTTTATGGCCATTAAGGACGATATTAAAAATGCCGGCGCCGCGTATATTGACGCCGAATGCGTTGTTGACGGCAACCTGATTACTTCGCGCAAGCCCGATGATTTGCCCGCATTCTGTACGGCGATTCTGAAGGCTTTGGGCGAATCTTGAGCCGGCAGTTATGGAGTAACCTCGAATGAAAGAACAGAAACTGACAACGGAAGAGGAAAAAACACCCGTTATCCTCGTGGTTGACGATAATCAGCAGAATCTTGAGCTGCTCCAGGCATACCTTGAGGATTTAGATTGTGAAACCGTCCCCGCTTACGACGGCCTCCAAGCCCTGCAGATTATAGCCAGACAGCCGCCCGATTTGATTCTGCTGGATGTCATGATGCCTAAAATGAGCGGCTTTGAGGTCTGCAAGCGAGTAAAAAACGACCCCGGAACCAGCGACATCCCCGTGATAATGGTCACCGCGCTCAACGAATACGGCGACATCGAACGCGCCCTCGATTCCGGCACCGATGATTTTCTGAGCAAACCCATAAACAAGCTCGAACTCTTGACCCGCGTCAAAACCATGCTCAAGTTAAAACACCTCAGCGACAAGCTCGAACGAACGTTGGCTTACTTAAGCGAAATCGAAAAACAGGCCCAAGTGACAAAACCAACCACCGAATAAAAAAGGCCGAGCTAAAAACCCAAGCCCGGCCTGTTGGTACTACGCTATCAGTAAAACAAACAGGACAGGTAAGCATTTTCTATAGACCATTTTGTTTTCCTTTCATGAGTGTTGTTCAGTTTTTTCGCGGGCATTTAAGGCTTAGGAAACCTATGCTTCTGGAAGTGTTCATCTACTTCCTGAGCGTTCTTGAATTTTCGTCCGAAATCAATCTCATAGTATTGTTTGTATTTTTTGAACATATCGTCGGTAACAAAGCCCTTGATCGGCGTATTTTTGTGCAACTTGGCCCTTGGCCCAAAATAGACATACCCACGAGCAATCTTCGATAAAGGGACTTCGGGAGCATCCCAATTGGGAGGACTGAGGATATTAGCAAAGGGCGATGCATAAAGATCGAAGCCTGCTGGTTTATGTCCTCTTAGTTTCATAACTCCTTCAAATGGAGGAAGCCAACCACTCGCCAGCCACACTTGAAAAACTCGATCCCCATATTTCTTGTATAGAAGATTCCCCATAATAGGACGTCCAAAATTCACCTCTGGTGGAAATTCATAGTGGGTGAAATCGTGACATCTGCCGACAAAGACAAGTCCTTTTTGGCCCTTCTCGATAATTTTCTTTTCTACTTGTTCTGCCATTGTTGGGTCAAAGGCGAGACCCATTTTCATCGCTTTTTTATATTCCGGCGAGTTTTCGGGCTTAGTCTTTGTATTGATGAAAAATTCAGTCCAGTTAAAATTTGGTGTCAGTCCAAATAGTTGCATCTTCTCTTGATTTTGCTTAAGGCTTTTGTTCAACCTCCAGACCGCTTCAATAATATCCCAATGTTCTTTCGAGTTCCATTCGTGTGCAAGTTGGTCTCTTGCGAGTTGCAAAGTGTCTTCCCGATCACATTTTGGGGTGGTAACCAGTTCCTTCAACCGCTGGTTGTCGGTGTGACGGACGACTTCCAAACCGATAGATCGTACACCGGCCTCATGGTACAGCCGAGGAATCAGATCAATGACGAAATCTTTGTGCTCTTTGACATTATGGAACTCGCCGAAAATAACGATTTGGTGCTTTTCAAAAAGATCGATTACATAATCCTCGGGAGAATTTGAATTCTTATCTAACCAGCCAACTAAATACGCATAGTCATCTTCGGGGATTTGCGAAACTTTAAGGGCTTTCTCAGACTGTATCCAATCAGGAACACGAATTTCATCCCCTTTCTCTGCAGTTGAAACCGCGAAACTTACGAACAGTAAGACAAACAGGACAGCTAAGCATTTTCTATAGACCATTTAGTTCTCCTTTCATCATCGAACTCTTTTGCACGACTTCTTACGGGAAATGTGGAATTATATAATTGGAGTGAATTCTTAAATCCCGCGGAAGCCGCCAATAATCTCCCAACGTCCCGGCTGGACAGTATTTTTAACGTTGAGTTTGATGCTGCTATCTTTAATTTGAATTTACTTTCCCCCCTCATCCTTCTTCTCATAAACCACTTTCGCCCCGTCCGGGATCGTAAACTCAAATATTCCTTCCGGTATAGTCACATTGTATTCTACGCGATCTACGCTTCTGACCCCTTCGCCGGGTCCACACTTAATCATTTCTAAACTAATGGCCAATTTGGTTCGGGGATCAACGCGGACAACAAACTCCTTTTCCTCAATGTCTCCTTGGGTGGGAATAGACCCGTGAACCATGATCACTTCCTTTTGCAGTCCTTCATCAAATTCGAAATAGAACCAAAGCTCACCATGGTATTGCTGGATCCATTTGACCATATCTTCAAAAAACCGGGAAAAACGTACTTCGGACGCCGGAACATACTCGTCTCGGATTCTCACAAGATTTTTGTCCTTGTAGTAGTAATAGGTTGCCTCGGGGGTCCCCACAATCAGAAGATTGCCCTGATCCGCGTGATAATACTCTTCCTGGCCCGTCTCAGGGTCAATCTGGACCCAGGTCTCTCCCTTACTGTTGTCCCAATCGGTACAATATGCGTGCACTGAGTGGATAGAACGCATGGCCTCAATGGTCTGCTCGATGGCATAGGCTGAAGATAGCGACTTGTCAAAGACTGTCAGCGTCAGCCCCACCGCAACTATTATCGCTGCCGCAGCAGCAACCTTTGCAATTCTGGTTTTCATGATTATTCTCCATACATTAGGCTGCATTACAGCCGATTTGATATTCTTGGACTTATCATGGGCCTTCAGTACATCTCTAAGAATCCGGTCGTGCAGCGCGGCGCCCGCCTCGAAGTGCAGCTTCCTGATTCTTCCTTCTATATGTTCTTTCTCGCTCATCTTTCAACCTCACCATTCAAGACGGACCGCAATTTATCCAGCCCGTACCGATACCGGCCCTGAACCGTATTCACCGAAACATTCTGCAGCTTCGCTATTTCCCTGAACTTCATGCCGCCTTTGATGTGCAAAACTATCACCTCGCGCTGCTCGTGGGGAATTTGCTCTATGGCGTCGGCCAACCGGCGAGATTCTTCGCTGCAGATGACCGCCTGGTCAGGCCCCTTTGAACCACAACTCATCAAACCCGCTTCATCCAGCCCGACCACGGGCCGTCGCTGCTTTGCCCTGAGGCGGTCACGGGCCCGGTTAACGACAGAGATTGCCAGATAGTTCCTAAGACTTCCCCGCAGCTTGAAGCTTTCCGCAGATTCCGCAAACGACACAAACACGTCGTGAAGGACGTCTTCGGCAGCACTTACATCATTTAAAAGAGCCATCGCTAACGTTAGCAAATAATCCTGATACTTTCCGTAAATCCGCTCCAGCGCATCCCGGCTGCCGCACTTAAATCTCAACTTGAGAACTTCGTCTTCAATCATCTGTGACCGGCCTGACTGGTCTTGCGAACGATCGTCCGTCATCTATATCACGATTTCGACACCGGTTTTAGTATAAGGAAAAACAGACTTTTTCGCCATATCTGCCAGCAGGGGGGCACAAGACTCCTATCTTGCCTCCAAACGCGCATAAAAAAGGCCGGGCCAAATCGGCCCGGCCTGCCAACACCGCGGTTTTACGCGTGTATCGCTATTTATCAGACTACCGTTTAAATTCGAACCCTTCCGGAATCCTTGGCACGAATGTCTTCTCGTCCAACTCCGGATCCCACTGGAATTGCTCTCTTTCGAATTGCTGCATAAGCTCCTGCTTTGACGCACTATCCGTGTCCCATTCGAATTCCATGCGGACCAGAAGCTTAGTATCTGCATTAAACCACAAACGGTGTATCATGCTGTCCGGATTGTCGCCGTACTTCTTGGCGCTTATCTCAAAACCCATGCATTCAACTCCGTCCATAATCTCGTTTTCCAACATTCGATCTGCCCGGTCAACCAATCCTGCGAGGAACAACATCCTGTGAATTGGATGTCGGCTCCTCGGGTAGCCGGAAACCTCGTATGTTTGGCTCTCGAAGTCGACAGTGGTTCTGACAATCCGCAGGTCTTTATCTTCAATTTCAAAACCCGTCTCCTGAGTGTCGACCTCCGCGCAGACATACCACTCTGTTTTTCGAAGCTGCTCACCGGAATAGTAGTCGTACCGCCAGGCATTTGGGGACAGATATACAGTTCTGTCGGCTTGCTGGTATACAACCGTTTCAATATTCTTGATTGCCGCAACAATTTCGTCTCTTAATCCTGCCGGAACATCGGCAAAAGTCATTTCACCTTTTTCTGCCGCACGAATATCATCCGGAGGGGCGTTGACGAATCCTTCCGGAATCTGTGGAGTGAACACGTGGGCCGGCACCTCCGTGTGGTATTCAAATTGGTCATGTATTAAAGTCAATGTCTTTGCCGCATCGAAGCCACTCTTGATACCGTGTTTTTCAATGCGTGCCGCTAGCTTTGTCTCCACATCAAACCACACACGAGCAATTCGCCCTTCAGGAAAGCCACTAAATTTACTCAGGTTTATCTCGAAACCTACGCATTCACGTCCTTCAAAGATTTTCGTATCGAGAATTCGGTCAGCCCATTTGAGATGGTCTACATACCAGCGAAATGAATCCATCTGCTCCGGATAGAAGGGTGCCCAATTAGCTTTCTCCTGAAAGTAACACCGATGTTCGAAAGAAACTTCGTATTTGCTGGGACCATTGGGCTCACGTAAAATCCACTGAGTATTTACAACAGTCGTACCGGTGTGATAATCATATCTGTCAGAACGATAAGCGTTTTCTGAACAAAAGCGTCTTTCCCACTCAACATCCACTTCCGAAAGACCATAATCATAGACTGATACCGATCGCTGACTGTAAACCAATGCCTTTACTTTTTCGAGGGACTCAATTATTTCCTGTCCCCAGGCGGCTGGCGGAGCCAGCCACCACTTTCCACTGTCTGGGCTGCTGGGCCATAAGTTCATAATGGCTAGAACTATTACTGCTGCTGCGGCTAATTTTGTTATTTTGCTTTTCATGATAATTCTCCCAATATTGTGGTTGATTGGAGTCTGTCTTGTCTGTTCCCATTCGTCCAGTGCCTGCGAAATGCCGGCGTGAACTCTCCTGTCTGCATCGGCATCCGGTCGAACGCATAGACCCTTAATCAATTCCCGTATGTTGTCTGCCGACTTCATTTTGCCACCTCGCTATTTAACAGTGACCGCAGCTTCTCCAGGCCGTACCGGTACCGGCCCTTGACCGTGTTCACTGATTCACGGCACAATTTAGCAATCGCCTTGAATTTCATCCCACTGTACAGGTGCAGGAGCACTGCCTCTCGCTGCCGATTTGATAAGAGAGACGAAAACATCCTGCACCACATCTTCAGCGGCGTTCTTGTCATATAAAAGAGCCGTGGCCAGCGTCATCAAGTCTTCTTTATACTTCTCATACGCTCGGTGCAGGGCTTGCCTGTTACCGCGATTAAACTCACGTATGATTAGCTTGTCTTCCAGCATCGATAAGTTACTTTCCTAAGCTTAGGACAACCGATTGTCGCCTATAAGACAACTAAGTTACTCGTCCGGGTATAAAAAAAATCATTTTTTTCCCTGTGTCCATCCTGTAACACAAAGAAACCGGATTTCACCCGCAAAACCATATAAAAAAGGCCGGGCCAAACCGGCCCGGCCTGCTTGAGGAGGTCTATCCTCACGCTAATTAATTTACTTTATCAAATCCCGCCATCAACGATGTACCGTTTTGCCGGATTATCGTTACGCACCGCCAGATTGAACTTCTTCGTCTTACCCGACTTCAGCCTGATTTCGTAGGGTACGAACCAGCCGGGATAGAGCCCCGACTTGAAGGGCTCTCCGATACTAATGATTTCGAGCCCACCGAGGTAACTCTTCATTCGCTCGTCAACCGCTGACGCCGACCAGAATTTCAAGAATTCGTCCCAGTCTTCGTCTGCACAAGCTTGGAAGAACGCAATCGCCATTTCCTTTGGCGTCATCTGCTGGTATTTTTCGTTGTTCTCCAGCACTTTTGGCCACCCATGCCAGATAACATCTTTCGGCAGCTCCAACGTAAATAGCGCCGGGTCAATTTCCAGGTTGTATTCTATAGCGGTTGTCTCGAAGACGATGACATCCTCTTTGCCCGTATGGACATAAATCTCGAATCCTGTCAGCAGTTTGGTTTCGGCATCAAAATAGTACACGCGTGTGTGATCAGACTCGGAGATAAACTTGTTCCTAAGGTAATCGTTTGTGTAATCGCCCTGAGCGGAAGCATATATCTCAAGCACTACTTTTTCTTGGCCATTTACTATTTTCCGATATATAGATATCTCCCCATCCGGGTGTTTGAGTGCTTTTCTCAATTCACTATCAAGGAGATTATCAACGTCCATGAGATGGCCGCACCAAGCGTCAAATGCATATCTACCGGCAGGGAGAGGCCCTATTTTGACTGCGTAATTTGGACGTATCAACATTATTGTTGAGTTGCTGTCCATAACCTCAACACGCCCCGGTTTTTCGATTCGCCATTGCAGCCTGCCTTCGTTGTCTAACCATTTCCACATTTTCATAGGAACGAAGTCATAGCTCAGTCCTATGAGTCCAAAATTGTCATGAGGTATTGTTCTCATTCGTGCCTGAATATGGACTGAGCGTATGTTTGCAACTGCTTGGATGGCTTGATTCAATAACTCGGAAGCTGAAGCGGTTGGTACTGATTTATCAAGCAAGGTTATTGATATTGCCGCGACTATGATAATCGCCGCAGCCGTAGCGAATTTTGTAATTTTGCTTTTCATGATTTTTCTCCATAACTGAAATTGTCTGTCAACTTTTTTCGTTTTTCCCAATTTGTTGAGGCTCTGCTCGCGAAGAATCCGGTCTATGACCTTATTTTCGAGGTTTCTTTGGGCCAAAGCCTTGCCGTTTGCCGTCAGCCGCTCACGAAGGCCGGTTAACTGTGTTAGTTCGGCCCGGCAGGGGGGACACCCCTCCAGATGTGATTCAATTGCCTGTTTCTGCCGGTCTTCCAACAATTCCTCAATATAGCCGACCAAAAGTTCTTTGCATTCTGCGCAGTTCATTTCCGCACCTCACTTTCATCCCGTCGCCGCAGCGAATCACGCAGCATAACATAGGCCCGCGACAGATTTTTTGTAACCGTCCCCAACGGCATACCAAGTTGTTCGGCCACCTCGCTGCACGAACAGCCGCCGTAATATCGAAGCAACACAACCTGCCGGTAGGGGGGTGGCAGCCCGGCCACCGCCTTCTCCAGACCGTAATCCTGCGAAAGCTCAGGGTCGGGTGCCTCCTCAGACAGCACTCCGGCCATCTGCACCCGGCGTTGTTCGCTCCTTTGTTGCTCTTTTGCCACGCGGTTGGCGATTCCCAGCAGCCAGGAAAAAAAAGACTCCCGCTTCTTCAGTTTTACCAGACCGAAATAGGCCCGCACCAGAGCCTCCTGGGCCGCCTCCTCCGCCTTGTCCCGGCTGCCCAACTGACCCGCCAGATGCGCCAAAAGAACCGCCTGATAACGCCGTACAAGGTGCCGAAAATCGTCCGGGTGGCCGTCCAAACAACGCTCTATGTAATACCCATCGCTTGTACCCATAAGACACCTCAGAACACCGCTAAGAATTCGAATTCTCAATATATAGTGCAGCACGGCACGCTTTTGCGACAAAAAAATCAAAAATATAAAAACTCCAGCGGCAGGGCGTAAAAACCCCATAACCACCCTCTAAGACCCCAACAACCCCTACATTACACACAATCGCCATTTACACCTGCCAAAACCCGCCTCCACACGACTATTTACAAAAACACCCGTTAACAGAGCCTCTCCAATTGTCGATACTTCTTATAGCTTTCAGGACGGAGCGGCCGAAAACAAAACAGGATTCACACCGGGATAGTTGTGAAAATATTGCGAAATCTATAATACACTGATTCGTTCGATAGGGGGGTGTATGAGTAGATTGCTGGAAATCCTCGGCAGGGCGATTACCATCGATACCGCCGATTTGATATGGCATTGGCTCCAGGTGCTTAAGCTTCCCGCCGATGACAGCCGGGACCCGCGCCTTCAGAAGCTAAACAAAATCGTCGAGCTGGTAGGCCACAGAAAAATAGACGCCGCCGAAGAGCAGTTAAGGCTCTACCTCTTCGACGACCCCGCCTGCATCCGCGGCCGAATGGCTGCCGCCGCAATCGCTCTGGAAAAGTGCCGGGTACAGAACGCCGTCGAGCAGCTCAATTCCGTCTATATGCGACAGCCAAACAATACCATGGCCCTCTACGCCCTCGGCCATTGTTATGAGAGACTCGCCGATGAATCCAACGCCATTAACTTCTATCAGGATTGTCTCAAATTCAAAAACTATCTGCAACTTCCCCGCCAGCGCCTTGCCGCAATCTACTTCAAGAACGGCCAGCTCGAAAAAACCATCCACGAATATGAGCTTTTGAGAGATGAATCCCCGGATGAGCTTTCAACGCTCGTAACCCTCGGCCATTTGTACATCGCCGCCGCCCAGTACCCAAAAGCTATCGCAACGCTCGATACCGCCATTATTATACACCCCGATAATTTCCATACACAGGATGACCAAATCGACCAGCTCATCCGCGACGGCCTGCTTCACGAGGCCCTCGAACAGCTCGAACAACTGCTTCAGGACCAGCCCGACAGGCTCGACCTGGCCCTAAAGCGGGCCGACATTCTCGGCATGCTCGGTATCACCGAAGAGGCGGTCTGCCAATATCAGCACCTGCTCGAGCTTTGTCCCGATTTTCTCGAGGCAACCATTAAGCTCGGCACCCAGTATCTTGCTATGCAGCAGGATACGCTTGCTGCACAGCTATTCAATAGAGCCGTCGAGATAAACGACCAGATAGTGGATGCCTACATAGGCCTGGCCATTGCCCAGAAACTCGCCGGCAAGCTCCCGGACGCCGCCCTAACGTTATCCCTCGCCGCCGCAATTCAGCCAAATACATCCTTATTATTTGCCGAAACCGCCGCCTTACAATTCAAAGCCGGCCTCGACGAAAACCTTTGCTCACACAACGCCGATTCAAACGAACTCATGCACGCTGTCATCCAGGCCCATCGCCGGCAGATTGACCGACGCCCGCAAAACCCGGATTTGCACTACAGACTCGGAATCCTCCTGATGAGCATAGGCAGCATGACAGACGCCGTAAATGCCTTCCAGACCGCCATCCGCATAAACCCAACCCATACCCGCGCCGCAAGCAAACTAGCCGTCTGTCTCTTTGAAACCGGCCAAAAAGACCTCGCATTACAACAGCTCACCGGGCCCGCCTGCCTCGACAAAGACACCCTCGAACTCCACTACAAAACCGCCTTGCTCTATTGTGACAAGCTCCGCTTCGCCTCCTCCCTCATAAACCTCGAACGCTCCATGGAGAATAACTTCGCATCCCCCGATGCTACCATCAACATTTCAATCGTCCTTCAGAACCTCGGCCTCCTCGACAGGGCCGCCGCTCTCTGGGACAACCTTGCCGATACCACCACCCACGCCCTCACTGTCTATCGCCCGGCCTCACCCGACTATTTCTAAAGATAATTAACCATTACCCCTTTACACCCGCTCGCCCGTCGTTACAATCCACATTACGGCTCCGCAGGATACGTCAACGCTCCGAACCGATCTCAACCACGGAGCCGTGCTTTCGCCAAAATGTCAAAAACCCAATTAACTGAGGACGTTACCAAATGGCTCAACCACTAAAAAAACCTTGTTCCGATTGTAAGTACTGGCAACTAAACCCAGACAACGAAACAGGCCTCGTGGGATTCTGCCGTAAATTTCCCCCAACATTTGTTCCGAACAGCCCCACGACAGCCGTAAGCCTCGCCGGTTGGGCCTATCCCCAAACGGACGCCTTGCAGACGTGCGGCTGCTGGCTTAGAAAAGGTTAAGCCGGAAGAACCAACAGAATCGAGCCCGCCGAAGAAATCCAGAAGAATCAAAAACACGGCCGAATGAAACATAACATATATTCAAACTCGTAAATTCGGCAAACACCTAATCAGGCCAAATTCGGATTATCGGCGGGATGCCGGTTTAACTTGAACGGCTAAGCAAAAAAACAGCCCTGCACAACGGGCAGGGCTTAACTCCAATCAGAAGGCATAAGCTTCCGATGGAGCACGGATGCAAGTATAGCACGCCAAGTCGAACAGGGCAAAGAAAATCCCTGTTTTCCCCGTTTTTTTTTGCTATACCACACCGGGGCTTATCCCTTCTGATTTTTCATCAGAAAGGGTATGCCTATGGAACACGAGGGGGTCATCAAGTCTAACCGCAAATGGCACGCAGTCAACGCCGAGGCCGTCCAGAAACAACTTGAGAGCGACGAGTTTATTCACAAGGGAACCTGTGGCGAAGGACTGCCAATCCACACGTTCAGGATCGTCGGCGAACAGCTTGAAGGCCGGTTGAGGCCGTGCAAGGCTTTTGACCGAGCGGACAGGGCAAGAACGGCGGAAATTTGGTATCACAACGGAACCGGCAAAGAGCAGGGCGTTGCAATCCGTTTATCAAAAATGCTCTGGCAGGTGATCAGCGAACATCATCTTTTTGGGCGGTGGATCAGAATCACTTACAAGGGCAGCGTGCGGGGGAAATTTCCAAACAGTATGAAAGTGTATTTGGTTGAAGCAGACACAGGGACAATAACCGAACAATTCGAAAGGGTAGAAACCAATGGAGACCGAAAAAATAGAAAACCACGCAAACCAAAACAAATCAGAAGGCCAGCCACAGCAGCCGTCACAGCCTGAACCGGCAAAAAGTATGAGTGCCAGGCTCTTGGAAACGCAACAGAAGCAAATGGAACAAAAAACAGCAGGCGGCGTCACCATCACCGAGCCACAAGCGGGTATGCAGCAATTTACACCGAAGGCCGAAACGTCCACCACGACAGAGCAGCGGCCCGACAAGCCGAGCTCCGCCAAATTAGTCGAAGCGGCAGAACAACTTTCGGAAGAGTTATTGCACGGGCCGGATAAACAGGCCACCGGCTTGGCAATTTTACTAAGCGGCATCGCTGAGCAGCATCACCAAGACTTGAAAGCGTTGATCAATGCTATCTACGATTTACGCAGCCAGGTAGCAGCCGACTTCGAAAACATTTACACAGACTTGCGGAATCGATAAGAACCATAGGCACGCTGGACGGCGGGGACTGAGGGCGTCGGGCCAAGCCGTCCAGCACTTTTGAAATATTGAGTACAAGGGCTAAAAACATTATGAACTGTCCAAATTGTAGGAAACCAGCCGAAACGATTGACGTTGAAGGGCGAAAAATCGTCAACTGTCAGGCTTGCGATCAATCGTTTGAGATCAGGGGCGGGGAAGCGGTTGTTATTAGCGATCAGGAACTTGGCTATTTAACGGTAGGGGGGCCGCCGCCGGAACCGGCAGGGCCGATCCCACCGCCACCGGAACCCACAGGGCAAAGAAAATCCGAGGGCTTGTCTATAAACCTTATCTTTGAGGGCGACTAAATGGCAAAAAAGAAACAGACCAAAAAGCCGTCACCACAGCGGCCAGCACCAGCACCAGCACCAGCACCGACAGAGCAGCCACCGAATCCGGATTTTGAGGCGGCGGTGACACCGCCGACGCCGCCTGAAGCCGAGCGCAAAGACGGCAGAGGCGGAGCGAGGCCAGGGGCGGGCAGGCCGCCAGGGATGACAGACGAAAAGGCCAGAGTCAAGAATCTGCCGAGGCAGCCGAATCAAACGATCAAGCAGGGCGTCGAAATGCTTTTTACTGTTTGGGCCAAACGCGTCAAGGTGAACCAAATCCGACTAAGTGACACCGAAGCCGATACCTTAGCCTTGCCGCTAACACAGTTGCAAGACTATTATTTTCCCGACGCCATACCCGAAATAGCGTGGGTCTGGCTTTCGGCGGCGGGGGCGTTTGTGATGATCGTGGACGCAAAGATCAGGCTGATCGAAGCGGCAAGGGCGGCAAAACCGCAGACCGACACAGGGCAAGGGAGCGATGTTGCAAAAACCTGACAACAAGATCATCATCGGCAAGACCGGATCGGGCAAGACGGTTAAAGTGCTTAGCCTGATAAGGGAGCGTGACCGCGTAGTGATGTTCGACACTTTAGGCCACGATTACAGCGACGGCGTTGTTTTCTATAATCTGGACGAACTAAAGGCATTTTGGCTGAAGGTCTATCGCGGCCCGTTCAGGCTGATATACCGGCCCGTCGACGAGCAGGCGGAATTTGCCGAAATATGCGATCTTGTCTATAAGTGCGGGAATCTGGTTTTTGTGGTCGAGGAATTGTCACTGTTTGCCGAACCGATGCGAACACCGTTAGCGTTCAAACGCATCTTGAAACAAGGCCGTCACCGTGACATACGTTTTGTCGGCGTCACGCAACGCCCTCACGGAATCGATCGCATTATCACGAGTCAGGCAAATGAAGTTTATGTTTTTCGGACGGACGAACCCAGGGACGTTAAGTATCTGCAAGAACGCTTAGGGGATGAGATCGGCGAACTCTTGCAGCGATTGGAACCATACCAATACATACTAAAGACGGATGAGAGCGATGAATTTATAACGGGAAAGGAATCCTATGAAACCGAAGCGGAGCAAGGGCAGGCGGATCAAGTTGACGCAGGGGATGTTTGCGATCGTTGACGAGCAGGACTTCAAGAAACTGTGCAAGTGGAAATGGTGCGCAAAGAAGTCGGCTTTTAATTGGTACGCTGTGCGCGGCAAGTGGCACGGGGCAAAAACACAAATCGTCCGTATGCATCGGGAAATAATGAACTGTCCAAGCGACAAGGAAGTTCGCCATAAGAACCACAAGAGCTTAGACAACAGGCGGCGGAATTTGCTTGTTACGACGAAACTCAAAAACATTCTATTTAACGAGGAGCCGCCACCTGAACCCGCACCGTTCTAATTAAAACTGCGAAAAAACCGGCCGAGATTGAAAGGAGCAAAGCCTATGGGAATCGAATCCACAGCCAAGATCGTTGTCGACGTTTTAGCGGCCGATCCGGAGACAAGGGACGACGACAACAGACTTGCTTTTGAGGTCTTAGGCCGGATTTTGACGGGCAAGGAAAAATCACAGGTTCTTACCTTGCGAAAACGCGATCTCCGAAAACTGCCGCAATTTGCAACCATTACACGGATGAGGGCCGTCATTCAAAACGAGCTCGGCAAATATCTGCCGACATCGGAAGCGGTTAGGCGGCGTCGCCGGATAAGCGAAGCGGCGTGGGAGCAATGGTTGACCGGTACGCCGACTTTTGCACAGTTCCAGGGGTAAGGCAAGGGCAATAAAAAATTTTCTTTGCCCGTATTGCGTGGTTTCTTCGGCGGCGGTAGTTTTGCTGTTGGTTTTTGAGAACTTTACGGGCTTTTTAAAGGAGTAAATTATGAATCTACAAGCGAAACTGCCCAACGCCGATTTTGTGGTTAAGGCCGCGATCGCGATCTTTATCGTGATGTTCGTGATCCGCTTGACTCCGGACGGGTGGGGCATCAAAAAGTGGTTCACGCCGGTTTGATCTAACCGACCAACAGCGGGAAAAAACCAAAAACAGAATCGAATTTTTTATGAGGCTTATATGCTTACGAAATTTGAAAAACAAGCCAACTTGACGGGTATTGCAGCCGGAGCGATCTGCACGGCACAGCTGCCAGCCGATCGCGTGCATCACGGCTTGTATCTTGTTTGTCGGAAGGCGGCGGCGGCGGCGATGAGCGAGGCAGAAATCGAAGCCGACGTCGGCAAGATCATAATCAGGCTGGATGGAGACATCAAGATCGAAGCGACGGCGGCTCAGCTTTTTGACGTTTGGCGGTATTGGTACGGCCAGCACGGGGCGTTTACGATCGCCGGTCTGATCCCGATCCCGTTCACACGGCCTAACTTGATCCCTGCAATCCATCGGGCGGCTTTGGCGTGGGGGATGAAGGGCGTGGAATCCTACACGATCGAGGTTGCGATTGCGGGCGTTGCAACATTGGTGTCGATCGAGGTCTGGTGCGAGGTCGAGGATCGGGTTGCAGAATTAGGCCGTCACCTGTGCATCGGGTATCATCCGCAAAGTTTTGCCAGCACGGGCGTTCAGGAATTGAACACCCTGCCCTTTGGTGATAACGACAAGGCGATGTTGGCGATCCACATCGGGCACGGCAGCGGGGCGATCAAGTCGGTTAATTGCAAGGCGACGATCAGCAACAAGAGCGAGGAGATATACGCCGAGCTTGCAGCCGAGGCGAACAACCACATCCTCAGACAAGCGGGGCGAACGAATCAAACGGGCTGGTATCACATCGATTTTGCACAGATCAACGACGTGTCAGGGTATCTGCCGAGCGGCCCGATCAGTGCCTTTCGCCAGCAAATCGACTGGGGCACGCAGCCAAACAATTATCCCGTTTTGATCGAGGAAGTCCGAGGCCTTACAACTGCGGTTGCGTGATGATTCGTACACCACAGGGCAAAGGACTTGTTAGAGGGCTTACTTTATGGCTTTGTTTAGTGATACGCAGGGCACGCAGACAAACGATAGCTGGCTGGCGGGCTTAGGCAATCTTGTTAAGCAGGGCGTTGGCCTCTTTGCCGAGGTCAGGGACATACTAAATCCGCCAAATCAGAACGGCAGAACGATCCAGTTTCAAGCACCAGCACCAGCACCGGCATCCTATACGCCGAACGTGAGCTTGTCGGATTATGCGTTTACGCCGAACTGGTATCTATTGGCGTTCGGGGCGGGCGTCCTGATCCTTGCTTTTGTGATAAGCAGAAATTGAGGGGTATATGATCGGCCCGTTACTATCGGCGGCAACAGGTTTTCTTCAGGAGGCAGGGCCGGTCGCAGGGGCTTTGGGCGATATGGGGCTTTTTGGCGGCGGCGGCGAAACCAGCAGTGCATATTCGACGAGCAGCGGCATGTTTTACACAGGGCCGTTCGGGATTGAGAAAAAAACAGACATCTTTTTATTAGTAATCCTTGCGGCGATATTGGTTTTTTTGTTGGTGAAAAAGTAAATGGGTAGCCATTCAACAAGTATAACGACGCAAAAAGACGAGCGAACAGCCGTTGAAGGTTCTGAAGGGGCGATCGTTGCTGCACCGGAATCGTATATTCAGTTTCCGTTTACAACGCATCTCACTGTATCGGGCAAGGTTGGCCAATACATAGAGCAGTTTCCCCCAGAGGTCGCGGCGGCTTTGGGCAATATTCTGCAATCCAATGAAGAAATAATTGGTCAAATTATCGGTTTTTCAAAGGAAGCGATGCAGGGCTTGTTTGCGAGCACGCAGCAGCTCGGTGAAAAATTGAGTGAGGCAAAAGAGCCAACTGAAACATCGTCTTTTACTAAGTTTTTACCCTATATCGTTTTAGCTTTTTTAGCCGTAATCGTTTTGACACGGTGACACTATGCTCACTTTTTTTGATACTTATGATTTGACGATTGAAGCCAATGGCATAAGGCGTCTTGATTCTTACAACAGTTTTATCACCCTGTTGGAGTGCAGCACGACGAGCGGGGTTAAGGTTGCGATCGGCGGCGGCGGGCCGAAGGGCGTACTCAAAAAAGGGCTGTCCGTCCAGTTGCCACAGGGCAAGACTTTTGATTATATCATTTTTGAAAACACAACAGCCGCCCAAATAACGATCACGGTGGCCTTGAGCACGGGGATCGTTTACGATAATCGGCTTGTTTTGGCGGGGGTCGTACCTACTGACAATACAGCCAACAAAATCGAAACGCCAGCCAAGATCGCATTGAACGCCGGAAACAGTTACACAGCTACGATCGCCGCGGATTCCGACAGGAAAGAATTGATCATCCAAAACACAGGAGCAAATGATTTTTGGTACGGGGACACGAACGTTGATCCGGCGAACAAAAGAGGGATTAAAGTACAGCCGAATGATTCGCACGTTTTGACGCTAACGGCGGCGGTGACACTAAAATCGAACAGCGTTGATTGTGATATTTCCGTTGCATATCTGAGCAAGGTATAATGAGCCAAGTATCAGCCCACAAGCCGGTTTTAGGTGACTGGCAAACCGTTACGGTAACGAATCCAGGGGCCAACGGTTACACGAGCGTTCAGCAGGCGGCAAACGACGGCTTTGTCGCGGCATATTCAGCGGAGTCACCGGGGACGGAATTACAGATTTTAACGGACGCCAGTAATCCCCCAACAACAAAGCGTGCGACCTCTTTCGGTTCTGGTACCGGAAGCATTAACTTTGGGGCGTGCGAAGTTAAAAAAAGCCATTTCTGGAAAGCCGACAAGGTTTTAGTTGTTTTTTGGATTCCGAGGAGTTAATGAGTGGGATTCACAGAGATACACGTAAGCGGCTTGGAGAGTGGCAGTCAAAGAACGCAGCGACGGCATATCTGGCCGAAAGTGACGGACAGGTTCACGCGAGCGTTGCGGACGACGGGGGCACGTTGGCAGTCCTCGAAGGCTGCACCGATGGGAGCAATCCGCCAACAACGATGCGGATTGTATCCGTCCTCGGACCAGCGGGAATGCCGTCTATTACTTTTGAGGTTCGCAAGGGCGATTATTGGCAAGTGAACAAATTGTATACAAGTTATGTGGCAACGGTTTGGTGGATACCGGATGAGGTGATAAGTGTATGAATAATTTGGAAGTGACAACAGGCTTTGGCTTTTTTACCGATTCACAAGGCCACATCATAGCTAAGGCGGAGCTACCGAAAGGGACACACGCGCTAAGGGACGGGTATACATACAGCGAGGTTGCAGACAAGGCGGCTTTGGATCAAGTCCAAGTCTGGATCGACCCAGAGCAAATCAAAACCGCACAAGATGAGACGCTAATTCAAAACGAAATCAGGCGGGCGGCGATTCAGGCGTTAAAGTCGGCAGGCAAATTGCCAGCCGAGTTTCCGGAGCCAGTATGAAAACCGAGATCGGCCAAGATGATGCGTTGCAAGTCGGGGACGTGATCGAAATGCACTACCGAGTGATCGGCGGCGTCGATTCTCCGTATGTTCGGGCCGTACAGCTTGCGTTGATCGAGAACCGGCTGAAGGATTGTCCGGAATATCAAGTGCTATCGATCGAAAATCTGCAAGCCGAGGTAATCTTTACGATCCGGATAGCAGAGCCGCCAGCACCGGAGCTGCCGACACAGCAAGCTGGTCTTGCCACCGGCATAATTATTGCAGCCATAGTAATCGGCGGGGGTCTGTTTGCGTGGCTAAGCCTTGACACCATATACAAGATCACGGCTTCACCAGCCGGACAGGTTGCAATGTTCGGAGTAGGGGGGCTTGGCATAGCGGCGGCGGCGGTTGTGCTGCTTATGGTTTTGGC
>DATKVV010000047.1:0-45238 GCA_035529895.1 Sedimentisphaerales bacterium
GGCTCGATCTTTTCCCATAATTCGTCTGAAATCCTGTATCTATTCTTTGCTTTCCGTTTTTTCATCCCTGAATCCTTTCAAAGGCATCATCGCCTTTGATTATATCGGCCATTCAAGGGTTATTAGGATAGGCTCTTAGTCTGTTTGCACTTAGTACAGACCTTCGTCTCAACCTTTGGTGCCAAACCCTGCGCCTGTAATATCTCAGCAAAGCCCATTCAAACACTCTATAAACAACAGGCAACAGCCTGATTATTTTCGCACGTCCGGGAATCCCGGACGTGCGTGCCCTATCATCAACCCGCTGACTGAGTTAGCGTCCAGGTTTTCTCAACGTGTTAGACGTCGGCTCTTGCGCAAGATCAGTCTTGGGGACAGATGCTTTCCTGCCGAGTTCATACACTACCGCGTCGGCGTCCTCAGGGGGAAGCACTTCCTTATAACAAAGTTTTGGAAGCCGCTGGACAACCTTCTTTGGAAAATCGTAGGTCTCGCCTGGCTTGAATGTCCCCAACGGTCCCCTGTAATCGTTTACTATTTCTATCTTCATTATTGACTCCTTTTTTTTATACTTATCTGAATGGCGGCCCTCTGTCATCCTGGCCGACAGTAGGGTAATACCGCAAACTGTGGTCATAGGTGACGGTGTAGTTATGATAATTGTTGGTGACTTGCTCAATCTGTTGCTCTGCGAGCCCGGGCGCTGCCGCCTCAGGGGCAGCGACGGCCAATTCGTATTCTGTGGAAAGTTCAGGCTCGACCTTCTCGGCGGCTGCCACCGGCGGCGAAGGTTGTTCTTCGGTAGTCTGTCCAGGGACAGGCTGTTTTTCAGAAGCGCGTCGCTTCTCGCGTCGCTGACGCTCTTTTTCTACTTCCCGCTCGTAAATCTTGTTAATGGCGGCTTCCAACTCTTGTGCTCTTTCTTCAAGTGGCACGTTCTCCCATTCTATCTTGCCTGGCACTGCTACGCGGGTTTGCCTGTACTCTAAAGCGGCGAGCTCCTGCCGGGTACGCGCTGGAGCTACATTAACCGCCCCGAACAATGCTTTGGCGGCCTGCTCTCTTTGCAGCTCCTCGTTGTCTCCGGCAAGCGCCTTGATAGACTCGTATTTTATCCGGTCGCGCCTGCGCAGGTACTCAAGATATACCCTGCCGTACTCCCGAATAATATCTTTCTGCTTTTCTTCTTCCGTCAAGAGCAGCTCTAATCGTTCGGCCCCGCCAGTGGCCTTTTCCTTGCTTACCTCAACTGTTTCCTTGACGGCCTCTACCCGTTGTTGCTCTTCCTCGGCTGCCGCCGGCGTGCGGGCGTATTCAAGCGCGCGCCGCGTCTTTTCGGGAAACTCACCCATCAGCCACTCAGTGACATACGTCGCGGCTGTTTCCCCGAACGCCTGGCGTGCGAATTTGCGGCGCGCCTCCGGCGGCATCTTGAACATCGTCTGACGCGCCCAGTCGAGCCGTGCCTTTTCGGAAGCGGCTATCTCGGCGGCTGCCTTCATCTCGAGCGCCCGTTCTTCGGTGAACGCCCTTATGCCGTCCACCAGCGAACTCATGGCCCGGCGCGCCTCCTGTGGTGACTTGCCCGCCAGGGCCTTGCCGATATTCGTTATTGTTTGCTCCGGCGTCCAGCCCAGGCCGCGAAGCTCCGTTGAATATCGCGTCAGTGCGTTGATAATTTCCGCGTCTCTAAGCCCCGTCTCGCTTGCGACCGCCGAGACCATGCGCGTTATCTGGCCTTGCCTTTGCGCTGTAGTGACTCGCTCAGCGCCCATCCATCGCACCAGGTCGAGCGTTGCCTCCTGGCCGTGTAGCTGCCAGTACCCCGCGAGCTGCTCGACCGCCGCTTCATTCATTTCCCGGAAGGTCCGCTTGTATGCCTCCAACAGCTTCTGCGAGGCCTCCATAGGAAGCCCCGTCTTTGCCTGAAACTGGCGCGCCTGTGCAAGCGCTGCCTGCCTCTGTTCGGGCGTGTATGCCTCGAACGCCTCGAAATAATCGGCGGACGCCTTTTGCAAACCGGCCAGCTCTCTGACGGCCTCGGATGATGCCCGCTTCATGTCGTTAATGGCCGCCCGTATCTTGCCGATTATCGCTATAACGGCGCTGGCAAGCGCCGCCAGGCCCAGCGGACCGACAATGGAACTAAATGCGCTCTTGACCCACTCGGCGCCGCTTACCGCCTGCCTGCCCGCCTGCTGCGTCGAGTCGCCGATTTTCTCAGCAGAACGCGCCGCCTGGTCGAGCTGCTCTTTGGTCCGCTCGGCCCCGGTGGTCTTTAGATGTATGTTAACGTCTTTTGCCATGTCACCTTATACGCGCTGCGTCACGCCGTCACCAATTCGGCTAATCCCTGGCCCGCCGCGTCCTTCGGCCCGATTTCGCCCTTGCTGAGAATCACAACGATAGCCAGATTTGCGCCTACCGAATCGCCCGCCGTCGGCGCATTTACACGGCCGTACCGTTTGTGCGTCTTGCGCAGGTCGATGTCGATAGCAAACAGCTTGTTATCGTCGAGCGCGCCGATTACCGCCGACAGCGCAGCGCCCGTGACGGCAGTATAACCGCCGCCGACCGTGTCGCACTCTTCGACAAATGGCGGAGTATCCGTATCGGTCGAACCGACAATGACGTCGGTATCGCCCACTACAAAAAGGACCCGCTCGTGGTTCCAGTTTGAACGGTCCCAGTACACATTATTGGCGAACGCCCCGGCGTTGACCACTTGCGGCCTGAGGGCGATAACCATTTTCATATCTTGTACTTCAATCATTTTTAAGCTCCTTCTAACTCGCTCTTATTGCGTCGCTTCTCTAAATTTGCCGTCTGGCGGTTTTCTGCTCTTAAAAAACGCTCCAGAATGGCCCAGGACTGAAAAACTCCGCCCGGACCGTAGCAAAACAGGGGGGCGGTTAGAGCGATGCTTTCCGCCGCCCCGCCTGCATATTTTCACTTGTTACGTAGCGGCAGTTATCAGCCCGACAATCGGCCCCGGCTCGCTCGTATCTCCGACGCCGAAGGCGTTAATATCGATGCGCTCGACGCCCCTGATTGCCTTCTGGTTGCTCAGAAACTTCACTTCACCGCTCTGCTCGACAGTCAGGAGTTTGCGGTCCGCGATATAACAGCCCATTTGCAGGTCGCCGAGCAGGGCGCATATCTGCGAGTTGGCCTCTGTGTACGGCATACAGTGGACAAACTCGACCGGATAGCCCAAAAGGAAACGTCCCTTGCGGTCCGACAATATCTCAAAGATGTTCGCCACGCCCGCCGTCTCCGCCAGTGGATACACCACGTTATAGTAAAACCGTTTGTGCATATACCACTTGGCGGTGTCGTCACAATCTTCCGGCAGAATCCCCACCACCTCGCGAAAATTGCCGAGGGTAAGCTCGGCATAAGTGTCGCCGGCGCCAACTACCAAACCCTTAATGCTCGCAATTACAGCGTCCACGTTAAGCAGCGCCTGGCATATCCCCGTCATGCCGAAATAAGTCGCTGTCCCGTCACCGGCAAAGCCGATTTCGTCCTCTTTCTTTGCCATGCTCCGCGCCATCGACAGGCCGATAATCTCACCCAGCGCGACAATCGAATCCTCGTCAAGCTCGTTCGACACGGCGGCCAGAGCGACAAAGGTCTTTGGGATCATCTTTACTATATTAAACCCCATGTCACTCGGTGATATCGTTCCCCCTTCGCCGGGACAATATACGGTCAGGTCGGACTGGACCCTGGGGAAATGCTGCGCAGCGCTGCCTATGGGGACAACCGTGCAATTTCCCCGCAGCTTGCCGTACTTGCCGAGCTTTTGAATCAATTGTGCGCTCAGTGTCGCATCGACCAGCGCGCCGCCGCCGATGTTCGTACCTTCGGCCATAGCCTTGCGCCCGACCGCCATGAAAACATACTCGCCAAACTGCCTGGCGTCCTCTTCGGTCCGCCAGAATCGCATGCCTTCCTGGTCGAACGGCGCGTTCCCCGCGATAAGCGCCCTGCCGTATTGCCGCAGCATTTTTGTAAGCAGATTTATGCTCTCTTGAAGCTCCTTTTGTTGTTCCTCAAACATGTTCATTCTTTCGCCTGCGGCCTTAAAGCCTGCGGCGATTTTTTCCTCAGTAACTGGCATTATTACACCTCATAAACAGCCGTTGTCGGCTTCCGGCAAAACAGGGGGACATCGCCGGTAATATGTCCCCCTTTTGGAGATTTCGCCACGACCCGCAGCGGACCCGCGAGCAGAATAATCGCAGCGTACGGGACGCCCGCAATTATTTATTCCTACGCCAATCCTCATAGCACTACACCGAAGCAAAACTGAAAACCATTACATACTGAATCGGCCACCACGGACCAATTCGACAAAATCATATTCGTCATCGTCACCCGCCGCCTTCGAATCATAGCCGGGCCGGTCATCATCCCACAGCAGCATCGCATCTCCGAACTCCTCGCGTTTTCTGTCAAAGTCCGGGTCCTCTTCGCGCATCTCCGCGAGCCATTGTTCATCTTCCCGCTCGCTGCGCTTCGCTGCCACAAAGTCGAGCTTCTTTTGCGCCGACCTCGACAGCGCTTCCGGGCATGACCCCACAGGCACGCATGATATTTCTAAAAGTTCCGCCCTCGTGTGACACCATACGCGGGCGTCTTTTACGTTTTTATATTCCCCTTCTTTCGGCATGAAGCCTACGGACAGCGCCCGCTGAATCTTCTTTGAGTACAGGCCCCAGTACTCGCGGGCGAGCTCGGTCTCCTCGTGAAACTCTATCTCAACCTCAAGCCCGCCCGCCATTATGTTTGCAGCGGTGACATTGGCTACAACCGGAGAATGTCCGTCGGATAATCTGTGCTGGTGAGAGGCCAGGACAACGGGGTTTCTCATAAAGCCCGGCAGTGATTCGGCGAACGCCGAAGCCTCTATAATCTCGCCGTCCCGGTCCAAAACCGGCGCAGAGGCCACGGCGGTGATCCTTTTTCGCCCGGCGTCTATGGATTTGACGAGGGCCTGACACGTCCTTGTGCCAGGCCCCGTCTTTGCGAGAAGTGATTCTTGTCCTTTAACCAGCCCTGCAAAATCGACATCCGTGTCCATCAATCGTCTCCTTATGACGTAACTTCTGCCGCTTCCTTAAGCTGTTCGGCGATTCCCTCTGCGGTGTCAAGTATGCGCTCGAGCGTCTCGTCATCCCGCGATTCCCCGTCTCTTGCCGCAAGCCGCGCATCCACAACGTCATGCACGACTGTTTTTAGCGAGTCACAGACCGCCCCTTTCTCGTGCTGCTCAAGTTCGTCCGCCAAAAAGCTCTTTGCGTCGCGCAGCCCGTCAACTACGTCCGAGGTCAATACGTCCTCGAGCGCAACCAGCGTCTCGACACAGGCAAGCACCAGCCGCCTGTTGTCGATGTTCTGTCTCCGCAGCCCCAATGTGAACGCGCGCAGCCGTTCGCTCACATCCTCTACCCGCTCGCTCCTGTTGTTTGTTCCGTCCATGACCGCTACTTCCTTGTGCTCTTCTCTTTGCGCCTCTGTCTGTTTCATGTTAGTCCCCTTTCAACTTTCTGCCCGCGCAGAAAAAGACTGAACGAGCCTGGAGACTCATGCGGCCAGACAGAGGCCGTCCGGGCGTTGCCGCGTCGGAAATCTCCAGGCTCGTTCAGTACAGTATTTCGAGTCAACGGATTTTGTTCTGTCTGTTCCATGATTTGTCTATTATACATGAGCGCCTCCGACCTGTCAACTACCTTATGAACTTTTTTTCCCTGCGCGCGGTTTCCTGCTCTTACTTCGGCTAATATATAGCGCAGACTAAAAAACACAATCCAGCAGCACCCCCTCAGTCTCTTTGCCGGTTCGGGAGCGTTACTCGTGTAAAAATGAAGCTTGAAAAAGATTTTTGCCATTTCTGAAAATTCTTTTGGCCTCTATGTTAAAATAGGCAAACTGCACAAGATATAGGCTTGTCAAGAAAACCGACAATCGTATCTACAATCGTTTTTCGGTGCACACTCAAAAACCGCTCTATCTGCGCACAAATGAGCTTTTTGTTTGATTTATATTTAACGTATTCGTTTGTTGCTTCCGTTTCTAATGCCGCACTGCCGCGCTTTACTGCCGCGCCTTCGCCTGTTTTTGGCCTCCTTGATTTGCGTATAACCCCTATTTCGCGCTGTTTTAAACGGGTTTAACGCGGTGTGTTAACGCTGCCTGTTTTTGGCCAACTACGCGGAAGAAATATTATAAGTTTCGATTTTTGG
The DNA here is from genome assembly GCA_035529895.1 of Sedimentisphaerales bacterium. Classification (GTDB taxonomy): domain Bacteria; phylum Planctomycetota; class Phycisphaerae; order Sedimentisphaerales; family Anaerobacaceae; genus JAUWKC01. Next base: position 6,252 of record DATKVV010000047.1, read on the forward strand.
CCAACTTCAACCTGACGGATGTCCCCACTTGCGTTTCTTGACAAAAAACCCCCTTTCCAGTCCGCGTTCCCATTTTTTCCCGCCTTGTACCAGGTATTCCCGCGCATGTCCTTTTTTGGCCATCTTCAGTGTGAGTTTACACTCCCGTTTTTCAAAGGAGTTAGGACGACGCGTGCTTGAAACAAAGTTTTTTCGCCTGCTCCGGTTGATTTTAAGTGGCTTTTTGGTTGCTTGCCAAAGGCCCGCGACTGAGAATCTTAATACGAGATGACAGTTCTGAGTTTATATCCGGGGAGTTTCTTTCGGCCCGCTAATTCGCCCAGTTCGATAAGAAACGTTATCCCCGCGATTTGGCCGCCTATTTTTTCGATAAGTTCGCATGCGGCCGCCATTGTTCCTCCCGTCGCCAGCAGGTCGTCCACCATCAGGACCTTCGCCCTTGTTTGTATAGCGTCGCTGTGCACCTGGAGTGTGTCGGCGCCATATTCTAAATCGTACGTGATGCTTTCTGTTCTGGATGGGAGTTTGCCCTTCTTTCTTATAGGCACGAAACCGGCTCCGAGTTTTTCTGCAACCGCCGCACCGAATATAAACCCCCTGGCTTCCACTGCGGCAACGTACTTTATGCCTGCACCCGTGAAACCTGCGCACAAAGCCTCTATCGCTGCCACGAAGGCCTTGGGGTCGCCTAATAACGGGGTTATATCGCGAAACAGAATCCCTTTCCTGGGCCAGTCAGGTATGCTGCGAATGTACTTTTTCAGGTCAACGGCTTCGGTTGTCATTTGTGTCCCCTCCATGGCTTACGCCAAAAACTGTTTAGACACACTTTCTCTTATCACTACCGATTTATTATTACTGTGCGACCGAAGAAATGCAAGCTTTTGCCGACTTAATCGCCGGCTTCAACTAAGCGTTCATATACTCGTAGAGTTTGGTAAGGGCGTCGCGCTGGATCTGGCGAATCCGCTCGCGGGTCAGGCCGAACTTCTCGGCGATTTGCCTGAGCGTCAGCGGCCGGCAGCCGTCCAGCCCGTAGTGCAGCCTCAAAACATCCGCCTCTCGCGGCTCGATCTCATTGAGCAGTCTGAGAACCTTTGTTTTTTCTTCTTTTGCCACCAGTCCATCTTCCGGCTTGCCAATGTGCTGGTCCTCCAATGTCGCCTCGAGCGCCTCCTCTTCACCGGTATCATCGCTGCTGTGGGTATCCCTGACCGAGCTGAGAATCTTCACGATCTCGTCTATAATTTTTGCCTTCCGCAACGGAATGCGCATTATGTCCGCTATCTCTTCGACATCCGGCGCTCTGCCAAGCCGGTTTTCCAGCTCTGCCGTTATGTGTCGCCACTGGTTTATCAGGGCAACCATATAAGTGGGAACATGCACCGGCTGGATATTTTCCAGCAGTGCGCGTTTAATGCTTTGTTTTATCCACCACGCCGCGTACGTGCTGAACCGTGTCCCGCGGTTGGGGTCGAAGTAGTCGACCGCCTTTATGAGCCCGAGATTTCCTTCCTCGATTAAATCGCCGAGGCTCATCCCCCGGTTGCCATACTTTTTTGCGATATTAACGACCAGCCTGAGGTTGCTGCGCACCATCTGCTCTCTGGCCCACGGGTCGTTTTCTTCTACAATCTGCCTGCCTAACAGATGTTCCTGCTCCTCCGTCAGCAGCGGGGCCTCGTCGATCTCTTTGAGGTAGTCTTTTATGGTGGCGTCAAAAACTATAACTCACCCCCGCCCGGCCGAATACGTCTCTGCATTTCGGCCCTTCGGGCAAATCTGGCTCTGACCTTATCTCGCGTTACTCAACAGTCTGTCGTTCCCTATCGACAAACCTGCTTTCGTATCGGCCAAATTTCCCCGAAGGTTTAGCAGCCCCCATGCGGCCCCTAAATCCCGCCGGTAAAGCTTCTAATTATCGGTATCAGTCTCGGCCTTTTCCTCTGTGCCGCTGATGTCGCCGCCCTCAGGTTCCGGCGGCGCACCCGCCTCGGTTTGCTCATCGCCGGCTTGTTCCGATTCGCCCGTCTCTTTCGCCCCCTCAACCTCACCGGTTTCAGCCGCTGTCGCTTCAACTGCCTGTTCACCCGGCTCCGTCAGCTCGGCACTCTGCTCTGCAGCTTTCTCAACCTGCTCGGCAGCTTTTTCAGCCTGCTCGGCAGCTTTTGAGGCCTCACTGCTCTGGGTCTCAATTGCATGTTCCTCCGCAGCCCACCGCGCCCTTCGCAAACTCAAACCGATCTTCCGTGAGTCGGTATCGATTCGCAAAATCTTGACCTCAACCTGGTCGCCCATTTTGACGACATCCTGAGGTTTCTCAATCTTATGGTCGGCAAGCTCGGAGATATGCAATAGTCCCTCTAAACCCGGTTCAAGCTCCACAAACGCCCCAAAATTGGTCAGTTTTGTGATTGTGCCTTTGATGATCTGGCCGGGGATATATTTTTCAGGGATGGCCCGAATCCACGGGTCTTCGGTCAGTTGCTTTATTCCGAGCGATATCCGCCGTTTTTCCTCATTGACTTCAAGAACCACGCATTTAACTTCCTGACCCTTCTGGAGCATCTCGCTCGGATGATTGTATTTCTTCGTCCAGCTCAAGTCCGAAATGTGGACCATGCCGTCGATGCCCGGCTCTATCTCGACGAATACACCGAAGTTGGTCATGCTGCGCACCCTGGTCGTGACAATTGTGCCCGACGGGTACTTCTGAGAAGCAACCGTCCACGGATTTATTTCGGTCTGCTTGAGGCCGAGTGAAATTTCCCGCTTCTGTTTGTTGATATTCAGGACAACGACCTCAATTTCGTCGTCCAGATTGAGCATCTCTCCGGGGTGGGACAGACGTCTGGTCCAGCTCATCTCGCTGATGTGCACCAGCCCTTCAATGCCTTCTTCGAGGCGAACGAACACGCCGTAGTTCATCACGTTTACAACCGTCCCCTTTACCCTCGCCCCGACCGGATAGCGATGCTCAACATCCTCCCACGGGCTGGGTGTTTTCTGTTTCAGGCCCAGAGATATCTTCTCATTTTCCTTGTCGACCCCGATAACAACACACTCAAGCTCCTCATCGAGCCTGACCACTTCAGACGGATGCGAGATTCTGCCCCAGCTCAAATCGGAGATATGCAGCAGACCGTCCACGCCGCCCAAGTCCACAAAAACACCGAAGTCGGAGATGTTCTTCACCACGCCTTTTCGCAGTTGCCCGACCTCGATTTCCGCCATAATCTTTTCTTTGCTGCTGCGGCGCTCATCTTCGATAAGCTTGCGCCTCGATACGACGATGTTGCGTCCTTCGACGTCGATCTTAAGAACCACGCAATCGACTTCCTTGCCGATGAACCTGCTGATATCACCGGGCCTTCTAATGTCCACCTGTGAGGCCGGCAGAAAAACGGGCACGCCGATGTCAACCAGCAGGCCGCCTTTGATGCGCCTTATAACTCTCCCGCTGACCACGTCCCCCTCCTTCTTGGTGTTAATAATCGTTTCCCAGCCTCGGATGCGGTCCGCTTTGCGCTTGCTCAAGAGGATAAGCCCGCCCCCGGAGTCCGTATCTTCGAGCATAACCTCGATTTCCTTGCCTGGTTCTATCTCCCCGGGCTCCTCGAATTCACTTGCGTCGACCACGCCTTCACTTTTCAGGCCGATTTCAACGATAATATCATTGCCTATTTGCGATACGATTGTGCCTTTCAGAATGGTTCCCGGCAGCCGGGAATCCACCTTGGTTCGCAAAGCCTCTTCCAGAAGCTGGCTGTGTTTTTCCGTAAACATCTCATTGACCTGCCGGTCAAGCTCATCCTGTGACAAACCCAATTTGTTAACTATGTTTCTATCAACCATAAAACCCGAATTCCTCTGTGGAGTCTGTTTTTTTCTGACCTGCCGGCACCCCACATTTACGCCGCCAGGCTCCGGTGCAGCACTGCACCGGAACAAAGCCTTTCTGTTAACCTCTTTATAATAAAACGCATTGGCCTACGCAGCCAACGCAAAAGAGCCTCACTGCTGCTTTCTCATATTTCCGGCCGGCTTCATTATATCCTCGTCTGGTCTCGGCCAAAGCTCTTACACATTTATCTTAGCCGTTGCCGGTGTCGAAGGCCGTCAAGTTCTCCACGAACTCGGCAATTATCCACTCAGGCGTTGACGCCCCGGCCGTAACGCCCGCGGTCCTTTTGCCGAAAAGCATACTTTTATCAAACTCGTTCCAGTTTTGCAAATGAAACGTTTGGTCATTATATCTTCTGCAAAGCTCTGCCAGCTTGCGCGTATTGGCGCTTTCCAGCCCGCCGAGCACGAACATTATATCCACCTTCTTGCATAATTCCACAGCCGATTCTTGTCTTTCTATCGCCTCCCTGCACAAAGTGTTGACTACCTTTAACTCACTGAACCATTCTCCGGCTATGGCACCAAGCATCTCGGCAAAGTGCTCGGGGCTTTGCGTGGTCTGGCAGACAATCCCTAACTTGCCGTAATTGGGCAACTTATGCAAATCCGTCTTGTCCGCAATCACAAGAACGTCAGCCGCACAGCCCACGACAGCCTGAACCTCCGGATGGTCTTTATCACCGATAACTACCACCTGATAACCCGCATCGTTCAATTCCCTCGCTATTCTCTGGACTCTTTTTACGAGCACACAGGTGGCATCGACAATCTTAAGGCCCTTTTTTTTGATTCTGGCTATCTGTTCCGGAGCAGCGCCGTGCGAGCGGATAAGAACCGTCCCTGACCGAATTTCTTCGACTCTGTCGACCATTTTGAGTCCCGCCTTTGCAAGCCGTTCCACCACGTCCTTGTTGTGAATAATCGGGCCCAGACTATAAACATCCTGTTCTTGTGCCAGTATTTTCTCGGCCATACTGATGGCGTTTGTCACGCCGGGACAAAATCCGCACTTTTTCGCAACTATGACTTTCATTACTTCTTTCTTGCGACCTAAAGCAACTCGTATTTGTCCCGCATCATCTGCTATCGGCAATAATCACCGTTCTTTATCCGTATGCAGACAGATTTATCAAGATTGGAATTCTACGCCAGAATTAGATTATAATCTACTAAAAACCTGATTATTTTCGGCGAAGATAATCTGTGAAAGGACGATTTGCCGCGCTAACACAAATCATTTGGCAAAGACCGAAATGCGGCAGGGCGCGGGATATATTGTCGGCAAACGGCGGATTTCGGCCTTCTGATATTCGGCTGTCTCGGCAACTGGCTACGGAGCCGCACCTATGAGCCAGTTTTCGCTGAAAACGCCCAGGTCCTGTTCATCTATGCCGCCGTCTTTCGGCTGAGAAATGTCGCAGCCCGCGTTCCAGTTGTTCTGGCCTTCGCTGGTGCGCCAGGCAGAGCCCAGAATGGCGAAATCACTGAAGTTTACATTGCAATCCGGCACGAAGTCGCCCATTATTCCTCCCGCCGCGGGGGTCCCGGCCACTTCGACGTTGTCAATGCCCCAATAGAATTCGTAGTTGGCGTTGTAGTAATGCCAGCGAACCTGGACATCCGCCCGGCCGTCCGCGTACGCCGACAAATCCAGTTCCACCTGCCCGGAAGCATCGGCCCCCTCATACCGCGCCACATTCGTCCAGTCGCCGCCGTTGACCCGGACGTCTACGTCGCCGACCTCACTCAGCCCACCTGCGAAGTACCTGAAGTAATGCGTGAACTTCAGCGTCACATTCATGTAGTCGGAACAGTCGATGCCGCCGGCGACCAACTGTTCGTCCATTACCCCGTAAAGGTACCAGCCGAAGTATTCGCTGTCGACAATCATGAACGTGCCGCTCCAGTTTGGATTCGTTCGCTTTGCGGGGTTCGTCCATGTCCACGTATCGCCGGTCGAATCGCCGGCGTCAATTCTGGACCAGCCCGCCGGAAGCCCGCCCGTAAAACCGGTCTGATAGATAACGGTCGGTGCACCCACAATTAGCGCGGTATCCTGCGAAGTCGCCGGGCTGCCGGTGCCGTCATTGGCATCTTCGTAAATGGCAATTACCGTCTCACTGCCCGAAAACTGGATAGTGCCGTCCTCTAAAACAGGACCGGCCTCGGCGCTCGAAATGGAGCCGTGAAATTCACCCGAGCCGGCGGGATTCTCGCTGAGCGTAACCGTCTCTATGTCACCGCCGCATATCTTTAATATCACGTCTTGAAAGCCGCTGCCCTGCAAATCCTGGTCTAATAACTTTATCGAAATCTCCTCTGTAACAGCGTAGGTCTCCTGGTCAAACTCGACGGCGCCTCCTGATACAATGCCCTCGAAATCCACTTGCCAAACGTTGCCGCACGTCGTCGTGTTCTGGGTCGAGGTTCCCGTGACGACATCGCGGCTCGAAAAGCTCCAGCCCCTCTTGCTTGCGCTGACCGTGAAGGTCGTATTCGAAGGGACCTTTGCCAAAGCGTAAATTCCCTTGTCATTGCTCGTTGCAGAATATGAGGAAGGCCCGCCGGCTTTCGCCATCACAGTGGCGCCGCTGATTGGAACGCCCTCCGGACCAAGGATTCTTCCACTGATAATCTCCCCCGAGGCGGACGTGAAGATATTGTAGAGGCACGTGTCTACCGTGTCGTAGCTAAGGACATCGGGCAAGTCATACCAGGCATCACTGGCGCCTGCCCAGCCCATATTCAGGTGATGGTAAATGGTCGAGGTATCGTAGCCGTAGCCGTCACAGACGATGGCATGTCCGCCCCCTGAACGACGAATGCCTAAAATGGCGGGATGATTGGCGTCCAGATTCGGGTTTATCATATTGATCAGCGGCGGCCCAATGTCCGAATAGTAGACTTTGTACCCGCGGATGACGTTGCTGTAGCCGAATGTGCCTGCCAGCGCGTGTCTGGTGTCACTCAAGCTGGCCCCCGAGCCGCCGCCTGCGTAGTCCATATAGACCGATACACCGGCGTCATAGCAAAGCGCCCCAATCGCCTCCCAGCGCTGTTCGGTATAGTTGTCGCAACGGGGGTCAAGCACCATGTAACTCCAGTTATAAGGCCCGCCTGCCCCGTCGCCTCCGCACGTACTGGCGCTTTGAGTGTGGCCGTCAACTGTAATCGTAAAGCTATGCACTCCTATCCCCTCGGCAGGGTGCTGGTGAAAACGCATCAGTTGCGCCATCGCCGTAGCGACACAGCCGCAGACATAGTGGTTAGGCGTGTAATAGTTGTAGCAATATTGACTGCATTCGGAGCCCTGGCTCCATTTGCTTGTGACTAGCGGAGGGACGCGAACATCGGAAATTCCGGCTAAACCCGTTATTCCCACCGTGTCATCATAAGCAAGCAGCTCGCCCCATTTGGCCTGGGCCTTGGAACAGGCCTTCTGCAAGGCCCGTTGACCGGCCGCGTTCATGTTTCGTTGCTTGCCCGCCTCAACTTGCCGGGCTGTCGCTATACGCGTCGGCATGTCCCCGCTCACCAGCGCGCCCAGCGGATTATCCGGCGAAGGGTCGTACACACCTGTCGGAACAAATCCCGTTATCGGCTCCACAAGGTCATCAGCAGGGACAATTACAAAACCGAACGGCTCCAAATACACAATATAATAGAGCGCTTGCCCGTCGCTGCCGGCGAACGTATCTACTGTGCCAATCTCCTTGCCGAGCGGTGCCCCGAGCGGTCGGGGGCTAACTTTCAACCAGCCCCTTACTGCCTTTTTGGCCTGTCCCACGCTTACAGGCTTCGCGCATAAACTGGCCGGACTCAAAACCGCCAGGGCCAAAAAAGCCGGGACTATTAAGCCCCTCGACTTTCCAAATGCCCGGCGAGTCCAGGCTCGGTTCCTCCGTTCCACTTCTTGCTCCTTACTATTTGTTTGTCGCTCGGTTTTTGCGGAGAGAACAAATATATATCGGTCTGTCTCAATACCAATTATATCTATCTTTCCGGCCTTTTTCAAGAGATTGCCCTTGCGATTGCGATAGTGGGCCGGCGAGGGAACATCACATACCGTTGATGCAGCTCTATCTGAGATACGTCACACGACTTTGGCTACTTTGAAGGGCACAAAAAGATTTTGACCAACGCCCGCCGGCTGTCAGGATCTCCACCGTCTGCTTCAGCCGAGCATCAACAGCGACCGCCAGGCACAATGTAACCTGACTAAAGAGTTCCGGCCCCGGACGCATATGAGGCTTCTGACGCTGTCGCCCGTTCTGCCGAATTGGCAGGGGGGCCCACGTATATGCTGGCCGCAAGGGACCTTATCAATAAAGTTATGATGAACCGCTGCCCTTGAGTTTCAATCCCGCCACATCTGCCGTCTGAAGTCAAAGTTATACTTCTGCCTTATCTTAAAAACCGCCACCTCTTCCGGCAGCCCGGCAAAGTACCTGTTCATATCATCAAACAGCACGTTGATTCCCTCCTTCAATATGTACGCTGCTTTTTCGCCGGTTATCTTGATGGCGTGATATGTTATGCCGTACTGCTGCAGTTCCCGGCGGACCTCCCTGGCCGTCCCCGGCTGCCGGTCGGTAATGACGTAAATCCTGCAGCCGGCCAGGGCCATAGCCTTCGTGAAAACCTTAAAGAACGCCGGATACTCCGAAATCGTCCCGTCCAGATCAACCGCTATTTTATAGCTTCCAGCCGCTTCCATAGTACCAATCCAATACATTGTGATATTTCTTTCACGACCACTCTGGAGTTATTCGTGGGCACTGCCGAATCCTTCCGCCCGTCCATTTTAGCGAGAAAGTCGCAAACGCTGAAGAGTTTTTACAGACGCCATTCGCCCTAACTTCCGCCCATTCTGCGTTTTTCTTGCACCGCCATTCCCGCTTGCCCCGTATTTGAGCTTCAGAACGACCGTCGTGACATTTCCGCCTGCGGGCATCGACCCTGCTAATAATTGTGATTTGTTACTTGTACTTGGGAACGGACAGGTTAGAATGCCGGCTGGCGTGTACTTGCAGAGGCCGAACAATTAAAACTAAAGGAGGTTTGTATATGTCTGAGGAGCTAATTGGAACGGTTTCAGATTTCTTTGCCCGACCTGTAGTAGCCGCTATCGAGCTGACGGGAGGATTGAGACTTGGTGACAAAATCCACATTAAGGGTCATACCACCGACCTTGAAATGAATGTTGACTCGATGCAGATTAAAAATGTGCCCGTCGAAGAGGCAAAAGCAGGAGATTCAATCGGCGTGAAGGTAAGCGAGAGGGTGAGAAAGGGAGATACGGTCTATAAGGTTGTCGACTGACTGTAACTGTGTGCGCCGGAACGACCAGTTTCGAAATTGGTTAAAGTATATTTTGCGCCGGCGGCGGTCGGTCGCTGTCCTGGCGCGTGGGATAAATCGGCCGCATTGCCGCCTGGCGGAATCAACCTATCCGCCGTAGCGCAGCTACTGTGCACAACGGATAATCCTAATGATTTTTCAACCGCCCTTGTTCCCGCTGAGGGGGGAATCCACGTCACACCCTCCATCCCTCGACCGCTGAGGGCAGCAGTCTTTTCGATTAGTCAAAAGGACTACGACATGTTTTTATCAATCGTCAATCGCAAATGCCCTTTGCGGGTCATTCGTCATTGGAGCTTGTTATTTTCCTCCGCTTGCCAGGCATTTACGCATCCACTCTCTCCGAGGTCCGCTTCATGAGATACGAGGGGCGACTCATGCCCCCCCACAGCCACCCGCAATGCTCACACCGCATCACGCTTTACGAAATATGAGCTCACGCTGTCTTATAGTCGAGGAACCCTTCCAGCTTCCGCGCCCTCACCGGATGCTGCAGTTTTCGGATTGCCTTTGCCTCGACCTGTCTGACGCGTTCGCGTGTGACCTTGAAGATTCTGCCCACTTCTTCCAGTGTGTAAGTGTACCCGTCGCCGATTCCGTAACGCAGCTTGATGATTTCGCGTTCGCGGTACGAGAGCGTTTTTAGAACCGCGTCGATTCTTTCTTTGAGCATCTCCTGTGTCGCGGACGCCACCGGCGAATCCACGGCGTCATCTTCGAGGAAATCCCCGAAATAGCTGTCTTCGCTGTCGCCTATCGGCCGGTCCAGGCTGATGGGGTGCTTTGATATTTTCATTACTCGCCGGGTCTCGTCCACGCTCATCTCGGCTTCTCCGGCTATTTCTTCCACGGTAGGCTCTCTGCCTAATCTTTGCAGCAGGATTTTGCCGGCCATTCGGATTCTGCTCATAGTCTCAATCATATGCACCGGAATCCGAATCGTTCTGGCGTGGTCTGCTATTGCCCGCGTAATTGCCTGCCGGATCCACCATGTCGCGTATGTGCTGAATTTGTACCCCCTGCGGTATTCGTATTTATCCACCGCGCGCATTAATCCGCTGTTGCCCTCCTGGATTATATCGAGGAAGCTCAGGCCGCGGTTGCGGTATTTCTTGGCTATCGAAACCACCAGTCGCAGGTTGGCGCTCGAGAGCGTGCGTTTTGCCTCTTCGTATTGGCTGAAAACCCTGTCGATTGCCCGCAGTCTCTTATCGAGCTGCTTTGGCGTCTCCAAAATCAGTTCCTGGAGGCCGTTGAGTTCCTGTTTGACCGCCTCGATATCCTCGGCCGTGTAATTCTGGTTCGGACCTGCGGCGATAATCTGCTCCAACTGGCGCATTTTTTGGCTTATGCCTTGCAGTTTGCTCTTCATCGGCTGGATTCTGCTCGTGCGCAGGCTCAGTTCTTCCAGCAGCGTGGCAATCTTGCGCCGGTTTCTGTGCACCTGCCTTATTGCCCGTTTCCGCTCGGCGATATTTGCGCCTTCAAGGTATTTTTTGAACAAGCCGCGGTTCTGTCTCAGCAGTTCGTTCGCTGTTTGAATGTTGACCGGCAGCCGTTTCTTTATTACCGACCGCACGAGGTTCTCCGACGTGCTAATCTTCATTGTCCGGTCAAACGACAGTGTGCCGTCCTGGACCTGCTGAAGTATGTCCACCGCGTTTCTGGCACAGTAGTCGCTTTCGAGCATTTTTCTGCGAAAAGCCATGCGCGCCAGTTCTATTTTCCTGGCAAGTGCAATTTCACTTTCCCTTGTCAGCAAAGGAATCTCGCCCATTTGGGTCAGATACATCCGAATAGGGTCGTCGATCCGATGGGCGACCTCTTCACCGACCAGTTCTTTTTCGAGCAGCTCATCGTCTCTGACGCGGTCTCTTTCTGCGGGCTTTTCGTCGTCCAAAGGCTCCTCAGCGGACTCGAATTCCTCTTCTTCCTCGTCAACGTGTTTGTCGACGTCGGCCTCATCGAGAAGGTCGATTCCCATTTCATCGAGGGTCATCAACAGGCTGTCGAGGCGGGCGGGAGTGACGGCTTCCTCGGGCAGGTCTTCGTTCATCTCTTCATACGTGAGAAAGCCTTTTTTCCTGCCCTTGTCGATGAGGGCCCTTATCTGACCTTCAGCGAATTTGGCCTTATAGTCAACCGGGGTTCCAGCTTTAGCCCCCGTTGTGTCTTCAATACCCGGCTGGTTTACATTTTTCTTTCTTCTTGGCACAGTAAGCACCTTTATACAAAAACTACTAAAAGCGGCCCTTCCGCCACAGCCGGCATCAGGCCCTAAAATGAACCAATTAGTAAAACTCTGCCCTGTTGTGTTTTGTAAACATACCCTTGATTAATTACGCCCGCCGGCCGGCAACAGTTCGTCAGACCATTCCAAGATTATGAGGATTTTGTTTTCCGGTATTCTCCAGGAAACTCTGTAGAAACTGCCTTTGGTCGTCTATGGCCCTGATTTGGCTCTTTTTTTCCTGTGCCTGATAGCGCAGCACCGCGTCGAGGGCGCCGGTGAGGCGAGACTGAAAGTTAGCCTTCAGTTCGCCGGCCCGGGCCAGCTCGACAATAACGCCGCCGGTCCGGGGCGACTCCACCCCGGCCAGGACATCGGCCAGCGAGGCTTTCGGGTCGGTTCTTAACGTTTCAAACAGCAGGTCGGCTATTTGCCTTAGTACATGTACGTCAAAAAGGTCGGGAGTAACCTTTTGCTCGACCATCGCAAAGAGCTTCGGCTCATTGAGCAATACTTCGAGGATTTCGCGCTGGGCCACGGCAAAGAAACCCTTTCCCAAATCGAGGGGTTCCGGTTTTTGCCTTTCGGCAGTATAGGCTGCGGTCCTGGCGGCCCTTTTAACTCTCGCGCCCAGTTCTTGGTTTATCTGTCTTGCGTCAAGGCCGACAATCCTGGAAAGGCGATTGACTATCAGTCCTCGGTCAACAGGGGGCAGATTGCCCGCCCAGACGGCAATGGCGATCGCCTGCAGAAACTCTTCAACGGCCGCTTTGTGGTCCATAAGCATATCGCCGGTGGTGAAACGCTCCACCAGCCTGTTCCATTTGAACTGGAAGACGTCGACGGCCTGGTCTATCAATTGCTCGAAACGCTCTTTGCCCGCGCTGAGGAGGAAGTCGCAGGGGTCCTTTCCCTCCGGCACCGAGGCAAGTTTAATGTCTATACGCTGGGCGAGGCAGATTTCGAGTGCCCTGTTGGCAGCTTCGAGGCCGGCGGCGTCGCTATCGAAGAGCAGGATGACTTTTTTGGCGTACCGGCGGATGATGCGTGCGTGGCCCTCGGTAAAGCTGGTGCCGAGGGCGGCAACGACGTTGGCGCAGCCAAACTGATGGGCCATTATGCAGTCGGTATAGCCTTCGACAACGACGGCGGCCCCAGTTGCGGCTATCTGGTGGCGGGCGTGCTGCAGGCCGTATATCGAATTACTCTTGTCGAATAGCACCGTGGTCGGTGAGTTTATGTATTTTGCGCCTGCGCCGTCGAGGGTTCGCCCGCCGAAGCCGATTACCCTTGCTGTCACATCGCTAATAGGAAAGATCAGACGATTTACGAACTTATCCGTAAAGCCGGCGCCCTTTTGGCCGACAACCAATCCGGCCTGGGCAAGGAGGTTTTCCGGAATTTTCCGGCGGGCGGCGGTCCGAATTAAATCGTCGGAAGAATCTATGGCCAGGCCAATCTGCCATTTTCGAGCACTTTCGGGGGTTATCCGCCTTTGGGTGATGTAATCGAGGGCTGACTTGCCTTTCTCAGGATTGTTGAGGTTCTGCTGGAAGTAAGCGGCGGCCCAGGCGTTGACCTTTGCCAGACTATTGGGGTCGACATCTGCGAATTCGGCGGCCCCGTCTCTCGGAGCTTTGCGCGGGGTCAGTTTTATACCGGCGCGCTGGGCCAATCTTTCTATGGTCTGGGGGAAGGTGAGGTTTTCGCGCATCTGGATGAATGTGAAGACGCTGCCGCCGGCGCCGCAGGCGAAGCATTTGAAAATCTGCTTAACGGGGTTGACGTACATACTCGGGCGGTGGTCATCGTGGAAGGGACATAAGCCTACCATCTCTCTGCCTTTTTTGGCAAGGCTGACGTGTTCGCTTATGACGTCAACGATGTCGTTGGCCTGCTGAATCTGGTTAACCAGTCCTTTGTCAAAAGTTCCTGACATACGTCTGTAATATACTGCTGCAAGTCCCTTATACAGCATTTATTGTTTATCTGTTCCCAGCCGCACTTTTATTGGGCGCCTGCTGCCGGCTTTTTCCTCAACCGGTGGGTGGCCGGTTTGCTAAGGCTTCACGTTTAGTATAGTCGTAATTGCCAAAAAGTCAAGTCGGGGCGTAAAAAACGGCGTTTTAGTACTGGTAGAGGGGATTCCCACCCATCTTGGACACTTAGCGAAATAAGACAAGGACACAAGAGGGAAGACGCAGGAGCAGGGCTTCAGTACACAAGTGCACAAGAGCATAAGCGGGTAAATGCGTAGGTACGGAGCTCGCAATTGATAATTGACAATTGATTAATGGAGTTGAGATTGCTTCGCTGCGCTCGCAATGAGCCCGCACCAAATTACCCCGCGCTGATTAGACGTGGGTTGGCACTCAATTCGTGCGGGACACGGCGGCAGGGGCCTATCCTTCGATTACACCCAGGACAGGTTTGGCGCGGGGCAAGGTGTCTTATCGCCACGTGAGATCAGCGTGGTGTGAGGGAAAGGGCGTTCGGGGCGGGATGGCGCGCGGATTGGGTTTACGGCAGAGAAGGTGCGGTTTATGCAGGAGCGAAGCTGCGGAGTAAGTAAAAAGAGAGCCGAACCACAGGCAGCGACAGTACAGGGGATTGGGTCCCCGACCCCCGATCGGTCGAGGGGAGGCTACGGATTGCGGGGACAAGGTCGAGTTAAATTGGCTATTTACGATTTAGTATTGACTATTGGGGGTGGAGGAAAACTCGTCATAGTCTTTTCGACTAATCGAAAAGACTACGAGCCTTACCGACGGAGGGTCGGAGGCGTCGGAAATGATTAAGGATGATTGTTAGCGATTAATGGGGTCGAAAGCCGAGGCTCGTCGCTCGTGGGCAGGGGCTCGCATTGCGTATGGCGTCGTGCGTGATGCGTATCGGGTGGCCAGCCAATGGTATCGTTGTTAACTGTTTTACTATTGCCAAGGTTTTTTTCCATTACGATGCTGATTCAAATTCGGGAAATGTCCAATTCCGTCTGAAGCATTACAATCTGCGCATTCGGTGCGAAACTTTTCTTGAAAACACTTGCGTCTTGAATTCGCAACTTGTGATATTTTGATTTGTGGTTGACTGCGCAACCTGTCTGGCTTAAATTACAAAAAATTGACAACACAAAGCCCTCTGTCGAACGGAAAGGGTGAATGATGGCGTGCGAAAAGTTGCGTATTTACAAAAGACCCAATCTCAGTGACGCCAGGTTGTTGCTGGGTTTTTCCGGCTGGATGGACGGCGGCGACGTCTCCACCGGCACGCTCAAGTGTCTTATCGACAAGCTCCGCGCGGAAAGATTCGCCGAAATCGAGTCGGAAGGCTTCTATATCTACAGCTTCCCCGGCTCGATGGAAACAACCGCGCTGTTCAGACCCCACACGAAAATTATAGACGGACTCGTGCGCGCCTTTGAATTCCCGAAGAATGAGTTCTTCTGCGACGAGCAAAACAATCTTATATTGTTTCTGGGCAAGGAGCCAAATCTCAATTGGCGCCAATTTGCCGACTGTATCTTCTCGCTCTGCTCGGAGTTTGACGTCAGGATGATATATTTCATAGGCAGCGTCGCCGGCCTTGTCCCCCACACGCGCGAGCCGAGGCTGCTCTGCTCGGTCTCCGACGAAAGGCTCAAAGAAACGTTCCAGCATTACGGCGTGAGATTTACCAACTACGAAGGTCCCGCCAGTATCATTACCTGTATGACCGCTGACGCCGTCGAGCACGGCCTGAGCATGGCGACCTTCGTCGCCACCATCCCCGCTTACGTCCAGGGCAATAACCCCAGGTGCATAGAGGCGGTGACCAGGCGCCTGGCCGGCATCCTCGGCGTCCAGATAGACCTCGACGACCTGCGTGAGATCAGCGATGAGTTCGAAAAGAAATTGAGCGAGGTCGTCCAGGACCAGCCCGAATTGGCCGGTAACATACGCAGGCTCGAAGAAGACTACGACAACGAAATCTTCAACAGCGAGATGGGCGATTTGAAAAAGTGGCTCGAACAGCAGGGCATCCGACTGGATTAGCGGCGGCGCGGCCGACCCAGGCGCGGCAATTCCTTAGAATGCCGCTGTTGCTTCTTTAGGCCTTATGAATGAGACAAAACTGCTTTTGAATGCTTATTACGAAGCCTTGCACGAGCGATTGGAAACCGCTAAAGCCCGTTTGACACAAAACATAGAAGAGCTGCTGCGTGCCGAGATTGCCAAACGTGATTTCGGCCCCTTCAGCGACGACAAATACGCCGGCTACCGTGACGCCTGCCTGGCCTTCATCGACGAGCGAATCGAACTGTACAATCCCATCGGCATCCAATATACCTTTGACCCGCGCCGAAGGCGTCAGGCCTTCGAGCTGGAGCTTCAGCTCGACTGGTACGACAGCCGCGCCGAGTATGAGGCTTTGGTCGAAGCCGCCCGCCTCAAGTCCCAATCCCCGCTCGCCGAGGAGGCGCCAGGCAAACTCGCCGACGAGCTTATTAAAGACGTCGGCGCCTTCCCGGATAAGAGCATCATCTGTGCTTACGAAGCCGCCCCCGCGCCCGAAAAGCTGCCCGACTACGTAGTCGCCCGCGCCATTGAACAAATCATCAGGTGAGAAGATACACCGCGTCGCCGGGCCACCCAGTGAGGGCAGGCACTTAATCCTTGCAGCGACGCAAATGGTTTATAAAATGGCGCTATGCAGAAAGTTCTCAACGAGATAATTTGCGGCGACTGTATAGAGGTGCTAGGCAGGGCAGATGAGGCCTTTGCCGACCTTATCTTCGCAGACCCGCCCTTCAACATCGGCTACAAATACGACAAGTACTACGACAAGCGAAAGCGCGAAAACTACATCGCCTGGACCAGAGAATGGATGGCCGCGTGCAAACAGGTCCTCAAGCCCCACGGCTCATTCTATGTTGCCATAGGCGACGACTACGCCGCCAACGTAAAAATCATCGCCGACGAGCTCGAGCTTTTTATGCGCAACTGGATTATCTGGCACTACACGTTCGGCCAGCAGACGAAAAACAAATTCGCCCGCTCGCACACCCACATCTTTTACTTCGTCAGCGACAAAAAGAAATTCACCTTCAACGACCACGCCGTCCGTGTCCCCTCGGACCGGCAGTTGATTTACAATGACCGCCGGGCCAACCCGGCCGGCAAAATGCCCAACGACGTCTGGACCGAATACTCCCGCGTCTGCGGAACCTTCAGGGAGCGCACCGGCTGGCACCCCTGCCAGATGCCCGAAAGCCTGCTCAAGAGAATCATTGCCGTAAGCTCAAACCCGGGCGATTGCGTCCTTGACCCGTTCAGCGGCTCGGGAACCACCGCGGCCGCCGCTTATCAATTGGGCAGAAACTACGTCGGCGTGGAAATATCGGAAAAGTATGTCGAAAACGCCAGAGAGCGTCTGGCCGGATTGCGAAAGCAGGGCGGCCGTATTTGCTTTTTTAACAGCGCCGAGCTGAATGAGCTTAAGCGCCTGTTGGGCGATATGGAAAAACCAGCCAGAGAAATTGCGGCAGACAAGAACCTTCTGAATCTTATTGCGAATCAATTTACCGTGCGAATGAACAACGCGAAGCGCTACCGGGCGGAAGAGGTAGTGACGGCTTTAAGGGACTTGGCCGATTGAAAAGTGCGAAGATAAGGGATATTTTGGTTCTTTGCTGGCCGCTTGTTGCCAGCGCGGTGATGTTGACGGTGATTCAGCCGCCGATTAGCTTCTCCGCTCTGGCATGGGTATCGCTTGTACCTTTTATTCTGGCCTGTTCGCCGAAGGCAAGACCGAAACGACTTGCGCTGGCCGCTTACGTCATTTCGCTTTTCTACTGGCTCGGCAACCTGTATTGGATATTCCCCGTCACGGTGGTGGGGTGGGCCGCATTCTGCCTCTACACCGCTTTGCTCTGGCCGATAGTTGCGTTTTGCCTGCGCTATTGCAGGAGAAAAAACGTCCCGCTGTTTCTGGCTGTGCCGGTGCTTGTCGTGGGAGCCGAGCGGTTACAGGGCTTTTTCCTGGGCGGCTTTTTCTGGCGGTTCCTCGCGCACAGCCAGTACGCCAATATCACGCTTATCCAGATAGCCGACATATTCGGCGCGGCCGGCCTCTCATTCCTGATAGCAATGGTCAATGGCCTTGTGGCCGAACTTATAATTGCGGGCGCCGCAAAAAGAATCTTCACAGTCGCCAATCTTCTCAAAGCCGCCTCAGTGTGCATCGCGCTGGTCGCAGCGGTTGCTTACGGCCGATGGAGAATAGAACAAGCGGACAAATTCGTCGAGACCGGCCCATTAGTCGCCTCATTGCAGTCGAACATCCCGCAGTCGGTTAAGAGAACCTTCCAGGCCGAGGAAGAAATCTTTGCCGCGCTGATGCAGGACAGCAACTCCGCGCTGCAGGCCGGCGCCGAACTGATTGTCTGGCCCGAAACAATGGTCCAGGCCATATTGAATACGGACATCTGGAAGTTATTCGATTCTTCAGGTAACCGCAATGTCTTCGACGAGGCCAGGCGGTTCCACCATGCTCTTGAAGGACATTCCAAGGGCAAGGCGTTTCTCCTTGTAGGCGCTTATGGCGGCAGGCTGCGCCAACAAAGCGACGGCACTAATTATCTGGCCCGCTATAACTCGGCCTTTCTCTACACGCCCGCCGGCCAACTGGACGATAAACAATACGACAAGATTCACCTGGTCCCCTTCGGCGAGGTCGTACCCTTCAGAAGACGCCTTCCGGCCCTTTACAACTTCCTGATGAAATTCACACCGTATAATTATGACTATTCCCTCGACTACGGAACCGACTACACCGTCTTTGAGATAACGGGCCGTGAAGGTCTGCAGGCCCGCCTTTACAGATTCAGCGTGATGATTTGTTATGAGGATACCATCCCCGCGATTGCCCGAACATTTGCCAAAAGCGAGAACGGGCGAAAAGGCGTCGATTGGCTGGTCAATATCAGCAACGACGGCTGGTTCGTCCGTTTCACGCACGGAAAAGTCCTGGCTAGCACAGAACTGCGTCAGCATATGGCCGTTTGCGTCTTCAGGGCCGTCGAGAACCGTCTTGCCGTCCTCCGCAGCGTCAATACCGGCATAAGCTGCCTCATTGACACCCTCGGACGGGTCAGAGACGGATACGTCGCAGGCAATCTGCCCGCGCAGGCCATGGATCGCAAGGGTATAGCTGGATGGTTCGTCGATAAAATGCCGATAGATAAAAGGGTAACCTTTTTCAGCAGGTGCGGGCAGTGGCTCGATTTTTGTTGTGCACTTTGCCTTGTTTTGCTCATAATATTGCCGTCCACCTTGAGATTTATCGGAACTAACAAACTTCGGGTTCGTTTGTCGGGGAAACAGGGATGATAAATGCAGGCAAAAATGCCGACCCAAAGGGACAAACAGACAAAGAACGTGCTTGGTCTCGAGGCGTAAAGGTATGCCAAAACGCCCGGGCAAGAACTGCTCTTATTCTGAACGCTTTGGCTTTCTGTTGTGCAGCGATACTTATTTTCGGGTGTGGTGGTTCCTCGCTGACGGCTTCGGACTGGCCTGATTCGGTGGCCGTTGAGCAGCTTGTGCCCGACGCGACGCGAATTGTCCGCGAGGGTCTGGCCGACCAGGAACCCTTAATCAGGGTCAATTCTATCGAGGTGGTTGCAACGACCGGGCAAATAAGATTCATGCCCGAAGTTCAAAAGCTAATGACAGACCCATTCGTTCTTGTCAGGTTCGCCTCGGCTTTGGCCGTGGGCGATTTGGAATATGCTTTGGGCGAACGCTCGGTAAGACGTTTATTTCAGGATGAAAACGAAAATGTAAGAATTGCCGCCGCCTATGCCCTCGGCAGACTCGGCGCGGCTGACAGCTTTGAAATTCTCAGTAAATCGATACTCAGCCGGGACCTGACAGTACGGGCCAACGCCGCTTTGGCGATGGGAAAGAGCCGTGACAAAAGGGCCTTGAAACCCTTGTATGTCGCCTTGCGGCGGGACGATTCCGACGACAGAGTCCGGTTCCAGGCCGCTCAATCCATAGCCATGCTCGGCGATGAGAGGATTTATCCCAAGTTGTGGACAATGTTAATAAGCGCCTATTGGGATGTGCGAGTTATCGGAACAAAAGCTATGGGTGCGCTGGGAACCGCCGAAGCAAAAGCCGCCCTCACTACTATTTTGGATGATGACATAGTGGAGGTTCGACTCTCGGCGGCCGAGCAACTCGGAATGCTCGGTGAAAAAACCGGCGAGAGGGTCGTTCTCGAGGTTTTTGCGAAAAACCTCACTTCCGGCATGAATAAAGATGCCCGGGACCGAATCAATGCCTTGGCGGCCCTGGCCATCGGCCGGATTGGTACGCCCAGCCTTACCGGGTTTCTACCTCGCCTTCTCAAAGATGACTCCAAATTCGTTCGTATCGCCGCGGCAAAGGCCGTTTTAGAGTGTATGAACCGGGCTCGGCCCGCTGAAAAGTTCTCTATTTAGCTTAAGTTGTCTGTTTTAATTGGTCTTTAGTTTACGCTATTTACCAAAAATTACTTGCTTTTAGCCGGTCCGAAGTATATAATAGATTGTTGTTAACGTTGCAGTATGGTGTTCGAAGTCCTGATTAGTGAAAGGAGCCGGTCTTGAGCACTCTAACAAAAATCCTGATAGTTCTGCTGACGATATCTTCGATCTTCCTGTGCGGTATTGTGGTAACCTACGTTGCCAACGCCGACAACTACAAGAAACTGTACGAGGATGAAAGGCAAGCAAAGCAACTCGCCGTTACCAGAAGGGACGCTGCCGACAAGCAGCTGGAGCAGAGCAAGAAGCAATACGAACAGCAGGAGGACAAGCTCAACAAGCAAATAACCGCGCTCAAAGCGGACGTCACCACACTCGGTGGCCAGCTCGCCAGCGTCAAAAGAGAGAATGCCGAGCTGCTCCAGAGAGTGACCGATATGGCAAGCGTGGTGGAGTCCGCCTCCCAGACCGCCAAACAGCAGACCCAGTTATTCAAGGATGCGCAGGAACAGCTAAAGCAGCTCGAGGCCAGGCAAACCAGGCAGGGAAAAGAGCTGGATGAAACCGTGGCCGAGTTGATTGCAAAAACCGCTATAATAGAAACGCTCGAATCCGACAAGAAACGCCTCGAAGAGGAAAAGTATGCTTTGCAGTCGGAGCTCGACAAGTTTTTGCGCCAGCGCGGGAAAGAAGTCTCCTTTGTCCCGACCGTTACCCCCGAGGTAGCCCCCGCGCCGCCGCCGATTCCCTCCGTTCCAAGGGAAATCGGCTTGAAAGCGGTGATTACCGCGGTGGACTTGAAGCACGCTATCGCCGAAATATCGATTGGTGCCGCGCACGGCGTCAAGGAAGGTATGAAATTCTTCGTTACCCGCGGCAGTCAATTCGTTTGTGAGATTGTAATCTTCAGCGTCGATGCCGAAACGTCTGTCGGTGACCTGAAACGTATGGACCAGTTGCAGCCGAAAGTTGGTGATAACGTTTCTACTAATTTGTAGCGCTGTTTTATAGCTAACGACCGGCCTGTACGACTGTCCGGCGCCGGTCGTAGTACGTGAGGTTGATATATGAGTCCTGAACCAAGGAGTCGCGGCGGAAATATGGCGGCACCAAGTAACCTCTATACGGTTATTCTCGCCCTTGCCCTTGCCGCAGTGGCCGCAGTGGCCATTTTTGTTGCCTACAAGTGTTATGTTCAGTATGATACTATCTTCGGAGGCGTCTGACGCCATCCGTTGATTTTGGGGTCTGCCCAAAATTGACTATTGACAACTCCACACTTTGTTATAAAGTAGTCAATAGTTGATTGAGAATAGAGAAGGGAGTCGAAAGTGTTGCTGGACACAATCGTGGGCTGGTTCAGTATGGATATGGGTATTGACCTCGGTACCTGCACTACCCTGGTTTGTGTTCGCGACAAGGGTATTGTCCTCAATGAGCCTTCCGTGGTCGCCGTCCGCAAGGGGACCAATATCGTCCTGAACAATGGCGAAGCCGTGGGTTTGGTTGCGCGCGAAATGCTCGGCAAGACGCCCGGGTCGATCAGCGCCATCAGACCGCTGAAGGACGGTGTAATCAGCGACTTCGAAATCACCGAGGCCATGCTCGGCTATTTTATCAAAAAGGTCCACGGACGCGGCAGCCTGATTCGGCCTCGCGTCGTAATTGCTGTCCCCAGCGGAATAACCGCCGTCGAGCGCCGCGCCGTCATCGATAGCGCCGAGCGCGCCGGCGCGCGAAGGGTCTATCTCGTCGACGAGCCTATGGCCGCGGGAATCGGAGCAGGGCTGCCCATCACCGACCCCACCGCCTCGATGATTGTCGATATCGGCGGCGGAACCACCGAGGTGGCCATCATGAGTCTGGCCGACATCGCCACCTGCGAATCAATCCGCATCGGCGGCGACGATATGGACGAGGCCGTCATCAATCATCTTAAGAGAACCTACAACCTGCTCATCGGCGAACCACGCGCCGAAAAGGTCAAGATACAAATCGGCTCGGCCGCTCCCCTCGATGAGGAATTGACCATGGAGGTGGCCGGCCGCGACACCATCTCGGGTCTGCCCAGAAAAATTGTTATTACCAGTGAAGAAATCCGTGAAGCCGTTCGCGAGCCTGTTGCCGCAATAATAGATGCGGTCACGGCAACTCTCGAAAAGGCCGAGCCTGAATTGGCCGCCGATTTGATTGATAACGGCATACATATCTGCGGCGGCGGCTCGCTCCTGCGCGGAATGGATACCGTGCTCGCAAACGCCACCGGCTTGAAGGTCATTAGAGTTGAGGACCCCCTCAGCTGTGTCGCCCGCGGCACCAGTGTCTACCTCGAAAACCTGGAGTTGTGGAAGGATACAATGGACCATAACGAATACGGATGGGAGTAAAAAGAAAAGTAAAAAGGTTTCCAAGACCCACGCGGCCCTTTTTATATTTTCCCTTTCCCGGCAAATATGGCAACCAAGCAGATCAGAGTTTCAGGACGAATGTTGTTTACCTGGTTGATGTTGGCCGGCCTCATTCTGCTGTTTGCCCCCCAGAATATCACAAATAGGTTTCAGTTCGCTTTCGCCCGCACCTTTCGCTGGCCGCTGAGCATCGGTCGAAGCATTTCCCTTTCCGCACGCTCACAGCAGCCGCCCGACGATGTCGTTGCCCGCCGGGAATACAACCAGCTGCGAAACTACGCCGATAACCTCGAGCAAACCCTCATTCAGGAGCGCAAAAGGTCCAAGAAGCTTTACGGACTGTACAACAAGTATATCTGGGACGGCGCCGAATTTGTCCTGGCCGAGGTTATCCGCGCATCTACCGACGGACCGTCATTCGAGCTTATCATAGACCGCGGCCAAAACAACGGCCTGGCCAAAGACCAGTTCGTCCTCGGCGACGACGCTGTCGTTGGAACAGTCTCCGATGTCTGGCTGCACCAGGCACGCGTGAAGTTGATTACGGACGCGTCGTCAAATCTCGCGGTACAAATCGGCCGGTTTAAGGCCGTAATGAAGGGCGCCGGCGCCGGCCTGGCTAAAATTGAACTGGCCAAGCACCGGGTCAGAACAGGCGACAATGTCTATGCCGTCAAGAAGCCCGCCTTTCTCGACTCCCCCATCATAGTAGGAACTGTCATCAACTGCCAAAGTAATCAGGAGCATCCCCTCCTCTGGGACATAACGGTCAAACCTGCCTGTGATATAGAAGCACTGGAGGGCGTAGCTGTTATCGTGATGAATCGCCAAAAGTAGCTGAGGACGTAAAATGCGATGGTTTCGGTTTGCGGTTCTGGTTCTCGTTGCCGCGGTGCTGCAGGCCGGCCTATTGGAAAACTTCGATTTCAAGCCCGATTTACTGCTCATCCTGCTGGTATTCTTTGGCGTTTATTGCAGAACTTCCGATGCGATAATAACCTCCTTCACCATAGGGTTTGCCGCCGACCTGATTGGCCCTGCGATGGGCCCGCAAATAATCAGCTTCGGCCTCTTCGGCAGCCTGCTTGCTTATCTGCACCGTGTTATTGTTATCAGGAAAATGCCTTACCAGGCGCTTACGATATTTATTACCGGTCTTCTGACCGGCGTCCTCGCACATCTGCTGAACTTGCTCAAAGAGCGTGTGCCCGCCTCCGGTGTCTGGGGCGGCCTTTTCGGAATCTCTCTTTGTTCGGCTGTCATCGGGCCCTTTTTGTTCTTGCCTTCCCTCTGGTGGATGCGTATAAGAACACATCGACCGAGCAGATACTAATCCGATAAAACAGAACCTATGTATGCCAGGCGAATCAAGATTCTTGTGGCTTTAATCGCGCTGTTGGTGATTATCTGTCTGCTGCGCCTGGCCCAGATGCAACTGCTCTCCGGCTCATTCTATTACGATGAAGTCGACAAGCTCAGGACGGGTCCATCCCGGCAGCTTAAGACCGTCCGCGGCAGAATACTCGATAGAAATGGTAAAGTATTGGCCGCCGACGAGCCGCGGTTCCAGCTATGCATAAACTACAGGCTCACCTGTTTGTTGGACGAACGTGTCAAGCAGACGGATACAGGCGGCAGACTTCAGGACAGGCTCGAGGATTTGGACCAGGTAATCCAGAAGTGCGCCCGGTTCAAGGGTACGGAGCCCGCCCAAATAAAAGAGGAAATGCAAAGAATAAACGACTTTGTCTGGAGCCGCCGAACCTTTCAGGCCTGGCGAACAAATTTTCCGAATACCGAAATCCTCAAAGACTACGACGACATACGAAGCATCCCGCTCTCGGCGGCAACAGCCGACTTCGAAACAAAAGAGCCGGACCCCGCAAAACGACTTGACCTTGTCAATAAGGCCGATATCGCTGAAATGAAGCAGAGCTGGCCTGTCGTGGATCTCCAGACCGATGACGACCTTTTTACCGCTCAACTGGAGTTCCTCGATGTCGGCGACGTCGATATTCTGCCCAAAGCCCAGCGCACCTATCCTTACGGCGCCGTCGCAGCTCAAACGATAGGCTGGGTCGGTCTGCCGCAGAAACACGACAGCGAACTCTTTGCCGGCGACAGATTGTCGACCTATCTCGAGGACGAAGTCTGTGGACGCGAAGACGGCGTCGAGTACGTCTGCGAGACTGTCCTTCGAGGCCGGCGGGGAGAATCCGTCTACGACATAGACCGCAAGCTCGTCAGCCATACCCCAACCCAGTTCGGCAAAGACGTCGCAACTACCCTCGATATCGACCTCCAGCAAAGAATCGAAACTTATATCACCGACTGCAACCTTAACACCAATTGCAAAGCGCCTACCGCGGTTGTGGTAATCGACGTTCTCACCGGCGACATCCTTGCTCTGGTTTCAACGCCCATCTACGATTTGAACCGCGTCCGATACGACTATGCCGCACTCGAGAAAGATCCTAACGAACCCTTGCGCAATCGCGCCATAAACAAGCACTACCCGCCCGGCTCATCCATAAAACCCCTCATCCTTATCGCCGGCCTCGAATCCGGCAGAATCACCCCCGACGAGGTCATTAGCTGTCCCGCCCAGGACTCTCCAAAAGGCTGGCCCAACTGCTGGATTTTCAACAGATACCGCACCGGCCATACCGAATGGCTGAACAAGGCTCGCAACGCCATTAAAGGCAGTTGCAACGTCTATTTCTCCCGTCTTGCCGACAGAATCGACCCTCAGGTCTTGCAGCAGTGGCTCTTGAAGTTCGGCTATGGCCGCGAAGTCCCCTTCGCACCTCCCTCGGCCGCGGACGCCCGGCACAGCCGAAACTTAAGACAGGTTCCCGGAATAATCTCGACCCGCACCCCCTCCAACAATGAGGCCTTTAGTCCCGAGAAGTTCCCCATCGAAAGCCGCGAGAGAAGATTCTTTGGCATTGGCCAGGGCAACCTCCGCGTTACACCTCTTCAGGTGGCAAACGCAATGGCCGTCATCGCACGAAAAGGCATATACAAATTTCCCCGCCTCTTTATCGAAGACCCCAACGATTCTGAAGCTCCCCCTCTGGCCGGTCAGGTTCAAAACGATATTGCCCTCGGTATTTCACCCAAAACCCTGGACACAATCTGCGATGGCATGAGCGCCGTTGTTAACGAGTCCGGCGGCACGGCCGCCAAAGAATTCGCTCACAGCGGCCTCACCGAACAGGGCGTAAAGGTCTATGGCAAGACCGGCTCCACCGAAAAACCCGACCACGCCTGGTTTGCAGGCTTCGCCGCCGACGGCAAGGGCCGCAGCATTTCTATCGCCGTCCTCGTCGAGGGCGGCCAGCACGGCTCAAGCGACGCCGCGCCCCTCGCCAGGGATATCATCCACTTCTGCATCGAAGCCGGTTACGTAGGCCAGGCCCCGAACTGAAAGGTCCGCTTGTATGCAGTGCCCAAAATGCCAAGCAGAAAATCGTGACAATGCCCGGATATGCACTTCTTGCAGTTGCCTTTTGACCGATGTCGCGCCGGAAGGAACTCCTTCCAAGCCCAGGACCAGCAAGAAGGCACTCGCCTCAACCGCGATCTCAGCTATGGCGGTAGTTCTAATATGTTTCGTGAATCCTACTTTGGGCTTCATCGCTGCCGTATTTGGCCTTGTTACTGCAGTTACCTCCATCGTCGAGATAAAAAAAAGCCAGCGCAAATTGGTTGGCAAGACCTTTGCCGTTATCACGATTGTTCTTTTCTCGATACAAATGCTCGTATTAAGCTATTGGCGCATCGATGCGCCTCCGATTCCTGACGATTACACTATCGCCGATATAAGGTCCGCCCCGCCCGAACACAATGAAAGCTACCGCCTCCTCAGTAGCCTGGCCGACCAGGATGAAAGTCGCGCCGCACCTGCTATCGGACTCTCCGAGCAGGATGTCGACAAACTGCATGAGCTCTGCGCAGTTTTCGGCAAACCGAATTACAATGAGATTTGCAGAGCGCTCGATGCAAACACTGCGAACATACTACTTCTGTGGCAACATGCTAAAGAAGGCAGAGACATCATCGACAAGCTTGCCGCTTACCCCGAAATAGCGGATTTGACAGAGCCGGACTTAGAAGCTGACTTTAAATTATTAATCAACTTGCGACATATGCGCTGTCTCTACAGCCTCTTTGTATGCCTGCAAAGTCAAGCGGGCGGCGAAGAAACTGCGCTCGAAGAACTAATGAGATTGGATTCCGTAGCTAAAAAGCTGAGCCTGAATGCCCGTTCTGTGCGCGTCAAAGAAATATGTCTTGATCTTGTTGCCAGGGTTATTTGGATTGCAAACTTCATTGTGAACAACCCACGTACTTCTCAGCATTCGCTGATGCTGATCGCGCAGCGTTTCTCTCCACCCCTAACCGAATATCTCTCCGCGCGCAATCCTACCATATTTGAGTACCTTACTTGGAGAAATACGCTCTCGACAATGTTTGAAAAAGGCAGATTTAAGTACGCGAGGTTTTCTCCCTTGAAGTTGAATTCTACCTTCAGATTGTGGAGAAACTATTGTGATGGGTGGCTTGCGCTCGAAGAAAATCGACCGGAGCCCGAAAAGCTCAGGGTCTGGCCCCGCGTTTACCCAAATCTTCCTGTTACCATTGATTCTGATGGCAATCTTCCCTGGTACTACAAGGCCTACAACCCCCTTGGGAGCGCGATGTCTCCAAGTATCCTACCCGACCTCGAAAGAATGTTTCACCTGAAAACCAAGCGGCAGGTCTATTCGGACCTGTTTCTAATCGTCCTAAACAAGAGGCTTGGCAAGCCGGTCAGCTTGAAGGCGCGAGCTTGCGGCGATGAGTATATCATTGACCTCGAAAAGAATAGGATATTCAGCCCCGGCCCTGACGCCAAACCTGACACGCGGGACGATATAAAGCTCCTGATAAATCCCGAGGTCGTAAATTTTGCCAGGTAGCGCCGTCAGTCCCGGGAGGCTTACTGCCAAACTATGCTGATGGGCTTGTGCAGCTTGTTAAAAACGTCCTGCAGTATCTCGAAGAACCTGTCGTTGTCCGGCCAGATAATTCTTTCGTCGCCCGGCATCGGCTCATCCAGTTGATTCACAAACCGGTCCAGGACCTGCTCATCCAGTTTTTCCGCCCATAGACCGAGGCCCAGCTTCTCAATGTAGTGGGAATTGATTATCTGCTCGTACTGTCCCGCCACCGGCAGCACCAGCATCCTTTTCTTAAGATACATACACTTACTTATCAGCGAAAATCCCGCCGACGCTATCACCCCCTGACACGATGCCAGGTCGGCAAGAAAACCTTCCGTCGAACGCTCCTTAAACACACAGTTGCCATGTTCGGCTGCCCTGGCGAAACCATAGACGCAGAACTTATGCTCGGCCAATCTGCCAAGCACTTCCCGCAACTGCTCCTGGCCGCTCGTCGAATACAGCAGAATGTGTTCGCCCCGGCTCGGTTCAAGGTCCCTGACGACCGGCCTGACAACCGGCGGCGCCAATACCGCCGAGTCAATTCGCAAAGGCGTCTTGAAAAAATTTATGATTACGTAAGCCACCGCACCAATGTAGTGGCATTGAGTCACTATACTCGATGTCAGCCGCGAGAACCAGTTCTTCTGAGCATGCTCCAGCTCACACAACGTCAGCACGTGCTCGTGGTCGATACTGATAAACGGCGCCCCGTTCCGCCACGCCCACCACGCGCTGAATGGCTCGAAATCCGATATCACCAGCTCCGGCCCAAACGGCTCGAAATACTTCTTGAAAAGCTCGTCATTCTGCTTGTTGCCCTCCGGCAGATTAAGAAGGTTGCGCTTCAAAGTCTCCGACTTGTCCACCCGTCCGTCTTCGTATGCAAATGACAGTCCAAATATCTCTTTCACCCGCTCGCCAAAATACTGTTTCAGATATACGAGCGATTTTTGCGACCCGACAAACATTACGTCGTGCCCCGCATCGATAAGTCTCTGCCCTATGAGATGCGACCGGCTGCTGTGCCCAAACCCTTCCCCCGCAACACCATAAATAATCTTTGCCATACCGCCAAATGGTAATTGCTTCGCTCTTATTGGTCAACCCTTCCAAATAGTAATTGGTTAACAGATATGGCTTCCTTTGTGGTCCTGAGCGCAGCACACCACCGGCCGTCATCCTGAGCGCAGTGAAGCCAAAGGGTCCGGCCATTCCATTTAAGTTGGCCCGCGCTCCGGCGATTTTTGACTTTTCGCCTATAATTTTTATCGTTGATTTTTGATACTTGATTCTTCTCGCCTCAACCCGGCACCTGGAAGGTACGGGACATCACAAATCGTCAATTGTAAATCGCAAATCCGCACCGCCGCCCAATGCCCCGTGGTCAATCGAGAGGGGAAAATCCGATGGGCCCGCTTATAGCTGGTGCGCCCGGCTGGGAACCTTCAGATACGTGAGCGTCTTCTCCATTATCTTCGCCGCCGCCAGTGCCGCTACCGCTCCGCCTGTGTAGCCCTTGCCCAATTTCTTATTGGGCTTGCGAATTGAAACCAGAACCACCACCGCCGGCTCCTCCGCCGGCGCCCCGCAGATGAACGACGCCATATAGTCGTCCTCCGAATATCCTCTCTCGTTCGCCTTGGCGATGTTGGCCGTCCCCGTCTTGCCGAATACCTGCCATTTCTCCAGTTTCGCTTTCTTGCCGGTCCCTTCGTTAACAACCCCCACCAGCGCCTCGGTGAGAATCCATTTTGCAACTTCCGGCTTGACAACAAAACCGACACTGGCCTGCCAGGGCTGTCTCAATTTGACAATCTTGCCGCTGTCATCCACCATCGCCCTGACCAGATACGGCTGGACCGCCCGCCCGCCATTGGCAAGCGCGCAGAACGCTCGAACCAGTTGAATCGACGTCACCGAAATCTCCTGCCCGAACGGTATCCTCGTCACGCTGTATCCCGTCCATTTCCGCGCCGGCCACAGCATCCCCTCCACCTCACCGGGCAGCTCTATTTCCGTCGTCTTGCCGAACCCGAAAAGCCTCAGCCCTTTATACAGCCTGTCTTTGCCGAGTCTTTGTCCGATTTTGGCCATTCCTATGTTGCTCGACTCAACCAGAATTTCCCGCACGGTCAGGTCCCCGAACCCTCTGCGATACTCCCCGATTCTTCCGAAGCCCTTCCCATGGTAGTTTCCATTCTCACAGAATATCTTCTCGGTCTTGTTTACAACGCCGGCATCGAGCGCAATTGCCGCTGCAAACGGCTTCAGGATACTGCCCGGTTCGAACTGGTCCGTTATCGCACGGTTCCGGTACTTCTCCGGGTCCGTCACATTGAACTTGCTCGGCTCAAAATCCGGCAGTGAAACCATCGCCAGTATCGCGCCCGTCTTTGGCTCGGCCACAATTGCCACGGCCGACTCCGCCTCGTAGCTTTCATATTGTTTCACAAGCTCGGACCGCGCGAACTGCTGGATAGTCGAATCAAGCGTCAGAATAATCCCCGCGCCGTCGCTGAAGACCCCTCTTTGCTGCTGCAGCCGAATCGGCCGCCGACGCGAATCGGCAAAGAATATGTTCTGCGTCGCCAGGCCGTTGAGTTCTTTATCGAACTGTAATTCAATGCCCCCCAAACCTCGATTGTCAGCGCTTGTAAAGCCGACAACGTGGCAAGCCAGCCGCCCCATCGGATAATGTCTTTGCCAGTACGATTCGACGCCCATCCCATAAAACCTGTGGGCCGCCGCACACTGCTCAGCGTCGGCGTCTACCTTTACCTTGACAAAGCCCGGATTCCTGCTCTCGCTTATCAGCTTATACATCGTTATCGGGTCGGTGTCCAGAATTGGCGCCAGTTTCATCGATACGCTTTCAGGCTCTTGTATCACTCGCGGCTCGGAAAAAATCGTCTGGATTTTATTGCTCGCCGCCAGCATCCTTCCCCGGCAGTCAAGTATCTCCCCCCGCTGAGGTTTTTCCGTTACCAGCTTCTGCTGTTGTTTGACCGAGATGGAGTAATAATGGTCCCTCTTGAAATGCTGCAGATAGAAGCACCGTCCTGCCAGCGCCGCAAATACCCCAATCAGAGCCAGCAGCAAAAACACAACAGTCCGAATGTTTTTCAGTTTCTCGTCCACTATCGAAATCTATTTCCTCACCTTTGCTGTTCCGTCGCCGGCCAACATCCGGCGTCGCATTTCGTACATTCCCCTACTCATTGCTGGCCGGTCGCTCTGCCTCCACACCCTTCCGCAATGCACACTCTTTCAATGATCAAGCCGCTGCGAAACCGCAGCCGGATTTATCAAACTTTCTAATTGCAGCTGCTTCTGCCACAGTTGCTGCTTCAGCCGGTTTTGTTCTGCGTTTACCGTGCAAAGCTCATAGAAAATGCGATTGTTGGCGCTGCGCAGTGACACCGTGAATATTGAAACCGCCGTAAAAGAAAAAATAACGAAAATGCCGCAGAATCGAGATGACATATTAAAACGCCCCGTTCAGCGCATCGCGACGGCCGGTCCTCTGCTGCTCTGACAGGCTGCTAACCCCCTTACCGCCCCGGAATCTTCAAACGCGTCCCCACAATGACCGTATCATCGTCCTCTAAGATACCGGCGTTCAGTTTTGCTATCTCCCTGTAGCGACTGCCGTTCCCAAGCTTCTCGGCGGCAATTCCCCATAAGCTGTCACCTTCCCGAACCACGTATTCTCCGCTCGGCCTCGGTTTGGCGTTCTCTTGCGCCGGATGTCTTTTGCCTATCGAACCGACCGCCTCAAACAGTCCACTGCCCAAAAGCTTCTTGATTTTGTTCCTGTTCCCACCGTCGGCGTCCAAAGCCGGTATTACGATCTTTTGTCCCGCCCTGACCTCATCCGGCGATTTCAGCACATTGCTATTGGCCTGGAATATTTTGGTAACGTTGGCTATCCGGTTACCCTCTTCGGGCCCGTAGAACTTCTTTGCTATCTCGCTGAGGTTCTCGCCTTCCTCGACAACATAGACCTTGACCAGATCCGGCTTGCCCGGCTCGACCGCCTGGTTCTCTTTCTTTGTAGTGACCGACTGACTCTTTTCCACGACAGACGCCTTGTCTTCGGCGACCAACTGCTTGTTTTCCACAGCCGGCTGCTTCTGTTCTGCCACAACCTGCTTATTTTCCACAACGGGCTGCGGATTCACAGGAACAACCAGTACACTTTGTTGAGGCTCCGTTAACGAAGTGGTACCTTCTGCCGACGGCATCTGGGGGCGAACCTGGTCCGCCGGCGGTCGGGGCCCGACTTCTGCAAAAGATTGTCTCCTCACCTGCTGCGTCTGTTTGATTACCTCCCGCTCCTTACTCCCTATGCCCAGCGCTTCATTCTGCAGGCTGGTGATATTCGTCGTCAACTGATGATTATTCTGCTTCTCGATGCGAAAGGTCGGTAGCCCGTTGATTATGAATGCAATTATGAATATGAAAACCAGACCCAGCAGCAGTCCGACCTTTGCGTCCGAAGTCATGACAGAAACTCCTTTTTCTCTACTGTCTTTGTGCGATTCTCAATTTGGCGCTTCTGGCCCGCGGGTTTGCCGCGATTTCCTCATGCGAGGGTGCTATCGGCTTCTTCGTAATAACCCTGTAAAAGCCGTTTTTCTCGTTTTGCCTGAAATTGTTCTTTACCAATCTATCTTCCAGACTGTGGAAGCTGATGACTGCTATTCGACCGTTTTCCTTCAGCAGCTCCGGCCCTGAAGCAAGCAGTTTCTCAAGGTTCCCCAGCTCGTTATTGACCGCGATTCTCAACGCCTGAAAGGTCCTGGTTGCCGGATGTATCCTGCTTTTTCGCTTTTGCTCAGGCTGTCCCAGCGCGCTGCATATTATCGCCGCCAACTGACCCGTCGTTGTAATCGCCTGCCTGCCGCGATTCCGCACCATAAACCGCGCAATCCGCCGCGAGGCTCTCTCCTGGCCGAATTTATAAATCAGATCAGCCAACGATTTCTCGTCTGTTTCATTCACTATATCGGCAGCCGTCCTCTTTAATCTTTTGTCCATTCTCATATCAAGCGGCATATTTATTTGAAAACTTAGCCCCATTTGCCCATCCTCAAGCTGTGCCGAGCTGACCCCCAAGTCCGCAAGGATAAAATCAACCTTCTCTACCCCTTGCTTGCGGACCTCGCTGCTGATCTCTGAAAAGTTCTCACAGATTAGGATAACTTTGCAGGTGAGGTCTTTTAACATAAAATGGGCCCTGCGGATTGATTTTTCGTCAACATCCAGACCAATGACAACTCCGTCAGGGCCCAAACGTTGGCCGAACAGTAAACTGTGACGTCCTTGTCCTATGGTCGCATCGACCATCACCCCGTCCGGTGGTAAGTCTATCTGTTCGGCCAATATATTTGCAAGAACCGGGATATGTTCTACTGCCGAACCATTCACTATTATACCCACAAGCGCGGTTTTGCGCCATCTCGCGGCAGCGCACGGTACGCGCTGTACCTGTCGCAACCGGCAATCACAGTCTTACCCTACGGCTACCGCGTTCCTCTGTGTCCTCAGCAGCCCCTTCGCCGCGGGCGAGAACCCAACGTGGGCAAACGACCCACCGAGCGATTTTACCCGTTCCAGCCGGTCGCTCAGTATCGCCAGCGAGGCGAACGTCTGCTCGTCAAGTGCTCGTCCGCCGGTAAGGCTTTGCTCTACAACCTGGCAATGATTCGCGTCCATTTCAATCATTTGGCCTCCTCTCCAGTGTTAGATCTTCCTGGCTTTGTTTCTGCAGCACGGCCTGTCGCGCCTGCAGCACCTGTTGTTGATATTGCGTCATGTGGTCTGCGAGGTACTGCTCCCAGTCCTCGCTGTTCCACAATTCGATATGGTCTCTGACGCCGACGAGCGTGATACGGTCCTTCAGTCCTGCTCTCTTGCGAAGTCTCTCATTCAGCAGCAGCCTTCCCTGGCGGTCGAGTTCCACCTTGCCGGCCAGCGCGAAGCTTATTCGTTCAAATGCCACCGTCTCATCCGGCGGCTGACCCTCCGGTGAGGCCGCTAACGCGATCTGTTCGAAGTACCTCTCCGGGTACAGGCACAGTATCCCGTTGGCCCCGAGGACAAGGTAGAAATTGCTGCCGTGCGCATCGGCGTCAATTTGATTACGCAGCTTATTTGAGATAAGCACTCTGCTCTTGTCGTCAACTACGTGCTCGTATTCACCTGTTAGTAAAAGCATGGCTTTTGCTCCACTCGGTTAAACCGCATTGGGGAATCTACCCACTTTCTCCCACTCTGTCAACAAACAATAAGTATTTTTTTCAAAAATTTTGAAAATTTTATTATAGGACCTCCCCCGAAACAGCTAATCCTCGCCCCCACAAGTGCTTAGGTAAATCTCACCGTTTCTATTGGCCGCGAAATTTTGTGCAGAAGATATTCACCGTAATTGTGTGTGAAGCGATTTCAAGACCATCAATCAATTATCAATTATCGATTAAGACCCCGCATCCGTACGCACAACCCTTTACCTGTTTCCTTGTCCTTATGCTATGCCATCCCGTCAGGCAGGTTTACGAGCGTTGCGAATACGACGCGTACGGCGAGCCCACTATCCATACGGGCAAGGGCAATGACGGCATCTGGCTCACGGCTGACGACGTTATCGGCACTTCCTCAGCCCAGGGAAATTTTTACTTGTTTACCGGCCGGCCGGTTGTTATACTCGACAGCGGCTCTTTGAAAATCCAATGCAGGAGAAACTGCTACTACGACTACTACACCGGCCGATGGCTAACCCGCGACACGGTTTCGGACGCCGATATTCGAGCTACGTATTTTTTCGCCGCCTTACCACATCCAGCTTTCTATGCTTGAATTTCTTTTTGGCCTCTTTCCCGGCGTAGTCCGCGACAACCTGGCCTGTGCCCGCCAGCTTCCATTTGTATATAACCAATCCTTCGAGTCCGACCGGCCCGCGCGCGTGAATCTTATTGGTGCTGATGCCCACTTCGGCGCCGAGTCCGTAGCGGTAGCCGTCGCCGAATCGCGTACTGCAATTCCAGAACACACCGGCCGAGTCCACCAGGTCCATAAACCTGCCCGCCTTCTTCTTGCTGCGCGTGACAATAGCATCGGTATGGTGTGACCCGTATTTATTTATATGCTCGATTGCCTCATCGAGTCCGCCCACCACTTTTATCGAGATGATGTAATCGAGGTACTCGGTGGACCAGTCTTCTTCGGCTGCCGGCTTTGCGTCGATTATGGCGCGCGTTTTTTCGCAGCCGCGAATCTCAACATTGTGGGCTTCGAGGGCGACCCTTACTTTGGGTAGAAAAGCCTCTGCGATTTTTTCATCAACCAGCAGAGTCTCGGCTGCGTTGCAGACCGCCACGTACTGGCACTTGGAATCGACGGTGATATTTACTGCCATGGCCAGATTGGCGTCGCCGTCAACGTAGACGTGGCATATCCCGTCGGCGTGGCCGAGCACGGGTATATTGGTATTATTCATTATGTAGCGAACGAACTCATTGGAGCCGCGGGGGATGACAAGGTCGATGTAGTCATCGAGTTTGAGCATCTCGGCAACGTCCTGCCGGGTCTCCAGCGGTTGAATCCAGCCTTCGGGCAGCCCGGCCTTCTCGCTCGCCTCGGCGATTACTTTGGCCAGGATGCGGTTTGTCTCGGCCGCTTCGCTTCCGCCTTTAAGCAGGACGGCGTTGCCGCTCTTGAGACACAGCGTCGAGATTTGCACGAGGGCGTCCGGCCGGGATTCGAAGATAATGCCGATTACTCCGATGGGGCAGCTTACCTTGTATAGTGCCAGCCCCTTGTCAAGCTCAATGGCGGCCAGTGTTTTGCCGACGGGGTCATCAAGCTTGATGAGGCTTTCGATGCCAGCAACCACGTCCGCGATTTTGCCCTCATCGAACTTAAGGCGTTTGAGCAGGGGTGCGGCCAGATTGTTCTTTTCAGCGTTAACCAGG
Source organism: Sedimentisphaerales bacterium (assembly GCA_035529895.1). Taxonomy (GTDB): domain Bacteria; phylum Planctomycetota; class Phycisphaerae; order Sedimentisphaerales; family Anaerobacaceae; genus JAUWKC01. The sequence goes on from DATKVV010000047.1 coordinate 41,630, forward strand.
TCGGTCTTGTTGGCCGACACGATTTCGCTGCTGCGCGCCTTGAGGGCCGTGGCGATTGCGGCCAACGCCTTGTCCTTTATGCGGGTTTTGACCGCGCCCAGCCGGACAGAGGCGGCCTTTGCCGCAGCGGCTAACTCAGTAATATCCATTTTTTTCCTGCCTCTTTACAATTTGTCATTGAATGCTTATAATGCTTGACGAATTATAAATAATCGGTGACAAATAATCAATTGTATAAGCGGGTGTAGCTTAGTGGCAAAGCCCCAGCCTTCCAAGCTGGTCAGGTGGGTTCGATTCCCATCACCCGCTCTTTTTGTTCCGGCGGAGGGGGATATTCCTGAAAATAAATACGAGAGGCTTGATTTATCTTGCACAAGATTGTAGTTTGTTATGGAAATAACCGGCAAGGCTTTTGTTAGTCGGGTCTGTCAGGTTTATGTTTGGGAAAAAATGCTTGTCGGTCCGCGGCATGCTTGACTTATCCAAAAAAAGATACAGATTTAGAGTTGTAATTCCCGCCTACCCGGCTTTCAATATCTATTCTCATATCGCCAGGAAGACCACGGCGCTGGGGCCCGTCTGTGTGGCTACCGCCGCCAATAAGATGGAAAAATGGGATGTTGAGGTTATTGACGAGAATAACCTTCGGCGATTCGGACCCAGAAAAAGCTCGGGCGGAGCCGACCACGAGTTCCTGCAGCGTGAAAGACCGGCGGACGTCGTTGGACTTTACGGCGGGTTGACGAGCACCATACCGAGGCTCTACGAGATAGCCCGCTTTTACAAGAATCTGGGCGTCGTTACGGTGGCCGGCGGGCAGCATTTTGTCGAAGACAACATCGCCGAGGCGTTGAGTTCCGGCATCGACTATGTCGTGATAGGCGAAGCAGAAGAGACAATCACAGAGCTTCTGCGCGCCATTGAAGGGCAGAAAGAGCCGAGGAGGGTCAGGGGCGTGGCTTATGTGAGGGACGGCAAGCCTTTTGTTACGGACCAAAGGCCGGCCACAACGGATTTCGACAAGCTGCCGCTGCCTGATTTTTCTCTGGTGCGCTATGCTAAAATCAAAATCTATCCGGTCGAGAGGATTCGAGGGTGCGGGATGGATTGCGAGTTCTGCACGGTCAAAGGCAGGCCGAGAGCCGCCAGCCCGGAACGGCTGCTCGAACACATCAGCTCGCTGGTCGAGACCAGAAATGCGAGACACTTCTTCATAGTGGACGACCTTTTCGGCCAGCAGCGGGACGAAACCGTAAGGTTCTGCAAGATGCTCGGCGAGTACAAAAGAAGGATCGGCAGAAGGTTTGATATTACGGTTCAGATCAGACTGGACAAGGCCAAAGACGCCGAGCTGCTTTCGGTGATGAGGGACGTGGGAATTCAGACCGTCGCTATCGGTTTTGAATCGCCCATTGAAGAAGAGCTCAACGCCATGAACAAGCACGTGCGTTCGGAAGATATGCTGTCGCTCGCGGGGACCTTTCGGAAATTCGGATTCCTCGTACACGGCATGTTCATCTTCGGTTATCCGCTGAAGGCAGGCGTGAGCTTCCAAATGCCGGCAGCCGAGCGCGCCGGACGCTACAGGAATTTTATCCGCAAGGCCAAACTCGACACCGTACAGGTACTGCTGGCGGTGCCTCTGCCCGGCACACAGCTAAGGCAACGGCTCCGGGAGCAAAACAGGATTTACCCGCTTCAGGATATAGGCTGGGAATACTACGACGGCAATTTTCCGCTGTTTGAGCCCGATGCACCGATGACCGCCGAACAGATGCATAACTCGGCCAAGAAAATCATGGGGCGATTCTATCAGTTCAAGTATATGTTTCTGGTGGTCCTGAATATATTCTCATTTCCAGCTCTGATTTTCTTTTTTCACAATGTCCGGGCCGGCTGGAGAAGATGGTACCGCTGCTGGCGCAACTACCTGATTCGTTTTGCCGGCTGGATGACGTTCAGGAAATGGACCACAGAGTTCAAAAAAAACAACTTTCTGCAGAAACTGCAGAATGCCCGGCGCCACCTGACAGCCGGCGCAAGATAACTCGTGCCCGGTCCTGGTGAGTCTATAACCGGTTCTCCGGCAACTGCAAAGCTTGTTGTTAGGCAAGTTGAAGGTCGGCGGAATGACCCTTGCCCCCGGGGCTGCGGCAAGAAATACAAGAGCTGTTGCGGCAAGAACGCAAAGCAGGACCGGCGGCTGGACTATTGAAGAAGGTGAGAGAATATCTTAATATACGGCGACAATACCCAAGCAGATGAGCCGTCGATGCGAAACTTTGAGAATGTAAAAAAGATTGTTATCAAAATCGGCACGAACATTTTGACCAAAGCCGGCACGGTTGAGGTTGACGCGGGCTATATTCGCGGAATCACCCGGCAAATCGCGGAGCTGCGCAAGACCGGCAGGCAGGTTGTGATTGTCACCTCCGGCGCTATCGGCATGGGTGCGGGGCAACTCGCCCTGCCGGGCAAAGTAAAGGACACGAAGATGCGGCAGGCCTGCGCCGCCATCGGCCAGCCGCTGTTGATGGCCGAGTACCGAAAATCGTTCGCCCGCTTCGGCGTCACGGTGGCCCAGGTGCTGCTTACAGCCGAAGTGCTCAATAACCGAAAGACCTACCTCAATCTTCGCAACTCCATCGAGACGCTGCTTAATCTCTCGGTTGTCCCCATCCTGAATGAGAACGACAGCGTCAGCACCGAAGAAATCGGCACGGCCTTTGGGGACAACGACCGGCTGTGCGCCCTGGTCGCCAGCAAAATCGACGCGGACCTGCTTGTCATGCTCACCGACATCGACGCTCTTTACGATAAGGACCCTCGCAAATTCGCCGACGCGAAACCGGTGTCCACCGTTTACGAGATAACCGACGATATTATGCGCAGCGCGGGCGGCGCCGGCAGCGAGCGCGGCACGGGCGGCATGAAGAGCAAAATCGAAGCGGCCGGAATCGCCTCCAATGCGGGCTGTCGAATGGTCCTGGCGAACGGCCGCGAGAAAGACGTAATCGGGCGGATTATCGCCGGCGAGCAAATCGGCACCATCTTTATGCCCAAACGCAGGCTAAGCAATCGCGCCCGGTGGGTTCTCAACAGCAGGCCCGCCGGGGTGATAAACATCGACGAAGGCGCCGTGCGCGCCATCCGAAATCACAAGAGCCTTTTACCCAGCGGCGTAGTCTCGGTGGAAGGCTCGTTCGAGGCGGGCGAGGTGGTCATGCTCAATGACAAGGCCAAGGCGGTGACAAACCTTGGCAGCGCGCAGCTAAAAGCCCTGGCGGGCAGGCACAGCTCAGAAATCCGAAAAATCCTCGGCCCCAAACACCGCGACGTCGTGGCGATACCGGAAGATATTGTCATAATTGATTATTGATTAATTGCAGAAGCCCCTTGTGTCTTAACATGATTGAATAATTTTGCTTGTCTTTGCCGATATCCTGAACGAGGGACAAATCGTTGTCTCATAAAGGGTAACGTTCAGGAGATAAGACAATGCAAGCTCTTTCAAAATTCTGTTGTCAAAATAAAAGATGCCCAGATTACGGAAAACGTGGTGCAAATAATTTGTCAGTCTGTGGCAGATTTGGCAAAAATAACCATATC
>DATKVV010000048.1:0-20774 GCA_035529895.1 Sedimentisphaerales bacterium
AGGCCCCACCGGATACAGCCTCGCCCGAGAGCTGCACAAAGCAAAACTTCCTGTGCAGGTGGTTGCCCCATCGAAAACCCCAAGGCAATCCGCCAGAGACTCCAAAACCGACCGCCTCGACTGTCTAAAGCTCGCCGAATATGCCGCGCGAGAGCACGAATAGCAGGATGGGCCGCCAACCAGCCGAACTTCTCGGAAACCGATGCCTATGACATAAAAGCCAGAAGCCCACAAAGAATTGATTATAACCGTTGACGGATGACCGGTCAAACTATACTGCACCCTCTCCCCTCACTCACGCCGCCCTCGCCTTTTACGCTTGCCTTCTTTACGGTACCGTGTTGGCCGCAACTGTATCTGCAGGGGCAACTTCATCGTCGCAGCAAGCTCAAAGCAAAACCGACATAAGGTTTTGGACTCAAAGTTTGTAAACAAATAGAGCCCATTCTTCAGTTTTTTTCTGAGCCTTCTCTCCGTATCGCTCGGATCCCGAACTAGCAGCGTCCGAGAACCACTCTCGATCAACTCTATGTTTCCTTCCCCCAATCCATTTTCCTTGCCATACTGATCCACAAGGTTGGCGAACAGAACATTCCAGTGAGCAACTTTTCTATAAATTGTCCCATCAATCGAATACGCGACCGGCTTATAGTACCTCAGATCTTTATGCTTCTGGAAATTGTCTGCGTCGAGCGTGAGCACATAGTCTGTTTTGGGCGCCCCTTCTGAACCCAAGATCTTAATCAGTGAATCTGAACTCTTGAAGAAATACTGTGCATTGAATTTTTCGCCCTCGTCTTTTGCTATCGCGCGCACAATATTCTTGACCCTTTCTACTACCGACTCGATCTCCTGCTCATAGAGTTGCAAAATCCTTTGCATGTCCGCGTCGACCCCGTGCTGCGGAAAGTCCGCCAAGAAAACACCGTTTGGTTTCATTACCCATTCGTTGAACAGCGGGAGCAAATGAAAAAGGCTATTTCCCAGCAGACTTCTAACAAACGCGTCCGCGGTCCGCCTGAGATCTCTAACTTTCTTGTTGACCCTCATCAGCAGCGCGTGCCCTAACAACAACTGGGCTGCCGTAATATCAGCATTAAAAATCTGCTCATAGTAACTCTTATAGATCTCCGCCTTCTTGTTCTTTGCTTCCGCAGGTTTCGCCAAAAAGAGAGCAAGGTACGCTTGGGCAGCTTTCTCTAAGTCCACAACTTTCTCGTCTGCTTGCCAATCGTACAATCCACGCTTGCGCGCGTACCTGTACCCCAACGTCTCGAATTCACTCTCAAGCTCTTTTTGAATCTGATCTTCACTGATTAGGTCCCTATCCCTGATGGCAATTTGCGTATTGCTCGCCAGAATGATTCTTCGCGCGATAGACTCACTTTTTGATTTGATCAAACGCACCAACACGAAACCCACATTTTGTGCAATCTTCCCCTCCTTGTAAACTTCACATATCGTGCTCGCCGTTTGACAACCGTTGATTATGGAAGGCCTCTGGACCACGACCACTTCGTTCCCGGGCCTAACTTCGTAGTCCGCGCACAGCATCGTTATCCCGTTTTCAGGTACACAAACTCACCCAGCGTTTCACTTCCTCTAAGCGTACTGGCTATCTTTTCATTAACCTTGTGTCGAATTGACTGGTATGCGCGGACGTTTGAATTAAAGATATTTGGGTTATCGCGCACCATTTGTGCCACTTCGGAAATATCCACCCTAAAGACCTTGCCCTCTACATATTCCAAGCTCGGCATGTTCAGGAACACCTTATCGCCCGCTCCCACATCCTTCACAACGTGGAGTTCCACTTCTTTGACAGGCACTGCCGATTCGGGCATAAATACAACACCCAAGTCCTCTTCTGTATATATCTCGTAGAAGACCTGCCCGCCCTGGTCTCTCTTGTAGTTGTCTAGATCACACACAATCGCCTCGCTCGGCCTCTGCCCGTTAGTCAGAAACGCTACGCCAACGCGTGTGATCCGTCCCTCCGACAGCCTATCTCTCACATCTACGATCTTCTTTTTCAGCCTCGCATTGACATCTGCAACATCATAATCGCCCAGAATATACGTTGAAACGGTGCGAACAAGTTTGTTTTTGGCCCCATCGTCCAGGGATTTATCTGCATTCTCAAAACACTTAGACTGGACTACGTACAGAATATTCTCTCCATCCTCCATCAACTCAAACATCGCGTCTATTCCCATGTCTGACTTTCCCTCAGTAAGCGCGTCTTCGGCCTCAAACTCGTCCAGATCAAACACGCGAACCAACATAAGTACCAAGAAGGCAACGTGCCGCTCCCACCCCTTCGAGTCCTGCAACTTTTGAATTTCTCGCTTCAAAACATTCTGCAATCTAATATTCGCCATCCTGCTTACTCCCTCTCTTTGTCATCCGTCCTTTTCACTTTCCCAGCATTTCTCTTCCCCGTCCCCTACCAGCACCCCGTTCCTTACGCTCCGAAACCCCTTTTATTATTCTCAGATAAGCTGAAACCAGCGCACCCTTAACATCGCACAACTGAAACTCGTATCTCGTTCTCCCACAAGAACCAAGCCCTTCAATAGTAAATGGTAAACGTCACCGCACGAGTGTTGCCCCCCCGCATCACTCGCCCACAATCTTACCGCCGTTTGCCGACTAATCAACAAAAATCCACCCAAAAAACCAAATAACTGACCACTCCATTAAAACCTGCCAACCGGCCAAAAAAGCCCTTCTTTGGCCGGCTTTTCCTGTTGACTTTTGCTCAAGACTATGTTAAAATACCCGCCTATTAGCCAGAAGGCTAACGCAACCCGCCAGTAGGCGCCGAATATAGCGGAGACCCGCACATCTTAGGGGAACCCAGCCTTGGTTTCGAACATTTTCATTTTGGTAATTCGGATTTGCCTGCCCTCCGTAGCCCGCAGGCCAAAGGATGGGTTTAGGGCTCTTGCCCGCCGCTTGCCCGCCCCGCTGTTTGGTGGGCAGGCGGGTCGATATTAGGATTTCGGATTTGGCCGCGCCAATCAAACTCGCCAGTCTTGGTCCTGCACGAAACCTATCCCCCACCTGCCTACCCATATTATCCTCACCTTTCTCGCCAAAACCAACAAGAAACCTGTCCTGCCCCCCACAACCTTGCGCGTCACCGCCACCGCGTAAACTACCTCAACACGTTGCTCATCATACGCGTCACACGCCCGGCTTTGGGCCATCGTGAGCTTTAGCTTGATAGCTCTTTATATCGATATTCTTTCTGCATCGTGGTTATCTTCTTCTTCGCGCTACGAATCAATTCCATATTCTCAGAAGTATGAAGCTCGCTCAGCAGGAGCCTTCGCAATTCTTCCACCGGGTCTTCACCAAATGGATACTGCATTGCTGCTATGAAGTCAAATGACTCCCCGTGTCTAATTACCCGACCAGGTATCGAAGCAAAACCACCCAGTATAAGACCGTAACGCACATATGGATATACGTCTTTTATTCTCTCAGCTTTTCTTGAGTATACAATTGCGTCATGCGTCGTCACACTTTGATATTTTACTTCTGCGATTATGTACGGAATAACTGCTGTGTGGGCATTTTCTACCTGTCTATAAATTACAATGTCTTGCTGGAAGCCTTTGCCCTTTCCTCTGATTGGATACCCACTATCTAAGTCCACTCCCATGTGTATATTACCATCTTGGCCCACTGAGATATCGTATAGAACGGCCAATTTTGTCTCAATCAAATAGCCCTCCGGCAATGCACCTATCTGATCGATGAGGAGTTGCACAAATTGCTCTTCGTTCATTTTGCTAATCAACAAATCTATCTACTGACAACATGGTTTCCGCATAACCCATTTCCTCTGGCGCGTCGCCAACCCCGCCAAAAGCACCGCGGGTTTACGCGCCGTCCGTTTGGCGGGCAAGCCACTTGCCGACCCTGCCGTACTAACCGTAAACCCTGAATCCACTGTATGCCCCGCTGGCCAACGCTTAATTTACACCGCCCCAACTCCATTTTCAACCAAAACAACCGCAAAAAACCACACAATCACCCATCTACGCACCTACTCTCTTCGAGATACGAGCGCCGCGTCAGGAATCTGCCGCCATCCCTCGGTGTTCTCTGTGCTTGCCCGCCATCCTCTTGGCGGGCCCTCTGCGGCCAATACCACATACTCATCACCAAGAAATCCCGTAAACGCAAGGAATTCCCGCAAGAACTATTTCCTGCTTCGCCCTCAATTCTAACCCCCCAACTGCCCACTAATCAACAAAAATCCACCCACAAAACCAAATAACTGACCACTCCATTAAAACCTGCCAACCGGCGAAAAAAGCCCTTCTTTGGCTGGCTTTTCCTGTTGACTTTTGCTCAAGACTATGTTAAAATACCCCCTTGTTGCCCGCCGTACGCGGGCCGAGGGCTTGCCCCTTCCCTTGCGGGGCGTCAGACTTGTCCGCCGGAGGCGGATATAGCGGACTTGCCCGCCGGAGGCGGGGACATTTCAGATTGCGTGGTGGCACGTTTCAGGGCAACCCAGCCAAAGTTTTGAACTTCGGTTATTTAGATTTTGAGATTGTTTCGGATTCTTGTCCGCCGTAGTCTTGACGTAGGCGGATAGTGCTTAGTATTTCGGATTTGCCTGCCCCTCTGCGTCCTCTGTGAACTCTGTGGCTAACGCAAATTTTCACTTGACATCTAACTTTTAATATTGTATAATACCCATCAAACTAAATAGGTTGAACCCTTAAACCCTTGAACCCTGAAACCTCAACCCTGAATACGGAGCACGTTAGCAATGACCACCCCAGCCCACGCACTTTCCAAGGCAAGGCTGCCATATAGCACAGCCCCGTCAAACTCGGCAAGCCACCACACCCCCGAACAACTTGCCCATCCTACCAATTCAATACCAAATACGCAATACCCATCACGCAATACGAAATACGAGTTTACCCGCCGTCCTCTTGGCGGGCTTGCCCGCCACGTCGTCTGGCGGGCGACGTGCGACGGATATGCCCTCTACACTTGTCGAGAACCCTCTACAAATTCGCCCCTTTTTTGCAAAACAAACCCAATCTTGTCCGCCTCCGGCGGATTCAAAACCCTTTATTCCACAAAGGATTACGAAAATGAACCACGACTTGAAACTGCCGAAAAACAAACCCAAAACAAACCCAATCCGCTCCCACCGAATATGGACGCAACCTCAGTTCCTACAAAGGATTATGAAAATGAGACCGCCTTCAGCCTGCGGGCAAAACAAACCCAATTTATCGCGGCGAAGCCTCCTTGCCGCGGCGAAGTGCTCCACGAAGCCGGGATGGCGAAGCCGGAACAAACCCAACCTGTCGCGGCGAAGCCTCCTTACCGCGCCGAAGTGCTCCACGAAGCCGGGATGGCGAAGCCGGATCAAACCCAACCTGTCGCGCCAAACTCGAAGCGAAGCGCAGATACCTGCGGGTGGGCTTCTCGAACTCCTCAAACCGGCGACCAATGGGCCCCAAGGCCCGAAAACAAAACTCGGCGTATTCTCGTGACGTACCTCTCCCGATGTATAGCTCTCTCTGCAATCGAGGGCTTCCTCCGGCCCTCTTACTCCGCCTGCATGTCGCCGAGAATTTGTTTGAGGCTGTACTGTTGCAGGACGGCTCTCTGGGACCGGGCTATCTGTAAAAGGCCCTCGGACTGTTCAGTTGTGGACTGCGCAAAGCCAACCTCGGCAACGGCCGCTGCAATATCGCTCAACCTGATATGTGCCGGGTCTTTTGCGGGAATGAACCCGACCCTCGGGTCGGAGGTTTTCGCTATCAGTCCTCGGTCAACAAGATGATTAAGAACCTTGTTGCCGAATTCGGCCGGCATGTTGAGTTTGCTCCAGATGATTTCAGGCGGAACAGGAGCCTTGTTGTTCTCGAAGGCAGCCGCGATTTCTCTGACGATATTGATAGCCGTCAGGTCGTTGGCTATGAAGTATTCCTCTGTCTTTCTGGCCGCGGCGATTTCGGCAGCGTCCAGACTCGTCAGGTGCTGAGTCGTGAACGTCAACTGCAGACCGAACAGCACAATCAGCCAGGTGATATAAATCCACAGCACCGTTATCGGAACCAGCGCCAGCACGCCGTAAACCGTGCTGTAAAGGTTCAATCCGGTTACGCAGTACCCGTAGATATTCTTGGCCGCTGTCCAGACCAGGGCCGCCGCCAGCGCCCCCCAGATGGCCGCCTTTGCCTGAACCTTTGTATTGGGCAAAACAAAATAGAGAAGAAAGAAAATAAAAGTTGCGACAGCATAGGACAAAACAACAGGCGCGGCATTCGCCAGAATAGTCGCTGTATTCGACAAAACAGCTTTCTGTATTTGACTGATATGTAAATACCTTGTGCTTATATATATGCCGACGCCGACCAGCAAAGGCCCGAGCGTCAGGACGGCCCAGTAGTTGATGATGCGGTGCAGAAAACTTCTGCCTCTGCCCACGTGCCAGATGTTATTAAATGACCTTTCTATTGTTAACAGCAAAGCCAGGGCGGCCCAAATGACCAGCAGCACGCTGAACAATGTAATCGAGCCTGTATTTGCGCCGGTGAAAAACCGGGCGACCATCGCGTCGAGATGTTGTGTGAGTGCCACGGTCCCTTCGGTTTCTCGCGCGCTCGAGGCAGAGCTCGTGAACGATGAAAAGTTGGCCCAGTCATAAACGAAAGTCTTTATCTTTTCTCCGTAGTGACTGTAAGCGGGAAGCGACTGAAATATCAAAAGCGTGACAATTGCCAGCGGAACAATTCCGAAGATGGTTTGATAGGACAGTGCCGCCGCCTGCTGGCCGGCCCGGTTCTTTTTCAGCAGTCTCGCACAATGCGACCAAAGCTTAATTTGAAAGACCGCAAAGCGCCCCATCCTGCCAAGCTGCGCCGTAGGCGTGGATAATAGTTTTCTAAGCATCTTAATTTCCTTTCGACCTGCATGGCCCTCTGTTTACTTCTTCTTAAGCAGTCCCTCGAGAAACTCCAATCCCTTTTCCACTGCTTCCTGTTCGAGCAGTTTGCTCGTGTCAAGTTCGGGTTTGTGGACGGTTCCTTTAAGCGGCAGGGATATTCTCCCGCCGCCGGCCCCTTTATCGACTTTCGTAGTTATACCCTTTAGTGTATAAGGCAAAGTCACTGTCATATTCAGACTGTCGTCCAGCCCTATAACGCCCTTAAAATTAAATGGATTGTCGCCGACGTCGATTTGCATATCGTCATATCGAAGAAAACCGTCCCACAGAATGAAGCGCGTCGGATGAATAGTAATATTCGCCCCCGGCACGCTCTTTCCCGACAGCAACAGGAGCTGTCCGAGCAGGTCCGAAGCCGAAAAACGCATTTTGTCTGCCGAGACCGTGCCTATTATCTGAATCTTTTTGGCGGCGCCGCCGGCCAGCGGCAGCGCAAATCGTTCGCAGTAGAAACTCACCGCCCCGGTGACATCGAGCGCATCGGCAAAAATCGGGTTCAGATACGTAAAAAGCTGTTTTGCTATCACGTCGTTGACCTGTACATCCCTGGCTATCTGCATCGGCTTGGGAGTTTCGAGCATCGCCGGTTTCTGCTTCAGGTCGGCCCGGCCTGCAAAGTTAAACTGTCCCTTATTGACCGTTGCGGAAAAAGGTTCAACAGTCAGAAGCCCGTTTTGCACTTCAATCCCGGCTTCGGCCGGGCCAAAATTCAAACCCATATACTCGGCCTGCTCAAAGCCCAGTTTGGTCTTCGTCGTAAGGTTGGCCAGCAGCTTGTCCGTCTGGCCGTCCGGATATTCGCTCAAGAAACTTAACGTGTCTTTCCTTACGCCCCGGAGCGTCAGACCATCAGGAAGATACGGCCCCGCGACTGCGGTAAGAGCAGCCCAGTCATATTCATAATCAACATCCCCCTTAAGTGTGGTTTTGCCGTCTTTGCTGAACCGGCTCATATTCGCCCTGTAAATCTTTATCTGCGGACTTGTCAGTTGCAGCTTCTTGACCGCAAAGGATTTGTCCGCCGTGTTCACCTCAACGTCGGCAATAATTGAAACTTCCTTTTGCTCAAAAGGCTTTTTGCCGGGGGAGCTGAACTTCAAATTCTTGATGAAGGTTGAATCGGTGGTGACGTAGTACGTGTCCTTCTGCGAGCTGACGGACAGGTCAGACCTGGCCGTGCCGGCCAGTTGCATCTGCTTCGGAAAAGACGCGAACAGCACCGCAAAGGGCTGCAATTTCTCCAAATCAACATTCGTCGCATGAATGGGCAGCTTCATCGGCAGCGTCGTCTCTTTGCCTAACGGCAGCACCGCATTTTTTATACTGACCTGGCCGAGACTCGCGGTCACATTTATGAAATTGACATCGAGCACACTTTGCTTTGATTCGACGACAACTGAAAAATCCATATCGGCCTTCGGCTCGAATGCGCTCACCTTGTCCGTCGAGATGAGGCGAAGCTCTTTGACCGATGACGTACCGACGGCAGTAATTCTATCCTTCCTGCTCGACACTTCGCCTTTGCTCGAAAGCTCGCCGGCCATTTCATATTTGCCCGTGCTTACAAATGCTCCGAGCTCGGACTGCAATTTGGCCAGATTCGCCTCGGCCTCGTACTTCACCAATTCGGTGGTGCCCGTGCAGTTGACTTTGGCAAATGAAGCCGCCACGTTTAGCTTATCGAACCTTACGCCGGCCTTATCGGAGGTTATCTCCACCTCGGCCGTCACCGGCTGCGAAAGAGCAATTGTCTTGCCCCCGACCACGCCTGCCAGTCCGCTAAGATTTCCGCTGGCGTAGATGAATTTCCCGCCTGCCCTGACCGGCGTCTCGACCTTGCCGGTCAGCCGTCCCGATGTTACCTGCACTCCTTCCCTGATGCCGAAGGTCCGCGGCATCTGCGACAACGCCCCGGCCAAATCGCACTCGAAAGTGCCGTTGAGATTGTACGCCGAGTCGGGCTTGACAAACTCGGCCAGAGATTCGAACGTTTTCGGGACTGTCCCGGTGACATCGGCGTTCAGCCAATCGCTCTGAACCTCCATCTTGTCAATATTCAGCAGCTCTTTCTCGCTGTGCACCTTCGCACGGACGTTCAAGACGCTCGTCTTGAATCGGTCGCCTTTTAAAGGCCCGCCCGTTATATCGAGGTCCCTGCCCTTAACCGTCCCGCTCAGGTCCTTGAGCCAGCCGTTTTCGAGCTGAGTCTTTATGCTTGCGGAGATGCTGCCTTTGGCCTCAGTCTCAACGCCGCCCAGCGCGAAAATCGGCCCGAGCGACTCAAGGTCAAGCTCGTTGACCTCAATGATGAATTCGCCGCTGGTTCCTTTGAGACTCCAGCCTGTCTTTTGCGCGGGCACGACCTGGCCGTCCGCGCTGACTTTGGATTCTTTACCCTTGTCAACCACATCCAGCTTTACGGCAAAATCGGTTTGTCTGCCGGGCGGCTGCAAGTTCAACGTTGAGTTTATGTGAGAAAGCTCAACGGTTTCAGCCTTGTCGCTCACTTTCACATTGCCCTCTTTAACCACAAGGTCGATTCTCTTGATTGGCAGCACCGGCGGTCCTGCGGTTTTGCCGGCCTGCACCGCCTCTGAGGTCTGCGGAGAGCGGCCCGTCAGATTGATGTTTACCCTCGGCTCATGAACTTCTGTTTGCCCGAATGATAAACTGCCGAATATCAGCGAGCCATAGTGCGGCTTTGTAAGGATTTGTTTAATCTTGACTAAGGTCTGGCCGGCGTTATCACTGAAGCTGAAATCCGTAATCTTGATGCCTTTCCACCAGCTCATGGAAAGGGCTGCGAAGTCCGCTTTGCCGTCGATGGAATTGTTGATTCTGGCCAATATTGTTTTGCGTCCGCTCTCGGAAGACACGTACGCGGGCACGACCAGAATCGCCAGGACAATCAAAACAGCTACAACTATCGCCGCCCACCTGATTAATTTTCCGGGTTTCTTTTTCCGTTGGCTTTTCGAGTTTTCTTCGGCTCGCATGGCTTAGTCCCCCAAAAGAAATCTAAAGTTTCGGTTCGAAACAGATTCCACTACGCCGCTACCAGTATACCACCTTTCCGGCGGGTAAACAAGTAGGGATTGTTACAATTTGAACTTTCGCAGCCTCCCGCGAACTTGCCAGCCCATATTGCAACCGAGCAAACCGGGACGCCACAGGGGTGGTCGTGGGCGTAGGAACGGGCGTATCAAAGACTGCCTGCCGCACTGGTACCGGCAACTAAGACCTCATCGATGCAGTTGGTTTAAGCATACCAGCGTTTGAAGTTATTGCTGCCATCGTATTCACACAGGACCCGCCAGTCGTTCTTGTAGTAGCGCCTCGTGTTATTGGGGTCGATGAGGCCCTTCTTTTCTATCCTTCTGCCGAGGGCGTCATAAGCGAACTCGGCCACTACCGTGTCGTTGGGGTCTCTGATGATTTTGACGATACGGTTCTCGTAGTCGTATTTGCAGTTGTAGCCCTTTTGGTCTTTTGTCAGATTCCAAATGGTCTCACCATGCGTGCCAAACGTAAGCCCCGGAGACCCAGGGTAATACATAGTTTTTTTCCCACGACTTGGGAGTTTGTAGACTCGGCGGTCCGACAGTGAGCCCCCAAGAACCGAGAAAGGCACCCCCCCAGGAAAAAGTAATTACCTTTGTATTGCTTTCACCATCAATGTCTAGCCAAACACGCCGGGGCTTGAGATTCCTGATTTCAGGTGCGCATGTATTTAGCGTTATTAGCTCGGGGTAGCTCCCGTCTGGGCTTGCAAGGTCGCAAAGCCATTCCCGAACAATGGGAACATGTCTTTCAAACTTCATCGCGTCTAGTCTGCGACGGAAACCCTCGGTGTGCCGAGCCCACCATGGTCTGTAAAACACGAAACTTCCAAACAAGACAATCGCGGACACGAATATCAGTAAGACCCGCATTCTTTTGGCGTGGGTGGTGGAAGTCGGCCAAGTGCGAAATAGATCGTAAAGTTGATAAACCAAACAAACATGGGCCAAGACGAGCAGCGGCACAAAAAGAACCACGCTTTGTACTATTAGCCAGCCTGAATTCAAGAGGCCTGCGATGTATGCCCCCACATTCATAGTGAACAACACTGATATCAGGACAATTAGCAGTAGTACTATCAATTGTCTTTGTATGCCCAAGAGCATTCCTTTGTGAGCATGCGGTTTTTTCATATATGACCCGTCTCCTATAGTTATTATTCAGCGCAACTTGTCCAGGGTTAATCTCAGCAACGAATCAGCCCACGTGTACGCGAGGGCTTTGTCCCATGCCGTTGAACACGGAGTACACCTCTCGTCTGCTGCGGAGGGTACGGCCGGCGCGAACTTACTTGCGTACGCAGCTTTTGGCCAGCCAATTGTTGCTGCGGTAGGTGACGTCCAGTAACCCAAGCCCTTCTACGCGTATATAGCCGGTATCATTTCATATTTATCATCCTTCCCACACAGCCAGTTGATTTTACCCCACAGCCAGTAATTCACTGCATCGTTGGCATAGCAACTGCCTGATACGGTAACTGTTTTGTTACAGATGTTTCCGGACGGAAAACACTCCACTATAGGTTCTGACCAGCCCGGTTCGAATGCATCGATGCCCCAGCCATCGATGGGGCCATGCATAGCGGTATATTTCCAGACGCGTTTCCAAAAACCCCAACTGTCTCAGTCGCTATCAATAGTATCAGATAGTCTCTCTCATGCGGCTGTAACATCAGGTCCACAATTGCATTTCTCTTTCTCCAAGCCACACGGGCCTGTATAATTTATGGGGTCTGAGCGTGCGTAGAGGTACAAACGCGTCGCAGCAGTATACCAAGGCTCGGGCCAACAGTTTTCCATCTGATCGAGCCTAATGGAATAACTCTTGAAAGATCTTCTAAGCAGTGCGTTCCAATTCGGGCCGACTTGAAGTGAAGGCCAATTTGCCGCAAGTGACCTATCTGGCCCAAGTAACGCGGAGGCAACATAGGACCGACTGGCTATTGCAATGCCTTGTTGACTATTGCCGGGAGACGGCACTAGTGCGCGGATTCGCACGGGGCCGTGGGTTAGCCAACGTCCGGTGTAGTAGTCGTAGCAGCGGTTTCTGTTGTATTGGATTTTCAAAGAACCGTTGTGGAGTATAACAACTGGCCGGCCGGTAAAGGAGAGGATTTCTTCTCCGCACCCGCCGGACATCGTGGAAAACGCCAAAGAAGCCTTTCAGGGAGCCGTTTTCGTTCGGAAAAAATCGCCAATTCGCCCGAATCACTCGAGCATTATCTCATCCGACTTCGTTTTGACCACCGCGTCCACCTTGTCGGTGTATTCTTTCGTGAGGTCATCGATTTGCTTTTTGCCCTTGTCGAGGTCGTCTTCGGTGATAAGCTTGTCTTTTTCTTCTTTTTCGAGGTGCTTGTTCGCGTCTCTTCTGATGTTGCGAATGGTGACCTTTGCCTGCTCGCCCATCTGCTTGACCTGGGTAACGAGCTGTTTTCTTCTTTCCCCGCTAAGCGGCGGCACGTTCAGCCTTATCAGCTTGCCGTCAACAACGGGGGCAATGCTCAAGTCGCTGCTCTTTATCGCCTTTTCGATGTCCTTGACCGAGCCGGGGTCAAAAGGCTTAATCACAATCATATCCGCCTGTGGGGCCGCCATCGTCGCCAGTTGCTTCAAAGGCGTCGGCGTCCCGTAATAATCGACCTTCAGGTTCTCGACCAGGCCCGTGGAAGCCCTTCCGGTGCGAATGGTTTTCAGCTCATCATGCAGGACTTCAACCGCCTTATTCATCTTCTGTTTGTTTTCCGAAACAAGATCTTTAACAGGCATCTGCAACCTCCATATTTGGCGTTCGGTATCCTTCTGTAAAACCCGTACACATTTTGGCTATGCAGATAACACTTTCCCGGCCTTTCGTCAAGCCTGAAAAGGTCCACTTTCACAATCGTCCCGCGTTTTTACTATGCTGCTTGTCCCTCCGATTTGCAGGGATAAAAGGCTCCGGCCGGCAGCCTCTGACGCACCATCAGGCGATTAAGGTGCCTACCCGTTCGCCGCAGAGAGCTTTTGTGATATAACCCTCACGGAAAATATTCAAAACCACGATGGGTATGTGGTTGTCCCGGCAAAGAGTTATTGCGGCATGGTCCATCACTCTGAGGTTCTTTATCAGCACATCGTCATAGGACAATTGCTCAAACAGCTCAGCATCGGGGTTTTTCTTCGGGTCGTCGCTGTAAACACCCTCAACCTTCGTTGCCTTTATAAGCAAATCCGCCTCAAGCTCCGAGGCCCTCAAAGCAGCACAGGTATCGGTGGTAAAGAAGGGGTTTCCGGTTCCGCCGGCCAGTATCGCGACCCTGCCGCGTTCGAGGTGATGCAGGGCGCGCCTGCGAATGAACGGCTCGCACATCGCCGCCACCTCTATCGCGCTGAGAACCCTCGTTGCCTGGCCCAGCCTCTCCAGCATCTCCTGCAGTGCGCAGGCGTTGATAATGGTGGCCAGCATCCCCATATAGTCGGCTGTGTTCCTCGGTATATGGCTGACCTGGGAGAAGCTTTCGCCCCGCAGAAAATTGCCCGCTCCGACCACGACCGCCACCTGCGGCCCGAGCTTGCAGATTTCGGATATTCTTTGAGCGATTGATTCGAGCACAGGCCCGTCGACGCCAAAGCCGCCCGGCTTACAAAAGCTTTCCCCGGAAAGCTTTAATAACACCCGCCTGTATTTGCACTTTGTCATTTGCCTGCCGAGTCCAAAACCGCGACCGAAGCGTCGAAACATCCTCTCGGCTATACTCTATCCGACCTCGAATCGAACGAATCTTTTTATCTTCGCCTCGCCGCCGGCTTGTTTGGCGGCCTCTTCCAAAACCTCAGCTACAGACTTGCTGTCGTCCTTGACAAAGGCCTGCTCCACGAGGCAGTTCTCGGCGAAGAATTTCTTCAGCTTGCCTTCCACGATTTTCTCAATGATATTGGCAGGCTTGCCCTTGACCTGCTCGGCGAAAACCGCTTTCTCCCTGTCAATCGTCTCGGCATCAATCCCGTTCTTGTCCAGCGCCAGAGGCTTGGTCGCCGTAATGTGCATCGCTATATCGGCCGCGGTCTGTTTTATCGCATCCGCCGCCGCCGTTTTTTCGTCGCTGGTCTCAATCTGGACCATTGTGCTGACTTTCTTGTTAAAATGAATGTATGTCTGTATAAGACCCGGGCTGTCGAGCCTGTATCTGGCGTAGTCTCCCACCTGTATCTTCTCGCCGAATTTGCTGACCGCCTCGGTCAGAATATCACGGTAGTCTCGGCCGTTGACGGAGGTCTGAAGCATATTCTCGACACCCTCATCCTGCGGGCACGCCAGCGCGTAATCCGCCAAAGCTGCCGCGGCCGCCACGAAATCATCGCTCTTGGCGACGAAGTCGGTCTCGCAGCAAAGCATTGCCATCGCCGAAACCTTCCTGTCCTGGCTGCTCTTGCCGACGATTACCCCCTCGGAAGTCTCTCGGTCTGCCCGTTTGGACAGCGTTGCAAGCCCCTTCTTTCTCAGTATTTGCATGGCCTCATCCACATTGCCGTTTGCCTCTTCAAGGGCCTTCTTGCAGTCCATCATGCCCTGTCCGCTCATCTTGCGTAATTTCACTACCATTGAAGCCGATATTTCCACCATCTCTCGAAAACTCCTGTCTGGTCTCTGATATTTTGGAATTATCAGAGGTAAATTTATAATGTCAATGTCGCAACCTTAAAGAGATTCAAAAAGCAGCCACCAAGTCAAGACATGACACGCAAGTTTTCCACAATACTTGGGGCACCGTATATTACGGCGCCGGTTCTTCCGGCGCCTGCTGCTCTGTCTTGCCTTCCTGTAAAGTTGGCTCTGATGCTTCGGCCTGTTTCTGTTCCGCAGCGGCTGTACCCTCGGTTTGTTTTTCGCCCGCGCGGGCCAGGACCGGTCTTCTCGGCCGAGGCCGTCTGCCCGGCCGCGGCGTCGGTTCCTGCTGGACCGGGGCCATTGTCTTGCCGATGGCTACCGCATCGGCCAGCTCATTAAGTATCAGCTCAATCGCCCTGATTGAGTCGTCATTTGCCGGGATCGCAACATCCACCGTATCCGGGTCGGAATCCGTATCGATAAGCCCGACCGTGACAATTCCCAGCTTCTTGGCTTCACGCAGAGCAAGATACTCTTTTTTGGCATCCACAACTACGATGGCGCCGGGCAAACGGGACATCTTGCGAACTCCCTCAAGGTTACTCTTAATCTTTCTCATCTCCCGTTTCAGCCGTGAGGCCTGTTTCTTGCTCTCGCTCTCAAGTGTTCCGTCCTCCTGCATGGCTTCAAGCTGCTCCAGTCTTTGCAGACGGGACCGCACCGTTCGGAAATTGGTAAGCATCCCGCCCAGCCAGCGAGTGGAAACATAGTGCATTCCGCATTTGCCGGCGACGTTCTGAACTACCTTTTGCGCCTGGCGTTTGGTGCCCACAAATACGACGTCTTTCCCCGATGAGACCACCTCAGCAAGCAGCTTCCTGGCTATTAGCACCCCTTTTAAGGTTGCCTTCACATCGATAATATGAATATTACCGCGCTTTGCAAAAATAAACGGAGCCATTCTCGGATTCCACCGGCTCACGCCGTGTCCAAAATGCACCCCAGCGCTAATCAACTCGCGAACCAGCTCTTTAGCCACAAAAACCTCCAAAAGTATACTGATAACTTCTTTAATACGTGCTATAAATATACAGCTAAAAGAGGCAATTTAACGTGACGCCAACAACCTGTCAAGATTTTTTGCTAAATCTGCGATATTTGTCCGGCCTTGCCCGCAGCGGCATTTAGCGGCTCATTCTGATGCCGGTCGCCTCCGGAGCTTGACGTACTCGCTTTCCTGTATGCCAGCGGACCTTTGTAGGGTCGAGACACCAACTCTTGTTTGCCTTCTCTCCGGTTTGTCCACTGTCTGGCTAGGCTTGCCAAAAACGTGTTCGGGTAAGTCCAATGTCGCACAGTTGCTGCATCGGGTCCAATAAAAACCTTGATTTTCTGCGCCATACTATGCTAAAATCTTACCATACAAGGAACGAGCATCATTATTCTGTAGAAGGCTCTGGATTCTGTCGAGAATCTTGAGGAGTAGACAGTATGTGATTTTTTTACGTCAACGCATCGTTGCTTGATAAGGCTGAGTCATCAACGCCCCCGCGGCTCAAGGCATTAACAACTTTCCGTAAAGGAAGGCCGAAAGATGAAAACTAGACGTCAAAGAAGCAGGCTTTGCACGCTCATATCATTCTCAGCGGGGTTGTTGATACTCTCCCTGCTGGTGATCGCAGGTGATTTGGGACCAGCTGCTCCGCTCGGCTGCAGGATGAATACGCTCGATGAAGTACAACCAAGAATGCCCATTTCATCCCCGGCATACACTATTACCCAACGCGGCTCATGTTACCTGACCCGAAACCACCGCATCATCGCTGTCGGCGCAACCGCCAATGGCAATCACAGAATCTGCCTCCTGGGCTCAGCCAATCTGGCAAAGGGCTGTATAGCCTGTGCGAACAGTAATTACGGCATCCAGGTAGGAAACGGCTCTGGCGCGACCGGAAATACCGCTTGCGACAAAGGCGGCTTGGGTATTCAGGTGGCCATTGACGGCGCAGTGACCAACAACACCGCTACTGGCAGCTACGTGGGAATCCGCTGCGCGAATGGCTGCACGGTTACCGGCACCGCGGCTTGGGCAAACAGAAATTACGGCATTCTTGTAGCAGACCAAAGTCTGGTTGTCAACAACAGCGCTTATAATAACAATCTCGACGGTGGCTATCCCAATATGTGTATAGGCGAGTTCTGTACCCCCGGCTGAATCGCGCCCCCCAACAACCGCAGGGAACAGGAGACAAGAATGCAATGATGAATCTTTAGATGATAGCGCATTAGTAGACAGAAAGATGAACTTGAGGAGAAAGAAATGCAGACCGAAAGGGTAAAAGCCGGAACATTCGCAGTACTATTAGTTTTGGGTGTTTTAGGACTGTTTGACTTCAGTGCTCTTGGCGGAAACCTGGAGCCGTCAGAGGCGCCGGGACCGACAATGAAGAGACTTGACGAGGTCGAGCCTCGCGTGGCGATTCATACCTCTGATTTGCCGCTCACTATCACAGATTCGAACTCATATTATCTGGTAGAGAACATCGACTTCACTGACGCGCTCAGGCACGCTATTACCATTGAATGTAATGACGTTACCATCGACCTGATGGGCTACACCCTCAAAGGGGCGGGTTCGGGCGCCAAGTCTGGTATATATATTAACTGCCGCAATAATGTGGAGATCCGAAACGGAAGCGTGCGGGATTTCTACTATGGTATTTGTGAACCCTGCCTTTCCGCCAAAGAGCACCGAGTCATTAATGTCCGCGCCGTCTCCAACGAGTATAGCGGCATTTATCTTGAAGGCCACGGCCACATGGTCAAGGGCTGCACCGCCACTGAGAACGGCTATCGTGGCATCCACGCCGGCACGGGCAGCACGGTAACCAGCAATACCGCCTCCGATAATGGCGGTGCCGGCATCTATACCGGCAAAGGCTGCACGATAAGTAATAACACCGCCTATGGCAACACCTACGGCGGCATCCATGCCAGCTACGGCTGTACGGTGACCGCCAACACAGTCCATCACAACTTAGGCCACGGCATCTATGCCGGTGGCTGCTGCACTGTGACAGGCAATACTGCTTATGAGAATAATCGGTTAGATGAAGCGGCGTATGCCGGAATACGCGTCAACTATGGTTGTTTGGTCAAGGGCAATACCGCCACATACAACAAACAGAACAATATTTATGTCGTCGAGGATGATAACGTGATTGAGGGGAATCTGCTGACCAATTGCACAGGCTGTGGCATCTATTTCAGAGTCGCCGGCAACTTCTACGCGAACAACCGTGCTTCCGGAAACGGCACAGACTATGGCAATACTGCCGGTAACACAGATGGCGGCGGCAATTATTCATTTTAACGGCAACCGAAAGCAATTTCTGAGGAGATATAGAAATACAAAAGTGAAGCCCAAAAACAATAGCTGTGCCAATGATGTTATCCAGCAGCGGCAAAATTATTGTCAATAACAAGGCTCGCGACAACGCTACCGACTGCAACTTCTGCGGAGGTAACTCCTACGGGTCTATTGTAAATATATGGGGCGTCGGCGAGATTTCCCGAACTCCTAACGCGCACGGTCCACGGGCAAGTTTTCAGTTCAAAAAAAGACAGGCAGGTTACGGCATGACAATGAGACGTTCACTTATCTTGGTCTTTCTTGCTGGCTCGGTCATATTCTTTCCTGCCAAATCCTACAGCGAGAACATCGACCCTTGTGATAACGGCTCTCAATGCGCCTACGGCGAAAACACCGGGTGGATAAACTTTGAGCCGAATGTAGGTGGACCAAATGTTGGTGCAACTGTGACGGACTGTAATCTTACGGGCTTCATCTGGGGACAGAATGTCGGCTGGATTAACCTCGGCCCCAACGACGACGACCCAAATACCGGCGTACATAACGACGGGACCGGCCTCTTGTGGGGTTTGGCCTGGGGAGAAAATGTCGGCTGGATAAACTTCAACCCTCAGCCTCCCGGCGACGCCAACCATTACGGTGTTACTATCGACCACGACGGCAACTTTGACGGCTGGGCCTGGGGCGAAAACATAGGCTGGATTCATTTCCAGTCCGCGAGCCCCCGCGTGCCCTACAAGGTTCAGACCTCCTGGATTACGAGCTGTCTCGTTGATTTTGGCGACCTCGGCAGGTTCTGTGAATATTGGCTGGATGCCGGCCTGGATTTATTGGGGGACTTTGATGACAGCGGGGACGTCGGTTTTCTGGATTACTGCACGGTCGCCGACCTCTGGCTCGAACTGTGCCCGGTCGGCTGGCCGCTGCATTGAGAGTAAGAGCTTGTGTTTTCGCTTGATTCACTTGCTCTGACACGCCGTATCGTCCTTTGATTGCCCTTGCCGGGCCCATCCCGAAAAGAAGGCAAGTGATCCGGTATGGACGGCGACTGCGCAAGCGACCCCGCAATGTCCGCAGCACAGTGGTTGGAGCACAAAATGGCACCTGCATTTTCATCATATTGACTGCGGTTATTCGCAACTAATCCAACCGTTCACGAGATAAATGAAGTATTCACCCACCTTCTCCTTGGGACAACTGCGGAAGAATTTGACCGCAACCGTGCAGAAGAGTACCCCCTAAGATCTCCCTGAAAAAGGTACTAGAAAATGCAGCACTACCTCCGCTATCCCCCCACAGGAGAATTGCTTGAACTTGCTTTTCTACAGAGAACAAGGCGGTAAGACTTGAAGTTTTTGAAAGTCTCACCTGTTCTGTCGCCGTTGAAGTACTTTTCACGCATCTTGTTTACCTGCTTGCCATACTTCCATCTGAGAAACTTAAAAGCAACCGGATATCTGTCGGCCAGGAAACGAAGGCCTAAATGAAAAATAGGCTCCCCTACGTTCCTGAGTACGTCACCCATTATGTCAATAGTCGGCGCCGTTTCCTCCGTGATATCCAAATCCTCAACAGGCTCAAACGGATATTTTGTCATCACCTGGCGGAACTTGCTCAGCTTGTGCCCCCCTCTCTGCAGCCCTTTTCCTTCGATGTCTTTGCTGAACACGTCACATATTAGCATGTAACCGCCCGGATTCAGAAATCGGCAAGTCTTTTCCAACGCTGTTTCCATGCCCAGGTACTGAAAACTCTCACTGAACAAGGCCAGGTCGTATCGTTTCTGTGTTTGAAGTTCTTCATAGCGGCACTCAAAGATATTAGTCTGCCCCCCCAATAAATCACGACCCTGCGCGGCGAAAAAAGGACTTGGTGAGACTCCATCCACCTCATATCCCATCTCAACCAGCCTCCTTGCAAGCCCGCCTGTTCCGCACCCAACATCCAGAATCGTCTTGACCGCTTCCGGGATATGTGAAATAAGAAATTTGCTGTAATTCTCCTGGGCTATGTGCAAATTGCTTATGTCTACCTCGAGTCCGTCGGTCCAATACCCGTAATGAAGGTCCTCCAATTTAAGAAAGTATTTCCCGCAGATCGAACCAATTTCCAAACCTACTTCGCGAGATAGGTGCTTTTTCGCTCTTTCCACGTTACCTGCTTTACCAGTTGCCTACTAATAATAAATGGCTTTCTATATACGGACCGGCGACTTTTCAAGGAGCGCACAACCCGACGCTGTTTCTTCATTCTCCCCAACTTTGTTCAAACTATCATGCACCGCACAACTTTGCAACAGATTTTTCTCATTTGTCTTCCTTTTCTTCGAATCATCTGTCTGTTTGCGCCAGCTTTGCCACGATGGGGAATTCAGCAATTGCGGTTGTCCATTCTGGCATAAAAACAAAGAGGCAAGTCAAAAGACTTGCCTCTTTGTCATCTTCTCGTTCAAAGAAAGCCTCAGTCGAACATTAGACGTTCTAAACTGCATTTATTCTTGCCAAATCAGTCTTGCTCACTCCAAAAGACGCACTACTCCCCAAGTCTTACGGGTTACGGTTTCCTGGCAGGCACGTCGGAAGAGGCCCATTAGCAATATTCCAGTTGGCTTTCAGAATCGTCAAGTCAGGGATCGCAACACGATAGTTGTTCTTGCCATACGGCAGATGGTCAGAGTCTGCACAAATCTCGTTGCCAACCAACTGCTCCTTGGGCTTGTTCCAGGCAGCTTTAAGGATTGTCAAGTCAGGGATTGCC
>DATKVV010000049.1:0-5398 GCA_035529895.1 Sedimentisphaerales bacterium
TCAGGGATGATCTGGAGCAGACGCGGCTCGTCGGCCACATTAGCTTTACGGGTTTGTTGGCTGAATAACAGGTGGGACGAACTATGGCGGCAAAAGCCACTGGCTGCGTGAAAAATCCACCTACAAACGTGAAGTGCACCCCGGTTGAACCCTGAGGAGCAAATGTTCTTGAACGGCTTTTCTGTTTGGGTTATCATTATTAGCAGGTCCCGGTCGGCGTGGCGGTTAGTGGCCAAAGCGACGAGCAGACAACTGTCAGATGTTGCTGTGTACAGTCAGGTTCCTATTAATGGAGATAAGAAACCATGGCGATGCAATTTAATTTGGGGAAAGTCGATTTTGAACTGGGTACACAGACTTCATTCGCCCCTCAGAAGGCCAGAGACGACAGTCCATTTTGCATAGCAATACTGGGCGACTTCAGCGGCAGGGCCAACCGCGGTATATGCGAAACCGGGCCCGCGCTGGCCGGTAGTGGTCGGACCGCCGTGGACGTTGACAACTTCGACCGCCTGCCGAGCCGGCTCGGCGCGGAGATTCATATTCCGTTGGGAGGCAAAGACGGTCCTCGCGTCGCCGTCCGGTTCGATGAGCCGGACGACTTTCATCCTGACCGCATCTTTGACAGGCTCGAAGTCTTCCAAAAGCTCAAAGAGACTCGCAAGGGCCTTCAGGACCCGGCCACTTTTGAGCAGGCGGCTTCGCAAATGCGCTGCTGGGCTGCGCCCCCGCCCGATACGGCCCGGCCTGAGCCTGCAAAAGCTCAAACCACTCCGGCAGAATCAAGGGAGTCTGATGCCGATACAATCCAGCGCCTGCTCGGAAAGCAGCCGACTCAGCAAAGGCCTGCCGCACCCGCAGCGTTCGCAAGCATAGATGAACTCATTCGGCGTACCGTTAAGCCTTATATAGTCCCCGCGCCCCATCCACAGCAGGCCGACCTCGTTGCCCAGCTTGACCGGGCCATCAGCGGCCAGATGCTCGCAATCCTGCATCATCCGGACTGCCAGCAGCTCGAAGCCGGATGGCGCACCCTCAACTTTCTAATCAGCCGGCTGGAAACCGACGAAACACTTAAGCTGTACGTGTTCGATATAAGCAAGGCGGAGCTGGCCAGCGACCTGGCTTCGGCAGACCGGGTGCAATTCACTGCCACCTATCGGCTTGTTGCTGAGCAGAGCGTCAATGTCCCGGGCGCCGAACAATGGGCAATACTGCTTGGCTGCTATACATTTGATCAGACCGCCGACGACATTAACCTGTTACAGAGGCTCGCCACGGTGGCTCAGGCGGCAGGCGCTCCCTTGATGGCCGGGGCCAGCTCACATTTTGCGGGCTGTCACTCGCTGGCCGCCACACCGGACCCCAATGACTGGCAATGGCAGCCTGACCCCGCCGCTGCCCAGCTCTGGCAGCAGCTTCGGCGCTCGCCGGAGGCCGCTTCTGTCGGCCTGGTTCTGCCTCGGGTTCTGCTGCGCTTGCCTTATGGGAAGGACACCGAGTCTATTGAGCGGTTCGCTTTTGAGGAGTTTTCCCCGCTCGGCGACCATGAACAGTATCTGTGGGGCAATCCCGCTGCGGTGTGTGTCTGCCTTCTCGGTGCGGTTTTTCGTGAATACGGCTGGTCCCTTACCGACGGTCTTGGCCGCGATATGGCGGGCATACCCATGCACGTTTACAAATCCGCCGGCGAGACCCTGGTTACTCCGTGTGCCGAAACAATCCTGACCGAGCGTGCCATGCAGGTCCTCATTGACAAGGGGCTCATACCGCTGCTTTCGATAAAGGGACAGGATGCCG
Source organism: Sedimentisphaerales bacterium (assembly GCA_035529895.1). GTDB lineage: Bacteria > Planctomycetota > Phycisphaerae > Sedimentisphaerales > Anaerobacaceae > JAUWKC01. The sequence goes on from DATKVV010000049.1 coordinate 1,801, forward strand.
TTCGCATCCCACGGTTTCAGTCGATAGCGGAACGGCCCACTCCGCTGGCCGGCCGCTGGCGGTAGCCGGTACGTCCGTTGTTCATTGTTCACCAGCCAGGATGGATGTAATCGTCCGCCTGCGGATAACCTCTGGAAAACGGGAGAGGCACGCGGTTTGTGAAAACTGCCTCTCCGTAAAAAAGGAAAGCTGTGGCGGCGTTTACCATGCGGCCCACTTCCTATGTCACCACAGGGCAATAGCGGAGATTGTTGTGCCCTTTTTTTTGACAGGCATTTCGTCCGGGGCGAACGGCAAGCAGGTGGAAGGTTCTGTCTATTCCCAGCAGGCTTCCGGCGGGTCAAGATTGCATTCGAGCCAGCTCATGCAGAATATACGGAAATCCTGAAAGTCAACCTGACAATCCTTATTGAAGTCCATAGCGGGATAATCCGCGCATTTTGTAAGTGCAACACTATGGTAGCCGCCTGCCGCAATGGCCAGCAGATGTTTCGGAACAGGCACAGTGGCCTGCCCATAATCATTCCTGCCCCAGCCCACGACTGAGCCGTTGAACCTCAGCGCCAGATTGTGAAAATCGCCGGCCGAAATTGCCACGAAGTCGTTTCCTTCAGGCGCGGCGGCCTGACCGTAGTCATTCCTTCCCCAGCATTTGACCGAGCCGTTGGATTTCAGGGCCAGACTGTGATAGTCACCCACGTCAATTGCCACAAAATCATTGCCGTCGGGGGCGGTAATCTGGCCATAATCATTTGCCCCCCAGCCTACGATGGTACCGTCGGATTTGAGGGCAAGGTTGTGACAATAACCGGCGGCAACCGCCACAAAGTCGTTGCCTTCGGGCGGGTTGGCCACACCCCAGCTATTGTTGCCCCAGGCACAGATCGACCCGTCTGACTTCAGCGCCAGACTATGGTAGCATCCTGCGGCAATTGCGACAAAGTCGTTGCCCTCCGGAACAGTAACCTGGTTATAATCATTTCGGCCCCAGCCTGCGATGGAGCCGTCCGATTTCAGGGCCAGGCTATGATAATCGCCTGCGGCAATTGCCGTGAAGTCGTTAGCCGCGGGCACGTTAGTCTGACCGCAATCGTTTCTGCCCCAGCCGACGATTGAGCCGTCGGACCTTATAGCCAGATTGTGGCAGTACGCGGCGGCGACCACCACGAAGTCATTGCCGTCGGGCAACCCGTCCAAATCCCACCCATCGTAACCCCAGCCCAGAAGCGAGGCGCCAAAGGCTGCTTGCCCGCCGCAAACCGTGAGACCCCAAATCAGAACCGAAATTGCTGAAAGCTCGACACTTTTCATTTTTTTCCTCCCCAAAAATCGTTTTTTCTCGCAGTTCGGTCGCCGCACAGCCATACCGTTGCGCATGACACGGACAGACAAAAAGCATGGATAGAACTACACCTTTCGTCGTCTCCTATTACATAAATACCGCCAAGAACTCTAATTATTATAGGCCATTCCTGTTCTCTGTCAACAAAAAGAACGTCAATTCTTGCCCTTTTTTTTGAGACTGTAGTACCTTTACAGAGCGAATCGGCTCTGCAGCGTTTGGCCACTATGACTTACATAAGGTCTGAATGTATCGATCGCAGCTTCCAGCGTATTGTTGTAGCAGATTTAAACCTTAAGGCAGGTTTTCGCCGCGATTCGCCTGTAAGCGACAATTGCCCGCAAAACAGCATTTTCCTTAATCTTGCTATAGTCTTTTTTTTTGACCATTTTCCGCTGCACTGAGACCGGGGCTAAGAGCTCATATGGGGTTCGATTCTTGTAACGCAAATTATTACGGGGAAAATAATGAAGAAAGTTGCTTTCTAATTACGCCGGCCCTTTTCAAGCCAGTGAGAGGCCATAATCCCGAAATCAGTGAAATCGACCTTGCAGTCGCCATTTAAATCCCCGGCCGGTTTCTCGCACTCAAACTGCCACAAATCGTTCAGCGAGCCAAAGCTGCCGGTGCCGTCAAGGCCGTTCCCTCCGAAAAGCCACAGGTTGCCGCCGCTGTCTATCCAGGAAATACAAAGGTCCCGTGCCCCAGGCACGTTGTCGGCGTTGGGTACTCCTTTGCTTCCATACACCCCAGGCTGGTTCACGAGATTCGAGCCGCTTACCCACGTCCAAAAACTGGTAGAAGGCTCAAATCTCCACAAGTCGCTCAATCGGCCCTGGCTGCTAACACCAAGGCCGTAACCTCCGAATAGCCACAGGTCGCCAACGCTGTCTATCCAGCAGATACCGTTCTTTCGTGACCCAGGCGCATTTCTGCGGTTCGGCACTCCTTTGGTCCCATAGAACCCAAATTGGTACACGGTATCCGAGCCGCTCACCCACGTCCAGTTTGTGCCGTCAAATTGCCACAAGTCGTTCAGCCAGCCAAAGCTGCCACCAGCATCAAAGCCTTCCCCTCCGAAAAGGCACAGATTACCGCTGTAGTCCATCCAGCAGACCCCTCCGTATCGCGACCCTGGCACGTTCATGGAATTGGGCTCCCCCTTATCGCCATAGACCCCGGGCCGGGATGTTACATTCGACCCGCTGACCCACGTCCAGTTCACACCATCAAATTTCCACAAATCGTTCAGCGGACCGGAGCCGCCGCTGCCATCAAAGCCATCCCCTCCGAAAAGCCACAAATCGCCGCTGACGTCTATCCAGGAAATACCTATCCTCCGAGCACCGGGCATATTGTTGGCATCCGGCACTCCCTTGCTCACATAGACCCCGAACTGGTTTATTGTGTTTGGGCCGCTCACCCAGGTCCAAAAACCGCTGGAAGGCTCGAATCTCCATAAATCATTCAATCGGCCCGCGCTGCCGCTGGCGTCAAGGCCGTAACCCCCGAACAGCCAAAAGTTCCCGCCGCCGTCTATCCAGGAAATACTGAGGTCCCGTGCTCCGGGCGCATTGTTGGCATCCGGTACTCCTTTGGTCCCGTAGACCCCAAATTGGTATGCCCCGTCCGAACCGCTCACCCAGGTCCATAGACCGCTGGAAGGCTCAAATCTCCACAAATCGTTCAATCGACCCTCGTCGCCGCTGCCGTCAAGACCCGAACCTCCAAAAAGCCAAAAGTTTCCGCTGCCGTCTATCCACGAAATACTGCCATATCGTGCCCCTGGAATATTTCCTGCGTCTGGTTCCCCTTTGGTGCCATAGACCCCGGGTTGGCTTACGCTATTCGGGCCGCTGACCCACATCGCGGCGTCTACTGTCACCGCAAACATGCAAATCAGACCGACCAGGGCTGCAGTTAGCCGCTCATGACCCAACATGCTCATTCTAACCCTCCTCCCCTACTCCCACAGGTTTGGCTTGACATGGAAGAACCAGTTTTTGTGAGCAAAAACACGGAGGGGAAAGTAGAGCAACTTTCCCCCAACTGTCTTCACATTTGCGACCTAATAAAGGCTACTAGATCAGAAACCAAATGTCAAGGGAGAAATACCTCAAACTTAGGGGTTTTACCATAAGCTTTTCCGCAGTAAATCCTTGTGAAGCCAGAAACAGGTATTTATTGCTTCAGTCAGCCCCGTCAACAAGCGGTACGCAAGAAAGTCCCGATTATCCGGTAAGGGCTGGCTCAAAT
>DATKVV010000050.1:0-83238 GCA_035529895.1 Sedimentisphaerales bacterium
TTGAAAAAAAAGGGTAGTCCAAGACGGTCCGGGCGGACTTTTTGCGTAAACCGCCCCTTGCTGGCCGTTTTTGGGCGTGCTGGGGCAAACGGTGGGGGGCCTATTAAATCTCTGGGGTGCGCCAAGCGTGTACCGCAGGCCCAGCAGCGTCTTTTTTTTCAAGGGTTTTTTTGACAAGGCCCCCCCACGTTCCCGAAGCAGGGGGGGTGGCTTGCGATGGTTCCATATATCCGCTCACGCAAAATTCGCTGATTTTGCAGGCTGAGGTAGGCGCATGTGACCTATTTGAGCCTTTTTAGGGGTGTCAGGATAGCACATAGCCCGCAATAAGGGGGCAGGGGGGCTAAAATCTCCACAGGCCCAGAGCCACAGACCGCAAAGCAGCGGGAGTAATCGAGGCAAAACCGGTGGGCACGACCTTAGGCGGAGTTGACTGGCAGTCGGGGAGTGTCGAGACTATGTCATGGTTGCCATCGACCGGACTGACTCGAAGCAGGTAGTGGTAATTGAGGGTACTACCAATAGGGGAAATCAATAGAATTCTACGACGAGAACAGGGTGAGTACCCTCTAAGGCTTCTGTTTTATTTCGTTACTTAGAATTGGAAACCCACAGCACGTGGAGCGACCTCGCTTTCTTTAATAGCGATTGTACTACCACCTTATATAGCTTCCTGATGATTTCCAGACCGTGTGAACAGATAGCCGTTCTGACCCTTTAGCCTCGGAGCCGGACTTATCTTAGAATCCGGACGCGTGGGACGCATGCGACGCGTGGGACGCGTGGGACGCATGGGATGCATGGGATACGTGCGATGAATGCCAACAATGGTCCAGTTCCTGATTGCCAAGATAAGATGCGGCTTGCTTAAGAATTAACCGCTTTGACGGTCGCTTCAACTCACTCTGAGCACTTCCTGCACTACCACCCGGTGCAGCTTTCACCGAACTGCCCAGCAATGTTAAGCTCACCACCGCAGAGCTTACCAGGTAGAACAACTTACGAAAGAACAGCTTCCGCAAAAATTTGCTGAACGAAAACCTTAGCTTCCTCATAATATGACCTCTCACCAGAAAGCCGGTTCAAACAAGCCACTTTTTAGCAATTTACCAGCTCTTGGTCCTTTTTGTCAAGCAAATTTTTCGGGATTTCTCTGGTCGGGAGATGCCACAAGACCTTAAGCTACGCTTTTACAATGCCTTAGGGATGCAAAAAAACTGTACTATGCCGATATTTTCTCAATCAAAAAAAACAGTTCTACTGCTTTGAGGCTATTCTTCAGACGAAGTTCTGTGAAACACTGATTGGAGATATATGCGCCGAGTGGTTTAGAGTCGCCGAAGCAAAAAACCCCCCGCACCTTTGCCTTTCTTGGCAATCCTTACAGATGGGGATATAGATATTTTTCCAAGCAGATATAGATTTTCTCGAAAGCGGCCACAGGTCTTTGGGGATAACACACAATTGGTGATTGTAAATTGAAACCGGTATGGCTCGCCGAAACAGGTACTTACAAGCCTTCAAAAGGTGACTCTGATAATCATATGGGTCAACCCATACGCGCTCAAGATTGTCTTCGGCCAAATCACGCACTTCTAAACCCATCAGTGCCACGTGGGAAACAAAGGTCAGGTTACGATAGATATAATCAGCAATTTCTGGAAGTCTGGTGTAATTCGATGCTAAAATAACAATTCTAATTCCAATTGGCAATTCGTATAGGGCCAGATTATGCAGCCCTTGAATCGTTTCAACAAAAGCTCCCTTCACTCCCATGGTCCTGTCGTGTTCTGTATCCACATCGTAATATAGGGGAATGTCTATCCTTAAGCGCCCCTGGGCAACCATGGCTAATTTGTCGACATAACTAATATCTTTAAACCTGCGGCCATTTGTAAGAAGCACAAGCTTTGTTTGCGGAAGCTTCTGGAGACATTCTTTTATCAAGTCAATCAATCTATCGCCCAATAGTGTTGGTTCGCCGCCCGTTAGGGTTAGGTACTCAGGGGCTTGGACAGGGCTTTGGGCAATCAGTCGAATTAAGTGCCTGTTGGTCTCGATTCTATCCTTAGCGCCCGGCTTCGGTCTCTGAGGACACATAATACACATGGAATTACAGCGCTCTGTTAAGAACAAAGAATTGTGTGGCGACTCAGTTTCGTATAGAATAGAAAGGACTTTGCCCTCCGAATCTACCTGCGCTATATCATTTTCATGTACGTCGGACAGGCCATCGGTCACCACAATCAAAGGTACGTTCTTTAGTTGGCTCTTGCAAATGTCTACCTTGGCATCCTCGACAACAATAGCTGCATATCCCTTGTAATCTCTAATTGCCCCTGTGTCCGTTAGTAATATGTAATCGGCACGAAGTCTTTTCTTCTGCGGAATGCGGGTTGCTTTAGCCAGTATAGAGCCTGGCAACCGTATGGTATGGCATTTTATGCTTCGCATATACTATGTTTCATTCCAAACGAGCAAATAGTACTGATAGGCACGGCCGTGACCCAAGACCAAATAACGTCCCAAAGGGCGTCGTCAGCATTGTCAAGCTTCTCCAGCCAATATTTTACTATCCCCATGTTTTTCCTACAAAATTCGTTAGTCGGTCGATGGCCAACCAGGTCACCTTGAATGGCATAGTTGCGTACCGGGTCAGCTCCGCACCACATTTGGAAAGCGCAATCTATACACTGCGGCAAGCACTCGACGCAGGATACCTCTATTGTTCTTCGTACGGTAGCACCACCAAAAATAGCCTCAAACTGACCGTCAACATGCCCCATCAAGAATTTCGTATCACCCTCCTTGGCTAACATACGACCTTCATCGGCTACATAAATTCGACCATCATAATCATATATTACGCCACCGATACCGGCCCCCGTCGGTGATTGCAGGTCAACATAGCCAGTGGTAAATGGTGTGAGCATCCGTGTTAATAGTAAGCATGAGTATTCTTCCACAAAGTGCGTTCCTGCCAAGTTGAGCTTGATTATGTGTTCCAACCCTTCACAGCACGATTGCAAGAAATCGTCCGTGCTGTAGCCAAGAATTTTCTGATGCTTTCTTGCCCTGCCATATGGATTAAGCGACCTGAAGAATATACGGTGAAAACCAAGGAGAATGTAATGGTCAACAATCTCAGGGAAACGACCCAAGCTTGCTTTTGTGGTAGCCATAAGCGCAGCGACTTTATTAAAGTCCAGTATTCTACGAGCTTTTTCAAGGCCCTTTAGCACCTTGTCATAACTACCTCTGCCGTCTTCGGTGAGTCGATTGCCGTTGTGTACATCGGGCGGACCGTCAATTGATGTTGAAATGTTAATTCCGTGGTCCTTGCAATAAACTAACTGGTCGTCTGTAATCAAAACCAAATTCGTACAGATAACAAACTCCAAGTCTTTATTGTATTGGCGATTTACACTCTCAGCATATTCAACGATATACTTTATGACCTCAAAATTCAAAAGAGGCTCCCCGCCCTGAAATTCAATCTTTACGTATGGGGAGGGAGTTTTGAATATCAAGTCAACACATTTCTTTGCTGTCTGACTTGTCATGTCAAACTGCTCTGCATCTGCGTGCTCGCTGGATACTTGGCAATATCGGCACTTCTGATTACACCGCAAAGTTACCACTATCATGTGCAACGATGTGAAGTTCCGTAAGAAACTCTTCTTCGTGCGATACTGCGTGGCAAGCAACTGGATGGGCAAATGTGGAGACTCGTCGTAGATAAAGTGTTTGGCTTTTAGGTCTAAATATACACGTTCAGACTGTTGTATTTCATAGTTTACGAATCGTCTGAAAACGTCATCGGGAAGAAGCAGAAAATCTCCGCCCATGTTCGTAACTATTGTTTTATTCTTGAGGCGGAGAAACTTGAAGGGCAACAGTTTATAGTTCTCTTGGTTCGGCATACTGCTTTGAACGTAACGTGTTATTAATCGGACCCAGGGATATTCTCAAGTGGAGCAAATGCCTCCTTCACAATTGCACGCTGGATGTCTTTTGTTTCACTGTTGATGCGAAATCTGAGTTGTTGGTCTATAAGTTCGTTCAAAAATTCGTTAACCAGAACAGTGAGGTCGGACTTGTCGTCATTCTTATTTGAGAATTCGACGTGTGCTATTTCAACTCCATACGACAGCAAGTTGATAAAACACTTGTGTGTGAAGCGGTACGCCGTACTGAGAATCGCATCACGGGAGTAAAGGCCAACATCCAAGCTAACCTTGACCTTGCCGTTAGGCATATGTTCCAAATTACCAGGATTCATTGTCCGCCATCCTTAAATATGGTCACTTGTTTACTTCAATCCTTGCCTTTTTTCGCTCAAATGTGGAGCCAACACTACCAGAGGCAACACGGCTGGCGCACACACAAAGACACATAGAAGTAGCGAGAATTGCCAACGCAACCATCGACCTAAGTGTGGCTGGCGCAAGCTATTGTCCTTCCTTTCTTTCTTTCATCGGCTCTTTCAAAACGAATGCAACAACAGTAAACGATATGGCGCAGATTAAATCTATCGGCTGCCATATCTCACGCGAAAGATGAATCGGAACCAGTGGATTGAACAATAAAGCCACAAAGCCAAACACCCAAGTTACCCACAGTTTCTTCCAGTTGTATGCCATGTAGGCTACAAACACGCCGACGCCACACACTACCAATCTGAGCAGTTGATAGTAACCGTAAGGCCAGCGTTCCAAAGCACCAACTAACATGAGAGCTGCAATCAGAGCAGGAATTAAATGGGGGCGTCTTTTCATATTTTCGCTCCTTACTGAATTAGTCGGAACGCGGCGATATTACATCAAAAGCTCCCGGAATTGGGGTGTGGTTGAACGGCTCACCTCAACCCAATCCGCTAAAAACTATGAGGATTATATACTATCCCCGCTGAAAAGCAAGGAAAAAACAGACCAAACCAGAGTAATGAAGCGGCGTTTTGGGCAGGAATCGGGGCTTTTGGGGGGCTTTTGGGCATAAAGAGGCTCAAGTTTTCACTTCTTGGCGTCCAAAATTGGCTTGCATTCTTGGCCTGCGATGGTATGATTTGGCCGGAATTGTCTCTTGTTATACTTTTGCGGAAAGGCAGACATGGCGGACAAGATACCGGTAATAATAGACAATCGCGGCGATAACACGGTGCTTCAAGCCCTTCAGAAGCTTGCGCCAAACCTCCAAAAAATGGATATTGCCACCGGCGTATTCGAAGTTCGTTCCCTGTTACAGCTTGAAGGATCATGGCAGCAGGTTCCACAAATCCGCATTATGATGGGAAATGAAACAATTTCTATCACTGAAAAAGATACGTATAAAGGCTAAAAATCGATGGCAATTAAGAAAAGCGAACTTTACAGCTCCATATGGGCAAGCTGTGATGAATTAAGGGGAGGAATGGATGCTTCCCAATACAAAGATTACGTATTGGTGTTGCTGTTCATGAAATATGTGTCGGATAAATACTACGCAATTAAAAATGCACCGATCGAAGTTCCAAATGGCGGCAGTTTCAAGGATATGTCCGCATTAAAAGGCAAAGCTGACATAGGAGAGGGAATCAATAAAATCATCGGAAAGCTGGCCGAAGCCAATGACCTAAAAGGAGTTATTGATGTGGCAGATTTCAACGACTCGGACAAATTAGGCAAGGGCAAGGAAATGGTGGACAGGCTTTCCAACCTGATAGTCATATTTGAAGACGAAAACCTAAATTTCAGCGGAAACAGGGCCGAAGGTGATGATATTCTTGGCGATGCCTACGAATATCTTATGCGGCATTTTGCAACCGAATCAGGCAAGAGCAAAGGGCAATTTTATACTCCTGCTGAAGTATCACGCATCATGGCCAAAGTAATCGGGACCGCTAAGGTCCAAAGAGCCGACACCACCGTTTACGACCCGACATGTGGTTCAGGTTCGCTGTTGCTGAAAACCGCCGATGAAGTGTCTGTTAAGATTTCTATCTATGGGCAGGAAATGGACAATCCCACACGCGCCTTAGCCGTAATGAATATGTGGCTGCACGATAATCCTACCTCTGTAATTAAGCAAGGTAACACATTGGCTTCTCCACAGTTTACCGATGAAAGAACCGGACACTTGAAAACCTTTGATTTTGCCGTAGCCAATCCTCCATTTTCCAACAAGGCATGGCGTAATGGTTTTGACCCTGCAAATGATGTTTATGAACGTTTTACAGGGTATGGCATACCACCGGCAAAAAACGGTGATTATGCTTTCCTGCTCCATCTTGTTCGTTCGCTCAAAAGCAAGGGCAAGGGCGCGATTATTCTGCCGCACGGCGTGCTTTTCAGGGGCAATGCCGAAGCCGAAATACGCAAAAACATTATCCGCAGAGGATATATAAAGGGCATCATCGGTCTGCCTGCCAACCTCTTTTACGGCACCGGTATTCCCGCCTGCATCGTTGTAATTGATAAGGAAAATGCCGAAGGCCGTAAAGGCATTTTTATGATAGATGCAAGTAAAGGATTTGTAAAGGACGGCAACAAAAACCGCCTGCGCGAGCAGGACATTCACAAAATCGTGGATGTATTTACAAAGCAGCTTGAGATTCCAAAATACTCAAGAATGGTGCCAGTGGAAGAAATTGAGCGAAACGAATATAACCTCAATATTCCACGTTATATTGACAGCCAGGAACCCGAAGACCTTCAGGATATTGAGGCGCATTTGCTCGGTGATATTCCCAATAGGGACATTGACAACTTGGAGAATTACTGGAAGGTGTACCCATCACTAAAGAGTAAACTGTTTATTGCAGGTTCACGCAAGGGCTACAGCAAGCTCAAGATAGCTCAGGACGAAATTAAGCAAACCATTTTTACCCATCCCGAATTTGTAAGCTTCTCTCAGAAAATGGATGCTGTTTTTGCCGGATGGGAAAAGAAAAACACGAAATTGCTTAAAGCTGTTCACGTGGGCGCTAAACCCAAGCAAATTATTGTAACCATTTCCGAAGACATACTAAAAAGCTTCGCTGATGAACAATTGATTGATAAATACGATGTGTATCAACATCTGATGACTTACTGGAACGAGATAATGCAGGATGATATGTATATATTGGCTGTCGATGGCTGGAAGGCCGGGAATATTGTCATAAGAAAAATAAGGGAATACAAAGACAAAAAGAAAAAGGAAATTGAGGGATTAGAGGGTTTGGAAGGAAAGCTGATTCCTATTGAACTTGTCATAAATCGCTACTTTGCCGCAGAACGGAAAGGCATCGAGCAGCTCGAATCGCAGCGGGATGATATTGTCCGTCAACAGGAAGAAATGGTGGAAGAACACAGCGGCGAAGAAGGATTGCTTGCAGAGGTCATAGATGATAAAGGCAAGATTGCCAAAGGCGAAGTGCAAAGACGAATCAAAGAAATAAAAGCCGATAATGCTTACGATGATGAACTGAAGGTGTTACAGGATTATCAGAAGCTGATAGAGCGGGAAGCAGAAGCCAAAAAGAAGATTAAAGAAGCACAATCTGACTTGGAGAAAAAGGTTATAGCAAGATACAAAGTGCTTACAGAAAATGAGATAAAAACACTTGTGGTGGATGATAAATGGATGGCTGCTGTTGAACGGGATATCAAAACTGAAATGAATCGTATTTCCCAACGCCTTACACAACGAATAAAAGAATTAGCCCAGCGATATGAAACACCGCTGCCCCGGATGCTCAGCCGCACGGCCGAGTTGGATGCGAAAGTGAACCGCCACTTGGAAAGGATGGGTTTCTCATGGAAGTGAAACCCGGCTATAAACAGACCGAGGTAGGGGTGATTCCGGAGGATTGGGTGGTGAAGCGAATTGGCGATTTCGAGCCTTTCGTCACCAGCGGGTCTCGTGGTTGGGCTGCATACTATTCAGAGCGAGGTGCACCGTTCATCCGCATCACTAATCTGTCCAGAGAATCAATCTACCTGGACCTAGAAGATTTGCGATTGGTGAACCTTCCACAGGATACAAGTGAGAGTATTAGAACGCAGCTTCAAGATAATGATGTCTTAATTTCGATTACGGCCGATATTGGCATCATAGGCTACGTTTCCGAGGACGTTCCGAAACCAGCCTATATTAACCAGCATATCGCATTAGTGCGATTTGATTCATCAAATACTGATTCAAAGTTTGTCAGTTACTTTTTGGCTTCTGCAAAGCCGCAAAAGCTATTCCGCGCTTTAACGGACTCCGGGGCTAAGGCTGGGATGAGTTTACTAACGGTTCATAAAATTCACCTTGCCCTCCCGCCCACCAAAGCCGAACAAACCGCCATTGCCCAAGTTCTAAGCGATGCTGATGAATTGATTACTGCTTTAGAAAAACTCATTGCCAAAAAGCGAAATATCAAACAAGGGGCAATGCAGCAGTTTCTCACCGGCAAAAAACGCCTGCCGGGATTTAGCGGCAAGTGGGAGGCGAAGAAGTTGGGGGAGGTTTGTGAATTAGAGAATGGCTACGCGTTCAAAAGCAACACTTACAATGACAATGGAGAATATTTAATCATAACAATAGCCAATGTCCAAGATGGTCGCATGGATATTTTAGAATGTAGTAGGATTTCAGAGTTACCAAAGGATATTCAGGCACATCAAATTCTCTACTATGGTGACCTGCTCATTTCAATGACCGGTAATGTTGGAAGAATATGTAGAGTGAATGCCAATAATACACTTCTCAATCAGCGAGTAGGAAAATTGATTCCCATTGATATAGATATAGACTTCTTTTTCTATCTTTTAAATGATAGGAAATTTTTAAATAAAATGATTGTCAATGCTCAGGGTGGGGCACAGGGAAATATTGGCAAAGGCGACATTTTAGAATATAAGGCTTACATCCCGAAAGACAAGTCTGAACAAACTGCAATCGCAGAAGTTCTCAGCGATATGGACGCCGAAATAACAGCCTTGGAGACAAAACTGGAAAAATACAAAATGATAAAAGAAGGTATGATGCAGGAATTACTCACAGGTAAGAAGAGATTGATATGAACAAGGTAGGCCAAAGAGAAAAGGAAACACAAAACCGTGTGGTCAAACTATTCCAAGACCAATTGAAATATGCCTATCTGGGCGACTGGCACGACCGCGAAAACAACAGCAATATTGAAGAAGAATACCTGCGCAGTTTCCTTAAAGACAAACAAAGGTATAGTGACACGCTCATCAATAAAGCCCTGTATGAGTTAAACAAAGCCGCAGGCGACCAAAATAAAAGCTTATATGACATCAATAAGGAAGTCTATAGCTTGTTGCGCTATGGTGTCCAAGTCAAAGAAGATGTTGGGGATAACAAGCAAACCGTATGGCTAATCGACTGGAAAGAGCCCCTAAAAAATGATTTCGCCATAGCCGAAGAGGTCACCGTTAGAGGTCAACATGATAAACGCCCTGATATAGTCCTGTATGTAAACGGTATTGCGCTGGGGGTTCTGGAATTAAAACGAAGCACCATATCTGTTTCAGAAGGCATACGTCAAAACCTCGATAATCAGAAAGAGATTTTCATAAAACAGTTTTTTACAACCATCCAGTTCGTTATGGCCGGTAATGACACCGAAGGTTTGCGTTACGGCACTATCGAAACTCCTGAAAAGTATTATCTCACCTGGAAAGAAGATACCGATGTAGAAAGCCCGATGGATAAGCACCTGCTCAAATTATGCGACAAAGAACGGTTCATTGAGCTTATTCATGATTTTATCGTTTTTGACCGTGGCATCAAAAAGCTATGCCGACATAATCAATATTTTGGCGTAAAAGCTGCGCAGCAGCGAGTTCGCAAGCGGGAAGGCGGTATCATCTGGCATACTCAGGGCAGCGGCAAGAGCCTGATTATGGTTTGGCTCACCAAATGGATTCGTGAGAGTATGTCAGATGCACGGGTCCTTATCATTACCGACCGTGATGAGCTGGACAAGCAAATAGAAAAGATATTCAAAGGTGTAAGCGAAGATATTTACCGCACCAAAAGCTGTAATGATTTAATAGAGAAGCTGCATTCTACGAAACCGTGGTTGCTCTGTTCACTTATCCATAAATTCGGTAACAGAGAAGAAGCGGATTATGATGGGTATATTGAAGACATAAGGCGCAGTTTGCCAAGGGACTTCAGGGCAAAAGGCGACCTCTACGTATTCGTTGATGAATGCCATCGCACTCAGTCAGGCGAACTGCACAAAGCAATGAAAGATATTTTGCCCAATGCCTTGTTTATCGGGTTTACCGGCACACCTTTGCTTAAAACAGACAAGCTCAGAAGTATTGAGGTATTTGGCCCATATATTCATACCTATAAATTCGATGAAGCAGTTACGGATGAAGTCGTGCTTGATTTGCAATACGAAGCCAGAAGCGTTGACCAGAATATCACTTCGCAGGACAAAATAGACCAGTGGTTTGAGGCAAAAACAAAAGGATTGACTGATACCGCCAAAACTGAGCTTAAAAAAAGATGGGGCACTATGAAGCGTGTCCTTAGCTCGCAATCGAGATTGGAAAAAATAGTTGCTGATATTATGCTCGACATGGAAACCAAAGACCGTTTACAAAACGGCAGAGGCAACGCCATGTTAATATCCGGCAGCATTTATCAGGCGTGTAAATATTATGAATTGTTTCAAAAGGCAGGTTTGGCAAAGTGCGCTGTTGTTACTTCATTTGTGCCGGGCACCAGCGATATAAAGGGTGAAAGCACCGGCGAAGATGCTCCAACGGAAAGACTGAAGGAATACGAAATATATCAGAAAATGCTAAACGGGAAGGACGTTGAATTATTTGAAGAAGAAGTAAAAAAGAAATTTGTTGAAGAACCGGCACAAATGAAGCTGCTTATTGTGGTTGATAAATTGCTTACCGGCTTTGATGCTCCTCCAGCCACATATCTTTACATAGACAAGAGCATGCGTGACCACGGCCTGTTTCAAGCCATTTGCCGTGTAAACCGCTTAGACGGCGATGATAAAGGGTATGGCTATATTATTGATTACAAAGATCTTTTCAGGAGTCTGGAAAATTCCATAAAGGATTATACTTCAGAAGCATTTGATGAATATGAAAAGGAAGATGTAACCGGCCTGCTAAATGACAGGCTTCAAAAAAGTAAGGAACAATTGGACGATGCCCTTGAAGTCATTAAAGCATTATGCGAACCCGTAGAACATCCCAAGGACACTTTGGCCTATATTCGATATTTCTGCGGAAATACAGAAGACGCTGACGATTTAAGCGAACATGAACAGAAGCGAGCCGCATTATATAAACATACGGCTGCCCTGGTTAGAGCATATGCCAACCTTGCCAATGAAATGGTAGAGGCGGGCTACGCTTTAAAAGAAACCGAGCAGATAAAAGCCGACGTTAAATATTTTGAGAACGTCAGAGCAGAGATAAAACTTGCAAGCGGAGATTATATTGACTTGAAGGCGTATGAGCCCGCTATGCGACATTTAATAGATACCTATATCAGCGCCGAAGAGAGCAAAAAAGTATCCGCATTCGATGATATGACTTTGATAGACCTGATAGTTAAACGAGGAGCGGATGCACTGAACGATTTGCCAACAAATATAAGTAGAAATAAGAAAGCTGTTGCTGAAACTGTCGAAAATAATTTGCGTAAAGTAATTATTGATGAACAGCCAGCAAATCCAAAATATTATGAAAAGATGTCGGAACTATTGGAGCAGCTAATAAGGGAACGCAAACAAGAGGCCAGAAGCTACGAGGAATATTTGGCGAAAATCGTCGAGCTTACTAATAAAATAAAAAGACCTGACATTTCAACGGACTATCCGAGAACTTTGAACTCCCGTCCCAAAAGAGCGTTGTATGACAATCTGAATAAAAACGAGGCTATAGCGACTGCTTTAGATGCAGAGATTATTTCTACTAAGAAGGATGGCTGGCGCGGGAACAAAATCAAGGAACGCGAAGTCAAAAGTGCCATTCGAAAGTATGTAAAAGATACAGCGGAAGTAGAAAGAATTTTTGAATTGGTAAAAAACCAAAGTGAATACTGAGATGCATCAAATTCAAGTTGGAAGTATGTTAGTTGATGTCGTGAGAAAGGACATCAAAAATCTTCATCTTGCTGTTTATCCACCGGCGGGACGAGTACGAATTGCGACGCCGCTAAAAGTAGATGATGAATCCGTTCGTTTGTTTGCCATATCGAAATTGGCCTGGATAAGAAAACAACAAACAAAGTTTAGAAATCAGCAGAGGCAATCAAGGCGAGAATATGTTTACAGGGAAAGCCACTATTTCCAGGGAAACCGATATCTTCTAAATATAATTGAACACGCAGCCCCACCAAAAGTCATACTTCGTAATAAGGCATATATTGATCTGTATGTTCGGGAAGGAAGCTCACAACGGCAACGACAAAAGGTAATGACAGAATGGTATCGGGGACGGCTCAAAGAACAAATCCCTCCTCTAATTGAAAAATGGCAGAATATTATTGGCGTTCGCGTAAAAGAGTGGGGCATCAAACAAATGAAAACAAGATGGGGTACTTGTAATATTAAAGCCAAACGTATTTGGCTTAATCTGGAATTAGCCAAAAAACCCAAGCACTGTTTAGAATATATTTTGGTCCACGAAATGTTGCATCTCTTGGAACGCCATCACAGTGACCGTTTTATAGCTTATTTGGACGAATTTATTCCACAGTGGCGACCCTATAAAGAGGAATTGAACCGATTTCCGATTAGCCACCCTGATTGGAATTACTAATTATTAATAAGACAGCGATGCTACTCAAGGCGGCTGGCCAATAAAATGAAGGATATTTAGAATATGTTGAAGGTATTTTGGTATTGTTTAGATGGAAATGAGAAAGACAGGCAATTCGTAACCGAAAGCTTCGCCGAACTAACCAATCTTCTAATAATCTCTCCAGCAAAGGTCAATCTTAAAGCAACACTGCTCGATGAGCAATCTGCCAAGATAGCGGACGAAGTTCTGAGTGAGCCCCCTAAAGATACCGCAGAACCACTATCGAATTGTTACTTTGATATAAGCAAGAAAGTGAGCAGGGATAAATGTACTCCGATACTTGTATATTGCCGCCCAAATTCTTATATAGCCGAGGCGATACGAAAGAACCAGCCGTTGGCCAAATGGGGATATACGCAACAGCCATATATCTCCGCAGTATACAATCAAAACAATAAATATATCCTCTGGCACGAAGCACTCCATCTTTTTGGTGCAGATGACTGCTATGATTGCAATAATCCGAACAGCAGAACTACCTGTGAATTGCGTAATTGTCTCATGCAATATGCACCAACTAAGGAAACAGTTGGGGAGTGGCCATTTCTATGCAAAGAAAACGTCGAACGAATCCGGAATTGGAGTGATAAACACAAATGAGAAACGGGCAGAAATATGACGACATAATCGCCGCCCACGGCGGCTGGCCAATAAAATAGTCCTATTCTTTTTGTGGAGAGACAGAAATGGCGCTTTGGGTAATTCGGGCGGGTAGTCACGGTGAGTATGAACAGCAGTTCTTGACCACGCAACGCGTCTACTTAACGTGGAAACAGTTGAATTATGATCTGCGGCAAATTTCTACGATGGCCGAACTGCGCAAACTACTTAAGAAGACTTACGATTACTCAGTTGGCGCATTGAGCAATTACTCAGGCCAGATTTGGGCGTTTTACCGGAAAATGGACCGGGGAGATTGGGTAATCGTTCCGAGCAAGCTGAAGCGCGCGGTATGTATTGCGGAGATAACAGGCGAGTATAAATTTGATGCGCGAGCAGAAGACCCATACTACCACTACCGAGATGTAAAATGGATTGCAACCGACATCCCGCGTTCGAATTTTGACCAGGATTTGCTCTATTCCTTTGGTGCGTTCAGAACAGTCTCTCAAGTCCAACGAAACGATGCCGAAAATAGGGTGCGGGCGATGGCGAAGACAGGCTGGAAACGCAAGGGTGGCCCGCCCCCAACTCCGCTTCCTCCCGGTAAGGGGGATGAGAACGAAGTAGAACCGGAGGTAGCTGACCTTGAACAGTTAGCCCAAGACCAAATCGCTAAGCTGATCATAACAAAATTCAAGGGTCACGGCTTGGCCAGATTGGTAGATGGGATACTGCGAGCGCAAGGATATACAACATATATTAGCGCTGAGGGACCTGATAAGGGCATTGATATTCTTGCCGGGCAGGGAACGCTTGGCTTTGGCGAACCCAGGATATGCGTGCAAGTCAAGTCAGGGGACAGTCCACTCGACAGGCCTACACTTGACCAACTCCTCGGAACGATGCAGAACGTTCAGGCCCAGCAGGGACTATTGGTGTCGTGGGGAGGGTTCAAGGCTTCGGTAGATAGAGAAGAAGCAATACAATTCTTTAGGGTGCGGCTTTGGGACCAAAAGGACTTGATTGAACAGTTGCTGGCCCACTATGACAGGCTTGATGAAGATGTCCGAGCCGACTTGCCGCTCAAGCACATCTGGACCGTTGCAAAACCAGAAGGGGAAAGTGAATGAAACTGTTTTGCGATTTGGATGAGGTAACTGATGCACGCGGCGGCTGGCAGTGAGGAAGTGAAAGGAATATTCTATGAGGCCGAATGACATCGAGTACTGGGCACTCAGCATAATAAAGCGTGTAGAATCAAGTCAACCCGTCGAGGACTCACGGGTTGAGTTAAAGGCCGTATGGCCGGAAGACCACAAGAAGGCAGCCCGTCAGATAGCGGGACACGCCAATGCGGCGGGCGGCGAGCCAATTCTCTGGCTCATAGGTGTTGACGAGCAAAATGGCGTCACGGGTGCCAATTACACGGAAATATCCGCTTGGAGGCAGTCTGTTGAAGCAAAATTTGGGGAACTGCCGCCAAGTTTGAGTCACCTGAACTACGTTGTTGCTGATACCAAACAGTGGGAACAGTCGGCAGCATATTACATTGACGGGCACAGGGCGGTTGAGGCTTTTGTAAAGAATACTGGTTTGGGGCTTGCTATACCGTATTTGGATAACGGCCAGTTGCACGATTATCCGCCCGATTTTATTATCCGATTGAGAGGGCCTTTGCAGCGATATTTGATTCTTGAAACGAAGGGATTTGACCCGCTTGAAAGTGTTAAGGCACAGGCCGCTATACGATGGGTGAACGCTGTAAATGCCGAACGAAGTTTCGGTAATTGGGCATATACTGTTGTCCGCGCGCCAGAGGAAATTCCCGCTTGCCTCGATAGTTGTGCAGCCCAGACGTAAGGTGGATAAACTAAATGGGAGTATTTGACGGAAAAGACGGTGATTTCATTCGCAACAACGCCGCGGAGAATGTTCGCATAGAATTACTGACAGGAAACATTTCAAAGCGGAAGGCATACGTCATAGCGAAGGGTGCGCCAAATAACGAAAATGCTCAGAATGCAGCCCTTGTTAAAGCCAAGAGTATGTCTGCTGATGAACTAAAAATTTTTGTAGAAATACTCGCTACGAGATTTTCACAAGAGGAGAAAACAAGATTATGAGCCGAAACTATTCACCGAAAACATTTTTAAGGCAAACGCCGAACACAATTCTTAAAGAATACTTCCAACGGAAAGGGCTGCTTAAAGACATTGACTTTGACAAGCTGGGTGAAACTGAGATGGAGCCTATTTTTGCAGCGATGGATAAATTGTCTGATAAACAAAGGAATGAAACAGAAGCAGACCTTCGGCAGATAAACGAAATGGCCTGTGAAAAAGGGGTTCTGCTTCTGATTGAGGAAGCTGGTTCTGTTTTTCACAATATAGATTTACTTCCGATTTTTGAGCCGATGAAAAACCACTATGAAAAAGCCTTCTGGGTATTTCTGAATCACCCCGTTGTTTTTGGGATTGCCTGTGATTTGGCATATATGGACAGCCTCGGCTCGTGGAGCAGCCGGAAGGTCGGAGCAGGATTAGTCCCTGCTGTAGAAGAGAAGGACAAGCGAAATCTGGCCGATGGAGTAAGCGAGTTTTACAAAAAGCAGGGACGGGGGCAGCGCTGCCATGTTGACAACTACTTAAGACAACAGCCGGAAAGACACTGTTATTTTGTATATCCCGAAGATTACGCCACTACGGAATTGGGTTTTGACGATGAGGGAAAATTTTACCACCAGTTAAGAAAACCTGCTTTTGAGGTGATTTTTGTTTACCGGCCTGAAAGTGGTATTTTGGAAGTAAGTGCCAAAGGCGGAAAGAAGGTTGTCGAGGCATTACAGGAGATATTCTGCAAGACCATTTTAGGGCTTGACGGTTTGCCGAAGCTGGACAAAAGACACTTCGACTTATCAAAGCTTAACGATAAGACCCTGAAATTTGTTACAGAACCGGCAGACGGTATAGAAAAAGTTATACTGAGAATGCTTCGTCTGGATTTGCCAGGAATCGGCAACAGGCGGATAACACTTGAGGCAAGCTCATCTGGAGACGGACAGCCGGTTTATACGCTGATTGAAAAGGCATTGAATAAATCCAATATCTCTCTCGATAAGGCTGTTATTACAAGAGCAAAGATACAAATCAAATTTTCTGCAAGAGACGGCAAAAAAGGAAAATCCTTAACCTTTGAAATATCCAGTCCCGACCGCTGCACTTTGAAGGACGACCCGCTTGACCAGATAGCAAAAAAATATATCGAGAAGTGGGGGCTTGTAAGTGGATAAATTCCTACAGCAGTTGGCAGATAGGTTACAAATTCCCGACTCCGAAATAATAACCGCCGATGAGACTAAGGACTGGCCGACCGGAAAACTTGACGAGCTTGTAGAGGCGGGGGTATTAGTAGAAATCGAACATGCAAAGGGGCTGGTATGCGATGAGTGTGAAGAAAATTGTTTCATAGAGCCAAACATAAGAACCAATCCGAATACCGGCGTAGCAACTGGTGTTTCTGTCTGTACCCGAAATCCGGATATAGGCCGAATTGAAGTTGACCTTAACCGGCTAAGGCAATGGAAAATCAGCGGTGAAAAGCTTGAAGCTTTGGGTTATACAAAAAGGAAAACCAAAAGAAGAAATATAAAAGTATCGTCAGACTTAACCCCAAAAGAAACCGAAGTTTTCACCCTGATAAACGTTAAGAGAAAAACTCAGCAACAAGCCGCTATTGAGATGCGATGTTCACCTCAAAATGTTTCAAATCTGCTTAAAAAAGCTGAAGCTAAAATGAAAGCCCGAAATTCACGCTCGATAAATCTTAGCAAAGCTCAAAAACTACCGGAAGACAGACGGGGACAAACAAATATCTCAAACGAAGATATTTGAACCCTTCGCTCATCCTCTCTCATATTTTTTTCAACTCTAAAATCAACCTCGCAACAATTTTTTCAAATTTTATAACTCCCTGCTATGGCTATGGTTGCAAGCTTTTTTTTCTTAGAAGGTTGATTGGAAGGTTTATTTCAGTGCCTTTGGTTGCGAAGAACAACAATTTATTGAAAGGTGCTGAATTATGGAAACAAAACACACACAATCTGAAATCCAATTACTCACAGCAAAACAGTTGGGCGGTCTGCTAAGCTTATCTAAGCGTCAAGTTTTTCGCCTCAGCTGCTGTGGGAAACTGCCCCCTCCGATTCGTATCGGCGGTTCGGTGCGCTGGGCAAACTCGACGATTGAAAGCTGGATAGATATGGGCTGTCCCGACCGGCAGACCTTTGAAGCGATGAGAGGGGGTGAAAAATGTTAGCGGAAAGAAAAAAGGCCGCTTGGGCAACCGCGGTCTGGTACAACAACTTACGTCACAAACCTTACACTGAGTCTGAGTGTCTGTCAAGAGAAGCTTTCAAGTTCCTCCCGTGCGCGTGTAAGGTCCCCACGGCAACTAAAAGGACCAATAAATAATGGCTACGTCCCCGGCATTTCAGTTTTATCCCAACGACTGGCTAAGCTCACCGAGGATAATGTTGATGACACCGGCTGAAGAAGGGGCGTATATCCGCCTGTTGTCGATCTGTTGGATGAATGGCGGCCTACCTGATGATGATGAGCAATTAGCGGCCTTGTCCAGATTGGGCGCAGATTGGTTCAATGGTTCCGGCCCAAAAATACGGAAGTGCTTCAAGAAACAGGGAACCAAATTGTACAACCGGCGGTTGATGAAAGAGCGGACTAAGCAAAGGATTTGGAAAGAAAAAAGTCGGCAAGGCGGGCTTAAATCTGCTAAGAGGCGAAAACATAAGAAGTTAAGTGGCGGCGATGCAGGCAAGGGTGGTTCAACCACCGTACCAACCAAACGGCAACCAAAGGGCAACTCTTCTTCTTCATCTTCTTCTTCTAAAGAATATAGTCCAAACTCTACCGAGTTTAGACTTGCCTCACTTCTACTTTCTGAAATTCAAAAACGAAAGGCTGATTACAAGAAACCCATCCTGCAAAAATGGGCCGTTCACGTGGACAGGATGATTAGGTTCGATGGCCGCAAGCCAGAAAGTATCGAGAGGGTTATTCGATGGTGTCAGGAGGACGACTTTTGGAAAAACAATATTCTCAGCACCGTCAAACTGCGCGAGCATTACGACAAGCTCGAATTGAAAATGGGACCGAAAGATGCGGCCCCTGCACCCCTTACACTGATAGGCGACAAAACACCGGCTCAGATTTTAGAGGAACAACGCAAACTTGAAAGGGAACAAAATGCTGGACGCGGATAAACTCTGGTCTATAGCAGCCGAAGCCGGTGTACTCGGCTCTATGATAGTCGGCCCGGAATGTTGTGGAGAGGTGATAACCATTCTGCCCGATGAGGCTGCGTTTTTCAAAGCCGAACATCAACGAATCTACATCGCCTTGCAGCGGTTATTTTTGGCTGGCGTGGCGATTGATGCTGTAATGCTTCGGGACGAACTCGGCGACGACTTGGAGTGCATCGGCGGTGTTCAGTATATCGCAAGCCTTATGGACAGCGTACCGTCAGCCGCAAACGCCGTATATTACGCCAAAATCGTCAAGGAAAAGCAACGATACCGGCAATTGATAAATGCCATTGAAAACATTAAGAAAGTCCCCGATGGCACAGCCAATATAGACGAGCAGGTGCAGAAGTTACAAGATATTGCACTTGGTCTAACGATTGAGAGCCCAGAACGAAAAGACGTTGCTATTTGTGAAGTAGCTACGCAAGTAGCGACCGACATGCAGGATAACTGTCACCTTATACCCACAGGATTTAGAAACATCGACCGGATAATTCATGGTGTAGCACCTGGCGAACTTATCCTCGTTGCCGGACGGCCAAGTATGGGCAAAAGCGGCTTGGTTTTAGAGTTTGCCCTGAGAATGGCAAAGGCCGGAAAATCCGTAGTGTTCTTTACGCTGGAGATGTCTTATCAATCCTTGATAGAACGTGCACTTTGTAATTTGGCCGATGTTGATATGGAAGTTATAAAGAGCGGCAATGCGCCACAGCCCGAACTTGACAAGCTATATCAAACGGCCCTTGGTCTGAAAAACCTCGACCTTCGTATCTACGAAGGCGTAGCAACACCGGAAGCCCAGCTTGCTTACATTAAGACCCGAAAGAAAATTGGCAAGGTTGACGCGGTTTTCGTGGACTATTTACAAGTGATGAGTTCCGGCAATAAGGCCGAAAGCCGGTATCAGGAAATTACCGCCATCAGCCGCAAATTGAAACTGGCGGCCATGCAGGAGCACGTCCCGATTATCGCCGCTTCTCAGTTGAACAGAGCGGTCGAAGGCCGAACAAGCCACCGCCCGCGAATGAGCGACCTGAGAGAATCCGGCAGTTTAGAACAAGACGCTGATATCGTAATGTTGCTTCACAGAGAGGATTATTACCGTCGAAGCGAAGACCCAGAAGCAAAGTGCGATGGCGCTGCTGAACTGATAATTGCGAAAAACCGGCGCGGGCCAACAGGAATAGCGAAACTCATTTTTCTTGATAACCGTGTTGCGTTTGGCGACCTTAATGAGACGGCGGGGGTGCAAAGTAAGTAAGGAAATTGATTATGAGTGAGCCGGTGCGTTTAGGTGAGATTTTGCCAGGTGTTTTACAAGACATAAAACGGCGTTGCGAACAGAATCCAGAGAATAAAGCGTTCGGTCAAAAAGCAAATAGGCATACTGAAAGAGTAAGGCATGCTGTGAGGTACTTCGTGTCTGGTAAACCGAACCACACGAGAGAAACAAAAAGAAGGATGAAATGGAAAGCCCCACTTTAAGAAAATGGCAACTACGACTGAAAATAACATTGTGTTAGCGGCTCCGGCGGTGCTGCCCGATGGCAACGGTGGTTTTGCACCTTGCCCGGCGCTATTGACCGAGGCCGAGGCGGTTAGATACTTAAGACTCGACACACTCGACCTAAAAGACCCGCTTAAGACTCTGCGATATTACAGAGAACAAAAAAAACTGCGCGGAACCTTCATAAGCAACAGGCTGTTCTATACGAGAAAAGCACTGGATGAATTTTTGGAAGAAATGACAAAAAAATAGTAAAAAAATCTTGACATGAAAGAAAAAACGACTATGATTAGAGATGATGGAATCGCTAAATCAAACCTGTTTTGTAACTCAAGAATCATAACCAGGGCCAGTCTATCCGTAAGGACGACTGCGTTCTTAGCGAACGCCATCAGCCCTGGTTATGCTTTTTGAAAAGGAGCAAGGTTATGATTGAGAAAATTGGAGTTTACAGAGACCCACGAAACAAAAATAAGCCGTGGGCGGTTCGGTGGTTCGGCGAGTATAACCCCGCCACCGAAAGGCAGAGGCGATACAGCCGGTCTTTCAGGCTAAAGGTGGAAGCCGAGGCGTTTCAGGCCGACCAACGCGAGGCTTTTCGTAAGGGCACTCAACGGGACGCAGCCGGAAAAACAAGCCTAAGCGATTTCTGCGATTCGTTTCTTAGGGTACGAAAAGCGGACTTGCGAAGCGGAACGGTCAGCCTGTATGAAAACACCATCAAAAGGTTGCTCTCTTTTTTTGGGCCGGATTGTCTTTTATCAAATATCACGCCGCAATCCGCCGCAGAGTTTATCGCTGGATTAACCCGAATAGACGGCCAAGACAAGCCCCTCTGTCGTTGGACGGCGCAACTTATTCTGCGAAACTGCAAAACGCTTTTCCAAACCGCTGTTGAGTGGCAGAAAATTATGCAGAACCCCTTTACTGCCGTCAGGCCGCCGAAGTGTACTATCCCGAAATGGCACTACATCACGCCGGGCGAGTACAAGAGGCTGCTTGGGTTTGCAGGCTTGCGGTGGAAATGTTTCTATGGTCTGGCTTACTGTTGTGGATTGAGATTCGGCGAATTATTTTCACTAACTTGGGGTGATATTGATTTTAACGGACGCGAAGTTACCATTCAGAACCAGGCCGCCGCCGATGGGCGACCACCCTTTTTTGTTAAGGACTATGAAACAAGAACCATACCTATACCTGAGCAATGCCTGAATTTGTTGATAGACCTACGACTCTATAATGAACAGACCGACGAAACGCCTTATGTTTTACTCGACGAGAGGCAGTACAGACAGGTGCTTGTGAAATATAAGCGCGACCGGGAAAACAATCGCCCGTGGCGTAACCAAGATATGGCCCCGAGCGCGCCACGCAGATTCCAAAGGGATGTAGGACGGGCAGGCATTATCCCGACCGGCACTTTGACTATTCACACGTTGCGTAAGTCCTGCATAACGAATTGGGCAAACGAAAACCCGAACCCCGAAATCGTACGGACTCTGGCAGGCCATTCAGACCTGACAACCACAATGAAGTATTACTCGCAGGCGACGAAAGAGCAAAAGGAAAAGGCCGCAAATGCCATTGACCGGCTGCTGACTGACGTAGAAATGACGTATGAGAGCGGAAAAGGGGCCTAAAATGCCGTTTAATTGCAAAAAAACAGGATTTCAGTTAGCCTCAAACACTGCCTTCAATATAGACCCAATTTCTGCACGTTTTTGGCTATTCGGCGCCTTGGAAACAAAACCAACCGGCTTCCCGAACAAAAAATCAACCGCCGCATTTATCCGCCATGCTATATCGTTCTCGATTACCACCTCTTTACGCTGCACATCACGCACGCTCCTCGCCCCGAATACCCCCGTATTCGCAGCGTGCACCAGTCCCGTTATCCGCGCCGGCAGCCCGTACTCCTGTGCCTGCACATAGCATCTGCCCGATTCGTTCACCTTCCTGTCGAACACACCGGTTCCGCAGGCTTCGTACATCGGGTTTGTGTAGTATTCCCACAGCTTGGTGAAGTGCGTCTGAATATCTACCGATCGTTCATCGACAAGCCACTCGACAAAATCGGCCTCAAGCTGCTTGTCTCCAAATATATTAAGCTCGAATCCCATATCATGTTTCCCGATACGTCCGCCCAGCGCCAGCCTCCGGCGGACAAACTCGAATCTCAAACTTCACAATTTACATCTGCGACCAACTGTCCTCTTGTCGCTCCTTCTGCTGTTAGAGCAACTTGCGCCTTTGTGTCGAAAAAACCGTTTTTTCAGCAGACGGTTTTTGCCGTAAGCCGTTGCCGCAAAAGCACTAAAAATTTTTTTGATTTTTCCGATTTTCCCTTCCTGCTACCCGCACTTTTTGTCGAAATCGCCCCTTGCGCCCGCCAAATGCGAGTTCGCAAACAAAACCCTCAAACTCTCGCATGACAACAATTTTCGCTCCTTTACCGGCCGGAAAGTCGATATACTCCAGAGCGGTGGCATGCTTTACAGGGTCGAACTGTGGGAGTAAGTACTGTGAAACCCCGACTGCTTCTTGTTTGCATACCGATCACGCTGCTTGCTGGTTTCTGTATAGCCCCCCTACCGTAATACTGCGATATCAGCTAAGTGAAGATACTGAATAAGAAAACCAGGAAAGTCTTCTTTTTCACTACATATCTTTTTCTTTTGCTCTACTTCCTCTGGCAATGCCTTTTTGAACCGCTTATGGACGAGATCATCCCCATGGCGCCAATACGAACTGACGTGGCGAAGAGAATAAAATCGCCCGATTACAGTAAGACTGCCCTTCTAATTCGAAGAAATGCCTCTGACCTAAACTTCGGGGTTAAGATAAAACAAAAACTAAGGACCAGGACTCTGCACTGGACTCCAGACTTTGTTCCGGACCTAACTGCCGACTGGAATGAACAGATCGTTTGGTCAGATGACTCAAGCCTGATTATCCTCACAGTGGATGATGTGGATAACAACAATGAGAAAAATATGTGGGCTTATGACTTCAAAACCAACAAAGAATACTACGATAAAGATAAAATCACAGATATCTTGAGTTCGAGAAATACTGGACGCAAAAGAGAGCGCACTCAGCCTTCCGCTGGACCTTGACGGCGGTACTCACTGTAAGCCAATTGCCCCAGATGGATTCGAACAAAAACGCTGGCGGCTAGGGGGTGTCCTACGCACGCCCTATGCTGGTATGAGCACTTAAGCAAAGTAAGATATGGTATGCACACAGGAATTGCTAACCCGATCCGCCCCGGCACCCATGGCCGGGCCGAAGTCTATGGCGCGTCCGTCCGACTGGTGTTGTCGGGATTGGGAGCTGACTCGATGGCGCTTTTGAGCATAATTATCGCCGGTACCTCCGCCATCTTCTCGGAAGCCTTCTTGATTGCTTCTTTGGCCCGTTCGCCCCTGCCCATTTGATAATAAACGTACGCCAATATAAACTGCAATTCGGGCGCGTCGCTGCTTTGATACCACTGCTCGACATCAGCCGCCCGGCTCTCCAGCTTGTCCCGACCGATAAGCGCAAAACTCCCGGCCAAAAGCTCGAAGATATTGGCCTCCCCAGCTCCCAGCTCCTTCTTCTCGCCTCGCAATTTCTGTCCATACTCAGCAAAAGCCTCCAAGGCCTCGGAAAGGAAAAATGCGCTGCTCACGTATTCCCCCGCGGCAAACAACGCGTGACTCCTGCCGCCATATGCAAGCACATCCCCGGGTTTATAAACCAGCGCCATTTTGTATGCGTCAGCAGCCCGATAGTACATGCCCCGCCTCAGATACTCCTCCGCCGCCTTAACATGCTGATTGAACTTCGCCTCTGTAAAGGAAGCAACCGTCTGGTACGGCCCCAAAATGGCTCTTGCACGTTGTTCGAGGCTGACTGTCCCCGCCTCGCCGCGAAAAGTCCGGTCAACGATGGACGTCTCACGATTCACGCCATACGAATCAGCCACACCCCTTTGATAAGTCCCGGCTGGCTGCGAAACAGCCCTGTCAGGTTTTTCCTTTGCCTCTTCATAGCCGGTGAGACCCCCAACCCTACTTGCTGCCTCTGGAATACCGCCGAGTGCCTCCCGCTTTCGCACACTTGTCTTGTCCGTACCCGCCGCGCCAGTTATAGACCCATCCCCTGACGGCCCCACAGCCGCCGACTCCAGCAGCTCCTGCAATTCAACCGCCATTCCCGTATCGCTGCCTTTTCGACCGGCCGACTCCCCCCGTCGCAGCGCATCTGTCTTCGCGCTCTCCCTGCTCCGAAGCAAAGAAGACTGATCCTGCCCGACCTGCTCCTGCAGGAACCGCCCCTCGCCCGTCTCTCTATCCTCCTGCCCCCGCAGCAAGCTCTCATACAGCCCGGCCACTTCCCGCTGGCGCTCCGCTTGCAGCGGCGCCCGCATTAATTCCTGCCCGAGCCGTTCAGACTCATATTGCGGCATCTGCCTGTCTGAAAAGACAGACCGCTCCCGAACCTCACTTACGGTAACCTCGCCCTGAGCAAGCCCCCTTAGTGCCTGGGCCTGCTGCCAAGCACCGGCCGACTGCCTCCCTTCGACCAGCACCTCCGGCGATGCAACCTCCGTCAATATCCTTCTCTCCACCTCCTGCCGGGGAATCGCCACCACCCCCGTCCTGCTGTAAGATTCCAGCTCTTGTACCAGCGCCGGTCCCTGGGCTGTCACAGCCTGATTGTTCGGCACAGTGGGTTCGGAATATACATACACAAAACGATCGCCAACCTCCGCACCCAGTTGTCTGATAAAACCCGTCCCGCCGGGCCCTGTAACGCTTACCGCCTCCCTCTGCGAATAATACGGTGTAAGACCACCGGTAGAGTATAAAAAACCCCCCGACCCGGCTGGACTCCTCAGGAAAGAATCGAACATCAAGGGACCGCCCCCACCTCCAAAATCTGAAACAGCCCCGCCCGGCCCAATACCAAGAAAGTACCGGCCGCTGCTGATATCAATGCTGATTGCCCGCTGACTGTCCGTACCAATTGGGCTGCCGCTGCGCACCAGCCCGCTGCGAAAACTGGTCTGTGGAACAGTTGGTATACCTGTAGGGTTTTCAATCCCCCACCCAATCCCAGACCCGACTGTAATCAATATAACTGCCGCGTTTGTTAAAATCCTGGCCTTCATACTAATTTATACCCCCTGTCCGCTCGTATGTTCACAATTCAACATCCGGCCGCTTTAT
The DNA here is from genome assembly GCA_035529895.1 of Sedimentisphaerales bacterium. Taxonomy (GTDB): domain Bacteria; phylum Planctomycetota; class Phycisphaerae; order Sedimentisphaerales; family Anaerobacaceae; genus JAUWKC01. The sequence goes on from DATKVV010000050.1 coordinate 25,465, forward strand.
ATGCTCTTATATTTTGGCCTTTCCGCCCACCTCAACTTTGTCGCAAGCGTATCCCACTCGGTCCGAAGCGGGTTGTTAACCACCAGAAATTCCCCCTTGTGCCTCTCGACTCGTACCACCTCATCAACCGACAGCCTGCATGAGTCTTGCCCGTCAATTGACACGGTCGTGCCTTCATTCACCCGCAAACCAAGGACTTCCACTCTGCTGTCGGCATTGATAACGATAGGCCTGAAGCTCAACGAATGCGGACAAATCGGCGCAATAACCATAGCCTGCATCTTGCCCGAGACTATCGGCCCGCCCGCAGACAAATTATAAGCCGTTGAGCCTGTCGGCGTGCATATTACCAGCCCGTCGCTTACACAACTGGCAAGCGCCTGACCGTCCACCGATATCTTCAACTCTATCAGCCTGAAAGGTGGACCGGAGTTTACGAAAACATCGTTAATGGCTGCCGAACAGAACTTCTCCGCACCGCTGCAGAAAACACCGCACTTGAGCATCATCCTCTTTTCAATAACCGCCTTTCTTTCCGCTATGCTATCAAAGAACTTTTTGAGTTCCTCAAGACTGAATTCGGCCAAAAAACCCAATTTGCCCAGGTTGACGCCTATAACCGGAACACTGCATTCACTCAGTTGCCTTGCCGCCGAAATTATTGTCCCGTCGCCCCCGAATACTACCGCAAAATCAGCGTCCCTCAGCATGTCCGCCGTGCACTCGTCGATACCGCAACTGGCCATCATCTCGGCCTTGCCTTTTGTGAACTTTCCTAACTCCTCAATCGCATCACCAACATCTCCCTTTGTTGGATCGCCGAAAATCACCAGTTTAGGTAATCCCTTCTTGGCCATTCAAATATCCCCGCTTCTTAATCTGCTTCCTTATGCCGAACCCGTGGGCCGCTAAGCCGGGCGCAGCATCTCTCTTGCCCTCTGAGCTATCCTATCGGCATTTACGCCCGCCTCAATGAGTTGAACATCGCGCGAATCAGGCCTTATAGCCGTTCTCGGAGCGCCAAGCACGGCTATCGGTTTTCCTATCGGCCCCTGCAAAGTCGCAGAAGCCATCTCCAGAACGGCCGCACCGAACCCGCAGGCAAGGCTGTGGTCCTCAACCGTTATCATGCACTTGCCCTCCCCCAGCAGAGAAATAATTCTCTTGTCGACAGGGGCCGCGAACCGCGCATTTACCACATCAACCGCAATCTTTTCTTTGGCCAGCAGATTCGCTGCCTCCAACGCTTCTTTCAAGACGCTGCCATAACTAACAATGGCGATAGGCGAATCTTTCCTCCTCTTGACAAAAACACTTTCCCCCAGTTTAAATGGCTTGCCACAGGCAGCTCTGACAAACCTCTCCTGTGGGACAAAATCCCTCGGATACCTTATGGCAACCGGTCCGTTTTCACCCAAAGCAAACTCCAGAGCCAATCTCAACTCAACCTCATCGGCGGGGGCCGTCAGAACCATGTTCGGCATCATTCGCAGAAACCCTATGTCCATCAGCCCATGATGCGTCGGCCCGTCCGAGCCAACCACACCGGCCCTGTCGATACAAAAAACAACCGGCAGATTCTGCAACGCCACCTCTTGAAATATCTGGTCGAAGCTACGCTGCAAAAAGGTCGAGTAAATGCAAATCACCGGCCTCAAGCCGCTCCTGGCAAGCCCCGCTGCAATGTCCACCGCCGCGCTTTCCGCGATACCCACATCATAAAACCTATTGCTGAATTTCTTGCGAAACTCCCCAAGCCCGGTACCGTCACACATCGCGGAGGTTATAGCCACAATCCGCTTGTCCTTCTCGGCCAGTTCCGCCAGACAACCGCCGAACACGCCGGTAAAAGTCCTCCGGCCCGAACCTGCACCTATGGAATCACCATTCATTCGGAACGGACCCGTCGAATGAAACCTGCGCCCGTCCCGCTCGGCCGGAACAAAGCCCTTGCCTTTCTTTGTATAAACATGCAGAATCGCCGGGTGCTTCAGGTGTAACAACGCTCTGAACAGTTGTATGAGTGAGCCGATATCGTGCCCGTCAACCGGTCCGAAATAGGGGATATTTAAACTCTCGAACATCTGACTGGCAGGCAAAACCATACGAATGCTCTTCTTAATCTTCTCGACTACTTCCTCAACGCCTTTGCCTATCACCGGCATATGTTCAAGGATATTGCTTGTGGTCTTGCGCAAATCCTCATAGGTCTGGCTCAGCCGAACCTTGGAAAAGTATTTCGCAACCGCCCCCTGTGTGGCATCGATCGCCATTGAGTTGTCGTTAAGCACAATCAGTAATTGTCTCTTGACCAGCCCCAGATTATTCAGCGCTTCAAATGAAGCGCCGTTCACAATACTGGCATCCCCTATCAGCACCACGATTTTGTCATTCTTTCCCTGATGGACTTGCCCTGCCGCCATTCCAATTGCCGTGGCTATGGCCGTCCCCGCATGCCCCACCACGAATTGGTCATATACGCTCTCGGCGGGGTCTGGAAACCCGCTTATTCCGCCGGCCTTGCGCAGACAATCGAACTTGTCCTTTCTTCCGGTGACGATTTTATGCGCATAACACTGGTGCCCAACGTCCCACAGCAGTTTATCTTTCTTGAAATCGAAGACGTAATGCAGCGCTAATGTCAGCTCCACCACGCCGAGATTGCTGGCCAGATGTCCACCGCTTCGACTGACCGAGCCGAGAATCAACTGCCTTATCTCATCGGCCAGCGCCTTCAGTTCCGGCACGCCCAGTTTCTTCAGGTCATCTGGACTGTTTATCTGCTTCAAAACCTCACTCATTAAAGCCCCAATTCTATCAAAGAAACCCTCAAATTTCAATCAGAAGCGCAGGTAGCCGGAGAGGAAAATCAAAATCTGCAACAAAAATTTTACTCCTTTTATCATAACAACTTATCTCAAAAAGTGCCATCGCCGAAATGCTTTTTTTCGCATCAAATGCGCAAGTCGTTCTAATTATAGAACGGCTAAAGTCCGGCCGTTCGGTTTCTAAAACTCCGGCACCAACAGGGCGGACCACAAAAGAGATAAGATTTGTACAATTCGAGGCAAAAGAGGCGACACCGCAATCCGCCAGCCGCTCTCAAAACCATATTGATAAGGCAGTTAGGACACAGAAAATGAAAGACGAACAAATGCAGGAAGTGCAGGGCGTGGTCTCACCCGGGGCCAGGGTGCAGACGTTCAGTTGTAAGGTCAAAAGCCTGGTTTCGTACAACGTCTACAAAGTCCGAATGGTCACGGTTGGTCCTGCGGGCACTGTGCCCGTGGAAATAGGCGCAGAGATGGAGGCCGTCGATGTGACTGACGATTTTGTGAACCCCGCCGGTGATGTGCCTATCGGCTCGATAGTAATTGTCTCCAGAGCCGGCAGCACATACGTCTTCCAAAAGCCCTAAGAGACTCACAAGCTCACGCTAAACTCAGAAGCCGCAATTGCGCGACGCAGCACCCTATCTGGTTCTTTCCAGCAGTGCCATAGGCAGTCGCCGCAGAATATCGGCGTCTGGGCCGAACGCTTCCAATGCCGCAACCGCCTCCTCCGCGAGCTTTCCCGCCAACCGTCTCGACTTCTCCATTCCTACCACGGCCGGATAAGTGCACTTGGCCGCCCTCGCATCCTTGCCCGCGGTCTTGCCCAATTGCTCGCTCGAAGCACACACGTCAAGAATATCGTCGGCTATCTGGAAACCCAATCCTATCTTCAGACCATACTCGCATAGCTGGTCGAACTGGCTTTCCTTCGCCCCGCCGCAGATGGCCCCCATCGCCGCAGCACAGCGAAACATCTTGGCCGTCTTGTTGATGTGAATGTATTCGAGAAGCTCTTCGGTGCCCTCGCCATTCTCGGCCTTCAGGTCCGCCATCTGGCCGCCAATCATTCCGCTCGGCCCCGCCGCCTCGGCAAGTTCGCCAATCAATCTCACCGCCACCGCCGGCTCATCAATCTCCCGGGCAAGAATCTCAAACGCAAGCGTCAACAGCGCGTCGCCGGCCAGTATGGCTGTCGCCTCATCAAAAGCCTTATGACAGGTCGGCTGCCCACGCCGAAAGTCATCGTCGTCCATCGCCGGCAAATCATCGTGTACCAGCGAGTAAGTGTGCACCATCTCAATCGCCGCGGCGGCAATTTCGGCATTGTGGTTCACCTCCCCGCTGACAACCTCGCAACACCATATAGCCAGCACCGAACGCACCCGCTTGCCCGGCGATTCAAGTGTATACTTGAGCGCTTCCTTCAACTCGGCGTTCATCTCCTGAAACGACAAAAGCCGCTGCAAAGCACAATCGACAAAACGTGCCCCCTCCTGGAATTGAATCTCAAAACTCCCATTCTGCATCGCACATCTCGCACTATATGCTAACGTGTCGCGCACAGCGTGCTGGTCGGACTTTCACGCAATCTGCGGCACGAACGGCCAACAACAACTCCAGCACCCTGTCTTGCCTGAATACATTGTAAGCTATTTCTGCGGACTTTAACAATACTTTGGTACAAGTGGTTATGCTATAAGATACAGCCGCCGGCAGGATTAAATAGCCAACCTCTTAAGGTACCGGCCCTTAATTCAATCCCGCATTTTGACCTGCTCAATTCTTGACTATTTCAACACAGCAACCGCCAAGTAGCGCAAAATCCACCAAATTAACTACAGAATCGTGGTCTATATCAAATCCGCCACACCAGTCATGCTCGTCGCACGCCTGCACAAGCCAATGCGATGCCAAACCCGCAAGCTGCTCGAAAGTCTTGTCCACGACCTTAATTGTGTCTGTCCCACAGAACCGCCGACCGCTGGTAAGTAAGCCGGTAACGGCCACATCAACGCTGTTGCCATCTATCCCAGCGCCACAGAACTCGGCACGGGCAAAAGCCGCCTCTACCACAACTAACCCGCAATCATTGACAAAAACATTCATATAGCCGGATTCAATCCCCAACGGCTCGACCACAGCCGGCACGTTTTTATCCACGTCCTCAATCCTATAACCTTCCGGCAGAACAAAATGCGCCTTCACCCACTTGCCTTTGCTGCAGACATTCAGCGCCTGCGGCGTGAACTTCATCATCGCCTCTACCGGCGGCCAGAACTCGTAGGCCCCCATATCCACCACCGAATTCGCATCATCGTCCCCGTCTATTAAACGCAGATTACCAGCGAGGTCCCATGGAACCAGCTCGGTGGTGTTGCCGTCGCTATCCACATCGCCCTTGTCAAAAGGAATGCTGCTGTTTGTGCCGGCATCAATGCACAATGAACCAGACCGCAGATTATAGTCGCCCTCAACCCAAATCCCGTTCACGTCCCAGTAGCCCGCCTCAACAAAACAAGGGTCCGTAGCAATATTGCCAACGCCTTCACGCCCCCCCTGAACATCGCTATAGCCGACCAATGTAATCCTAAAAAGGTCAATAATCTGTGGAGGCGCATTGCCCCAGATTATGCAGTTGTGGACTATCGCGTCATCGTTCGAGATGCCGGCCAGACCGTTTCCGACAATAGTGCAGTTAGTGATTGCCTGTAACCCTTTGCCTTCAACGCCGGTCGCTCTATTTCCAGAAATAAGGCAGTTAGTCAGCATTGGAGTCATTCTGCCCTTTGCCTGGACGCCGTTACCCCCGTTTCCGACAATGCTGCAGTTGGTGATTGTGGCAGCATAGAACCGGGGTACCAAAAACACCGACTCAATACCATTGCCCGCGTTCCTGAGAATCCTGCAGTTGCTGATTATGGGGTATGCATTGGTGCAGGAAATACCTTTAGTGCCGCCCGTAATGGTAAAACCGTTCAATCGACAGCCCGCTGTCTCGCCGCCGGAAAAAGTCACTACCGGCTTCAACTGCCCCCCATTGATAATAGTAGCGGCCACAACATCCCCGTCGTTAGGATCCGTCGACCTGAGCGTCAGGCTCTTGCCCTTGAAATTAATGTTCTCAAGATATTGCCAGATGGCTGGACCCACCACTATCTCATCGCCGCCTGCGGCCTCTTCAATAGCATCCTGAATGTAATTATACCTTTTGCCCGTGTTCCGATTCTCAATTGAAATGGGTTTTACATTCAAAGCGTTTATCCACTTTGGTTCGGCATAAAAGTAACGACCACATTCGTTACGCACCCTGATAGTCCACCATGTCTGCTCGGAAGGAAACTCGCTTACGATGCACGTCGGCGGCTCGGGTGTGTCTGACACAAGATAATCAATATGTTGCGCGTCCGGACCAAAAAGAAGCTGATAACTGACGGAACCCGGCGCCGCAAGGCAACTGAAAACCGCCCCATTGGCATCCACCGTCGCGCCATCCGCCGGACCCACAAGCTCTATCGTCGGGTGGCTAAGACTAAACGCGTCGATTATTGTCCCATCGGGCTTGACGGCTTGAAAATCCAGCAACTTTCCCCTCACGTCAATCTTGCAGAAATGGTAGCTTTTCGCATAGACCTCAACGTACTCCGAATAATCCGCTTTCCCGTCGCTAAGCGGCGCCCCGCCCCCTCCGCCTGTAATGTGCTTAATCCCATTCTTATCACAGCGGGCATAGTAGTGGTTGTGCCCCGCAAAAACAATGTCCACCCCATATCGCTCACACAACGGCTGAATCCAGTTCTGAACGTCCTGGTTATCCTCGTGATGCCCCGCCGAATAGCCCGGTTCATGGAATTGCAGAATCCTCCATTCTTTGCGAGTCGATTTCAGGTCATCTACCAGCCACTCATACTGCGCAGACCCGGGCGCGTAACTGGCGCCATATTGGTCGAGTGTAACAACGTGTACCGGACCATAATCAAAAGACCAGTAATACCCGCCAACGTAAGGATACGGCCAGTACTTGTTGAAAAAAGTCGGTGGAGACGAGCCTTCATCCCATTCATGGTTGCCAATGCACCCGTTGATTGGCAGGTTGGCCAGCAGCTCGCGTGTATTCAGGGCCGCAGGATTGAAGAACTCATTGGTCCAGCTCGACTCAAGTTCGCCCTTCGACACCCAATCACCCGAAAGCAACGAAAACGTTTGATAATTCGGGTCCTCCAGGAAAACAGCAGCCATCGCACCGTCAACCATATCGTGGTCAAAAAAATTGGTGCGCGTATCCCCATAGCCGAAAAACTTGGCTTCCGCCGCGTCTGAAGGCGGCGCCGCCCGGAACGAGCCGGTACGCAGATTTGGGTCCGCCGTAATGCGGTAGCAATACTTATTGCCCGGCATAAGACCGCTAATAACATATTTATGCTGGTGGTCGATGCTGTACTCGCTCGTGACGGTGCTTCCGTCCGAACAGGACGTATCCAGCCCCCACTCCAAAGTACAGCTCTGCGTACCATCCAACTGCCACAGCACCATCATCTCGGTGTTGTTGCCTGGGTAAATCAGATAAGGCCCTTTACGTATGCCGCCTGTTGCCCCTTCCCCTGCGGCCAGGAATAAAATAACAGTTAGAACCATTGTCCTTTTCATTTTCAGCTCTCTCCAGGAATTATGTCAGGCGATCACCCTCGAGGCAGGATTAGCATATGCGTAATACGCGATGGACCGCCACAGCAGATGAACGCATGCATGACACTTCACCCTGTCTCCAAACCTCAATCACCCTTAATTTTAACACAAATACAGCCGTTCTTGCAACAAATTTCTGGGCAGATTGGTCGTGCTCTTACGCCCTGATACCCCTCAGATAAAACCAGCCAGCCGGTACGGACAAATTTGTCACCCATTTTAAGGCCCGATAAGCCCTCGCATCCTGACTTCCAGGCTCAGAACTCGCGTTTGCAACAGGCCAACAATGTCTAAAATGCTACTTTCGGCGCTTCCTTTTTTGCCTGCTCGCCGGCCTCAAAATACTCAACCGGCTCCACCTTTGCCCGCCTGCAGAAAAACGACCCGAAGAACTGCCGCGAATACGAGTTCAGCAGCCTGGCCGCTTCGTTATACCGCGTGCGGGCCACCGCTATCCGGTTCTCCGTACCTTCTAAAGCCACCTGAAGGTCTCGGAAGTTTTCGCTGGCTTTGAGTTGCGGATAGTTCTCCTGCAGCATCAACAGCCGCGACAAAAACCCGCTCAGTTCATTTGATGCCTCTATCTTGCCCGCCCGCGTATCGGCCTCAAAATACTTCTCACGCGACTTGGCAATGTTTTCAAACAGCTCCTTCTCGTGCGACGCATAGCCCTTGACGGTCTCAACAAGGTTGGGAACCAGGTCCAGCCTTCGCTGCAATGCGGCATCAATATCCGCCCACGCCTTTTGCGCGCCCTGCTCAAGGTTGACCGCCCTGTCGTAGCCGCTCCTGTACCATCCAAATATCCCAAGCCCCAAAAGCAACAAGACGACCAGTGCCAGGACCAACACTACCCACGCTTTACCACCACTTCTCATTTTGTGATACCTCCATAGACTCACGGTCATTCCAATTCCCGCAACTATTTTTTTACCCTACCAGCTTCCGCTGGCGCCGCCGCCCCCGAAACCCCCGCCCATGCCGCCGCCGAATCCGCCGAACCCGCCCCCAAAGCTGCCTCCACCGTATGAGCCGCTCCTGCCATAACCGCCATAGCCGCCGCGGCCGCCGAACCCGCCGAACATAAACGGCAGAAAAAACCACCACCCCATCCCCCGACCAATACCGCCGAAAACGAGCAGTATGAAAAACAAAATTGGCAGGATGCTGCAACAGGGAAGACCCTTCCTGCTTACTCTTCCAACCGGTACTGGAGCAAGCGTCGGCATACCGCTCAAATTGACGCCTGCTTCCTCTGCTATCTTCTGAACAATCTGCAAATTGGCCTCATAGATTCCCCTGCTGTAATTGCCTTGCTTAAGATACGGTGCCAAAACCTCCCTGCCCGCCCGGCCGCAGTATTGGTCCGTCACGAAACCCTCCAATCCATAGCCGACCTCGAACCGATATCTCCTGTCCGCAACCGCAATGACAAAAAGCATTCCATTGTCTTTGCCCTTTTGGCCGAGCCTCCATTTTTCAGCCAATTCAATTGCAAACTGCTCTATCGGCGCGCCCCCGGTTGTCTGAACCGTCAACACAATGTATTGCGCACCCGTCTTTTGCTCCAGCTCCTGCAGAACCCCGTTCAAAGAACGCTCATCGGAATCGTTTATGACATTGGCATAGTCTTCAACATAGTGCCGCGGCATCGGCAAATCCGCCTTGCCGTAGCCGACCGTCCCAGCCATCATTAGCAATAGTGTCGCTGCGGGCGCAAAAAAGAATCTTCGCATAATCAGACCTCAAATGCATCCACTGCAAGTGCCAAACCCTCAACCGCCTGATAAATCGATTCAAAGGCCCACGCAATTTCATCCTCCTGCACACGCACCTTCGCATGCCGCCATCCTCGTGCGGCCAACAGGGCATCAACGTTAATTGAAAACTCCGCTGCCGCTTTTCCAAATACCTGCTCAGCCGGACCCGCTCGACCAATGTCCTTCAGCCACAGCATCGCCCGCAGCAGCGGAATCAGCGACCCCGCCGCCGAAGCAAGAATGTCACGCACCAGCTTCCGGTTGGTCCCCGAGGCGACATATCCCTGCCTCAAGCGGATAAGCGTCGCTTTAAGCTCCCGCTCGCACTGAAGGCGAACATCAGTCTTGGCAAACGTCAGGCCCGCAAAAGGGTCTCCCCCGAAAATCGTCTCGTGCGTCAACTGAAAGTCCAAAAATTCAATCCCAAAGACGTCGCACGAGCGCCCAATATAGTCTTCGGTCATAAGCAGCGGCGCGGATATCTTCTTTTTACTCATCGACTTTGCCATACCGGCAAGGACCTTCAGCGAATCCAGCCTCAGCTTGCCGAGCACAAGAACCGTATTGATATCACTTTGGCCGCTCCTGTAGTCCTCCGTCAAACCGCTGCCGACAACCGTGATGCTCTGCAGGTTGTCGCCCAGCTCCGCTACGACTTTCCCGGCAAATGCCTTTAAGGGCTCACGAATCTCAGCACGCAGAGCATCCAGTTTGAGATTTTCTTTGTTTTCTGCCATTTTCCATTTCCTTTTTTGTACACACAACAACAAACAGAGCGCTTAGTGTACGACATTTCGCCGGTGACGACAACAGGATCTCTGCCCGCCGAAAAATGCCCAGTCGGCAGCCATAATCCCCGACAAGAACGCAGAAAGCGCCCTTTATTGTTAATTTTGGGCCTTCTCCAGCGGACAATTTTCTGCGATCCTCTTGCCTAATAGAAGCTTTGTGTTTATTATAGGACTCGGTGGAAACCTTATAGTGAACGAATTTCCCCACATTAATCTCTGGAGGTACGGAAAATGATTCAGTCAAGATATTCAAGAAATGTCGTCGCGGCCGGCTTATTGGTTCTGTTCGCCGCCGCACTACCGGGACAAACCGAAGACACACTATCCGGCCGAAACCTGCTGAATGCCATGCGAAACAAAGACGGACAAGGCCCGAAACCGGCCTACGAAAATCGTTCCAGGCAAACCTCAGGACTCTTGAAAGAAACTGCCGGCGATGCCCGTGACCAGCTGCTCCAGATTATTCCCGCCGAAAGTCTATTCTGCTTACGAGTTAATAATTTTGACTATACCCTCAGTCAGATAGACCAGTTTTTGGCCGGCGTCTCACCTTTGCCGATGGGTGTCTCGATGCTGGCCAGAACGCAGCTCGCAAAACTGCTCGGAAGCCCGCAGCTAAATGGCGTGAACACGGGCCGCGCTTTCGCTGTTTTCGGTACTACCGCCGGCGGCCAGTCCGCCCAAACAGGTGCAATCCCCGGTATCTTCATTGCCGCACTTCTCCCGGTTACTGATTACGAGCGGTTTATCGCCGGCAATCCCAACTGCGCCGAGCCTGATGCGCAAGGCATTTCGAAAATCACCGCCGAGGGCACGCCCGCGATGCTTGCGGCCCAGCTCGGCAATTTCGCGCTTATCGGCTCAGAAAGTGACTACGACGCTGTCGCCGCGCTGGCTAAATCAGATCCGGCCCCAAGCAACGGACTGTCGAGCGCTCTGGCCGAAACCGAAGCCAAACGAGCCACCGAACAGCCAATCTGGCTCTACGGGAATGTCTGCCAGCTCTCCGATGCTTTCGGTCCCTTGTTGCTCGCCAAGATGGAGCAGATGAAAGCTATGATAGAAACCATCAAGGCGAGCGGGCAAGGACCAATGGCGGACCCATCGGTGATAATAGGTATGTACACTGAGATCCTTGAGAAGTTGATGAAGGAAACACAGTCGTTGAGTATAAGCGTCAGCCCAAAACCGGAGGTTTTGAATATCACCGAGACAATTTCGGCCATGCCCGGGACCGAGATGGCCGACATGTTTACTGCCGATGCCCCAGTAAAACAAGACAATAAGCTGCTCGGCTACCTCGAAGATGGAGCAGTAATGAATGCTTCTGGTGGAATAACCGGAAAACTCAACGCAAGAATTACAAGCTTCTTTGCAACAATACTCTGCGGAGGCAGGAGCCCCGAAACTATGGCCAGGATAAAAAGTCTTGCTTCTGATTTCGCGGATGTTTTCAGCGGCACTGACGCCATGTCTTTTTCCATCGACCCCAAGAGCAAGCCGCCCTTTGCGGGAAAGTACGTCAGTGAAATTATGGACAAAGACAAACTTACGAACCTCATTCAAGAAGGTGCTGAGCTGTTTAACACCGGCGGCATCGCCGATTTCTATAAAGAGTTGGGTTTCAAAACCGCCTTTACCCTCAAGCGCGGCGTCGATACCTACAAGGGCGTTTCCATAGATTCAGCCAGACTGACAATGGAGCCTGCCGACCCGAATTCTCCGGAAGGGCTGGTGATGAACATGATATACGGTGGCGGGTTTGATTACCGATGGGGCACGGTTGACAATCTATGGGTTTGCGCCGTCGGAGGCAATGTGGATTTGGTCATACGCAAGCTGATTGACCAGGTAAAGGCCGGCGGCACCAAGCAGGTCCCCTCAGAGTTCGAAGCCGCCATGGCCCTGCTGCCGGAAGCCGACAAAGCCGACTTCGTGGTGACATACAACTTTCCGCGTTTATTCGGGATGATGGGAGCGATAATGCCCGTGCCAATGCCGCAGATGGATATCCCCACCAAAAGCAATCTTGCTTTGGCAGGGTACGTCGGCGGCGGCAGCATGACCGTCGATATTGCCCTGCCCAAAGAGCATTTGACTGAGATTATGGCCCTCTTCCAGATGATGGTGCAGCAGATGCAAAACACCGGTATACCGGAACACTTCGCCCATGAGATGACCTGGGTTAAGTGCCGTAACCCAAAATGCCGGGCCGAATACGAGATTACAAAGAAAGAGTACTACGAATACCTGGAAAAGAATACTACTGCCACCATGATGACCGTGCCGGCCTTGATCTGTACGAGGTGCGGAGAGTTGAGCGTTTATCGAGCTATAAAATGTGAAAAGTGCGGCCTCGTCTTCGAAGCAAGCTGGAAACGCGGCGATTTCGAAGACCGCTGCCCCAAATGCGGCTATAGCAAAATAGAGGACGAAAGAAAACGGGCAGCTAACATGCGCCGTAAGCTCGGGTAATGGCTCTGCGAGGTTTAACCTCAGCCCGCAAGTACCCGCTGTTGAAGTCTGATAATACGGTGCCAAATTGGCAGCCCTTATCGCCCCAGGACAGCCTTCGAAAGGGCCTTATCTGCCGATTTTCGGCTTTTTTGACGCCTCCCTCCGCTGGCACGCATCTTGCTCAAGGGATTACGTGGGGTTTGAAAAGTCAGAAAAAATTTAATTGGCAACCTTTATTGTGAATGGAGGTGACTATTATGACACTGGTACCTTTACACAAAAGGCAAGGAAGCGATTTGGCAAGACTGCACCACGAAATGGATGACCTTTTTAATTCCTTCTTCGGCGGCTGGCCGACTTACGAACACAGACTGTGGCCCGCAATCGATGTCGCCGACAATGAGGACGCCATCGTTGTAAAGGCCGAAGTGCCCGGCTGCAAGGCCGACGACATCAACATCTCGGTCCACGGCAGCACCCTGACCATCACCGGCGAGAAAAAACAGGAAGAAGAAAAAAAGGAAAAGGGCTACTACCACATGGAAAGGTCTTACGGCAGCTTCAGACGTGACTTGAGCCTGCCCAACGATGTTGACACCACAAAAGTAGATGCCGCATGCAAGGACGGCGTGCTCACCATAACCCTGCCTAAAGCCGAGAAGGCAAAAACAGTCAAGGTGAAAATCAAAGAACAATAGGAACAAACAGTCTGCTGAATCTATGCTCATCAGGCGTGCCGTCCGCTTGTCACAGTCGGGCGGCACACTTTTTTATCCGGTCATAATCGCCGGCAGCCGAAACCATACCTTATTGTGTCCGTAACCTGTGGGCAAATGCACTCACCGCCAAAAAAGGTGCTGCAGTACAGAGGGGCTGCGATTGGCTGTTTTTGATTGTTTTCCGCATTTGTATGTGCTACATTCGTTGACAATTTGCTGAACGTTTTTTGTAAGAATGGACAGAACTGGTAAGCGAGGAGTCGAAAATTGGCAACAGAAGTAAAACTGCCGCAGCTTGGCCAAACAATGGAAGAAGGCACTATTGTCAACTATTTAGTCAGCGTCGGCGACGAGGTCAAAAAAGGCGACGTCATTTTTGAGGTCGAGACCGACAAGGCCACCCTCGAGGTCGAATCGCCCGCCGACGGCTTTGTAAAGCAGCTCATTGCCGAAGTGGGCCAGACATTGCTGGTGGGTGAGCCCGTCCTGATTTTGGGTGCCCGCGATGAACAAGCACCGAAAACGCCTGTTGATTCCTTGAAGGGCGCAACTGCTGCCGCCGCTCTAAAAGCTTCGGCTGACCGGGCCGCGCCAGCGACCACGCCCTCTGCGGCCAAAACCGCCGCGCCCGCAGCAGCCTCGTCAGAAATAAAACTCGGCCAAACCATACCGCTCAACAGACTCCAGAAAATAACCGCGCAAAAAATGCTGCAGTCAAAACGCGATATCCCCTGTTTCTATCTCAATGTAAAAGCCGACGTTACCGACCTGGTCGAGCTGCGAACCAAACTGAACAAAACCGGCGACGTGAAAATCTCCTACAATGATTTTCTTATGCGCTCCGTCGCAATCGGCCTCGAAAAGTTTCCCATCATGACCGGCCAGTTGGACGGTGACACTATCAAACTGGCCGAAAGCATCGACGTCGGGCTGGCCATCGCCGTGCCGGACGGTCTGGTCGCACCGATTATCCGCAATGTCAGCAGCAAGGACATCAGGCAGATAGCTCGCGAAAGTGCCGCCCTGATTGAAAAAGCCCGCAACGCCAAATTGACCCCTGATGACCTTGACGGAGGCTGTATAACCGTCAGCAACCTCGGCGCCTTCGGCATAGACTCTTTCATCCCTATTGTCGTCCCGGGCCAGTGCAGCATCCTCGGAGTAGGTAAAATAACCGACACCTGCGTACCCGACGATAGCGGCAGCTTCGGTTCTGTAACCCCAGGCATTGCAGTCCGAAAGTTGATGAGCCTGACCCTTTCGGTCGACCACCGAATCACTAATGGCACATACGCAGCCCAGTTCCTTGATTTCGTAAGGAAGCTGCTCGAGGATACTTCCAACTTCGTCTAACGAACGCCTCGTTTTTGCCCTGAATGTGGGCGAAGCAGTGCCCCCTAACACTTATGCAATATTGTTTTTTTATTGCGCCGCCCCTTCCCCTGCAATGGCTCTTATCTCCCCTATCGTACTGCTATCGGCCTTTTTTATCGGCCCGTCCCATAAAAACATAAAGTTTTCTACACTTGTTTGCCGAATAGAATAAGAGGGTAATTCAGCTTGTTTTTAACATTGAAAACGGCGTTTTTCGTAATATGGTCGGCATATTAAGGACCGGAGAAAACTTATGAGAACTATAGCGGTTGTAAATCAAAAAGGCGGCTGTGGCAAGACCACCGTATCGATAAATCTCGCAAGTGCGCTCGCCGAAACGGGCCAGAAAACCCTTCTGGTGGATATGGACCCGCAGTCCCATTGTGCGGTCGGCTTGGCCGTGCCGGAGGAGCAGATCGAACAGAGCATCTATGACGTGCTTATAAGCAAAAGCAGAAACGAGCCGATTAAGCTCACCGAAATAATGTGGCAGATTAACGACAGATTGCAGTTGGCCCCCGCCAGTATAGACCTGTCCGCCTTCGAGCAGCAAATGGCCGGTATTGCCGACCGCGAATGCTGCTTGAAAGATGTCCTCGCCGAAGTCAAAAACGAATACGACTACGCGGTAATTGATTGCCCGCCCGCTGTCGGCCTGCTGACCTTCAGCGCGCTCAGGGCAGCCTCCGACGTTGTTGTTCCCGTCGAAACCGGTTATTTCGCCCTCCACGGCCTGAGCAAACAGCTCGAAACCCTAAGCATCCTCTGTGAACGCTGCAACCATCAGGTAAATGTCAGGGTCCTGGCAAGCATGTACGACATACGAACTAAGATGGCCCGCGAAATCCTCGCCGAATTGCGAAAGCACTTCGCAGACAAAATGTTCAAAACTATTGTCAACTTCAACACCAAGATTAAGGAAGCAGCCAGTCTCGGCCAGCCCATCTGCGAATATGACCCCGCAAGTAAGGGACACAGAGACTTTCGCTGCCTGGCCGAAGAGCTCATAGGTTCACAGGCAAAGCTCCAACGGCACGAGTTTGTCAACTCACTCGCCGGCCAGCTCGAAGCCATCAGCGCCACCGCTGACGAACTCCTCCAGGCTGTAAACGTGCCTGCCCAAACTGCGCAAGCCCAGCAAATCAAGCTACCCAGTTTTACGGCTGCCCAAACCGAAGAAATCGCCTCCGCCTCGCCTGCCGGAATGGAAACCACCGGGAAACCGCAGCAAATCACCACCGAGGCCAAGCTTTCAGACTATTACGGCGTTAGTCAGGTCAGCGATGCCATTGTTTTCGTTACCCTCTATCCGCGGGCCGACAGTGTTCAGATTGCCGGCGATTTCAACAACTGGCAGCCCACGGAAACACCTATGCAAAAAGTAAGCGACTCCGGCGTTTGGCAGACCATGCTCAAACTGCCTGCTGGCAGATACCGATACCGTTTGGTCGTGGATGGACAATGGCAGCAGGACCCGTACAACGAGTCGACGGAACTAAACCCCTTCGGCGACTACAATTCCGTCCTTGAAGTAAAGTAAAACCGGCTGAATCCGCCAATACCCCGCGAAAAAAGCCATTCCCGCAAAAAAATTTGTTTTTTTTATTCGTCACCCCTATCCTCCAATCATATACTCTCCGCTAAATGGGCGAAATTCCCAAACATTAACTCCTTGCCAGTAAATGAGAATGGACGCTCGTAACGCACTAAAACGGATTGTTGCAAGTGCCTTCGTGCTGGCAAGCGCGGTGCCTTGCTGCCCCGTTTATGCCGACTTGGTTCACGTTTATGGCGGCACATTCAATCTACCTATCACTGACGTGCCCGGCAACGGCATCGCAATGACCGAAGCTATCATAGATATTCCTGACGATTTCATTATCTCGGACCTCGATGTCCAAATAAATATTACGCACACCAACGTCTTCGATTTGCAGCTCTTCCTGCAAAGCCCGCACGGCAGCAGGGTTCTCCTGAACGCGTTTGATCCCAATAAGGACTTTGACGCATACCCGAATTACACACACACCGTCTTTGACGACGAAGCACCACTCTCGATTACCGAGGCCGACCCTCCTTTTACAGGCCGATTCAGACCCCGGGGCCAATCACTCGGACTTTACGACGGCCGGGACTCCTACGGCGCCTGGCGCCTCCAGATTTGGGATATGTTTGACCTGGACACTGGCACCCTCGACAGCTTCGAGATTATCATCACAACCCCCGAACCCGCCACCACAGTGCTTTTCACGCTCGGCACAGCCCTGATGACCCTGTTTCGGCCTCGGCGAGACGCCCTTCACCCGCCGAGAAATACAGATTGTGCCCCCGCGCGTCGCCGGTACCCGATTCATGACTCTTAGCCCCCAAAAACCGCAGTAATTCCAACATAGAAGCCATTTTGATGCTATGAACCTGACGTGCAGGTAAGAACTGCCGAGGTACACCGATAACCGGAAGTCCAAAGTCGAAATCTAAGAAAGAGGCCGGCCGGAGCGGCATCCCGCAGATATCGATTTTTGAGCCCACAGGTTTTATAGTTGCCTGGCCACTCACGTCCGCTTATGATTCTTAAACAACGAAATGAAAAGTTGGAGGAAGTATCAATATCAGTGGTTCACGGGACAATGCCTGTATATCACGGTTGTTAAGGGGCAATAAACATGACGGACCCACAAGGCAAACGCAGATGCGACACTTGCTATTACTTTGAACCGGAAAAAAAGACCAGAGCGGAACATGAAGCAACTTACGGTTTTTGCCACAGGTACGCACCTCGACCCGCCGACAAGCAGTACCACGTCTATTGGCCCGTTGTGGCAAACGACCATTGGTGCGGCGAATACTTCATCGGCAAGCAGAGTCAGTAATACATCCCGAGGACAAGGCAAACTGGTCCTCCTTAAGCGCCGCCAATGGTGGAAAGACATTCCCATTTCGGCCCACACGGCGAAAGACCAAGCTTTGGGTTTATGATACGCCAAAAGCCCATGTTGACCGGCTGCCTGCAAACATCGCAAAGCTCAAGACCACGCTGGAACCAACACTGCTTATAGACCTGACCCTCGGGAATCGGGTTAACTCCCTCCTCCGGTAGGCCCTCGATGACTGCCGCACACTGTTTGGCGAACTCCATCCCGTCAAAGGTCAGGTTCTGGTCGGGGTCGTAGAGGTTGAACCGCGCCGCCAATTCCTCTGTATCGGCCATCAGGTCGCCGTCGAGGTCGTTCGTGTCCGGCGCCAGGGTCATGCTTGGATCACGGGGGTCTGGATAATCCAATGGCAACTAATGGCCGTTGGGATCATATGGCAAGCAAAGTTCCAAAACTCGGGTTAAACGATGCAAATCGACTCTGCCGCTATGAACGCTGCCAAGACAATCGAGCGAGCCGTGCTCCATATAGTGCAGAGCCAACTCCGGCAAGAACAGTCCTTCCAGAGGACCGTTCGGCTCTGGATATCGCAAGCCGATTCGTGGGTTGACAATTGCGCAACCACCCATGTGAATCCACTCGCCGCAGACATCGCATTGCTCGACCCCATCAACCTCGTGGCAAATCTTGTATGTTTCGTTCACATCCGATGGAGAACCCGGCGCGTAGCTTGAAGCCTTTTGACGCAACGTCGGGCTCGGAGCAACTCAAGGAGATGTACCCTGCAGCCACTCGCCGGCAAGCTCGGCAAGGTCATTCCAGTCCACATCGCCGTCGGGCTCAAAATCAGCTCCCTCGCACCAGTTGTTCTGCCCGCTGCAATCCAAAGAGCCCCAGTAAGAGCCGAGCATGTTGAAGTCGAGAAAGTCGACATCGCAGTCGTCATCCAGATCATACCAGAAGTTGTGCTCCGACAGATTCGTTTCTATAAAGTAGGCAGGTACGCCGTTACCTCCAGAAAGGCCGACAAGCCCGTCAAAGGCGGCGACATTTAGATACGTAATCCTCAACACACCGTCAGAGAACATTTCCACTTGAAAGTTATTGGTACTCTGCACACCATACTCAGGTACGTTCTCAAAGGTCACAGCAACCCTGTCGCCGAGCTGTTTCCACGAGACCCTGGCGCCGGCAGCATTCGGACTCAGGTCATCAAACAGGGCGCTTATGCGCTTGAATAGGAAGTGATTTTCCAGACTCTCCGCATACTGCGTATCGCCTGTTTCAAAGGTTATGTAACCATTGCTGCCAATGTAGAAAGAGTTATAGTCCTGTCCGTAGAAGCAGACGCTTGCCTCCGGGCCAAGGACTATTTCCTTGTAGTCATCATCTTTCAGCGAAACTGTAACGCCGCCGTTGGGGTCGGTCGCAAACGCGTCAGCCGGCTTGACGCAAAGCCTGTAGAAATTGCCCGATCCGTCCGGAGTAAACGTCAGCACGTCGTTCGCCAAATCATTATCTTGAGAATCAAACCATTCGGTAAAATAGTCGAGCGGCGTCACCACCAGCTCAACAAAGCGAACATGTTCGACCTGCCTTGCAATGTGTATGAACGTAACGGTGGCACCGTAAGTGTTCGGATCAAAACCCTCCGCCTCGGCATTAATGGCGACTATCACCGTCTCAGAACCACCCGGATTCAGCGTGCCGCTGTTGGGCTCTATATCAAGCCAGGGCTCTGAGCTGACCGCCGTCCAGTCAAACGGTTCGTTGCCGTCGCTGGTCAGTGTATAAGTCATAGATTGCGGCACGAATGGGCCTCCCATCAGACCGGTTGACTCGAAAATGTAGTCCGGCAACACGGTTAAAACATCCCGCTCCACCGTCATTTTCAAAGGCACGGATAACAAAGGCGTATAAGCGTCGTTTGACGATATTAAAAGCTCGCCGTAATAATCTCCAACTTCAAGCCCTCCGGCATCGAAAACCACATTGACATCACTTGCTTGACCGGCAGCAACCGTGCCGGCAGAGGGGACAAAGTCAAACCACTTGGGCACCGCAACAAGAGCTTTGTAAACATTGAGCCGTCCCTCGGAAACACACTGCCCTTCGAGGGCAGGGGTACGGTCGACTGTATTCATAATAATGTCTTTTACGTCCAGATGGGACAGCAATCGAGAAGCCGACCAGACAAGTGCACAAGCGCCGGCGACATGGGGCGTCGCCATTGATGTACCGCTCAACGATTGATATCCGCCCTCGGGCACACAACTGAGTATGTCGCTGCCCGGCGCACCAAGGTCAACGGAGACAAACCCATAATTGGAGAATCCAGACTTCTGATCGTTCTTATCTGTGGACAATACGGAAATAATGTTCTCAGATTCATAGCTGGATGGGTAATGTGGATAAGTGTCGGAATCAAGAGCGTCATTACCGGCCGCCGCAACAAAAAGCTGCCCTGCTGCTCCGGCGGCATCTATCGCATCTTTAAGCGCCCGACTGTATCCTCCGCCGCCCCACGAGTTACTCGTCAAATTCGCGCCCATCAGAATGCTGTATTCGATGCACGAAACAGCATCATCCGTCCACCCTGTACCCTGCGAATCAAGAAACTTCAATCCCATTAGCTGTACACGCCAGCACACACCCGCCACACCTTTGCCGTTGTTGCCCACTGCACCAATCGTCCCGGCAACGTGCGTGCCATGGTAGTGGTCGTCCATTGGATCGCCGTCATTGTTGACGAAATCATAGCCATAAATGTCATCTACATAGCCGTTTCCGTCATCGTCAACCCCGGCCTCCCCGTTGAACTCCGCTTCATTGACCCACATGTTCGCCGCAAGGTCCGGATGATTGTAGTCAATACCGGTGTCGACAACGCCGACAACCACATCATTAGCCTCCGTGTGGATGCACCACGCCTCAGGTGCGTCAATGTCGGCGTCGGGTGTCCCTCCGCTCTGGCCGGTGTTGTGCATGCCCCAAAGCCGACTAAAACGAGAGTCATTCGGTATATTCTGGCAGTCAGAGACTAACTTCAATTGATAGTTTGGCTCGGCATATAAAATACCCTCAGCGCCGTTGAGAGCAGCTAAAGCCTGCTCCGGTAAAACACCCGCAGGAAGCTTAACTGAACACAATCCGCGCACGATTCTATACTCCCGCAAGACGCTGCCGCCTCTGACCTTGGCAAGAATGGCATTCTTCTCGGCAGTATCCGGCCACCGTCCCTTCGACCTTGGAGCAAAACGTACGAGCAACTGCCCGGACTCAAAATGTCCTTGAACTGACACCATAGAATCCTGCCCTGACACGGCGGAGACCCCGATTTCTTCAGCGCCTGCCGCTGAAGCCGCAGCAGGCCACTGGTCCGGCGGCGGCACAAACAGGGTCTGACGACCCGCAAGCCGGTACTGAAGGTCGGCGTCCCCCGTGTTCCCAATGGTGACAAATTCAGTAGCTATATCGCCTTGCCGAAGAGATACACTCAGCCCTCCCTCTACGGGATCAACCCATATCTTCGGAGCGGTAAAGACCCTTAAAGTTATTGCACGCGACTGGTTAACTCCCGTCGTTACATCCGTAAAGACCAACATATCGTTATAGTCGCCAACAGGCAGCGTCAAGGCAACAGAGTTAAGGTTGACTAAAACTGTTGTCGATTTACCAGCAGCGAGTGTCCCGCCGCCGGGAATTACCTCAAGCCACGGCTCACTCTTGGTAACAAACCAATCAATCTGCTCCGCCGGACTGTTGTTAGTCAGCGTGCAGCTCACCTTGGTCGGCACAAAAGGCCCGCCGGGATGTCCCGCGAACTCAGACCCCTGGTCGGGAACTATCTGAAGGTAATCCGGCACCCCGGCGCCGCTCAACCGCACCTCAACCCGCGGTTCATCCAAGTCATCACTTTCAATGATGATGACTCCGGAACAGTTCCTAATCCGCTTCGGCTCGAAAACCACATTTACATCCATATGACCCAGCGGCGGTATCAGCACCGGCAGCTCGCCAAGCCCGGTCAGTTCGAAACCCTCGGCTGACCCTTCAATAAGCCAAACCATAGCATTGTGAAATAACAGCACTACGTCGCCCGAAAAGCTGCCGTTGTCGAATACAAACATGTTGATGCCCACTACATGCTCGCCTTGCGTTGCCGCCAGCGGCGTGCCATTACTCCAATCAGCAACCCAATCGGCGCCAGGCTTCAAGCCTGCCGCCGTGGGCAGCCAGTCGGTCAGCTCGCTAATACCAGCCATAATAGGGTGATCCGGATTGAAATCGCCCAGCGTGTGGGAGAAAAACTCCGGCTCGCCATGGGCAAAAGGCTCATAACCTTCCTGTGTTACGAACCGCCCTTGAAGTTCCCACCCGCCGCCCACAGAAAAGCTCGCCACCGCCTGCACGACTTTACCTCCCCCGTCAACATAATCGGCCAGAATGTCCCCAATCTCAAAAGGATCGGAAAAAGAGTAGTTGCTCATTACCACGACAACATCGTAAAGAACCAATTCATCCAGCGTCGGGACAAAAAAGGCACAGTTAAAATAATCAACCGAGTTAATGTCCGGAAACGCCTTCAGCCCCGTTCGCAGGATGACGGGCTCATCGCCACTGGCAAGCAGCAACACATCCAAACTCGTGGTCAGTGCCCGGTAGCCGGAACCCACCACCAGCTTTGAGGCCGGTCGTTCGATAGTTGCCGCCGCCGCTGGGACGTAAGACACAGAGTCCTCAGAGCCGCTGGTCACGGCCAGCGTCCTAATAGACAGCTCGGCCGTTTCCGTTGTAACTACCGACCTGCCACGCAGAGAAACCTCGGTTACCAGCAGGCCGGTACGGTCGCTGGAATTAGTGATAGTAATCCTCTCCGTCCGCGACAGCCCTACAAACAAGTCTCCGAAAGGCATATTCAGGTCGCTTACAGGCTCAATCGAATCGCTCACCTCTATCTCAGGCGGATACCTCCGCACTTCCAGCATCACGTTGCGAGTCTCGACAACGCCGCTCTCGACACCCTCGAATTCTACCGCGTCGTTATAGTCGCCGAGTGGCAAGTTGTTAGCCTCGGCTGTGACAAAGACATCCACAGTGTTCGAATCACCAGGCCCAAGCTCGCCCATATCGGGAGTTACGTCAAGCCAGGGCTGCGTCGTATGAACCCTCCAGCTAATGGGCGATGCGCTGATATTGGTCAGAGTATAAGTCACACGCGAGGGACTAAACGGTCCACCTGTATAGCCGGAAGAGGTGAACCCCTCTGCAGGTGAAATTCTAAGGTCCAAAACTTCCCCGAACAAACAGATATCATCAATATTCCATCCCGGAAACGTAACGTAAGCGTCTGTCGGACCCATTGTCCAGCGAATGTACACGCTTGACCGGTCATCAGCTACGGCAGAGATGTCGTATACACACTCCAGCCAGCTAACATCACAGAAAGCCCCGCTGGTATGCTCCCAGACGGTGGTCCAGTTGGTGCCGTCGTTGCTCACCTCAACCTTGGCATGGTCACGTGATGAAGAGTCAATACCCATCCGGCGCCAGAAGCTCAGAGTCACGTTCCTGTAGCCGGAGCAGTCAAACGCCGTACTGGTCAGATGGTACTCCGGCATGGAGTCCGTATAGCCCCCTTCAAGGTTATAGCCGTAAACATTGCTCCCCGTATGGCCCGAAGTAGGATCCTTGCAAAGGCCCCCCCCGCCCGTAGGCACGCCAAAGGCCCACTGTCCCTCCGTACTCCAGCCCGGGTCTGTGTCCAGCGGGAAACAGACTATCGCCTGACCCCCTCCCGACGAAACCGCCGTCATGCCAAACAGCCCCAGCCCAACCAAAACAACAAAACTTCGACAAAATAAGCCGTCTGATTTCATGACCAGTCCTTTAACAATTTATTACTCGACCTAAAATACATCAAAAAAACTGCGGACGTTGGGGAACCCCCCCAACCTCCGCTCCAGCACTACCTAATTTTTACCAGATTTACCAATAAATGTCAAGTAAACCTCCGAGGATCTTCCGCCTTGAGACCAATAAAAAGCGGTAAACCACGACTTTCTACTCAGATATCGTCAAATCCCGTACGTCTTCCTTGATGGTTTTTTGAGCGCGCTGCCGGTGGAATTTATCCAGCCAATCGGAAAGCTGGCCCCCGTTTTTGTCGATAAAATTTGGGTTGATGAAAAAACGTTGGTCCGGTAAGCGAACCTGGGTCAATTTAACGCATATAGATAAGTGAGTCCGTATGCCTGAAAGAGAATTTGGTGCAGAGCGCATTGACAATCTGGGCGGGGGCAATATAATATGAACCGATGCGCGATGATCCTGTCAAGGTGGGGTTTTTGCGGGAAAAAGACAAACAGTGAGGATCAACATGGGCAAGCTCAGGTTCTTCTTGAAGTGTAATTATGCGAGGTAGAAAATGTTTGAGCGGTTTACAGACCGGGCACGAAAGGTTATGGCGCTTGCGAACCAGGAGGCGCAGCGCTTTAACCACGAGTATATAGGTACCGAACACATCTTGTTGGGGCTGGTCAAGGAGGGCAGCGGTGTAGGTGCGACGGTCCTTAAAAATCTTGATGTCGACATAAAAAAGCTCAGGCTTGAAGTTGAAAAACTCGTCAAGAGCGGGCCCGACATGGTCACGATGGGCAAACTCCCCCAAACCCCGCGAGCCAAGAAGGTCATTGAATACGCCATCGAAGAGGCAAGGTCCCTCAACCATAATTACGTCGGTACGGAACACATCCTCTTGGGCCTGCTGCGGGAAAGCGAAGGTATAGCGGCCCAGGTGCTTATGAATCTGGGCTTGAAACTCGAAGACGTACGTCAGGAGGTTCTGAACCTCCTTGGCGCCGGCGTTGAGGGCGAACCCTCCGCTCTCGGAATGAAAATGGGCCCCGCAATAGGGCAGAAAACAAAGAGCAAGACCCCGGCATTGGATAGCTTCGGCAGAGACCTTACCCAATTGGCCGACGACGGCGAGCTCGACCCCGTAATCGGCAGAAAAAATGAGATTGAACGACTCATACAGATATTATGCAGAAGAACAAAAAACAACCCCGTTCTCCTCGGAGAAGCCGGGGTCGGAAAGACCGCCATCGTCGAGGGGCTTAGTCAGCAGATTGTCAATAAGCAGGTGCCCGAACTTCTCAAAGATAAACGCATCGTGGTCCTCGATTTGGCAATGATGGTCGCCGGGACAAAATATCGCGGACAATTCGAGGAGAGAATAAAGGCGGTAATTAACGAGGTTAGGAGGGCCAAGAATGTCGTCTTGTTTGTCGACGAGCTACACACGCTTGTGGGGGCCGGCGGCGCTGAGGGCGCTATCGATGCTTCAAATGTGCTCAAGCCCGCTCTCGCCAGGGGAGAAGTGCAATGCATCGGCGCAACCACATTAGACGAGTACAGAAAACATATCGAAAAAGACGGCGCGCTCGAAAGACGATTCCAGACAATAATTGTTGAGCCGCCATCAAAGGACGAAACCCTCGAGATACTCCGCGGCCTTCAGGATAGGTACGAGGCGCATCACAGGGTCCGCTTTACCGATGAGGCGCTGTATCAGGCGGTGGAACTGTCAACAAGATACATCACAGGAAGATGCCTGCCCGATAAGGCCATTGATGTGGTGGACGAATCAGGGGCAAGGGTACGGCTAAAGAACTTGACGCCGCCTCCGGATTTGACGGAGACCGAAGAGAAAATCGCACAACTGCAAAGAGATAAGGACGAGGCGGTCAGAAACGCCGACTATGAGCGGGCCGCGACGCTGAGAGATGAGGCCCAACAGCTGCTCGATGAGAAAAACGAGATGCAGAGAAAATGGTACGAGGAGAATAAAGAGGCCACCGGAGTCGTGGACGCCGAAGTCATCGCTGAGGTCGTCAGCAAAATGACCGGCGTGCCATTGACAAGGCTCGAGAAGAAAGAGGCCCAGCGGCTGCTTGAACTCGAAGCGGAACTGCATAAACGGGTCGTCTCGCAGGATGAGGCCATCAATGCCGTCTCCAAGGCCGTAAGACGAAGCAGAAGCGGCCTGAAGGACCCGAATCGGCCTGTGGGCTGCTTCATCCTGCTGGGGCCCAGCGGCGTCGGAAAGAGCCTGCTGGCAAGAGCGCTGGCGGAGTTTATGTTCGGAGATCAGAATGCACTTGTACAGATTGATATGAGCGAATTCATGGAAAAGCACAACGTCAGCCGATTGGTCGGGGCGCCGCCAGGATACGTCGGATACGAGGAAGGCGGACAACTGACCGAAAGAATCAGGCGGCGGCCGTATGCCGTGCTGCTGCTGGATGAAATAGAAAAGGCACATCCGGATGTTTACAATATGCTGCTGCAGATTATGGACGAGGGACGCCTGACCGACAGCTTCGGCCGGCACGTCGACTTCAAAAACGTCATCCTCATCATGACCAGCAATATCGGCGCCGAACTGATAAAGAACAGCAGCGGTTTTGGCTTCGGCAAGAAAACGCCCGAGGCAAATTACGAGAAAATGAAAGACATGCTGCATAAGGAGGTCGAGCGCCATTTCAGACCGGAGTTTCTCAACCGTGTTGACGATACGATTGTCTTCAAAGCACTGACACGAGAAGACCTGCGAACCATCGTTGACTACGAACTTGCAAAAGTATTCAAGCGACTTACCGAGCACGGCTTCAAACTTGAGCTGACCGAACAGGCCAAAGAATTCCTCATCGACAAGGGCTACAATCCCGAATTCGGGGCAAGGCCTTTAAGAAGGGCCATCGAGCACTATATTGAAGACCCGCTTTCGGAAACCATGCTCCGCGGTGAGTTCAAAGGCAAAAACCTCATAAAGATTGACGTGCAGGACGAAGAACATATGAAACTTGAGGGCTTCAAAGCTGAAAAACCGACCGAAAAGGCCGAACCCGTTGTACAGTCAAAGGAACAGCAAACCTAAGCAGGTAGACAGCCCAAATCCAGGCTCAGAAAGCTCCGCTCCCAGCGGAGCTTTGTTTTTGTCATTTCTGACCGGTCAGGCAATAGCCAAACGTTTCCTCTGTGTCTCTCCCCTCCCAAAAGCCGTTTTTTCACCTCGGGCAAATTAACTTCTGGCCAAATGTGAACCCTTACCGTTTTTGCACCATCGTCTTTTCTTCCGGGCTCTGCTGCTCAGCCAGAAGTTTTTCAAACTCTTGTTTGCCGAGCCACTCAACGCGACCGTCCAGCCGCAGCACTACATACCCCTTGCCTGCCAACCGCGAGTGATAATTCTTCTCAGTGTAAGCCAAAATCGCATCCGCGGTTGATTCAGAATCGATCCAAAGGCCTCTATACTTCAAGTTGCCGAGCCGAACATACCCAGGCAGATTCTCTTGTTGCCCGTCGACCCAGGCTTCGGGCGGCACTGAACCGTTTTTCCTTCGATATTCGAGGACTTTTTCGCCGAGAGCTTTCATCGCTCCTGTCGCCTCTGAGCGGTTTACCCAATCTTTGAAGTTAATCATCGCCACAACCGCAACCGCTGTAACGGCCAAAACCGCTAATAATTCTGTCAGAATTGCCTTCTGTCGCCGATTCATAGCACCTAACCTGCACCCCCCCCAAAGGTTACGACCTACGACCTTACTTCCGCCCTGCCGTTACGAACAACTATTTTACCTTCCTCGAACAGCCTTATGGCCTCCGGATACGCAATACACTCCTGTTCAAACACCCTGGCCGCGAGCGTCTCAGGCGTGTCTTCGCCTTTCACTTCACAGCATCGCTGGACAATTATGGGTCCCTTATCATATTCGTTTGTGCAAAAATGCACCGTGCAGCCGCTCACCTTACATCCGGCTGCAATAACCGCCTCATGCACGTGATGACCCCACATCCCCTGCCCCCCAAAGCTCGGCAGCAAGGCCGGGTGTATATTCATCACCCGGTTCTCGTATCGGGCGGGTATCTTCCAAAGGCACAGCCAACCCCCCTGGATAACCAGGTCAACGTTCGCGGAAACGAGTTCTTCCTCAATGTGGTTACTGAACTCCTCGATATCGGGAAAATCCTTTTTCCGGACAATCTTGACGTTGAGTCCGGCTGCCTCCGCTTTTTCGACCCCCGACGCCGTTGAACGTGAGCTTATTACAACGGCAACCTCGGCGTTCAACCGGCCTTGCTTAATATACTCAAGAATGTTCATCAGGGTCGTGCCCCCGCCGCTGATCAATACGCCAAGTCGAATAGGTTTCTTATCCGCCACAGCCGCCCGAGACACCTCCTGAGCCCTCCTCTCAACATCCTGTTCGAGGTCTAACGCACGGTTCACGAGCTGGTCCGCCTTGTCGTTCCGCTCTCTCGGAATGAATTGAACCTTCCAGTCCTCGAACTGGTTGAGCAGATTGACCGTTTGCCGGAACAGTGGTCTGATCTGCTCGCTTTTTACCTTGTACTGACCGTTGACCTGCTTTACGAGCAGCTCACTGTCACTAAAAACGGTCAGGCGCCTGACGCCGATTTGCATTGCAGTTCCGAGAGCCTTCTGGATGGCGGTATACTCGGCGACGTTATTGGTCTGCTGGCCGAGAAAAAAGGCCTTCGAATCAAGCTCATTACCGGCCGGGTCGGTCAGGATAAAAGCGGCGGCCGCCGGGCCAGGGTTGCCTCTGCTGCCGCCATCTACGTAAATGGTCACTTCGTCCGGCAATCTGTCTGCCCCTTGAAATCAGAAAATTATTGCTTAAAAGTGAACTCAAAACCCAAAAGACAATCTTTTCTTGCGTCTTTGCCTCCGTCGCTCTCTGCTTCTAGCTGTCCTCCGAGCCGCTCAGCACAAGTATCCGTGTACAGTTGGGGCATCGGATTATTTCATCCTTCGTCAGCAGCAAATTGACGGTCTCGGCAGTAAGGCCCATAAAGCAACCGCCGCACGTGTATGTTTCCGTCTTGCCCTCCTGCTGGTCGATTACCGCCAGTGCTTCCCCGTCGTATGTTTCCGCAACGCGCTTGAATATCTGCAGTGCTTCGGCTCGTATGGTCTCGGCGACCTGATTCCATTCCTCCTGGATTTTCTCTATCTCCGCCTCATATTTGGCCGCCAACAACTCATTTTCCTTTCGCGTTTGCTCAAGCCTCTGTTTTTGCTCATCCATCTGCCTCTGTATTTCTTTACACTCGCCTTCGTCGGCTTCGATATACTTCATAAGCTCCAGTATCTGATTCTCGATTTTGGAATTGTCGGCTTTGGTGGTGTTAAGCTGAGTAAGCACTGCCGCATATTCTTTGTTTGTTTTTGCGGCGTTAAGCGAGGCCCTTAATTTGGCAATCGTCTCATCTCTGCTCTTGAGCTCCAGCTCCAGACGGTCGGACTGCACCTTGGTTAACTGAATCTCTTCCTTTTTGGTTTCGATGGTACTTTGCAGGTTTCTGACTTGACTTTCCTGGATAATGACGTTTCTTCTACATCTTGCAAGTTTTGCCTTGACGGCTCGCAGGCGATTTTCGACACTCTGAAGTTTCATCAACCCATTTAATACAGGTCCCATTTACACTCCTTCACGCCGCTATAAAATTTTCAAAATCCCTATTATGTTAATCCCCGGCCTTGCCTGCAACAAAAAAATTTTCCTATTTTTCCGCTTATGAGCGGGATGCTTGTATAATTGCTGTGCTATGAAAAGCTTACTCCAAGAACTCATCCGCGCCGAGAGCACCCCCCAGCAGGGTGAATTGGCCGCGGCAAACGTCATCTGCAGGCAACTCACCGCATCCGGGATAGATGCCCGGATAGACACCTGGGACCTAAACCGGGCAAATCTTACCGCACACGTAACATCGACCGGTCGCAGAAGACCGCTTTTGTTCGCCTGTCATCTCGATGTTGTCCCGCCGGGCGAGGCGGGCTGGATTCATCCGGCCTTTGCCGCCGTCGAAAGCCACGGCAGAATCTATGGCAGAGGCTCGGCCGATATGAAAGGCGGAATTGCCGCCTTGGTTACCGCAATCCGGCAGCTCGTCGATTCGGGCGTCAAACTGGAAGGTGATATTATCCTTTTTGCCGCTGCAGGCGAAGAGACCGATAGCTGCGGCGCAATAAGATTCGTCAACAGCTTCGCAAGCCGCTTGCCCGACCTCGCCGGAGTCGTTCTTCCCGAACCGACCGACTTCGCAGTCGTCACCGCGCACCGCGGGATGTTATGGCTTCAAGCCGCAACCAAAGGCAAAACCGCTCACGGCTCGGCGCCGGAACTGGGCATAAACGCAATAACTTCAATGATGGCTTTTCTGGACGAGTTGGAACATTATAGAATTCCATTCGAGCCCCATCCGTTGCTCGGCGGCTGTTCTATGAGCGTCAATACAATTACCGGCGGCGATGCAATCAACGTCGTCCCGGACCGGTGCAGCATCGGCATAGACATCCGTACACTGCCCCGCCAGAATCATCAGGCCATCATCGATGACTTGCGAAAAGTGTGCGCGGGATTAAAGCAGAAAAATCCTGAGTTTGAAGCAGATATCTCCATAATCCGCCAGGTAGGGGGTCTGGAGACCGACCCGGACTGTGGCTTCATTAAGGATTTCTGCTCTGCCGTTGGCATAAGCGAAACAAAGGCCGTCGGTTTTACCACCGATGGACCTCATTTTGCCTCCTTGGAAGCGCCGGTGGTCGTCTTTGGGCCGGGAAAGCCGGAGGTTTGTCATAAGCCGGATGAATACATTGATATTGCCGATGTGGAAAAGGCCATTAGGGATTACAAAAACATCATTTTGAAATTTCTGTCCTGATTGACACGCACTCTACCTGCCCAATGGAAAAACCAAATATTAGCCATAGCTGGACCCGATAACACAGACAAAGGATTTCTTCCGTCAATATTCAAGTGCTTAGGAGAAATGCAGGATGACGCGATACAAAGTAGACTTTAAATCGATCATGTGGGAGCAGCCTATGGCCGGGGTGCGATCCAAGACGTATGAGCAGGGTGGTAGAAAGCTGCGGTTGGTAGAGTTCACCAGGGACTTTGTTGAGCCCGACTGGTGTAAGAAAGGCCATATCGGATACGTCCTGCAAGGGCGATTGGAAGTGAACTTTGATGGGAAAGTCGTTGTATTCGGCCTGGGTGACGGGGTATTCATACCGGCAGGTGAAGAGCATAAGCACAAGGGCACGGCTGTTACAGAGGCGGTGAAGGTAGTTCTGGTGGAGGATGTCTGAGTTTCTGCTGACAGCAAGGGGGATTTGTCGACAGCTGTCGGCGTTTTGTCGGAGCAGAATTCATGGAGATATCTATCGTTGAAGGCAATGAAGGGTACCTGGAAGACTGTGTGGAAGCGCTGGTTGATTCAGAATTGGCGAGAGTCTATTATCCAACCAGAGAAAGTGCGGAAGCGCTGTTAAAGGAGGGTATAGAAAAACAAGAGATATATGTGGCACTAAACGACCATTTTGAATGCGTTGGGTATATCTGGTTTGCCCCCTCGAAGATGTTCTACAAGTTTCCTTACGTGCGGCAGATAGCGGTAAGGCAGGAGTCTCGCGGGCAGGGAATCGGAAAGAAGCTGTTATCTTTTGCTGAAGAGGCCGTTTTCAAGGATTCGCGAAGACTGTTTCTGACGGTCAGTGACTTCAATAGCCGGGCGAAGAAGCTGTACGAGAAAATTGGATATAGGCAAGTCGGACTTGTAGAGGACCTTTTTAAGCAGGGCATCGCCGAGTACATCATGGTCAAATCAAGACTGTAAAGCTGATAGGAAGGTGGCAGCATAATGGAAATACCCTATTATCAGGTGAATGCGTTTACCACATCACGCTTTGGCGGGAATCCGGCGGGGGTGTGTCCGCTGGAGGATTGGCTTGCCGATGAGCAGATGCAGGCGATTGCGGCTGAAAACAACCTGTCCGAGACCGCGTTTCTTGTTCGAAAGGGCGGTACATACGAGCTAAGATGGTTTACGCCGAAGATTGAAGTCGATTTGTGCGGGCACGCAACGCTTGCCAGTGCCTTTGTGATTTTGAATTATCTCGACGAATCCGCCGCCAGCGTGGAATTCACAACCAAAGGTGGGGCGCTTACCGTCGAGAGAGACGGAGAGCTTCTGCTTATGGATTTTCCGGCGTGGGAAGTGAGAAGAACATCTACGCCGGAGCAGCTGCTCAAAGCGCTGAGACATGAGCCTAAAGAGGTATGGTGCTCGGAAAGGGACTACCTCGCGGTTTATGAATCGGAAGAAAACATCCAGTTACTCAAGCCGAATTTCGACCAATTGAATAATCTTGATCGACTTGCTGTTTGCGTAACGGCACCGGGACGGAAGAGCGATTTTGTTTCCAGATTTTTTGCGCCGCGGGGCGGGATTGATGAAGACCCGGTTACCGGCTCTTCTCATTGCGAGTTGATTCCCTTCTGGAGCAAACGCCTGCGAAAAAAACAACTGCACGCGCTTCAATTGTCCCGGCGCGGCGGAGAAGTCTTCTGCGAGGCGCTGGGGGAGCGGGTCCGCATTGCCGGTCACGCCGTAGTTTATTTGAGAGGCGTTATCAATATATGAATCCGTGCTGAGGGAAGCCTCGCCAGCAGTCTTGAAATTTTTTTGCATGGCATCTTTGAATACACAAATAAGAGCTAAGCTTATCAAAGAAGGCGCTTCGCTGGTTGGTTTTGCGGACGTAAGGGGGCTGCCCGCCGACCTGAGGTGCTCAATGAAATTTGCGATTTCCATGGCCGTCGCCCTTGATGTATCGACAGT
Organism: Sedimentisphaerales bacterium; assembly: GCA_035529895.1. Lineage (GTDB taxonomy): Bacteria > Planctomycetota > Phycisphaerae > Sedimentisphaerales > Anaerobacaceae > JAUWKC01. Next base: position 57,671 of record DATKVV010000050.1, read on the forward strand.
TAATGAGATACAGAAAGGCCCCACCATGCGTTATTATCATGAGTACAAAAAGGTCAATAAACTATTGACTAATTTAACTAGAAGTGCCGCTGATTACTTAAAAAGGCGTGGAAACGTAGCTCTAGCTATAAAGCCGACTGTCGAAGGAAAAGATTTGGACTATAGAACTTTAACTACACCGCTTCCACACAAGACTGTGGCCACCCGTGCAGGCCTCGGATGGATAGGTAAGTCGGCATTGTTGATAACCGAAAAATATGGTGCCGCTGTTCGGCTGGCTACAGTGCTTACCGACGCTGAGTTTGAAGTGGCAAATCCCGTAAACACTTCGCACTGTGGCGATTGCAAAAAGTGTGTTGAATGCTGTCCTGGAAAAGCGATCTTGGGAAGAAACTGGGAGGCAGGGGCAGAAAGACAGACAATATATGATGCCTTTGCCTGCTGTGATACGGCCGGGAGGCTCTCGAAGAGGATAGGAATACCGTCGACTATTTGCGGAATCTGCATTAACGTCTGCCCCTGGACCCAGAAATATATTTCACGTGAACTTGACATTTCAGACAAGGCAAACATGCTGAGAATCCTGAACGTGGAAACTGGAAAGGATATTGAGACGGTCACGAACCTTTTTCAGGAATATGCCGATTCCCTGGGTTTCGACCTTTGCTTCCAGAACTTTGAGCAAGAGTTGGCCGGTCTGCCTGGCGATTACGCGCCGCCGGAGGGCTGCCTGCTGCTTGCGAAATACGGTGGCGAGATCGCAGGATGTGTGGCTCTGAGGAAGCTGAGCGACGGCGTATGTGAAATGAAAAGACTCTATGTTAAGCCGCGGTTTCGGGGACTGAAAATCGGCCGGGCGCTGGCGGAAGCAATTATTGAGGAGGCGCGAAGAATTCGGTACTCTCGAATGCGGCTGGATACAGTGCCGTCGATGGAGACGGCCAGAGGACTATATGCGTCATTGGGATTTAAGGAGATTAGTCCGTATCGATATAACCCGATAGAAGGTACGGTTTTCATGGAGCTTAAGCTGGAATGAATCGGAGTGGCGACGATGTTAAGAATTCTTCCGGCTAAAACAGACAAAGACCTTGAGGCTGCCAAGTCGCTTTTCTACGAATACGCCGATTTCTTGAAAAGCCGGTTTGGTGATTGCGTGGACCCCGACTGGGCCGACCGGTTCCGGCAAAGATTTGAAGAGGAAGTCAACGGCCTGCCCGGACAATACACCGCCCCTGACGGTTGTCTGCTTGTTGCGGAGTACCAAGGCCGCGTGGCCGGATGTGTGGCCCTGAGGAAGCTAAGCGACGGCGTGTGCGAGATGAGGAGGTTATTTGTCAGACATCAGTTTCGCAGTTTGGGAATCGGCAAGGCCCTTGCTCAGGCGGTTATTGACCACGCCCGCGACCTTCGGTACCGTTCGATGCGTTTGGAAACCAATCGGCTATTGAAAGCGGCGACTGGTCTATACGCGTCTTTCGGATTCAAAGAAATCAGTCCATATCATGAAACTCCTGTCCCCGAAATGGTGTGCATGGAATTCAACCTATAGTTTGTTTGGCCGGCCGCTCAGACTCTATGGAAAAACTTCATACCACTTGAGAATGATAAAAGACTGGATTATTATAGAATGGCCAAACAGTTGATATAAGAATAACCGCTGACTCGCTCATGCTTGCTGGTTGGATTAGCCAGGTGTTATATGAATGGTCGTAACGTCCGGGGTGTGAGAACAACTATTTATGGATAGCAGTATTTTCTTCAAAGGCATTGTTGTTGGTTTTTTAGTCGCGACGCCTCTGGGACCTATCGCCGTGCTGTGCATACAGCGAACCTTGAATGAAGGCAAGATTCACGGGATGGTTTCCGGGCTCGGAGCGGCTACTGCGGATGCCCTCTATGGCTTAATCGCAGCTTTTGGCCTGACGTTCGTCTCAAACTTTCTGGTTAAAGAACAGCTATGGCTTCGCGTCGGCGGCGGCATCTTGCTCTGCTACATGGGTGGGAGAATTTTTCTTTCCAGGCCGGTGCAGCGAGCAGCCTCAGGAAACGGCGCCAGCTATACCAACAATTACATATCAACATTCCTTCTCACACTGGCAAATCCAGGGACGTTCATTGCCTTCGCGGCAATGTTCGCAGGCTTTGGCCTGGTGCAGGCAAACGGGCACTATGCCTCGGCCGGCTTATTAGTCGCAGGCGTATTCGTTGGTTCGGAGATCTGGTGGCTCATCCTGAGCAGCGTTGCCGCTACGTTCCTTCAAAGACTGGGCTACGGCAAATTGTCGTGGCTAAACAAAATTGCGGGCATAGTAATCGCCGGTTTCGGTTTGTTCGTACTTTTGAGTCTAATTTGAGAAGCCGCAGCGCCCATGCCGGAGGTCCCCGAAGCAGTGGAGGTCGGCACGGAAATAGGTACAGGCCTCCGCCGCGCAGCCTCGATTCGCTCTTGAAGTTATGGAAAATGTGTTCAAACAGTAAAAGTCTTGGTCTGCCCTGACGCAGTCATAAAATGCCCTGCGTTTTGCCGGCGGGGGGCAGGAAAAACTCAAGCTCAAAACCTCAAAACTCGAACCGGTCCTTGAAGACAGTCTTGAAATCGTACACCTCGTTGAAATCCTCTATCGAATCGGTCGGCTGAGCGCTCAGACATTTATGCTCAATCAGCAGCCAGACGATTTCTCCAAAATCGCGGGTTGTTCTTACGCCCCAGGTATGCAGGACCAACTGTGCCAATCTGCCCCATCTTTCAACCGCTGACTTCTTCAGACCCTCACAAAGAATTTGGCCCGTGACGTGGCCGGCCGCTGGGACCAGTTTCTTGGCAGTGTACCCCAGTCCCTCGTAAACAAACTTCACCGCATTGCTGCTGAACCGGCCGTCCTCTCTGGCAATTGTCTCGAGTTTCTCTTTCATACCCAATGCTAAAGCACTTTCTGGCCGGGCCTGGCCCCGCTGTCGGCCGTGAGCATAAAGATGTCTCTTCCCCCGCTTCCAACGGCCAGAATCATGCCTTCGGAAAGACCGAACTTCATCTGTCTCGGCTTCAGGTTCGCCAGATAAACTACGATTTTGCCGACAAGCTCCTCAGCCTTGTATGCCTGGGCTATGCCCGCCATACAAGTCTTTTGCACGCCGCCGACATCCAACTGCAAACGCAACAACCTGTCCGCCCCCGCCACCGCTTCGGCCTTTACAACTTTGGCTGTTCGCAGGTCAATCTTGGCAAAATCTTCAATTGTGCATTCGGGTTTGATCGGCTCGCCGGGACCCGCCGGCGCCGCCTCGTTGGCTTGCGCTCCCTTGCTTTCTTCCATCATCGCATTCACCTGTCCTCTGTCAATTCTTTCAACCAATCGTTCAAACTCGTTTATCCTGTGGTTTTGCAGTACCGTTTCGAGGTCGCTGATTTTCAGCTCACCAATGTTAAGAAACTTTTCAATGTTCTGGGCATATTTGGGCAAAATCGGTTTTAGGTAGACCGTCAGGATTCTAACCGCGTTTATCACTGCCGTTAAGGTTGTGCGCGTCTTCTCCAGATCGCTCTTTACCGTCGCCCAGGGCTGGTTCTGCTCGACATATCGATTGGCCTCATCGGCCAGACCCGCAATCGTTCGGACCGCCGCGGCATAATTCAGGTTCTCGTAATCCCGGACGATTTGCCCCTTGGCCGCAGCGAGCTTGTTGACTAACTCGCCGCCCTGCTGGTCCAATTGACCGAGCTGCGAGTTCAGTTTACTCGTAACCATCGGCCCGGAGCGGGAAGCCAGGTTCGCAAACTTGCCGACCAAATCCGCATTAATCTTGTTTATGAAATCATCCGTGCTCAAATCAATATCGTCAATACCTGCGCTCAGTTTGCTCGCGTAGTAATACCGCAGGTATTCAGGGTCGAGGAACTTTAGATAAGTGCCTGCCCTGATAAAAGTCCCGCGCGACTTGCTCATCTTTTCGCCGTTGACTGTCAAGAACCCGTGGACGAAAAGTTTGTTCGCCGTTCTGAAACCGGCCCCCAGCAGCATCGCAGGCCAAAACAAAGCGTGAAAATACATAATATCTTTGCCTATGAAGTGATAAAGCTCGTATTCGCCGCCGTTCCAGAGCCTGTCGAAGTCCAGCCCGTTCCTGCTGCAGTAGTTTTTTGCCGAGGCCATATAGCCGATGGGGGCGTCAAGCCAGACATAGAAGTATTTGTCCTCCTCTCCCGGTATCCTGAAGCCGAAATACGGCCCGTCACGGGATATGTCCCAATCTTTGAGACCCGACTCAAACCATTCATCAAGCTTGTTGGCAACCGATTCCTGGGTATATCCTCCACCGATAAGGTCTTTTAATCTTTGTGCGTAATCGGCAAGTTTGAAAAAATAATGCTCGCTCTCCCTGCGGACAGGCTGCGTCCCGCATGTGGCGCATTTGGGATTAATCAGTTCCGTCGGCCGATGCGTCCCGCTGCAAACCTCACACGAATCACCGTACTGGTCCTCTGCCTTGCAGCGCGGGCATGTACCTCGTATGTATCTGTCCGGCAGCCACATCCCGCACTTCTCGCAGTACGTCTGCTCCACACTTCGTTTCACGATCGAGCCCGCCCGGTTCAGCGAATCAAAAATATACTCGCTGAACTGCCTGTTTTCCTCGGAATGTGTTGTGTAATAGTTATCAAATTCGACATAAAAACCGTCAAAGTCCGCCTTGTGCTCCTTGTGCATCCGCTCAATCAGTTTCTCCGGGTTTATCCCGGCGGCCCGCGCGCTTATCATTACCGGCGTGCCGTGCGCATCATCGGCGCAGAAATAAAGACACTCATTGCCGCAGATCTTCTGGAACCGCACCCATATATCCGTCTGCAGATACTCCACAAGATGCCCTATGTGTATAGGACCATTCGCATAGGGTAAGGCCGATGTCACCGCAATTTTGCGAGGCATACTTCTCCCTCGAATGATTACTGCGATTCCTGCTTGTTGCTGCCCTGGTTGCCGTTATCCGCAGTGCTGCCCTGCCTTTTGTCCTCCGTGACGGATTGGGAGATTATCTCTATCTCCTCAACCGGAACCGCCACCTTCGTTCCGTCATCATGTTCCACCAGGACAAGCTGCGTCAATATCTGGCTGTCTATAACTTTGCCGTGCCCGTGTTTCGTCTTTACTTCAGTGTTCTTTTTCGGCAGTCGCTGCTTAAGCTCGGTATAAGTCTCGTCTTCATATCTCAGGCAGCATTTGAGTCTGCCGCAATAACCGGATATCTTGGCGGGGTCCAGCGTCGCCTTCTGCATCTTCGCCATGCGCATGTTAACCGGCTTCAACGCCTTCAGAAACCTTTTGCAGCAGCACTCCTGCCCGCATGTTTCATAGTCGGCCAGAAGCTTCGCTTCATCGCGTGAGCCGATTTGCCGCATTTCTATTCTTGTCTGGTACTCCTGCGCAAGCTTTTTAACAAGCTGGCGGAAATCCACCCGGCCGTCGGCCATAAAGTAGAAAATCAGCCGCTCCCCGCCAAATACATGCTCCGCGTCAACTATTTTCATCGGCAGGCTCATCTCCCTGACAACACGCCTGCAATATTCCATCTCCTCTTCCGAAATCTTCTTCAGGTGCCTTTCCTCGCTTATATCCTCAGCGGTCGCATATCGCACAAACCTGCCTACCAAACCCGGCGAGCACTCAATCTCGCCGCCCTCGAAATACTCCTGCACCTGCTCCTGGCTCAATCTGAATTGTCCCGCCCGGTACGGACAAAGCTGCCCTACAAGTCCACCCAGCTCCAGGCCCCTTTCGGTCTTTACCACTACCCGGCAGGGCACTTTGGGTATTTGGGCTTCGTTGTGCTCGAACCACCCAAGTGTATCCATACGACCATACCGAACCAGCATGCATTTCCTATTTCTTGCCTGCTTGGGCCTTATTACTGAATCTGTTGCCATTCCAAAGTACCTGTCAACACACGTGTTGCTATCATCATCCCTAAATCTTTATTATATCAGAAACGGCCGTCTCTAACAATAGCTGCTCAAAGACAAGTCTCTCGTTCACATTTGATTCAATCTGACGCAGCGCCCTGTAACAGTGGGCGATTTCTTCCGCCGACTGCTCGGCCCCGAAACGGCCGGTGAGCCTCTCTATCTGCTCCGTTTGCTCAAAATTGGCGATTTCCCCCGTCTGCCCGAGCCTTAGACTCATTGCATCGTGCAAGGCTGATATGATTATTTGCACGAGCGTCTTTTGAGTCCGGCGATTAATATCGGCCTTGCTCGTCGCTTTATCAAGTTCCACCCACTTGCCGGCAATCCTTTTACTTTCGCCCAGGACCCATTCGGCCAAATTCAAAGCCTCGGCATATTCACAGCTTGACAGAGATACGAGCAACTTTCTCTTGGTTGCATAAACATCCGCACCGGCAAGTTCAAGCCAGGCCCATTGGCAAGCCTGACCCAGACTACCCTGCGCCAAGCGCGCAAAATATCGGGCCTGAACGCCCGCAACACCCATTTCCGTCAGCCTTTCAACAATCCTCTCTTCGGCGACCGGGCCGAACCGAACTATCTGACATCTTGATTTGGTGGTCGCCAGCAGTTCTTCAAGCCGCGTGCACAACAAAATGATGCAGCAGTATTCGGCCGGCTCTTCCAAAACCTTCAATAGCGCGTTTTGCGAGGAGTCGTTGGACTTCTCGGCTTCGCTGACCACAAATACTCTCCGCCGAGACAAAATCGGCCTGTTCGATGCCTTGTCAATTAAGAACTCCCGTATGACATCTATCGGCAATTCAACCGGCGTAGTCTTGCCCTTGCCGTCTTTGGTGAATTCGAGCAGTTCCTTATAAACATGATGAAAATCAGGATGCGAACCGGCCTCGAACAATCGGCACGATTCGCACGAGCCGCAACTGTCGGTAAAACCATCTTCTATGACCCGCCCTTTGCAGAGCAGCATTTTCGCCCATTCACGCGCGGTCCTGAATTTACCCACACCCTCCGGGCCTGCGAAGATGTACGCGTGCGCACACTTATCCGCGGCAAACGCACGCTGCAAAATTGAAATCCCTCTGTCCTGGCAAAAAACCTCTTTCAGTGACATCTGCTAAAATTCTGTCTCCTCTATAACCCGTTTTATCTTCTCATGTACCGCATTGATATCACCCTGGCCGCCATCCAGGACTTTTACAATTCTTGGATAGTACTCCGGCAATCTGAGGAACTCCCTCCTGACTTTTCTATGGTACTCCAACGGCCTGGAATCAAATCGATCAACAACCGCATTTGCAAACAGGTACCCTTGGTCAGCATCCTCATGGTTCACTTTGGTTTTTTGGTATGGCTTCCGTCCCGCACGTTTAAGTCCCTCCTCTACGGGTATGTCAATTATGATTGTCAAGTCAGGCCAGACATCTCCCACTGCGTATTTCCCAAGTTCAATTATTTTCTCGACAGGATACCCGCTGCTGCCTTGATAAGCGCATGTCGACGATATAAATCTGTCACACAAAACGGTCTTGCCCGTTTCTAAAGCGGGTTTAATTATTTCCGCCACAAGCTGCGCTCGGGACGCCATAAACAGCATCAGCTCCGTATGAACATCCATGAGACCCTGCGCGTCATATTTGAGAAGCCGGCTAATCTGGTTGCCAATTTTGGTGCCTCCTGGGTCGGCAGTCTCTACTATTTCAACACCGTGGTTCCTCAGGTATGTCGCCAGTAGTCCCAATTGGACTGTCTTGCCCGAGCCGTCTGGCCCATCAAGGACGATGAACTTGCCGGAAAACTTGCTTTTCAAGTTGGTGTTATGCAAATTCGACTTCCTCCTCACCGATGACTACGTCTTTGGCCGTCACAGAAAACCTGCCGGAATAATTGGTCGCCTGACATTAGGCGTACCGCCTCACGTTTGATTTTCTGCTCGTCGTAATCGGGATGCCGAAGTCTCACCCCGGCTTCGACAATGCTTCTGAGGTTATCGCTCAATTCCAATGCCATTTTTTGCCCGAGTTTGGCTGTCTAACCTTCGCAGGATCTCAAACTGCTTTCTGGCGGCTTCAACAGTAGAGTCCGAAGGTATTGCATCCATTTTAATCTGAAGAGATTTATCTTGTGAGCTGAAAATTCTCGTCGCCGACCACTTGCCTCATCTTCCTGCAGAATTCGAGGTCTGGGTTAACGCATAAGCTTCTGTCCGCCGTTGCGTAGACGCTGCCCCGCTCGGTTCTTATTGCCACGTAAAGAAGGCTTTTGCCTTTGTGCGTCTGGCAGATGCTCTTTATCGTCGCCACCTTTTGCGTTGTAACATCTCTGGCTTCAAGCCTGATCTTGACCTTCCCGGCCAGCTTCTCGCTGACCTGGTCGATTGCCACCAGCTCTGCAGCCAGAACGTTCGGTTTTTCCCTTCTGTAATCGAGCTTGCCCTTCACGAAAACAACCGTGTCGGGCACTAATAGGTGACCGAAACTCTTAAGCACATCCGGAAACATCACCACTTCGACCTGTCCCTGCAGGTCTTCGAGCGTAAAGACGGCCATCTTTGCGCCAGCGTTCCGGCCTGTCTTCGTCAAATTGAATCTCACCTTTGTCACCATCCCCCCAATGACAATTTGCCGGTCCTGCCCGTAATCGCCCAGTTGCCCGCTGTTGGCAGTGGAAAACAGACTTACGGTCTCAGCGTAATGACTCAGGGGATTACTGGTCACATAGAAGCCCAGCACCTGCTTTTCGAAAGCCAGCATCTGCGGCTCCGGCCACGGCGGAACATTGGGCAGCCGCTGTGCGTCCTCGCAATACCCTTGCTCCTTGGCCATCTGACCGAAGAAATTCATCTGACCGTTCTGTTTGTCGGCCTGAAGGCTTGCGCCAATCTGCACCGACTTCTCCAGTCCCGCCGTCATCTGAGCGCGATTCCCCCCAAGCCTGTCAAAGGCCCCCGCCTTTATGAGCGCCTCAAGCACCTGCTTGTTGACCGCCCTCAAATCGACACTCTCGCAGAAGTGGAATAAACTCTGGAAGCGACCTGTCTTCTCACGAGCCGAGATAATCTGCTCCACGGCCTTTTCTCCTACACCCTTAACCGCCGCCAGACCGAAACGGATTACCCCCTTCCTGCCCCGCCCGCCGTCCTCTTCTCTGTAAAGAGGCGTAAAATCAACTCCGCTTTCGTTTATGTCCGGGGCCAGAACCTCGATATCCATTCTCTTGCATTCGGCTATGTATTCAACAACCTTGTCGGTATTGTCCATTTCATAAGTCAAAAGCGCCGCCATATACTCGACAGGCCAATAAGCCTTCATATAGGCCGTCTGGTAGGCGATTACGGCATAACGGGTTGAGTGACTCTTATTGAAGCCGTACCCCGCAAAACGCTCGATAAGTTCGAATATCTGCTGCGCCTGGTTCTTGCTCAGACCTTTGTCGACGCAGCCCGCTACGAATCTTTCACGCTCCTTGGCGATGGTCTTGGCCTTCTTTTTGCTTATTGCCTTTATCAGCGTGTAGGCCTCTCGCAGCGGTATGTCCCCCAGCCCGTTGCAGATCCGCATCACCTGCTCCTGATAGACCATAATACCGTACGTCTCGTCGAGGACTTCCTTCATAATCGGGTGCGGCAGGTCCCACTTGGCGCCGTGCTTGCGGTCGATGTAGTCCGGGATTAGAATCATCGGACCCGGCCGGTACAGAGCGTTGGCCGCAATAAGGTCCTCGATGCGGTCCGGTCCCATCTTCATCAACAAGTCCTGCATCCCCCCAGACTCGAACTGGAATATCCCTTTCGTCCCTCCACTGGCGAAGACCTCAAAAACTTTGGGGTCATCCGGAGCGATTCGTTCCAGGTCAATATCTTTGCCGTGAATGCTTTTGACCAGTTGCCTCGCCCGCTCCAAAACGCTCAGCGTCTTGAGGCCCAGAAAGTCCATCTTCAGCAGCCCGACCCTCTCCACCATCGGCCCTTCAAACTGCGTTATGATGTCCTCCGAATCCGGCGCCTTATACAGCGGTATGAAATTGGTCAAAGGCTCGTCCGCAATCACTACCCCGGCCGCGTGCACCGATGCGTGCCGCGCCAGACCTTCCAGCTTCTTGCAGATGTCGATTACTCTTCTTGTCTGCTCGCTTTCTTCATAGGCCTTTCTTAGCTGCGGCTCCGTATCCAGGGCCTTATCCAGCGTCATATCGAGCGAAAAAGGAACAAGCTTCGCCAGTCTGTCCGCCTCGGCCAGCGGCACCCCGAGCACCCTGCACAGGTCGCGGATGACCGCCCTCGCTTTCATCGTTCCGAAGGTTATGATTTGCGCAACCTGGCCGTACTTCTGCCGAACATATTCTATGACTTTCGCCCGGCCCTGCTGACAGATATCTATGTCGATATCCGGCATTTCGTTGCGCTCGGGGTCCATAAAGCGCTCGAAAAGCAAATCGTACCGAATCGGGTCAACATTACACAACCCGAGGCAGTACCCTGCGACTGTCCCCACCGCGCTGCCTCTGGCCCCCACCGGGATATTGTTCTTGTGCGCGTAATTGCAAAAGTCCCACACAATAAGAAAATAGCTCGCGAATCCCTTCGATTTGATTACGTCCAGCTCCCTGTCCAGCCGGCCCTTTATTTCCTCGCTGAGTTTGCCGTATCGCTGTTCGGCCCCCGCATAACACAATCTCGTCAAAAGCTCCTCCGGCGTCGAACCGTCATCAGGCTTAAAAACCGGCGCATGCCTTCTCTTCAGGTCAAGCCCCACATTGCACCGCTCGGCAATAGCCAGCGTATTATCGCACGCCTCGCCCGCATCGGGAAAAAGCGACCGCATCTGCTCTGGGCTTTTCAGATACACATCTCTCGGATAAATCATCCGCGTCGGGTCGTCCGAATTCTTGCCCGTGCTGATACAGCACAAACAATTATGCGCCTCGTAGTCGTCTTCCGCCAGAAAGTGCACGTCGTTGGTCGCGACCAGACCCAGTCCGAGTTTTTTGGCGATATTTATAAGCCCCTCGCTGATTTTTGGGTCGTCATTTTCATGGACCTGTATTTCAATGAAAAATCTGTCGGGACCGAATACCTTCAAATACCATTCCGCAGCTTCAGACGCTCCCTTTTCGTCCCCGCCCGCCAACAAAACTGCAACCTCCCCTTTCAGACACGCTGAGGTGACTATCAAACCCTCATTAAGTTCCGCTAAAATATTCTTGTCAATCCTCGGACGGTAGTAAAACCCTTCGGTGTAACCCGCGCTTGCAAGCTTCAAGAGGTTCTGGTAGCCGGTATTGTTTTCCGCCAGCAGTATCAAATGATACGCGGCGTCGGCGATAGTGGTTTTTGTCCTGTCGGACCTGCTGCCCGGTGCAATGTACGCTTCCATCCCTATTATGGGCTTTATACCCTTATCAAGTGCCTTGGTATAGAACTCCACCGCGCCGAACATATTGCCGTGGTCGGTAACCGCCACCGCGCCCATATCCAGCTCTTTGCAGCGCTTGAATAATTTGTCGAAGCTGATTGCTCCGTCGAGCAGCGAATACTGGCTGTGCAGATGAAGATGCGTAAATCCTTTACTCGCCATAAGTTAAACATCCTTTAATGAGCGTTTTTGGTGCAAACGTTATGATAGCTCTTAATCACCGCGTGTCAAGTGAAGATTATCCCATTCCGACTGCCTGACTCAGTCTTGCCGCAGCCCAACCTGTAGTAGTCCTCGGATAAGAAGCACCGCAACCGCTTGTATCAAAAATCACTTCCGAAGAATTCGAAGCACTTACTGGCCGCACAGAAGGCCCCTCCCCCTCACAGCAAATATCTACCGCTCGCAACGATAAAAACCTTTTAGAGCATCCTTGCGACTTTGAATTCTTTGGCTATCAAAAATTCTTCACCTTGCCTATTGACATGCTGCCGGGGATTTGGTAGAATTATGTTGTTATATCTGCAGTGACACGTGCACAGAATTGTGCGTTCAACAAATGTGTCCTGCGATAGCAAAACCTGCCTCGTAAAGTTTCTGTGTTTCCCGGTTTTATATACGTTTCCCGGCGAAAGATGCGTGGTCTTTGTGCAGGGAAACATTAGTTGAAAAAGGAGAATAAACATGTACAGAAAAATGGTGTTGGCCCTCGCATGCGTGGTGGCGCTGGTCGCTTCTACGGCTGTGGCTTGTTTAGTTGCCGAGCCGAACGAACCGAATCAGCCGGCTTCTGTCAGTTTTGTCGCCGACACAAACGAGCCGAATGAGCCAAATCCGGCCTTCTTTGCGGTCGACGCAAACGAGCCGAATGAGCCGAATCCGGCCTTCTTTGTTGCCGACTCGAACGAGCCGAACGAGCCAGGTGTGGTCATCTAAACCCCAGGCCACCCCGAACATAATGGGGGCAAAGAAGATTGAAACAGCCGCCGCGAAATTCCAAATCCCGCGGCGGCTTTTCTTTACACCCAACATCCCGCCCGCCCCAAATCTGTCATGCTAACCATCTTTCAGTTTGCCTCGCAGCCTATCCAAACACGGATCGTGAAAGCTCTTTGTAGCGTTTGAGCAGTTATTGAAGCATATCGCTCCGTCGAGCAGCAGATACTAACAGCGCGGATGAAGATGCTCAAATCCTTTATTCACAAGATGTTAAGGTACGCCGAAGAGTGCTCTCAGCGTTGATGCCATAGGACTTGGTATTGTTAATACCGCGAAACCGGCATAAGGAAGTATTTATTGGCGCGTACATAAAGAACCTTGTGGTGAGTGCCGGCTTATACTATAATAGCTATACGAAATTATGATGCGCCAGGGGAGCTGAAAGCCGGGTGAAAACCCGCTGAGGCTGAGAAATCCCGATTCAATCGGGGTGACCCTACGAACCTGATCAGGGTAACACCTGCGAAGGGAGGCAAAAAAGTATTGGAAGCACTCCTTTTGCGGGAGTGCGTTTTTTTTGGATAAGATGACTGGCATCAATGAAAAACTGAAGAAAGCAACGGTAGGCATAGCCGGTCTGGGCGGTTTAGGCTCGACCGTAGCGGTCGCGCTGGCAAGGGCCGGTGTAGGCCGGCTGATAATCGCCGACTTCGACAGCGTCGAGACCGCCAACCTCACCAGACAGCAGTACTTCACCGACCAGATAGGCAAGAGCAAAGTCGACTGCACGATTGAGAATCTGCGGAGAATAAACGCCGATGTGAAAGTAACAGGTCATCGCGAAAAACTCAATGCCGACAATGCGCCCGTGATTTTCGCCGAAGCGGATGTAATCGCCGAGTGTTTCGACAAGGCACAGGAAAAACAAATGCTTGTCGAGACCGTACTGACCAAAATGCGAAAGACCATAATCGTCTCGGTCAGCGGCCTCGCCGGCTACGGAAAAAGCAACGCGATTCGAACGCGGCGCATCTCCCCCCGGCACATCCTGGTCGGCGACGGCCAGACCGGCATCGATTCCGAGCCGACCCTTCTGGCGCCGCGCGTGGGCGTCGCCGCCTGTCATCAGGCCAACGCCGTTGTGGAAGTGATAATCGACGAAATAGAATTGTGAATCATACGAGGCAAAAAATGGACGTGCTGAAAATAAACGGTGTCGAGAAGGAATTTCCCGCCGGCCAACTGCCGGCCACGCTCGCTCGAATCCTCGAGCGCCTGGGCGTCGAAGCGGCCACGGTCGTCGCGGAGATTGACGGCCAAATCATCGAACGCGAAAAGTTCGCCCATACGCAGGTCCAAAAGGGCCAGAACCTCGAGCTGGTGCGATTTGTGCCCGGAGGCTGATTGAATGGATAAGCTGATAATTGCAGGTAAACAGTTTAACTCCCGGCTCCTCGTTGGAACGGGCAAGTTCGCCTCCAGCCGGATTATGGCCGACGCACTCGAAAAATCGGGAACAGAGATTGTCACCGTCGCCCTTCGCCGGGTGAATATCGAGAACAAAAATGACGACATGCTCCGCGCAATCGACCTGAAAAAATATCTTCTGCTTCCCAACACCTCCGGCGCCCGCGATGCCGACGAAGCTGTCCGCCTTGCAAAACTGGCGCGGGCCGCCACCGCAATCAACTGGGTAAAACTCGAAGTAACACCCGACCCCTATTACCTGTTGCCCGACCCCGTCGAGACGCTCAAGGCCGCCGAGATTCTCATAAAAGACAATTTCGTCGTCCTGCCTTACATCAACGCCGACCCCATCCTGAGCAAAAAGCTTGAAGATGCCGGCGCCGCTACCGTAATGCCGCTCGGAAGCCCTATCGGCTCCAATCAGGGCCTCAAGACCCGTGCCGCCCTCGAAATAATAATCGAGCAGGCAAATGTCCCCGTCGTCGTCGATGCGGGATTGGGACTGCCCTCGCACGTGGCCGAGGCAATGGAAATCGGAGCCGATGCGGTCCTGGTCAATACCGCTATCGCAACGGCAAATGACCCATCAGCGATGGCCGTGGCGTTCAAGCTGGCTGTAGAGGCTGGACGATTGGCCTACGAAAGCGGACCGGCCGCTGCCGCCAAAAAAGCCAGTGCCTCCAGTCCTCTGACCGGCTTTCTAAGGGACGAATCAGAATGATTGCGCCACAAAAACATCTTGGCCCCGACATAAAAACAATCCTCGGCGAGAACGCCCTCGACGGCGACGGCCGGCCATGGAACAGCCGCCTTGCGAGAATAACAGGCACCGATGTCGAGAGGGCCTTGTCTCAGCCGGCAGGCGCCTATAGTTTCGAAAAGCTTATCACGCTCGTTTCGCCCGCTGCGCAAGATTACCTCGAACAAATGGCGCAACTGGCGCACCATCTCACTATCCAAAGATTCGGCAGGACAATCAGACTCTACGCCCCGCTGTACCTGTCGAATTTCTGCGTAAATAGCTGCCGATACTGCGGCTTCAACAAAGAAAGCAAATCTGAACGAACAAGATTGACCATTGAGCAAGCCCTCGAAGAAGCCGATATCATCGCCTCCGAAGGCTTCACTGACCTTCTGCTTGTCAGCAGCGAAGACAGGGACTTCATTACCATCGACTATTTTGCCGAACTTGCCCGTAAACTCCGCGAAAAGTTCAGCTTCATTGCCGTAGAAGTGTATGCGATGAACACTAACGAGTATGCGAAGCTCTTCGAGGCGGGCATCGAGGGTGTAACGCTGTATCAGGAAACGTATGACCGGGAAGTTTACCGCTACAATCACCGGGCCGGACCGAAATCCGACTACGATAACAGGTTGCAGTCGCCGGACCGAATGGCTGCCGCCGGCATGCGCGAGGTCGGGCTTGGCGTTCTTTTGGGCCTGACCGACTGGCGCGCCGAAACCCTGGTGCTGGCCGAGCATGCCCACTATTTAATCAAACGCTACTGGCAGTCCCACGTATCGTTTTCTTTTCCGAGACTGCGCCCAGCCTTTGAAGTCCAACGTTCGCAGTTTAAGCACTTGCTCAGCGACAAGAACCTCACGCAGATGATAATGGCCCTTAGGCTGTGCTTCGCCGATGCTGGGCTGGTACTTTCAACTCGCGAGCGGGCCGAATTGCGCGACCACCTGATTAGTCTCGGCATCACCAAAATGAGCGCCGGCAGCAAGACAAATCCGGGCGGCTATTCCGCCTGCAGCGACTCAACCAAGCAATTCGAAATCGACGACAGCCGCACCCCCGCCCAGGTGGCCGCCATGATAAAACGCCAGGGCCTCGAACCCGTCTGGAAAGACTGGGACAGCGCCTTTGTTAACGGTTAAGATGTGGCCGCCGCCCGTTTCCACGAACTTCGCTGGGTGGCCCGCACACCTGAGATGACAGTAACTGTCAGCATAACTGCAAACACCACCGTCGTGAACCAGTATCCCCAGGTCGCGGTCTGAACATGAGCCATCTTTATAATCACCGTCCCTATGGCAAACGACTGAAGGAACATCTTGATTTTGCCTGAGAATGTGGCGGCAAAGTTGACCCCCCGGGCCTCCGCAATATGACGCAGTGTGGTTACATACACTTCCCTGGCGATGAGAACGCCCGCCACCGACCAGTGGACGAGCGCCAGAGCGGCTGGCCCAAGACCGAAAAGCTTGGGCTCACCAATTATGGCAAAACAAATAAACGTGCCACAAACGAGCACCTTGTCGACCAACGGGTCCACCATTCGGCCAAACTTGCTGGTAACGTTAAGCCTTCGAGCGACTATTCCGTCTATCATATCTGTCACGCCGGCAATGACAAAAAGGATAAAGGCAATATCGAGCAAATCCGGAAAAGGCAGTTCGCCCCGAGCGTAGCGCTGCGGCGAGCACAAAACCATAACAAGAAAAATGATGGTCAAGACAAGCCGGGCAAAAGTCAAGATGTTTGGAATAAGCCTGAGCATAATTCAAAGTTTAATTGGTCAGAAGCATAATTCAACACTAAATTTACTTGACAATCAAGTCGTAGTCTTTTGTGCCAATGACTTTTGTGTCCACAAATCGGCCGGGGGCCGCTGAACAATTCTCTATAATACAGACACTGTCGATATCTGGCGCTTGCCCGTAAAACCGCCCCTTCCCGGTACCCTGAGCATCAACGGAATCTACCAGACAGGTCATTGTCGTACCCATTCGCATCTCGTTTTTGGCGAAGGCGATTTTCTGCTGAGTCAGCATAAGCCCTTCTACGCGTCGTTCTTTCACCTGCTCCGGCACTTGGCCCGGCATCTCCGCCGCCGCCGTGCCGGATTCAGGATAGAATTTGAAACAACCCAGTGCGTCGAATTCAGCCCACTTGACAAACTCCAGCAATTCCTCGAACTGCCCGTCTGTCTCGCCCGGAAACCCGGCTATCAGCGTCGTTCGTAGCGCAATATCGCTAATCACCGAACGCAGCTTTTCAATAAGACCGTATATCTGCTCTTTCGTGTCGGGCCGGCGCATGGATTTGAGGATTTCAGTACTGATATGCTGGACGGGCACATCAATATAGTGCACGATTTTTTTGCTGCCCGCGATGGTATCGATAAGCCGCCCGTCTATCTCGGCCGGGTACGAATACATCAATCGTATCCACTTGAGCCCCTCAATCCTCTCAAGCTCACCCAAAAGCACCGCCAATGCGTGCTTGATTCTCAGGTCCCGCCCATAGTACGTCGTGTCCTGCGCAATTATGTTCAATTCAACTGCCCCGGCTGACACCAATTCGGCCGCTTCAGCCAAAACAAGTTCCCGCGGTTTGCTCCGAAATCGGCCTCTGATTGCCGGTATCGTACAAAAAGAGCAGCGGTGATTGCACCCCTCGCTGATTCGCAGATACGCCCAGTGCGCAGGGGAGATGCGCAATCGGACTCTATCATCAGGAACATCCAGACATTCTTCCGGCCGCTGGGCAAGACGGTCCTCGCCCGCTTGCTCTGCGCGCCCCAGATACGCAGCCGGCCGCTTGGACGCGAGAGTCTTTCCGATTATCCGTGCTATTTCTTCCCGCCGCGCCAGCCCGACAATGGCATCGATGCCTTCGGCCTCGCCGAAAAGCTCCCGGCCTAATCTTTGCGGCAGACAGCCCGCGACAATGACCCTCCTTACCGTGCCTGCCCGCTTGCATTCCACCATGCGTCTTATCGCTTCAAGGGCTTCAGCCTTGGCCGGCGCGATAAACCCGCACGTGTTTATCACAACGACATCCGCTCGCTCTGCGTCGTCGGTTATCACATAACCGGCCTGCGCGATTTCACCTAACATCTTCTCACTGTCGACCGCGTTCTTCGGGCAGCCCAGCGCAACAAAACCCACAGTTTCAAGTTTTTTCCCTCGCTGCGTCATAACCCCAGAGATTAGCACGGCAGGCATCTCCAGTCATTATATTTTGACCGACCCTGAGCTAATTTTAACGATAACGCTTGCATAAATGCGATATAACGGTATAATCAATGTTATTCGTTTTGGGTGTTGTTGCATAATGCTTGACCGCCTCGTCAAATTCACCAGTATATCCCTGTTAAGGTGGCCGGTTGTCATTGTGGGGCTGTCGTTTCTGACCGGCTGCGGGGATTTCTTTGCCGCAAAACCAACCGAACTGCAAACCCAGTTAATCTTAAACGAGCTAAGACAGATTAAAGAAAATCCCAACATCGGAAACCCGCTTCCTGAACTGTACCGTCAGCCGGCAGAAAGGATTGAGGTGAGCGACGGAGTCAAACTCTTCTATTTCTGCAAGAACCACCCCGCCGAGAAGCTCGCCGAACTGATCAACGCCCAATTCTCTAAATTCTTCAAAGCCGCAGCGGCCCCTCAAAATCCTCAAGCTAACGACTATCCCAGGCCAACATATACGGTAAGCCCTAATTCGGCAGCTAACCAACTGATTATTCACTGCCCGAACAACCAGGAAGCTGACAAGGTCCTCGAGTTCCTGAATAAGGTCGACGTGCCTCCAATCCAGGTAAATGTTGACTGCCTGATAGTCGAACGGTTCGCCGACGTAACCATGGACTGGGAAACCACAATCAAAGTCGAAAACCTGTTGGGCGAAAAAATAACCCTCGGCGGCAAGAGCCAGCTCGTTGAAGCCCCCGACGGCTCGCTGCAGGAAGTTCTCCTGCCCGCCTTCCCGGGCGCCTCCCTGCGGGAATCAAAACGCGCCACATTCGGGCTGGACTTGGGCTATTGGAAAAACCAGGGCATACCCGGTCATGAGTTCAGGGCTGTCGTCGACCTTCTCATCTCAAGAGGATACCTCAAAATCCTTATGAATCCGACTATCGAAACCGTAAACGGCAAAAAAGGTGCCATCCGATTGCGGGACAACGTTCCGCTGCAAAAAATAGTGGAAAAACCGGGCTTTGATGAGCCATTCAATCTGACCGAATATCAATGGGTTGAAGATTCACTCGAAGTTACGCCCTACGTGTATGCCGACGGCTCGATAGGCCTCACAACTAAAATACAACTCGGCTCAAAATCCAAACCGGAAGGTGTTGTTCAAACCTCGATTATCACGGAGCGCACTATAGATGTTGCCGAGAACCGCATAAAACCAGGCGACAGCCTGGTCATAGGCGGTATGAGAAAAAGCGAGGAGCGAGGCGTAATTCGCGGAGTTCCTTTCCTGAAAGACCTTCCGGTATTGGGCATACTCTTCTCCAGCAAGGATTACGAGGAAAAGGCCACCGAGGTCATTTTCGTTCTCACTCCGAGCATTTCATCCGGAGGAGTTGAATACAGCAAGATGATAAACAAAATGAAGCAAAAACACGCCAAGCCCGAATATCAAACCGGCCTCCAGCAAACACTGACCGACCCCTTCGGAGCTGCCGCCTACACCAACCTTATGGAACAGCAGGCCGCAAGGGCCGAATTCGAACGCCTAAAGGCCGAGATAGAAAAAGTCGAGGCCCTACAGGAAATGGACCAGATAAAGGAAAAACTTATCGAGACGGCTGAGCAGGTTCTTAGCGAAAAGACCAGGGCCGCACAGGCCCAGTCCGAGGCCAGAAAAGCCCAGGAGGAAGCCGAAAAAGCCAAAGAACAGGCCGAAAAAGCCAAAAAAGAAGCCGAAGAGGCTAAAATGAGGGCCGACGAACTAAAAGCCCAAACCGAAAGGCCAAAACCACTCCCCGAAAAAGCCCGCGTCGAGGCCAAAGAAACAACGGATACAAACCCTGAAAAAGTCAAGCCGGAGGCTGAAAATAAAAAGGCTGAAGCTGCCGCTGAAAAGGCTTAAAATATGCACACAAACCAGACGAGGTGCCCGGCAAAATTCTGCCGATATTTTTCTCTTGACGCCAAACCCCTTTGACAGTAAACTCGTTGTAGAATTAAACCTTGGTGGAGGATAACGTTGTGAACGATATAGACAGTAGAGATTTCGATACCAAAGATTTTGGCAGCGAAGAGCTTGACCCCTTAATCATTTACGGTGATGCCAGCGCCATCACCCGCAATGATGATAAGCCCATTCCCTTTGACGACAGCACAGGCGAAACCAGCGTCTCTCACGCACCCCTGAACCTTGGCGGCGGCGCCGCGGAGGTATCGGAATTCGAGACGACCGGCCAGGCACTGGAGGCCGCCAAGAGAAGGCCCCAGAAGGTAATTTCCTCACCCGAACGAATTACGGGTGTAAAAACCTTCTATACAAAACTGCATCCCGGAGCTATGGATTTCCTCGACAAGCAGATTACCAGCTGGCTAAGGGAAAATCCGGGCATTATTATAAAGCGAACTAATACCGCAACCGGCGAGGTCCAGGGCAAAAAAACCGAGCCCAATATCATAGTCACCATCTGGTATTGACCTTCTGCCCCGCCCCCCGCAAAGGTATGCTTCCTCCGCAAAGCTGCACGCCAATGCAGCCGCCACACAAAAACGCAGGATGATTCTCAGCCGAGCAACGCGTTGATTGCCGTCGAGATGTCGTTCTTGCCGGTCAAGCCGACCCATTTCTTTTGAACCTGGCCGTCTTTGAACAAAATAATGGTCGGTATCGCGCTTATGCTGAACTCCATAGCGCTGTCACGCGCCTCATCAGTATTAAGCTTGCACACCTTGGCCTTGCTCGCATACTCAGTCGCGACCTCTTCCAGAATAGGAGCCATCATCCGGCAGGGCCCGCACCACGGCGCCCAGAAATCCACCAGAACCGGCACATCAGAGCTATGAACAACCTCATCAAAAGTAGCGTCAGTCAGCTCAATTATATTACCAGCCATTACTCAATCCTTTCTATATTTCCATAATGAGCGACCACCATTCTATTGACCGACCATAACCTTGTCAAATATTAATTCCCCCCTTTTCACCCGCCCGACGTGTGCCCCGCCGAATTGGCGCATCCCTCAGTTTTGCACTTTACACTCTTGTCCGCCTCAGGCGGATTCCCCACCTTTGCATTTTGAGCTTTAGTTTTGCCCTTTCCGTTTTAACTTTTCACTTCCCTTCCCGCCCCCCCCATAAAAAAACCGCCACGCCCCGCGTCGCCTCCGCCTCGGTTAGCCTCCAGCTCCGCTGGGGGTGAGACTATAACGCACCTCCCCACCCATAAAAAAACCGCGACGCAAAGCGTCGCCTCCGCTTCGGTTAGCCTCCAGCTCCGCTGGGGGTAGGACTATAACGCACCCCTCCCCTCCCCGCGCCGCCTCCTCATCGCACGACGGCCTTTACCCCATGCGGTTATTCTTTCCCTCCCTCCTCATCGCGGCCTCCGGCAACACTGCGCAGTCCGGCCAAAAACACACACAGAAACTCCAAGCACAATTTATTTGATTGAAATCCAATCAAAGCCCGAATACTATAGTATTGGAGCATTTTAAATCGACAGTACGGTCTGGCATTCTTTCCAAATGGCTAAAACGGAAAATCCAGGGATTGAAGGCTTAATCAAGTCCGGTTATTACCGTCGCGGCCTGTTTACCGCTCCTGACCAGATAGCCACTGTTGATCCTCCATTGCCGCATTCTCACACAGTTCGCAGGGCGTTTCGCGATTTGAAGCTCGATGCCGTACTATATGTTGAGCGTGCGCCCACTGCATATTTCAAGAGGGTTACATGTTTAGACGCTGAAAACATAAGACACTGGCAGACATACCTGTGGAACCAGCATGTCGTACCCTTGCTGGTTATTATCTCTGACACCCAGGTAAAGGTCTATTCCGGTCAGGCACTGCCGACTGAGAAAGCCGAAGATATTGACGGCAACGGGCGTCTCGTGGGTGTCTTTGCGAAAGTGGCTGACGTTCTCGAACTCGACCAAGTCCTCGCATCCATCGAGACTGGCGAGATATTCCGCAAACCCGACAGTTTTAACAGAAAGCATGCCGTGGACCGCTGCCTCTTGGAGAATCTGACCGAGACGGCAAAAAATCTCATCAATTGCCCGAACAACCCGGTTACGCCAGAGTTCGCGCATCTTTTCCTGATGCGCTTGTTGTTCACCTGCTATCTCATAGAACGCCAAATGATTAAGGGCAAACATTTTCCAGATGACACTGTTCTCGGGCGCATAGGTGGCAAATACAATCGCCTTGTCGATATCTTAAATGACTTGCCCCGACCACAGGCCAGGGATTCTCTGTTCCGGCTGTTTCACCACTTGAAGGAGTCCTTTAACGGCAGCCTTCTTGATACAGACCTCAATAAAGAGAAAAAAGAGGTAACTGACGACCATATGCGGATTATCGGCTCGTTTCTAAATGGGGATGACTTGAAGACCGGCCAATATACCCTCAGCTTCTGGGCCTATGATTTCAGCGTAATCCCGATTGAAACAATCAGCGCCATTTACCAGGGATTCATCAGCGAACAGGGGCAACTCCAGCAAACGTCCGGCGCATATTATACCCCCCCTCACCTCGCAGAGTTGACCGTGGATATATTGCTTGAGAATTATAAACAACCTCTATACGAATCCAAAGTCCTTGACCCTGCCTGCGGTTCCGGAGTTTTTCTCGTCAGCCTCTTCAATCGCATGGCTAACCAATGGATGGCCAGGCATGCTAATCACCAGCGAAAAACCACAGCTAAACAATTGCTCGATATCCTTCAAAACAAATTGTTTGGAGTTGATGTCAACAAGACTGCCTGTCATATTACCTGTTTTAGCTTATATCTGGCTGTACTCGAGCAATTGGACCCTTGGGACGTCGAGAACCTCAAAGAACAAGGCCTGAAGTTCCCGCCCCTATTATTACCAAAAGACGAACACCAGCCACATGACGAGCCAAGGACAATTCTCCACGGCAACTTCTTCGATCCCGACCTCCAACTTCATTCCTCAGACTTCGACTGTGTGATTGGCAACCCACCGTGGGTAAGCAGGGGCAAATGCAACGATAAGTTCTTCCTCGAATGGCAAAAATTCGACAAAGATATCAGAGGTCCGCAGAAACAGATCGCTCATGGCTTTATGTGGAAAGCGCCGCAACGCCTCAGTGATTCAGGCAAAGCCTGCCTTCTGCTTCCGACGGCTGTATTGTTCAACAAAACCGATAAATTTCAGGCCAAATGGTTCCGCCATGTTACTGTAGAAAGAGTCATCAACTTCTCGGACTTGCGTTTTGTCTTATTTGCCGATGCAGTCCACCCCGGCGTTGCTATTCGATTCAATAAGACAAAACCGGATGTTACTAAGAGCAAGATCAGATACGAAAGTCCCAAGGTTGATATTCGCAGCCAGCGCGGCGGCCCTGTATACATTTACCATGACGACGTCAAGACAATCCGCCTTTCAGAATTGTTGGCAAACGCTCAAAAAAAACAGGGATCACACGTCTGGAAAACTGAATTCTGGGGCACATGGCGCGATCTGAAGCTATTCCAACGATTGTCTGATATGTCCCGCCTTATTGAGATCACAGGTACGCCCAACAGACCGAAAAGATTCATTAAGGGGCAAGGATTTAAGCCCTATCTACCCGAATACTATGAAATAGTTGAGGGCAGGTCGCAACCAAGAATAAAACAGTATGGTGAACCAAAAGCAATCTGGTGGACAGAAGACCATCTCTATGTTGATGCGGAAGAGAGGAATATCAATCTCATATTGACAAGCCAGGATTGCCCCAAGTTTGGGCAGTACAAATTCAAAAAAAGATTTACGCAACTCTACCGCAGCCCGGATCAACGCCTCTTTGCTCCTCCGATGGTCCTCATTAACCACAGCGTTTCTCGAAAGGCATTCTGCGATTTTCCCGTGGTTTTTCGTCATGCAATCCAGTCTATTTGTGGCAGCCCCAAGGATACAAATCTATTGATGTTTCTGGCTGCCGTGTTAAATACGGACCTTGCCGACTACTACTTCTTTCATATTTCAGCCAGTTTTGGCATTGAAAGAGACCAAGTCTTCTTGGAAGAAGTAGGGCTTTTGCCCTTTCCCCTTCCTGAAGCGACTTCCGATCCACGACATTCAGCCGAGATAATAAACCAGATAGCCCATCAGATGCGCCTTTTGAAGACAGCTATCGAAAAAGAACATATAGGGCGAGACGAAAAGCTAAGAACGGCCATGCAGAAGATCCGCCCTCTGGTCTACGAGTATTACGACATAGATGAATATGAACAAATATTAATACAGGATACAGTTGACTATATCATCCCCAGTATTACACCCCGAGCCAATCCAAATAAGAAAGTTAAAACTCTCACGCATGTTAATCCTGAGCAGCAGCAGACCTATACAGAAACCCTTTGCAAAATGCTCAACATACATGCCAGAACAGGATGCAAAGTCCAAGCCCATGTAGTTAAAGCGGATTCACAGGCCGTTGTTGTTATCTCTCGTGCCAAGGATAAGCCGAAGCCGTTTTATGAGAAAGCAGCCCCCGAAGATATGCGGCGAGTCTTGAACCGCATTGATGAACTACTCCCGGCCGGTCGGGGGGGCTTTGTTTATTGCCGCAACCTAAAAATATTTGACAAAGACCATATCTATATCCTCAAGCCAATGACGCTTCGCAGTTGGATGCGCACTACTGCACTTAATGATGCGGATGAGATTGCCTCAGCAGTCTTGCAGACGAGGGAGGGGCCTCAATGGCGATAGAAGGCAATCCTGGGTTTTGGCGTACACATGTCAAGGAACAGATGCCAATAATATTGGCTTTGATCGTCGAGTCGTGGAAAACTTTCGCGCTACCGACTGAATCAGCCATTGACGAGGACTCTATCAACCGAAAGTTCTGTCGTCATTTGAGAAATCATAAAGACCGTTCTATACATCTGTTCAAAATATGGTCCCAAGCAGAATGCCTTTCGCCAGAGGGTATATTGATTGGCAAACCGGACTTGGTTTTTTCGCCTTTCAATAATGATGAAGATCAATATTTGGCCTGTGAATGCAAACTGTTGAACAAGAGGGATAAGAGAGGCAAATGGTCCTCACTGGCAGGCGAATATATCGAGGAAGGCGTCATGCGATATGTTAGCGGCCACTACTCCGGCGGCGAGAATGGCGGCATGCTGGGTTACGTTATGGACGGCGATACCGTCAAAGCTATTGCGTCTGTTAATGCTGCACTCGAAAAGCGAAAAGAAAAACTGTGCATTAACCATAAGCCCGAACTAAGAAAGTCATCAATTCGCCCTAACTGTCGACAAATCAAGGAGACAGAGCATCTAACGAAGAACGGCCGGTTCACCGTCCATCATATATTTCTTCCAGTAATGAGTGCTAATTAGAATCAAATACTCCCCCAAAGAAAGTGAAGACACTACAGAAAAACTAAAGACAGTGGCCCATTTCTCCCATTTCTGCCCCCATTCTTACCACCAAATCGCCCATTTTGCAAGGCAAATCCCCCCAAGCCGCACCCCGCTCTCAATCCTTAATCCTTACCAATTCACCACTTATCCTCTCATCCACCCATTCACTCATTAACTGATCTACCACGAGCAACAAATCGCTAACAGAGAAATTTGCTTGACATCTAACTTTTACTGTTGTATAATACCCACCAAACTAAAATGCTAAATACTCAATACTAAATGCTGAAAACTGCCCCCTGACCCCTGAAAACTGAGCATCTTGCAATGGCCACCCAAGCCCAAAATTTATCCCGTGAGATGGCGCATGCCTATCTCACCGGGACCGCCCCTGTCTCACACAACCCGTCAACCCCGGCAAACCTCTGCCCCGCCAACCAACTTACCCATTCCCCCAACCAAATACGAGATACGCAATACG
>DATKVV010000051.1:0-26796 GCA_035529895.1 Sedimentisphaerales bacterium
TTTCGGCGACAGGGACAATCCGGCGGCGGGCGGCACAGGTGTTGTCTACTTCGACGCTATTCGGCTGTATCTGTCCAGGTGTGTTCCTTCGATTATTAAGCCCGAGTTCGACCTCAATGACGATTGCATTGTTGACTTCAAAGATGTCAGGATAATGGCGCTCGACTGGCTTGAAACAGACCTGGTCGAGGTTAGCGCCCCCGACCGGGATAGGCTGCTGGTCGAATATACCTTCGATGCCAACGACTATAGCGACACGTCGGGCAATGGGTATGACGGTATACCCGGGACGGAGGCGTCGATCTCCAACGGCAAGCTTGTTCTCAACGGTGTTCTTTTCTATGGGGCCGAGATGAGTTACGTGAACATTCCTCTCGGTGCGGCCAATCCGTTCGGGGGCACCGGCGACTACTCGATTCAGATGACGTTCCGTTCCACCAGCGGCCCTGGATTCTTGCTCACTTCGGCCCATCCCATCAAGGGCGGTGATGAGGACAATTCGATGGCGTTCTACACTCAAGAACGACAAGGGTGGGAAAACTTGACTCCTGTGGTGCACATTTTGCATCGCGGTGAACTCGACCAGGAAAGTATGGTGAATTTCAATGACGGAATGATGCACACTGTCGTGGTTACCTACGATGCTCTTGGAGGCATGATGCGTTACTACGACGACGGCTTTCAGGATAGAACCTGGAAGGTCCGCTATGGTATGGTATGGTATGACGAGCACGTCGTGCGTATCGGCGGTTGCGGGTCGCATGGGGCGCGTAACGAGTTCCCGGTGAAGAATAGTTTCATTGGCGAAATCGACTCGGTCCGCATCTACAATTATGCTCTCTCGGGGTCTGAGGTTATGTACCTTGCTACCGACGGGATGGGCATCCGGCCGATGCTGTCGCCGGCTAATCTGTATGACCAAGAGCCGCCGGGCTCTAAGGCGGTCAACCTCAGGGACTATGCCGAGCTGGCGAGTAACTGGCTTGAAAAGACCTATTGGCCATAATCGGTACTTTGGACCGAGATGACCGGCGTAAGTTCTAAGTTTTAGAGAGGCAGGATGAGCAGAGCAGAGACACAATTGAGACCACCGGCGGAAGAAAGGAGGAGTTTCCGTCTTCTGTTTGGGCAGAGCAGTGACTTTGTGCGCGCACAGACTTTCCGGGCGTGCTTTGTTGTGTATCACCCTCAGCAGAAGACACCTTTATTGGAGTCGGGTTGAGTGATTACATATAGTGGCTGGTAGAGTGGAGGAAGTGCCTATGGAACAATATCGGTGATTATTGGAACGGAGTTGTCTGGGCTTAACGGATTGAGAAAATATGATTGCCCTAAAGCTTTTGGCGTTCAGAGGGTGCGAAGGAAGAGAGCAATTTTTTTTCAGGATGGCAGTTGTGATGCTGAATATGGTTGTTCGGACAACAGATGTGTTGGCCGACAGTAAAGTATGAGTTATTTTTTTAAGGAGGTGTATTATGTGCAGAAAGTCAATGTCATTAATTTGTTTTGTTTTGGTCCTGGGGCTGGTTGGCAGCGCCTCGGCGCAGTATTTGTGGACCAACGCCGACCCCGCGAACGCTCTGTGGACCACGCCGGGCAACTGGAATCCGCCGGGTCCGCCTGGCGCCGCCGAGCTGGCGCTTATCACCTCGCCACCAGCGCAGGGGCCCGTGATCAATACCGACGTGAGCGTCGGCGAGATAGGCGGTCTTAGGATGGGCTCCGATGTTGACCAGGTAATGGAGATATCGAGCGGTAACGTCAACATCGGCTGGTGGTGGGGATTGGCCGAAGGCGGCAATGGAACGGCCACCCTTAATATGGTCGGTAATGCCGACATTAAAGTCGGCGGTATCGAGGGCGCGTATAGTGGCACCACCATTATCAACATAGGTGGCACCACCAAAATAAGTGAATCCTATGAGTGGCGCCTGTCCAACGAACCTGGCGCAACGCTCGAGCTTAACATAGGCGATGACGCCGATATCCATATGGGCCCCGAGAAGAACGCCTGGCGGTTTGCCGACAGGGGTACGGCCGTAACTAACATCAGTGGCAACGCCAACGTTTACATCGACGGAAAGTGGAGAAACGGTGACGAGGACGAGGGACACTCCGAAATTAACATGAGCGGTGGCACCCTCTATGTAGCACAGTATTTGTCCTGCTACGACAATGGCAGTGCCAAAATCACTTTCAGCGGTGGAACTGCCAATGTCGGCGGCCTCAGCTACGCCGGCCGTGCAGGCAAAGCCTACGAGCTTAATATTAGCGGCACTGCAGACGTCACCGCCAGCGAGATGGTGCGCCTCGGATATAGTATGAATGAGTCAAATCCAGGTGGTTCGGCCGCCTTGAACGTCAGCGGCGGCGCCCTTACCTCTGGCTTGTTGCAAACATACGGCGACTATGGGTCGATAAGCATTAACCTCAGCGGTGGGGTAGTCTCCGTTGGGGGCCTTGACCTCATTGGACCATACAGTATGGATGTCTGCGGCGGTACACTAATAGTAAACGGTGATGTGACGGACGTCATCCAGGCCGGCATTGATGCCGGCTATATCGTCGCCTGCGGCGGAGACGGAAAAATCGCATACGACTACGACGTTCGCAATGCCGAAAAGACAACCGTGACCGCGGTGCTCGTCGGCAACATTGATATCAAGCCGGGCAGTTGTCCCAATCCGCTCAATCTGGAAAGCAAGGGCGTGCTGTGCGTAGCCGTGTTAGGCTCAGAGGCCCTTGATGTGACCATGATTGACCCGGCCTCCGTTCGGCTCCAGGGCGTTGTCGCTCCGGTTCGCAGCAGTCTGCAGGACGTATCGGGGCCGCCGGCCGATGGAGGTGCGTGCGATTGCGGCGAAGGCCCGGATGGCTACACCGACCTTGTGCTCAAGTTCAAGACACAGGACGTTGTCGCAGAGTTGATACCTGACTCGGGTGAGCTTAACAAGGGTGACGTATTGGTACTGACTCTTACCGCCGGTCTGACCAACGGCAAGGAGATCATGGGAGAGGATTGCGTCGTCCTGGTGGGTAACGTGCTAAAAGCGACTGCGGCAAGACAAGGCGACGTCAACAAGAACGGCTTCGTGGACTTGGCCGATTTTGCCTCGATGGCCCAATATTGGCTCGAGGCGGCGGAATACTAAACGGCTTCAACGCAACTTGAAGAAAGAGGCGACCGGGTTTCACAGTTGTTCCTGTGGACCGGTCGCCTTTCGCTTAGACCGGAGGGACAGGTTGTTCCGGGCACAGGCGAAAGGGCGTCTCCACACGTGGAAGGGATCTTGCGACAGCCCTTGGGCTGAAAGAAACAGCAGCCTCACAGAGTGAGTTTCGCGACAGGGGGGTACGCTGGCATCCACGCATAATACCGGCCCACGAAACCCAGGCGGGCGCGGGGCAGGCTCTGCATTTCGTCTTTGTGACCATATCTTAGGCCTGATTTAGCTAATGACCAGCCACTTCGGCTAAAATGGCTGTATTCAACGAGGCGACAAGAGAAGCTGTTAAGTATAAGTGCTTGACAGATAAAAGATTACGGAAATGGGCCCGGTAGGATTCGAACCTACGACCAATGGATTATGAGTCCACTGCTCTGCCGCTGAGCTACGAGCCCTGCATTGTCTGAGTCCTTCGATTCTACCCCAAGATTGGCGTCTTTTCCCACAAAAACAGGCTTCTCGGCTGTCGAGTAACTTAGCTTGTTATCGCCCATCTGTCCAGCGAAATCCATAGTAGTCTTATGTTTTCCGCCAAGTAACGCCAAGTTTTCCGCCAAGTCGCTCTTGCCATCGGTGCCTGTAGCGACTGCGGTTTGCTGTTCGCTGCCCGGCCAAGCATAATCCGGCAAACTCTCAATAGCTCGCGTGATATCGTACATCCTCACGTGCGTATATGTTCCCAACGTAAGATTTGACCTGTCGCTGTGCCTCATTATTACCATACGCTCTTTTAGTGAAGCTCCAGTTTGGTCAAGGTTAGTAGCAAGGGTGTGCCGCAAACAGTGAAAGTCAGCCTTGCGCCCGGCATCGTCAAGGTACGGCATACCAGCATCAGCCAAGTCCGCTTTAAGCATATCTGCAGTCCGGTAGTTGCTCGGCATATTGAACGCTTTAACACTCGGCATCTTGCCGCTAAAGAAGTCTCTTAGCTGTGCTGCCCGTTTGGACTTCAGAAATTGCGCAGCCTTTTTCCTGTCCTTACAGGACTGAGCTTCAACGGTCAGGGTGCAGTTATCAAAGTCGAACGATGATATGGTCAAGGATGTCAACTCGCCGACTCGCAGACCGGTCTCTATCGTCAGCAAATATAAGACAGCTCGCTCGTGACCCGTCATACCGAAGCGTTTCGGAGCGTTCTCGGTCACTGCCAGCAGCCTAACCACTTCATCGCAGGAAAGCGCACGTCTGTATTCACCTTCTGGCAGTTTCAAACGAGCCAAGTGCTCAACAGGTGACTTACTGGCCCGCCCGTCATTCACCATCCACTTGCAGAACTGCTTTACAGCGGTCAGGTAGTAGTTGAAAGTCTTGTCGCTTATGTCCAAGCTGGTCAGGTAATCTTTGACCTTACTGGCTTGGATATCACTCCAACAGGAGAAACCACAGGAGTCAAACACCCGCTTAATGCGTGAACAGGTGACTTTGACGTGCATCTTTGTATTACCCGCTTGGAGCGAGTTGCCAAAGTCTGCAAGGTGCCCTGATAACGGTTTTCCTGCTGCCGCCCGCTTGGTATCCAATAAGCCGACCTTGACAAATCTGTCTCGTAGCTTTTCGGGTATCTGCTCAAGCCAGCGGGATAGCTGCGCGTCCGGCTGTTCACCTGCAACCTTGTAATTCACGAGCCGTTCAATCTGTCTGCCGAGTAGTTCGGATTGCCCCTTGTCGGTGAAGCCGGGAAAGCGTCTGACAATGTGTAGGTGGTCCCGAAGCTCAAGCCACCATTTCTGAACCTTTTTGGTCTTGCCATCCTTGTCCTTGTATGTTGCTCGAAATACTCTCATATCATGTCACCGCCTTTCAACAGAATAATGCTCAGGGCTGATGGCGCCTTCAACAAGCGCAGTGGTCCTCACGGATACACTGACCCTGAGCATATTCTTTGAGTAGATTAACTGGTTTGATTGTTGAAGTTTCATCGCTTACCATTATCGTCTTAATCCAACCATTGTCAACAGAAAAATAAAAAATTTTTTCCAACGCTTCAGTCATGCAACCCCTGTGCCCGTGCCTTATGTGTCCTATGTGTCCTAAGGATTTTCTATTTAATTCATTTATGTGCATGTCTCAAAACTCAGTGCGATTAAAATAGCGATTACTTAGGACACATAGGACACGCCCCGTTTTTCAGCCCGAAAACGCATACTGCTGCTCTGCTCCTTGGGACACCAAACCTTGATAAACCCACTCACGGTCATCTCTGCCGCCGCTGCGCACCCGCTGGACCTTTGGGAACACCCGCTTGACCTGCTGACCGAAGGTGCGGTTGCTCATGGCCTTGTTTCCGTTGTCCAGGCAATACTGCTTGTACTGCTCGTAAAGAGCGCTACATCCTATTTTGTCACCGTTACCCGCGTAGGTATAATTCTCAAGCAAGAAAGCTCTGGCCGGGTCTGCATCCCGTCGATATTCCTCAATCAGTTGGCTGCTGTGTTCGGGTATCGTAAAACGTCCTGCCTTGTTGAGCTTTTCCAACCCTGCAAGAGCCCAGTTGAGAATCCCCGGCAGTTCACGTTTGCGTTGGTCGGCAAGGTCTTTTATCTGTTCTTCTTCGGGGATTACCTTGTCAAACGGCACCAGTAGTATCCGCCGCCAGATTCCTTGTGTCTTATCGTTGAACCGGGGCAGAGCGTTTGTCGCTATCATCACCTTTGCGGTCGGCTTGGCCGATACCTGCTCTTTGAATTTGCGTTCAAAAGTCAGCCGGTCGCCGGCAACAAACGACTTTAGCATCGTCTCCGCGTCGTCGGTGATAATGTGGCTGGATTCGTTGGTCATGTTCACCATCTTGCCCAGCGTCCCGTACAAGGCGAAGGGGTGACTGAATCTTGACAGCGGAACCTCGGAGCAGTTCTCTTTGCCGACCAAAGAGCTGACAACTTCAAAGAAGACCCCCTTGCCATTTGCGCCTTCCCCGCAGCACAAAAGGAATTTCTGCTCTCTCAAGTCCGACCTGAACAGATACCCGGCCCACTGCTGCAACAAGAGAATGTACTCGCTCCGGCACAACATGACATCGTTTAGGAATGATTCCCATAGCTCACACTTGGCAGCGGGGTCGTAGTCGTAGGGCAGTTTGGTCAGCGTGAAATAGTCGGGTGTGTGGTTCACGAGAACAGGCCTGCCGCCTCTGCCATCCAACATCACCAGACCGTTCTTGACGGCTATTGTCGTTATTAGCTGCTCCCTGCCGTCGGGCCATGAGTTAAGTTCTGTCTGCTCCGGTATCCCTATTCTGCCCTTCAGACACAGCATGATATTATTGATTCGCTGCGAAGTGACGGCGATTTGCTGTTGAGTGTCAGATATGCTTGTGCCGTTAAGTGCCTGAATGTGCTGGGTGATGAGCCGCTTTACTTCGTCATCGGATATACGCACGTAGTGGCCTTCTCGCCAAATGTAAAAGTCGCCACGCCACGCTCGCAGAGTGTAAGCACCACCTTGGAGGGATGGACCGCCGGGGTCATAAACGAAGTTACTGCTTAGTACTCCCAGCGCGAGATGGTCTGAATCGGTATAGAAGGATTCCTGCTGTGTACTCATCCTGCCCTCCCGTTCATAGCCTGCCACTGCTCCCTTGCCGGACAGCGGTGGGCGGTCCAGTCAATTAGCTCTTGCCGAATCCACAGGGTTCTATCACCGAGCTTTATGGGCATAGGCCCAAGCCTGCCATTGCTGTGCATGGCGTAAAACTGGCTTCGGCTTATCGACAATAGAGCCGCAGCGCTCTTGACATCAACCAGTAACGGAGGCTCCCGAAGTGCTGTGTCCGCGGTGCAAAGCTTTCCCATTGTGCTAAATCCAAGACAAAAAATCAGACCACAATATAAAGTGTCTTGGTCTGGAATAATACAACATATAGTTGGGAAAACGTAATTACATTACCTACGAATCCCATATCCGTCAAAAGAAAAACGCCTATTTTTCGCAAGAGGCCGCTCAGCTATGACTTAAGCCCTTGTGGTTGCACAACTTATAATCAAGAAAATTCTTTGCGTTTGGCGAGATTCGGTAGAGGCCGAGGCTTGCGTGTCGTCAATTTTGGCCGCAAATCGTCCCGTTTGTTATTATCCGAGTCGTTTGTGTCTCAAAAAGGGGCTGGCTCGGTGTATCTCCGGCCCCCGATATACAGGACTTCCAGTGCCCTGAACCTCTTAACCAGTAACAAGCTGCATACAGCCATATGAGGAGTGACATGAACTGATAGGATATATGGCTATCGAGAGAGTCCTGTCCCAAGTCAACGACATGAAATTGCCGAAAAGTGAGGTTGCGAGACTTCTCAATAGGGGTCTGTCGGAGTAACAGTTTGGGACGACGCTGTGCACAAGCGGGGCCAAGACCTTAAGAAAAGTGAAGAAATTTAGGTCTCCGAAAGCACAGTCGGCGGGTTGGCAAGCTGTATCTGACACCAAACAAACAGCAGTTTGGCAGTAGCGGAGTCGTTCGTGTGAATTTAGTTTTTTGGCCTTTTCTCGTCTCTGAAGGTATAAATCAGACCGGCTGTTACCACAATAATACATGGCCAGTCTACAAACAGTTCAGGCAAATATAGGCTTCCGCCCAGCCCGCTGAAACATATTCCTCCCCCTGGCCGTGACCAGTATAACCCGACAAGAACAAACGCTGCTATTCCGAGCCACATACACTGCAATTGTGTTTTATTCATAAGAGTTCTTTTCTTTAACACGCCCTTTACAGGTAAAGCCTTGTTGGTAGCCAACAGTTCACCACAATATCTGCATTTAATAGCTTCGTCCTGTATATCTTCTGAACAATAAGGGCATTTTTTCATTTTTGTCCCTTTCAAAAAGGATTTAACGTTTCCTTCTCAGCACCGCCGCTTTTTGTGCTTTTTGCAACCTTTCTTTGAATTTGTTAAGTTTTGGCAACCTATCTGGCCGTTTTTTGTGAACAATATGTTCGAATACAAAAACAGCTTTTTCTAATACTCGAATCTCATCATCTATTTGATTGCGTTTTCTATAGATTATTGCCAGCCTGTCGTATGGATGATTCCCCTCGAAATTTTCTGATACGTTTTGTTCATATAATTCAGCGGCTTTATCTATATAACCTTTTTTCTCTAATGCTATTCCTTTGAGATTTCGGTTTACCTGTTTGTCGAAAGTTTTTTCTTCGGTTTTGTCTGGCTGTTTTGCCTGTTTAGCGTATTTCTGTCTTCGTAAAAATAGCAATATTACCAGCCCAGCTATGGCAAGAAGAATATACTTCATTTTCGTCAGCCTAAAAAAGACTTAACGTATTCTTCTCAGCATCACCGCACCAAGGCCGAGCAGCAAGAGCGTGGCGGGTTCGGGTATTAACACAACGTGGTCGTAGTAGGTAGAACCCGTTTCGATGTTGTCCAGAAAGTCAATACTGAACGGATTACCACCTTCCCAAAAACCTGTTAATTGGCCGCCGTTCCGACTGCCCCCAAGTGGGTCATAATTGAAGGCATAACCATAGATATTCACCACGCTGGCATCAGTGGCATACAGCGCTTCTATTTCTTGCTTAGTTTTAGCTGTTTTCTCCAGCTCGGCTTCATCGTGCTTGTCGCTATCACAGGCGGACAATAACAAAAGAACGACCATTAGGACCGTAAAAATGAAAAACTTGTCCACCTTCATAATTTTCCCTTTCAAAAAGGTCTCCCATTCACCGCGCCATTTTAACGACTGCCTGTCACCAGCTAATTCCTCAGCGCCAACCGCCGCCGCGACAGTCTCTTTAACTAAGTCTTGGATGTTTTCCAAACTTGTCGGTGACCATATTCTCTTGCTTCAACAGTCAGTTGTGGAGCCATGTGTTTTCTTCCTCCTTTGTCTTCTTCTCCTTCACGTAAGCTACTTATTTTTCTCTACCGGTCTTATAACTCTACCGTTTTCTCAAAAATCGTTTGCAAATAACTCCCAGGTTGCTCATCACAAAGGAAGTTAACTTCCCAAGCCTCATCTTGAGCGTCCTTAGTGCCTTTACATGCCATGGTTCATATCTACACTGCAAAGCCATCAAGTCATAAGGGTTCACAAGAAGAACATTTCTGGTCTCTCGCGCCTTTTGAAAGACTCTTACAAAAGCGTTGCCTAACTGCCTGTTCTCGTAAATAACCTCATCACTGTTTTCCAAAACTAATCTAAAGGCAAACTCGTTTCGTTCAACTTGGCCCATAGGGTTATTGTTACCGTCTCTGTAAAAGTCTGGAAATTGCGAAAGTAGTTCCCCGTCTTTAATCATCGCATAGCTGTGTTCAATTTTCTGATTTGGAAGCTGACTCCCTTCTTTATCCTTTGTGAAAAAACCAATCGAACCCGTTCTTGGATTGTATATATAAATTCTATACGGCGGTATTTCAGAGTTGCCTCGATTGGTGACCTCAAATAGATACCCATCTCCTTCAATACTTTGGAAAACGCTCCCCACAATATCTAACCTTGGAATATGTTCAAAGCGACACCACAGTCTTTCTGCGGTTACCCCAAAGACGGCTCCCAAGACGGCTCCCAATATCAAACCTAAAATAAACCCCATGATTCAATTCCTCACCGCCAACCGCCGCTCGATACATTCCTTGCACCTGTTGGCCTTCAGGTTGAGAGAGGCCAGAAGAACCTTGAGATTCTGGTCTTTGGCCTCATACGTGGCGTCCATGAGCCTCTGTATGAGGTCGTAGAGCTTAGTCAGGTGGCCGAGCGTGTTCGGCCCCCGATAGTCCCACTCATACAGCCCTTCCTCAAGGTCTTTGAGATAGTCCGCAATCTGCTTTATCTCGGCCTTTTCCATAGGCCGGTAGTTTACCGGAAAGCGGGGCAAAAACAATAATTTTCTGTTTTTTTCCTTGTTTCTGAAACGACAATTTCCGGTATGAACAACCTTGCATCGTTCAGTTTCAGATACTTCTCCAAGAGGCCGAAATTGACCCTACTCAGATACCAGTCATTACATATCACGTTTGTATCAAGAACGATATTCATTTTTCTTTCTTACAATTCCCCTCGAAAAGCCTTCGCCGAGTAGTCTCGGCTCATTTTGTTTCCCCTCCCAATTTAGGCCGCCACAAGATTATATCCAGACAAGCACGCGAGAGCTTGTTTTCGGTTGCTACTTGAGAAGCAAATTCTTGATATTTATCACTGTCCTCTTTCTTCAAACCTATTATGTTTTTCCACCGAGGTAACCTACCCCGACCAGCCAGCCGCCGCAAAGTACCAGCAGCGTATGAGTCCAGCGGAGTCTCCAAAACATCTTCGAATTTATCCAAGTCAAATTCTTTTGCTAAATACTTATTCAAAAAACATTGAACCATAAACACATTGATAGCCTTACGAGCCGTACCCCAGTGCCTTGCACCATCAGGTAGTTTCTTAACAAGGTCTAAAGTCCATTCGTTCAAAATATCAGGGTATCCAGACGGCAGGATTGTTTTAAGCAATGATAGGTCAAGCTTGAAAAGAAACTCTCTGGCTGCTTCGGCCACACCTTTTGCGCCCTGGTTCCTCAGAGTCGAACCAGATATAGAAATGTTTGCTACATATCTCTGCATCAATTTAGGTTGATTTAATATCACTATTTTTTATTAAATCCCAAAGTGCCTGATAATATGATTAAAACAATGCAAGTCTTCTTTCGCAAAAGACGGATTGTTACTTAATGATGCTCCAATATGAACGGCTCTATTTCTCTTTTTCTGTAGGTCAGAAAATTTATCCAAGGGTAAGCCGAAAGTTTTGTCTAATTTCAATAAGCGTGTATAATCTAAGAGTTTCCTCATAGTTATATTTCTGTCATTTTTCAGCAGATTGCTATCCACATCGTTTTCCAGGAGTAGCTGATATAGGATTGCCTCAGCAATTGCTCCGGCCAATATTATTGCCGTGCGGTATCGACCTTTTTCAAAATTACTTCTATAGTCTTGATAGTAATCATTCACCATATCCCTGAAGTAATTTTTGACCTTGGCTATTTTAACTTCTGTTCTATCAGAATATTTTCTTCTGTATTTGGGTAGGGGAATGCGCATACCAAACAACATGTCTTTCGGTATCCTCGGAAAAACTGAGCCTTTAACGTGGCTCAACAAGAACTTTCCTACAAAATCCTGTTTGAGATACCAGAGTAAATAGTTTGGACTTAAACCCCTTGAATCTCCCTCTTTGTTTATCTTCAAAGGGATAGAAAAACCCTTATCTATAGTGTCTTTGTCAACGATTTTTAATCTTACTTCGCCATTAACAAATGGCATAACTACCAATGTTCCTTTAGGTATTGTACTATTACGCCTTGATTGTTCTATGACGTTGTCTAAAGTGACATTGACGTGGCTCTTAAATTTGTTGCCAAGAGCTTCATTGTAATCTTTGTATATTGATTGCTTCATTATATTTTGCTTTGTCCTTCCCTGAGTTCGGCTATTTTGTCTTTGGTATTCCACCACATTGTATCTCCACGTAAAAAGGGATTTTGTAAATTACAATTCCCCTCGAAAAGCCTTTGTTCTTTTCGCCCTAAGATTTTCAACTTATTTTCAATCTTTTCATAATCTCGCAGATAAACCCTCATCAGACTTTTCCAAAGCTTTCCGTGATTAGGAACACGGAAATGAAGCAACTCGTGGACAATGACATAGTCACCAATTTTTTTATCCAACGCAAGCAGTTCTTCATTGAAATTCAGGTTGCCGCTCGTTGAGCAGGATGCCCATTTGCTGCGCATAGGACGTAGCGTAAGAGACTTCACAGCAATATCCATCTCTTTTGCGAAGTAGTAAACCCTGCTCTTAAATTCCTGTTTATCCTTCCACCTTTTCATAATTACCCGATTTTATATGCCTTCTCCAAAAGATTGAACAAGTAGTCTATAACCTCAGCCACCTTGTCCATATCTGCCGCTCCCAATACACCATAAAGCGCCGCCCTCAACTCTCTTGCCTGTTGCTCGCTTGCCCGCCAATTTGGGTGGTCGTCAAAAGCAGCACGCATATCCCTTGTTGTCCCGTCAGGGTCTTTTATCTTTTTATCAACCAAGACTGTGTTGATAAAGGATGCTAATCCGTCAAATCCCTTTGCCTGCTGTTCTTTTCTTCGCTTCAGTTCGCTCTCTACCAGAACAGACAACGCATCCAATACCCTTTGGGTTTCTTCTTGTCTATCTTCGTAAAGCTGCTCTATCTGCTGCGCCCTGACGGCAAGCGGTATCAACGAAATGTCGTCATAGTTGTCTTCCACATATTTCTCAATACTCTTTATAAGGTTAATGACCTTGACGTTGCTTTTCTTGTTTTTATCTTGTATTTTCCGAAGCGCTGACTCATCAATTGGAAAAATATCAAATCCGCCCTGCACCTTATCTATGTCAATTTTGTCCCTTACCAACTGGTTGGTCTTCCGCAAAAATTCCCTGTCCACGTTGACCTTTTTAGCAAAAGCGTTCCTGACAATAGCGTAAATTCCAGACAAGAACCTGTAGTCCTCAATATGTGGCCTTAAGAAGACATCGGGTGAAATAATCTCATAGAGCGACTCAAGTTCTTTGTAGATTTTATAGAACTCCTTCCGCTTGGACGTATCCCTGAAATGCTCAATCAACTTGTCTGTTTCTTTGTCTGTGATGGGACGCTTCACCAGCTTAATATAGTTCGGAGCATCCTTTTCCATCCTTGTCTTAAACTGTTTCTTGAGCAGGTCAATGCTTTTAATCACGGCACTGACTTCCTGCGAATCAAAAGCAAGCGCCTTCTCCAACTTGTCGAAGATACCGATAAAGTCCAAAACAAACCCGTGCGGTTTTTTCATATTCTTTTCTTCGTTCTCATAGGGTCTGTTGACCCGTGCGATTGCCTGAAGAAGCGTATGGTCACGCATAGGCTTGTCTAAATACATCGCATACAATACAGGAGCGTCATATCCTGTCAGCAATTTTTCAGTGACGAGTAAAATCTTTGGTAGTGTTTCTTGCTTAACAAACGCCTTCCTGATTTCCTTTTCTTTCTTTTCGGTGAGGTGAAATGCCTTAAGGTGTTGCGGGTCATTGTAGTTGCCTGTATAAACCACAGCAGAGTATTCAGGTGGCAGGTATTTATCTAATGCTTTCTTGTAGAAAGCACACGCCTCTCTATCTACACCGACCAAGAACGCCTTGTATCCCAACGGCTCTACATACTCCCGATAATGTTTCGCTACGAACCTGGCAACCTTATCCACACGCCTTTCGCCTTTGAGAAAGTTGCTGGTGTTGATTGCTCTCTCAAGAATCTTGTTTAGCTCGTCAATATCGCTGATACCTTGCGCTTCTGCTAAATTGAGGAACTCTTTCTCAAGTATCTCTTTGGGGACAAGCAGTTCGTTAGGTGCTAACGCATAGAATAACGGCAACGTTGTGCCGTCTTTAATGGAGTCAGCGATAGAGTATTTGTGCAGATACCCTTTATCATCATCTATTCCAAAGGTCTTAAACGTCCCTCTCCCATAAGCGGTCTTGTCAATAGGCGTGCCGGTAAACCCAATAAATGAGGCATTGGGTATCGCTGCAATAAGATAGTTGCCCAAATCCCCTGACGTAGTCCGGTGCGCTTCATCTGTCAGCACATAGATATTCTTACGGAGATTGATATTTGCAGGCATATCTTGAAATTTATGTATCATCGTAACGATAATGCCTCTGTAATCGCTTCTCAATAGTTCATTAAGACCCGCTATGCTTTCGGCTCGTTCTGCGGTCTTTACACCCACCGCTTCAAGATTGCGAATTAACTGGTCTTCCAGCTCATTCCTGTCAATAAGCATTAGGATAGTGGGTTTCTCTGACTGTGGTGCGGTAAAGAGCATTTCCGCGACCTTAATCATCGTGAAAGTCTTGCCGCTTCCCTGCGTATGCCACACCAATCCTCTATGCTTTGTCGGATGGTGTGCCCTTTCAACGACTAACTCCACCGCTTTGGTTTGGTGTTGGCAGAGGATATACTTGTTTAGCTCCTCGTCCTTTTCAGAGAATATGATATAGTCCTTGATATATGCCAAAATGCGCTCTTGAGCAAAGAAGGATTTTATCTTGTCCTCAAGCTTGCCTACTTCTTCCTGCTTCCAGTTAAAGATGCTCCTTCGGCTCAAATTCCACGTCACACCGTATGAGAACCCAAGTGACTCCGTAACGGTGAATATCTGTTCAGGTATCATCATTTCAGGGGTTTCGTTATGATAACGCCTAAGCTGGTCAACACCGATTGCGATTGCCTCATCCAATATTGCGCTCTTGCACTCAATAACTACCACAGGGATGCCGTTGATGAGAAAAACTATGTCCTCACGATTGCCATACTTGCCATTGAAGTAGTAAAACTCATCCGTAACCTGAAAAGTATTGCTGGCAAGATTATCAAAATCAATAAGGGTGAGATTCGGCTCCCTGTTTTCTGCTCGGCAATAAAATGTCTTCTTGCCTCGCAGATAATCCAAAAAATCTTTATTTGCTTGAATTGTATTCGGAAGAACACTTAACTTACGCACCAACTCCTCTTTGCTGTCCTCAAGTTTTGGGTTGAACTGCTTTGCTTTCTG
Organism: Sedimentisphaerales bacterium; assembly: GCA_035529895.1. Classification (GTDB taxonomy): domain Bacteria; phylum Planctomycetota; class Phycisphaerae; order Sedimentisphaerales; family Anaerobacaceae; genus JAUWKC01. The sequence goes on from DATKVV010000051.1 coordinate 14,786, forward strand.
ATAGAGGGTATCGCTGAAAAACAACGAGCCGTTGCGTGCCCTGCCCTGAATGGTCGGTCCTTGAGCGGCAAAGCTGCGCCTGCCCTCTGCGTCAGCGCGAGAGACAAGCTCCCACCCTAACTCCTGGGCATATTGCAGAATCGGATTTTGAACGCCTTGTCTTTCGCTCATATTATGAGAACCTTACGTCCTTAACCCTGATTTGACCTGTCATAAGGTGGTGGAGCGCGCTCGCAAATAAAGACTCATACTTAGCTTTTATACTTTTACTACTGTCGATTTTCCTTTCAACAGTGCTTAACGCTTCTGCAATCTCCACCTGCTCTTGGTATGTCGGTAAGGGTATAGGCAACACAGATATTTCGTTCTTATTGTAATTCGCCTGATTGACCGCTCGCCTCGACAACTTTACAAACACGCCCTTTTCACGGAAATGGTTCATCAAATAACAAAGAAAAAGGTTATGGCTTTTCTTTTCATCGCACCTTATTCGTAAAATAAACGAAGCAAAAATATACGGTTGAGGCTGCGACTTAAATATAGCAGTCTTTCCTATCAACTCTGCTGTATTTCTCCAATTAAATAACATATCTCCGTCTTTTAGAGTTAGTCGTGAAATGGTTTTTGCAGGAGCGGTTATATTTCTAATTTTATAGTAAAGCAACTTGCCATCCTTGCTAATATCTGCGGTGCTTACAATTTTGATACCATCTTTGATTGGTGTTTTTGGTATCGCCTGCGAAAATCCATAGTCAATATAGGAAACTGCGGCCGCAAATTTAACAATCTCCCAACTCTTCGGCACTCGTCCAATCTCGGTCTCTTTCTGCTTCTCGCCACGCAGACCTTCCGTGAAAAGTTTCTGCATTAGCGTCTTCTTGAGTCCGGTGGTTTTCTCAATAATCTTCTCTTGGGTTTCTATGGCAGATTGAACTTTGGAGAGGATATAAGCTATGCTACTCTGTTCACTCAGTGAAGGAATCGGGATTTGAAGCTTATAAAATGCGCTCGGGTCTACTCTTTGCCTGCTTGGAGTTGACCCAGCTACAAGACCTTTTGCCTTAAGCATTACGTATCCTGACCACTGGACATAGTATAAATAATCTGGGGCAATAACATCTTTTTTAGGAAATAGCACCAACCATTCAGTTGAGCCTATTTTTCGATGTCTTGAAGATGACGAAACTTTCCACACTTTTTCAACACGAGGGTTTAATTTACCAAACAAAACTGCCCCATCTTTTAAGAGTACCTTCTGACTAAAGATATTTGCACCTTTCTCTAAAACTTGAACTCTGCCATTTTGATAGGCAGGGATGCTGTAATATTCAAATACCTCATCGGGAAATTTGGAAGGATTTATGTTTTCTTTTTTCTCTTCGTTAATACTCGCTAAAGTACCTACTGTCCAATCTTGTGGAATAATACCAATTTCAGTCTGTTTGAAACCAGTCATTTAATACCCTATCTTCTTCAAGATACCCTTCAAGTCCCTGTCAATCGCCTTTGCCTCATCCTCTAACTCATAGAGTTCTTCCACTATCTCAGCAATTGGTCTATGTACCTCTGCTTCGGCAGTGTGAATATAGCGGGAAGGCGATATGTTGTAGTCGTTCTTGACGACCTCGTCTTTGGTTACAACCTTACTGAGCTTATCAACTTCCTTCCACTTTAGAAAGGCGTCCACTATCTTTTTCTGACCTTCTTCGGTGATATAGTTCTTGGGGTCGCCCTTCTCAAACTCCAGTGAAGCATTAACTAAGAAAATCTTATCTTTTTTGTTCTTGGGTTTGTCTTTGTTAAAAAACAACACAATTCCAGGTGCGCTTGTGTTATAGAACAAGTTCTCAGGCAGATACAGCACCCCCTCAATTAAATCCTGCTCAATAAACCACTTTCTAATGTCTTTCTCTTTGTTGCTTCCGGCATTACCTGAACCTCGTGCGACCGCGCCCGTGTCCAAAACCACCGCTGCCTTGCCATTGTCTTTAAGACTTGCAAGTATATGCTGCATCCATCCCCAGTCGGCCTTGTCCTTCGGTGGTATCCCTGCCTTAAAGCGGTCAAGTTCATCCTTCTCGTAATCTTCTTCGGTGAAAGTGTCCTGATTCCACATTGGATTGGCAACTACAATGTCAAACTTCTTCAATCTATGACCATCACGGAACTTAGGATTGGTCATTGTGTTGCCAATCTCAATTTTGCACTCCATATCGTGTATCACGGTGTTCATATTTGCCATTGCCCAAGTTGTGCCGATAAACTCCTGTCCGTAGAGTTTAAGCGGTGCATATTTCTTTACGCCCCGATTTTTCATCTTGTCGTTCAATACCAACTCGCACTTGATAAGAAGACCCGCTGAACCGCAGCAGGGGTCATAAACTTCCATCCCTGCCTCTGCGTCCATAATTCTTGCCATTATCATTCCGACTTCTCTTGGCGTGTAGAACTCACCCGCACTTTGTCCACCGCCTTCAGCGAACTTGCGGATTAAGTATTCGTAACTTCTGCCGATTATGTCCGGCTCAACATCATTAAGTCCCAGCCGCTTCTGGCTTATGCGTTCAATCAGCTTGATGAGACCTTCTTCGGAAATATCCCGCTGGCCGTGCGTGGTGGCATTGAAGTCTATCCTGTCAATAATCCCCTGTATGCGAGAGTTATACTTGGCAATATCACGCATTACGCTTGTCAATTGCTCCCCAACTTTGGTTGTAAGCGTCCTTACCGCTGACCACGTATCGTCTTTTTCGGGGTCTTTGGCTCTTAACGGCAGGTAGAAACGAACGAGTTTATGGTCTTTATCAATGACCTTGAGTGCCTTTGTTCTATTGCCAAACTGCTTTGCTAAGCGGTTAATTTCATCATCAAAAACATCGCACAAACGCTTCACAAAGACCAGCGGCAGGATATAGTCCTTGAATTTAGGCGCATCTTTCTCTCCACGTATCGCACAGGCCGCGTCCCACAACCACGACTCTAACGACTTCTCTCCATTGTTATTTGCCATTGATTACTCCAGCGGATTTACGGTCAACAACAGCATATAATCGGCTGAGCCGGTCTTCAGCGGAAACTCACGGACGGCAACGCCAAGACCGGCAGCGAGGTTCAGGTTTCGATGGTCCTGAACTACCCAGCCCGCCCCAGCCAGCAACTCATCAACTATTTCCCTTGCCTCTTCCTCTGGCGTCATATAGAAAACCCTAACCAGACCAGCTAATTGGGTGAGATTATAACTAATTGCGGGGCAAAAGACAATAATTTTCCGCTTTTTTCCTTGACTGTCAGCAGGCAGGTGCGATAGACTTTCGGGGTATTAGGCCCTGATTTTCAGAGCACCTTTGTCGCTTGGCGGTCGGTAGCGGATATGACAGTTGAGACTGTGTCAATTATTCCGGTTGCGCGGGTTAAAAGCAGGATTTTACTAATCCGGGGCCAAAAGGTTATCCTCGATTCAGAATTAGCAGAACTGTACGGCGTAGAAACCAGGGTGCTTAACCAAGCAGCGAAACGCAATATCGACCGCTTTCCGTCAGATTTTATGTTTCAGCTTAGCAAGAGGGAGTACGAAAACTTGAAATCACAATTTGTGACTTCAAGTTCTGACTGGGGCGGTCGTCGAAAAGCCCCCTACGCCTTTACGGAACACGGGGCTATTATGGCTGCCAGTGTCCTCAACTCCGAGCGTGCGATTCAGGCAAGCATTTACGTAGTACGTGCCTTCGTAAAGCTTCGTCAAATGCTGGCAACCCATAAAGAACTGGCAAAAAAACTAACCGAGCTTGAGCGCAAGCTCCAAACCCACGATGAGCAGATAAAGACTTTGTTCGACGCTATCCGCGAACTTATGCTGCCGCCGCAAACCGAACCCAAAAAGCAGGTCGGCTATCACACAGAGCTGCAAGACCACCAAAAGCAGGCAACGGCAAGAAAGACAAAATCTGCGAGGGTAGTCAAATATGGCAAGAAAACCAGCAAATAAAAAACCTATTGAGCAGTACGACCATAAGGACAAGAAGCGACTGAACAACCCCCCGGTTGGGCTGGTTACACCGGATACAGACAAAGACACTGGCCAGAAGAAAGAATATCAGTATGACCCGCACCTTGACCCGCAGCTTGTCTGGGCGGGCAAAGCTGAGCATACATCCTTTGAAGTGCCCACCGTTTCCCTGCACGTCCACGAGCGGATGGACCCCAAGACCATTATCGAGGCCGTCCGAAAGAGAAACGGGCAACAGCCGCAACTATTCTTCCAGTTCCCTGAAGAGAACCCGCCGCTACGGGACGCAATACAATTCTACAAACACGCCCACAACTGGTCGAACCGGCTAATAGCCGGGGACAGCCTTTTGGTAATGAACTCCCTTTTAGAAAAAGAGGGAATGGCTGGTCAAGTTCAGATGGTTTATATCGACCCGCCTTATGGGATTAAATACGGCTCAAACTTTCAGCCGTTTGTAAATAAGCGAGATGTCAAAGACGGCAAAGATGAAGACCTAACCGCAGAGCCGGAAATGATAAAGGCATTCCGCGATACCTGGGAACTGGGAATACACTCGTACTTAGCATATTTGCGCGACCGTCTGCTTCTGGCTAAAGAACTACTTACCGAATCCGGCTCGTGCTTTGTGCAGATTGGAGACGAAAACGTCCACCTTGTGAGAAACATTATGGACGAGGTTTTTGGAACGGAGAATCTCGTTAGCCTTGTACCCTTCAGGAAAACAAGTGGCCTGGGGGCATTGTATCTGAGGAATATATGCGACTATTTGGCATGGTACGCAAAGTCAAAGGACAAGGTAAAATACCATCAGCTTTTTCTTGGCAAACCGGGGGGCGAAGGCTCTATGTACACAATGGTAGAAACGCCTGATGGGACGAGAAGAAAGATGGTCGCCGAGGAAAAAAAAGACCTGGATTTGCTCCCTTCTGGTTCGCGCGTTTTTCGATTGACGGATCTTGTATCGTCCGGGACAACATTGACGTGTATGTATGACTTCGAGTTTGAAGGGAGGTCTTTTCAGCCTGGCCGGGGAAAAAGCTGGCGAACGAACATCGAGGGAATGAGAAGGCTTGTTTCTGAGCGACGGCTTATGGCCCCAGGTAATACACTTCAGTTTGTCACGTATCTTGATGATTTTCCTGTCAAGGAGTTGACCAACCTTTGGGATGGCCTTGGGGGTGAGACAGACAAGCAGTATGTGGTTCAGACTGCTACTGAGGTCGTGCAGCGTTGCCTCCTAATGAGCACGGACCCTGGCGATTTGGTTTTTGACCCGACTTGCGGAAGCGGGACGACTGCTTACGTTGCTGAGCAATGGGGAAGACGCTGGATTACCTGCGATACATCCCGTGTAGCCCTTACTCTCGCCAAGCAGCGTTTAATGACACCTGTTTTTGATTATTATGAGCTTGCGCATCCATCTGAGGGCGTTGGCAGCGGGTTCAACTATAAAACCGTTCCGCACATCACTCTGAAATCCATTGCCAATAACGAGCCGCCGGCTCAGGAGGCGCTTTATGACCAGCCTTTTATTGATAATTCAAAGGCAAGGGTAACAGGGCCGTTCACAGTAGAGGCCGTACCGGCTCAAGCCGTCAAGCCGCTCGATGACATCGAGGACCATCCAGCAAACGATGAATCCATTGCCCGCTCCGGCGAGACACTGAGACAGGGTGAATGGCGGGATGAATTATTCAAGACCGGCATACGCGGCAAGGGCGGACAGAGAATAAACTTCTCAAGGGTTGAGCCGATGGGCGGGACACGCTGGCTCCACGCCGACGCCGAGACCAAAGGCGACAAGCCTGAACGTGTGGTCGCTTCCTTTGGCCCTGAACATCAGCCGCTTGAGCAAAGACAGGTTGCTCTGGCGTTAGAGGAAGCACAGCTTTTGGTTCCAAAACCCAAAATCGTTGTCTTTGCCGCCTTTCAGTTTGACCCGGAAGCGGCGAAAGATATTGACGAGACCGACTGGCCGGGCGTTACACTACTAAAAGCGCAGATGAACGCCGATTTACTCACAGATGACTTAAAGAAAAAACGCTCAAGCAATGAAAGTTTCTGGCTTTTCGGTCAGCCGGATATAAAGCTCGAAAAAATCACTGAGGGCGAAGACGCCGGTAAATACAAGGTCGAAGTGCTTGGTTTTGATTACTACAACACAATAACGGGTAATATCGACTCCGGCGGAACGGAAAAGATTGCAATGTGGATGCTCGATACAGACTATGATGGTAGAAGCGTTTATCCCAGACAGGTGTTTTTCCCGATGGCAACAGAAGATAAGGGCTGGTCAAGATTGACGAAGAATCTAAAGGCCGAAATCGACGAGGAGCTTATTGAAGCGTATCGCGGCACGGTGTCGCTGCCGTTTGAGCCGGGTGATAATAAGCGGGTTGCCGTAAAGATTATTGACGACAGGGGAATTGAGAGCCTGCGGATTATGGAGGTTGACTGATGGGCCAGACGAAAATAGACCATCTGATAATCAACTCTCCGTACGAGGAGCCGAAGTACCACTGGCACTACGACCGGGAATCAAGGAGCTTTGAGAAAAGAGAAGGCCGCCGTCCCGCTGGTTACGTAGTTGCCACGCCGGATTCAAAGGCGTTTGACGACCCTGGTATATTTGTAGCGCTGCCGCTCGTCAATCAAATCCGGCCGCGCGTAAAGGCTTGGCGCGAGAACGAGTATCCGGGCGTTACGGGGATAACCAAGCGGCTCTTGGAACACTGGCACGACAGGGACCAGCGGCAGTACCCCTTTTTCTTCTGTGAGTTGGAAGCGATTGAAACGCTTGTTTGGCTTGTTGAAGCTCCTGCTTCTGAGAAGGTTGGAATCGACATACCAAAAGATGGCGGCGAGTTTACAAGACTTTGCTCAAAGATGGCTACCGGTTCCGGGAAGACCGTTGTGATGGCTATGCTCATAGCCTGGCAGGTCTTGAACAAGCTCACGTACCCACAAGACGCGAGATTCTCCAAGTACGTCTTGGTCATAGCACCCGGCTTGACGGTCAAGACTCGTCTTCAGGTCTTACAGCCTTTTGGCAAAGGCAATTATTATGACGAGTTTAACATCGTACCTGCCGGTCTTATTGAAAAGCTGCGTCAAGGCAAAATCATAATTCACAACTGGCACAAACTGAGTTGGGAAACCGAAGAACAGGTTGCCAAGAAGCGCAGCGTCGATAAGCGCGGAGTCAAGAGTACAGAGGCTTATGTCCGAGAGGTTTTGGGTGATATGGCCAAAGCCAAAAACATTATTGTAATAAACGATGAGGCTCACCACGCCTGGCGGGTCAACATCGAAGCTGTCGGGAAGTATCTGCGGATGAGGGATATGAAAGACAGCGCCGAGGAAGCCACAGTTTGGGTAGGTGGGCTTGATAGAATCCACAAGGCGCGCGGTATTCTTAATTGCTTTGATTTTTCGGCCACGCCCTTTGCGCCATCAGGGAAGAAGAGTTCAGAGGAAACGCTCTTTGGCTGGGTAGTCAGCGATTTTGGGCTGAACGATGCTATTGAGTCAGGACTGGTTAAAACACCCCGTGTAGTGGTCAGAGACGATGCACTGCCGGACGCAAGAACGTACAAATCCAAACTCTACCATATCTACCAGGACCCGGACGTAAAAGATGACGTAAACCGCAAAGCTGAAGCTCACGAACCGCTACCGGACTTAGTGATAAACGGCTATTACCTCTTGGGAATCGACTGGCTCAAGACCGCTGAAAAGTGGAGAGAAACCAAGTATCTTTGCACGCCACCTGTGATGATTACGGTCGCAAATACGACACACACAGCCGCGCGCATCAAATATGCTTTCGACCATAAGAAGGTCAGAATAGACGAGCTTTGCATTCCTGAGCGGATACTGCACATTGACTCAAAGGTTCTCGAAATGGCTGAAGCTCAGGATGAGCCAATACCTTTGAGCGGCGATTATGACGAGGAAACAGAAGAAGCTGAGGAACCAAAAAAGAAATTGACCAGAAAGCAACTGGCCGAGCAGCTAAGAGAAATCGTCGATACGGTGGGCAAGAGGGGTAAGCCCGGAGAGCAAATCCAGAAAGTGATTTCCGTTGGAATGCTCTCGGAAGGCTGGGACGCTAAGACAGTCACCCACATTATGGGCCTGCGGGCGTTCACCAGCCAATTGCTCTGTGAGCAGGTGGTTGGCAGAGGTCTTCGCAGAACCTCCTACGATATGCAGCCGGGAAGCGATATGTTTGCTCCCGAATACGTCAACATCTTTGGCGTCCCATTTACCTTCCTACCGCACGAATCACAGGAAGATGGCCCACCGCCGCCGCCCACACCGAAAACTGCGGTTGAGCCAGTGGCTGAGAAGAAGGAATTTGAAATTAGCTGGCCCAATGTTATCCGGATTGACCGCGTGTATCGGCCAAAACTGACTTTGAACTGGGAACAAGTGGAACCGCTGGAGCTAAACGCCTTTGAGACAGCACAAATTGCGGAGTTAGCTCCAATAGTTGACGGCAAGCCCGACGTTACAAAGATTTCGCAGATTGACCTTGAACGGCTGGGCCGGGAGCAGCGGATGCAGCGGATAATATTTGAGGTTGCCAGAGACAATTACGACCAAATACAAAAGAACTGGAAGGGTAACAAACAGTACCTGCTGGCTCAGTTGATTCGTATTGTCGAGCAGTTTATTTCCGCTAATAAGGTTCGGATTTCACCGTCTCTGTTCCATCAGGACGAGCTGAGACGCCGGGTAATCATAACCCTCAATATGAACAAGGTTGTCCAACATATTGCAGATGCTATTCGACACGATAACGTTGAGACCCTCGAACCCGTTTTTGACCGTGATAATCCCATCCGCTCAACAGGGGATATGAGAACCTGGTACACCGGCAAGCCGTGCGAGTATACGAGAAAATCGCATATCAACTTCTGCGTATTCGACAGCACGTGGGAAGCGACTGAAGCCTTCCAGCTTGACCACAATGAGAATGTGGCGGCTTGGGCGAAGAACGACCATCTTGGCTTGGAAGTGCTGTATACCTTCAAAGGTATCGTGAAGAAATACCGACCCGATTTTATAATTGGACTGAAAACTGGTAATTTCCTTGTCCTCGAAACCAAAGGACAAGATACTCAGAAGGACAAGACAAAGCGTGCCTTCTTGGACGAGTGGGTAAGGGCCGTGAACGAAAAAGGTGGCTTTGGCAAGTGGTTATGGGCGGTTTCGCACGACGTTTCAGACTTGCCCGAAATTCTTCAAGACCATGCTACGAAATAGTATATCTCGCGGCTAAGTTTCTGCCGCTTGCCTTGGGCGTGGTAGTATTAAGAAGGAGTCTAAAATGAACGGTAGGCAAGAATCAAAACAAACAGATACATCAGCTTCGGACATCATCTTATTATGGTTCTTTAACCATTGGTGGGGAGATATACGCGAGGCAAGAATGTGGTTCTTTAGGGACTTTGTGTTTGGGCAAGGAACACCTACCAAGAGAGTGACTTGGCTTGCCATAGGAAGAAGGTTCAAGGATTTTGGCAAGGAAGGCGACCAAAAAGGTGACCTTGAGTTGGGGAAGCAAATACAGAAACTCTGTGACTTCTATGACGAGACAGGATTTTTCTTAATCAGTGGCTTTTTGAGTCCCAGAGAAATTTTGCTACCAATATGGCATTCGATGCGAAAGACGTGGGTTGCAATTAAACCTTTCGTCGATATGGAGCGAACCGAAAAGCAGGGGCAAGAATACTTCGACCCCCTTTTCAAGTTTGGCTTTGAGGAATTGTTTAAGGTTTGTAAACCTACCGAAGATTACCCAACATACAGCGCGCTCCGTCGTGCTCATCCCGAAGGACAAGATATTAGTGGCATCGAGAAAGTCTCCGATGCACTTTTTCGGCTTGAACAAAGGTTCTTTGAGGAGATTAGAAAACAAAACGAAGAGGCAAAAAAACTGGCCGAGGAGAACAATGCGCCGCCGTGGTTAATAGATGTCTTGAAAGAGCCTCTGCCCAAGATTGGACGCTCAATGGAGAAATAAAGTCTCCAGTCTGCCACCTTATTCTGCTGGCTACGCTTTCGGGCTTGGGAGTGATGTTCAGAAGAAAACGCTAAACCTTTTTCTTTGAAAGACGGAATGCGAACGAACAGGACCACAACGGTGTTGCAGATGGTCTGCATCGTATTATTTCTCTGTTCCTCATCGAGCGGGATAGAAATCTCTGTTCTCAATTATAACGTCAATGGAATCGGTGCTGCTGGTACTGACAGCAGAGAAGCGCTCCAACGGATAGTGGACTACTTCGACCCCGACATCATTATTTTCCAAGAGGCCAAAGGGACAACATATCCCGATGATTTTCTTAGCGTTAACAGCGACTACGAGGGTTATTATTCGTCCGCTGACGGAGCTTACAACCGGCGAATGGTCATGAGCAAATATGACATCATCGATTCTTCTGTAAGAGAACACCCGTTGGGTGAAGGAAGTCTGCGAACCCTTTTTGCTGTAACAATCGACCTGCCCGGAGCAAAAGACCTGGAGGTATTTATGGCACATTGGCACGCAAGCGACCCCACCATCCGCGACAACGAATCAGCAGCATCGGTCCTGATAATCAGCCAGTATAGGGCGGCACATCCCAATTCCCTTTATATCTATGGCGGCGACCTGAACGATGAAGATACTTCTTACCGCGTCACAGACCTGCTCGACCCGAATGTGGGGCTAAACCTGATTACACCTGTTGACCTTAATAACGGCAGCAACGCCACAATAAACAGCGACCCAAATACCGGCACTTATCTTAGCCGCAGAATCGACTACATTTTGCCATCAGACAGGGTAGTATCTTTCGTGACCGGTGGGCGGGTTCTCAATACCTGGACATATACAGCCGAAACCATTCCACCGGGCCTGACCTTGACTGATACCATCGATGCTTCCGACCACCTGCCGATATTTATGTGTTTTGAACTGCCTGAGCTTGGCGATATGGACGGTGACCATTTGGTCAACTTCGTTGATATGGCGCTGTTCGCCGGCCACTGGCAGGAAACGGGCTGCGGCGAATGCGGCGGGGCTGACCTTACCGGCGACGGAAACGTTGACCTTAACGATGTGCGGGAACTTGCCAACAACTGGCTTGAATGCTACCTCGCCTCACCCCAAACCTGCTCGGCTTGGGTGCGGTGATGGTGAGAACAAAACGGCGTGGGCAGCGTAAATTTGCATAAAAAGACCGTTTTTCGTCCGATACCCCCCTTAGAAAGGCGTGTATGGCGCGAGACAAGCTACTGTATACATGGGAAAAGGAAGCCGTTCAGCTCAGACATTATGAGGGTCTTTGCAGGCTTGAGATAGCCGAGCGCCTGAAGCTTCGGCCCGCTCAAGTAAAATACATCTTCAGCAAGCCGAACGTCAAAAGGCACATCCAGCAGGAAGTCTTACCCGACCTGTGGAGAAAACAAATTGCAGAAATTGAACAAAGGCTCAAAGACCCCATCAAGGCGTATGTTCAAAAGCTCATAGCCAACAAAAACGCCATGACGCCTATCTGGGTTGGCCCCGGCAAGAAGCGTTACATACCAGCCGAGCGCAAGCGGCTGGGGGCTATCTTCAAAGCCCTTCGAATGTTCGGTGTAACTGACCCAATGCACTGCGAGCGCAATGTCAAGCGTGATGTTCTCAAGCACAAAGCCATGCTCCAAGAGCGGCTTGACCTATTGAAAGAGCAACTGCTTCAGGTAGAAAAAACTAAGAATTTTGCGTGAGCGGATATATGGAACCGTCGCAAGCCACTCCCCCCGCCTTCGGGAACGTGGGGTAGGGGCCTTGTCAAAAAAACCCTTGAAAAAAAAGACGCTGCTTGGCCTGCGGTACACGCTTGGCGCACCCCAGAGATTTAATAGGCCCCCCACCGTTTGCCCCAGCACGCCCAAAAACGGCCAGCAAGGGGCGGTTTACGCAAAAAGTCCGCCCGGACCGTCTTGGACTACCCTTTTTTTTCAA
>DATKVV010000052.1:0-5414 GCA_035529895.1 Sedimentisphaerales bacterium
GCGCCACCTGTCGTCTGCAAGGGCGTAGTGTTATTGAGTATTTGCGTAATGCATGTCGTTGTCATTTGGATGGTATTCCATCTCCATCGTTAATAAAAACCACAGCCTGTTTAGCCAAAACCGCGTGAACGCTTACGAAAAGTTTTAAGAAGTGAACTCCCCTGTTCTCTAAGGATGGAAGAATTAAGAGGGAAAATCCGAAGAAAGAAACGGGCACTGATAATAAACTATTGGACGATTATCATGTTCGGTTCTTGCACCAGACGAATATTACAAGTCTGTTTCCTTCAAAGCCACTGGGGATTTCTATAGTGTCCATCCCTTGCGATAAGGCGGATTGAGGTATTGATTGGCGTTTTCGCTATTAGTGAACCTCATGTTCTCGCCGTCCCAGTAGAGTTTCTCTTTAGTACGAATAGCGATCAGGCCCAGTAATATGACCTCGGTAAGCAAGCCGCCATGCTCGACAAAGTCTGACCCGGCGGGTTTGCCGCCTTTGCAGGCATCGATCCATTCTTGGTGATGGCCCGGGGAGCGGGCAATGACCCTGGGGACCGAGCCGTATTCTTTCATTTTGGATTCCGGAATCAGTCTGTGGCCGAGAATCTTGCCCTTATCGCCGATATACAAGCTGCCATCACGGCCGTCCATCCTGCGCCCCGGCTCTAATTCCTCCGGCCGCGCGGGTATCATCCCCCCGTCCCACCAGGTCATCTCGACTGCCGGTCGAGAGCCTCGTGCGGGGAAATGATAGCGAACGATGGAGCCAAGCGGCGCCGATTCCTCAGCAATCTCGGGCGGCGCCATATCATTCGTCGAGCAGGCTTCCACCCACGTAGGGTGGCCCAGATTCAAGGCCTTGAAGATAGCCGAAGACTGATGACACCCAATGTCACCAAGGACACCTGTCCCGAAGTCCCACCACCCACGCCATTTAAACGGCAAGTATGCAGGGTTGTACGGTCTATAGGCCGCGGGGCCAAGCCACAGATCCCAATCCAGCGTCTCTGGTACAGGGGGAGTCTCTGCGGGCCGAGGGATACCGCGCGGCGTAATAAAGCTCTTACGTTTCGACCAGCCGTGGATCTCGCGCACGTCTCCGATGGCGCCGTCAAGAATCAACTCCTGCAAAATCCGAGCCTCTTCGGAAGCCTGGCCCTGGTTGCCTAACTGGGTGGCCACCTTAGCTTCGCGGGCGGCCTCCGTGATTTTGCGGGCTTCGTAGACCGAGTGCGTTAGCGGCTTCTCACAGTAGACATGCTTGCCCATCTTGATTGCTGCCATGGAGGCGACGGCGTGAGTGTGATCCGGCGTAGCTACCACGACTGCGTCAATCTGCTTGTGTTCTTTTTCCAGCATGACGCGGAAATCGGTATACCTGCGGGCCTTGGGATAGCGTTTGAACGTATCAGCGGCGCGAACCTGGTCCACGTCGCACAGAGCAACGATGTTCTCGCTGCTAACCTCGGCAAGATCACCTGCTCCTCGACCGCCGACGCCGATACCGGCGATGTTGAGCTTCTCACTTGGCGGCTTGTAGCCCGGCCTCCCCAGGACGTGCCGTGGCACAATTGTAAACGTCGCCACGCCTGCCGCACCTGATAGCACAAAATCGCGTCGATTCATTTTCTTTTTGGCGGGTCCAGTTTTCATGATCACCTCCAACTGCAGAAAAAAAGATTCTTCTTCGGTCTCGATGCCTGCATACTATTAGACTCAATCAAGGCCGTTGTTGCAACACTTCCTGAGTTTTAATTCCCTGAGTACGCAACAAGCTCTTCATTCGGCAAGTGTTAACCAAGATTTCCATATAACATTGTATATCCTTGCTCAGTCACACCACTGAACCTCATTCACCTCTGATTTGCTGAGACTACGAAGATGTCGTCAATATAGTAGGCCGCTGCCTGCCTTTCTTTTAGAGGTTTGTCCGTAGCTGGATCGATAGCGTCTTTGCCTCTCGAGTCCTTCGACGTGGCAGATCGTTTACCGGTGACACGATGTTTGCCTGTGCGAAATGACAGACGTTCCAAAGACTCGGTCCCTGTTTCCGCAAAAGCGGTGTTCTCCAATATGGTCTTCTCATTCAAAATGACCGAATATCTGTCGACCGCGGCGTCGATCTCCAACCCCAGTGACAGCCAGGAGTTTGCCTGATAGGTGAACTCGAGATCTCGAACCTTTTCTTTGCGAACAAGGGGAGGATTTTCGCTCTTCTCGTAATGAGCCTCTTCGACAACCTGTACTTTCCCTTCTTCGACCAAACGGATACCAATTGGCCCTCGCCCCTGAACATCGAGAACATCTATCTCCAGCCGTCCCCGGTCAGCCTGTTTGGCCAGCACTCTGCATTTGATTGTGACTTTGCCGCTGCTGGGGAAGATTTTAATCGCGCGAGCGTAATCATGCGGATCTCTGTCGTTCAGTTGGAGTACTTTGTTGCCGGGCTCTCCAGACTCTACTACATTAACCGGCGCCCAGCAAGGACTGTAGATATTCCAATCGGTCACCACACCACCTGGCTCCATGTCGTTAAATGTGTCTCTGACTGGCTTATCCACCGACGCCCGCACCGGAAGAGGTATGCGGCTGACCCAGATGTCTTCCTTGTTCATGCTGTAGGTTATCCACATATCCCGGCCCGGCGGATTTCCGTTGCCTTGGACAATACCGCGGACATATTGCGGTCCCTGATTCTTCCATGTTCCACCGTAGCGGTGCGTCGGTACCTCCCAGAAGCAGCAAAGCATATTGTCGTAGTCGATGCCGTCACCGCTGGTAATGATCACCTGCGGAAAGCGTAGCCCATCGTGATCGAGACTATAAACCAGAGCGTATCGGCCGTCTTCGGTCCTCTGGCCCCAGTGCTTCGAGAAGGCCTGGTGAATACCCGGGGCCTGCACCGGCCTGGTCCAGGTTTGTCCCTCGTCAAAACTCAACGAAGTCCATGCGCGTTTCCAAATGCCGACAACTGTACCGTCCGGGCGATGCCAGTAGGAAAGGGACTTGCGTTTGCCGCGGGCGGATGAGACCGTTTCATCGAGACTTTCATCTACTCCTTCAACTTTTGCATACGCTCCTTTGGGGTGGCCCTTTTGCAGTTCATACCACTGATCAGTTACAAGCTTATTAGCTAAAAGCGCCTCACATGCTTTGACAAAACCCTTATCTTGAGACTGCTTATAGTATGGAAACAATTCGTTGGCCGTTTCTTCATTCCAGCCGGGACCATAGCGTACAAAAAAGACAGGCCCCAGGGAACCATCTTCGCGGACCTCCCTGATTGCGTTGCCGGGTCCTCCGAAAGGATCCTGCTCTGAGCCATAGTGCCCATGAACCAAAAGCCGGCCATTGGGTGCTATGAAGAATCCCATACGCTGATGGAGCAGGTATGACCTGCCCTTATCGGGAAATGCAATCTCTGGTCCGCTCCAATTGCGCCCGTCAGCAGAAGTGCACAGAAGCGTGTGGCTGTGGTCTTCAAAGTGCTCGTTCGACGGAGTGCCGTGAAAACTCAAATAGAATTTGCCCTTCCAATATGCCAGCATTGGGGAGTGATAGTACGTCCAGCCAAGGTCATCTGTTTCTTCCTTGGCTGTGCGGGAGCATCGAAAGGCCTGACGACACTCTACGCCGACAGCCAGGCGGAGTGCCCCGTCCGGATGATCAAGAACCGGCTCTTCTGTCCCGATGTGGCGAATAGGCATCTGGGGGCTGCCGGGCACTGCTTCGCCAGCCTCAGATTCCTGCGCAGTTCCGAAAAACACCGCTGCTGTTAATACAAAGCCGATTATGGCCAACACATTCACCGTTTCCTTCAAGCAAAATCTCATTTTTTCACCTTTCCTCAGGGGATTACTTAATCACACATTTCCAGTTAAACATTCAACACAATTCGTTCCTTCCGGGATCAACTTGGCTACCTTAAATGTCAAAAGAGTTCCAATAGAATATCAACTCTGTCTTGAAAACTCAAACTTTCTCAGTTGACTCTGCTTGATGAATGGCGACTGTAAAAAGTGAGAAAAATCCATACAACCTCACTACAACCAAAGAGCTAAATAGCTCATAAAATCGCAAGAATCGTGAATCCATAAGATTAGCAATATCAGAAACTTAAGAATTTCCCAAAAAGCGATGAACGTTTTGAACATCCGTTTTGCATCTAACTGTTTCTATTACGGAGGTGTGCGATGTCTAAAACAAAAAGAAAAACTCGCTCAGACAAATTTCCACTTACCCATCATTCAACCGGATAGTACTGCAAAAAGGTCAAAGGAAAAATGCATTACTTTGGAAAAGACAAAAAACAAGCGTTGGAACGGTATCTCGAACAGGCAGCATTTCTACATAATGGCAAGACCAAAATGTCTAAGACCACTAATGGCGATATGACCTTGAGGAGGCTGTGCAATATTTATTTGCGGCATGAACATGCCAAAGCTACGTCTGCTGAGATTACTATCCGCCACTATGCTGACCAAATCAGTTGTTTAAAGAAATTTATGGTTCGAATTTCCCGCGAGTGTGAGAGAGGTTTCTCAATATATATATGAGGATATGTATATTGTGGTCAAATCTGTCAATTGATACCCCACCCCCGTGCGCAAAGCCCATCAAAAAAAACGTCCCAAACCGACCTGAACCCCGGGCACAAACCAACCCCTCACCCCCCGCACCCGTAATTGCGACCAGCAAAGCGAACCAGCCTGTGCCCGCGCCCGCGGGTATGCCAATCTCAACGCATAATCAATTATCATTCAAAACGCCGGTGGTTCGGTATGAGCGGTTTTCATGTATTTAGCCAGACGTTCAATAAGTTCGGGGTAAGACTGGGCGAGATTGTGCTTTTCGGCAGGATCGGTGTCGAGGTCGTAAAGTCCGAGGGGGCCATTGGGATTCTTCCTTGTGTTCATCCGGAGAGCTTTCCAGCGGCCGGCACGGATAGCTTGGCTACCGCTTCGCATAGGCAGTTCCCAGTAAAGAAATTGGTGCTGCTTTTGTGCGACGAAATTTCCGCTCAGGACAGGTACAAGGGAAATACCGTCGGTCTTTGGGCAGTCGGCGTGTGCGAATTGAGCAAATGTCGGCATGACATCCTGGAAGGCGGATATATGCGTGCTGACTTTGTTCGCAGCAACCCGGCCGGGCCACCGAGCGATAAAGGGAACGCGAATGCCGGCTTCATAAAGTGAGCCTTTTGCGCCGCGCAATTGGCCTGCGCTGTTAAAGAAATCGGGATCGGCAGAATCTTCATTTTCGGGGCCATTATCGCTAGTAGTCCGTAACGCCTAAATTACAGGGTATAATTTTTTGAGTTTTGCTCGAGCATCCGCAGTGGTGAATTGCCAATCCACGCTTACCTCTGCGTCGTTACGTTCGGCCTGCCATGTTGACACCTCAGCTATCATCTT
>DATKVV010000053.1:0-90931 GCA_035529895.1 Sedimentisphaerales bacterium
CCTCCTACAGCGACACAGTGCCTGCGGACCTTGTAATCGCCTCCAATCCTTCTGCCGGTGCGTCCGTTGCCTACGGCTCATCGGTAGACCTTGTAATATCCTTGGGCCACGCGCCGGTTACTGTACCCAACGTCCTGAACATGACCGAGGCGCAGGCCGAGGCCGCCCTCAACGCCGTCGGCCTAAATAAAGGCAGCGTAACTACCTCCTACAGCAACACAGTGCCTGTGGACCTTGTCATAAGCTCTAATCCTTCTGCAGGAACATCCGTCGCCTACGGCTCATCGGTTGACCTTGTAATATCCTTAGGCCGTGCGCCGGTTAGTGTACCCGACGTTCGCAACATGACCGAGCCGCAGGCCGAGACGGCCCTTAACGCCGCCGGCCTAAATAAAGGCGGCGTAAGTACCTCCTACAGCGACACAGTGCCTGCGGACCTTGTAATCGCCTCCAATCCTTCTGCCGGTGCGTCCGTCGCCTACGGCTCATCGGTTGACCTTGTAATATCCTTAGGCCACGCGCCGGTTACTGTACCCAGCGTCCCGAACATGACCGAGTCGCAGGCTCAGGCCGCCCTTAACGCCGTCGGCCTTAACAAAGGCAGCGTAACTACCTCATACAGCGACACAGTGCCCGCGGACCTTGTAATAAGCTCTAATCCTTCTGCGGGAACATCCGTCGCCTACGGCTCATCGGTTGACCTTGTAATATCCTTAGGCCACGCGCCCGTCACCGTACCTGACGTTCTGAACATGACCGAGTCACAGGCTGAGGCCGCCCTTAACGCCGTCGGTCTTAACAAAGGCGCGGTTACTACCTCCTACAGCGATACCGTTCCTGCGGACCTTGTCATAAGCTCCAATCCTTCTGCAGGTGCATCCGTCGCCTACGGCTCATCGGTTGACCTCGTAATATCCTTGGGCCAGGAAGCTGGGCCACAGACGTACGTCTGGACCAACGCTTATCCATGGAGCATGCTGTGGCTCTCGCGCAGGAACTGGGACCCGGTAGCTCCTTTCGGCGGACCTGGCGATGATGACAGCGCAATTGTTCGCGGAGAACCCTATCAGGGACCGGTAGTTGATTGGAACGTAAACGTCGGTTCGATAAGCGGCCCGCAAGCCTACGAAGGCCAAGAGCAAATCATGTTAGTGCTCGAAGGCGCCAACATGCAGGTCAACGACAGTTGGAATGCCCAGGACGAACGTGGAACAGGCATCCTTGAAATCTACGACGGCAGCATCAACATCGATGGCGGGATGCGCGTTGCGGACAATGGAGCGTGGATACTCCGTCTATTTGACGGCGTTCTCAGCGTCGGCAGCGAGCTCAGAGCCGGCGACAGCGAGGGTGCCACGATGGAGCTTAACGTCAGCGGCGGCGAGCTCAACGCCGGTGCTCTTGGCATCGGCGACGATGGCACAGGCACGATCAATATCACCGGTGGAATTGTCAATGTCGAGGAGGATATCTGGCTGAACCTGCGTAAAGGCGGATTCATCACCGTTAATATCGGTGGTGGTGTCGTCAATGCCGGTCCGCTGCTTATGTCCACCCTCGGCGGCGAAACCACCCTCAATATGAATGGCGGCGAAGTGAACGTTGATGCGCTCATCATTGCTGATGAGAGTGACAACGGCGTCGGCATTATCAATATGGACGCCGGCGCCCTTACCATCCAGGGAGATTTGAGGGCGCCCGCACGAGGTTCCGCTACCATCAGCCTTGATGGCGGTGTTGTTGATGCCGGGGCCTTCATACACGATAACGATGACTGGTACATGAATATCACGCACGGCCAGATGTGGCTGAACGGCGACGTTTCGGCTGGAATTCAGGCCGACGTCGACGCCGGCAGGATAACCGCCTTCGGCGCTCCCAGCAGAGGAGAGGTAATGATTGAGGTCGTCGGCGGCAGAACCCACGTATGGGCTGAGCCGCACTTTGACAGGGCCTACGGACCGTATCCCGCTCACAAGGCGACCGGCGTACAGGCAAGAGACTTAGTCCTTAGCTGGAGTCCCGGCGACGGCGCTGTCAAACACCATGTGTTCTTCAGTGACAATCAGGCCGCTGTTGCCGGCAACCAGCTCTCCGCATACAAAGGCAGTCAGACCGCCGCTGCTTATGCTCTACCACCCCTCCAGTTGGGCAAGACGTACTACTGGATGATTGTTGAGGAGCAGACCGGCGGTATCTTAGTCGATGGCTGGCTGTGGTACTTCACCGTCGAAGAGGCCCGTGTTATCGATGACATGGAATCTTACACCCAGAACCCCAACTACATCTTCGAGACCTGGAAAGACGGCTGCGGTGATGCACAAGGTATGAACGGCAACGGTACGGGTTCGTGCATAGAGCTTTCGCTCACAAGAACCCACTCCGGCTCGCAGGCCATGTGGTATTCCTATGAGACCTATCGCGACACCGGCTGGGAGCGCGACGCAAATTACGCCGAGGCCACTCGCACATTCGGTACACCGCAGGACTGGCTGGCCAGCGGTGAGGCCGCCCTTGTGCTGTGGTTCTACGGAGTCAAGACAAATGACAGTGCCCCGATGTGGGTGGCCGTCAATGACGGCGCCGATGAGACAATGCATACTTATGGCGCCTACGGCGATGATGTGGAAGACATCAAGAAGCAGGAGTGGATTGATTGGAACATCGCCCTGGCCGACCTGGTCCTTGAGGTTGACCTGACCAATGTCGTGAGCCTCTCTATCGGCTTCGGCGACAGAACGACTCAGGCCGAAGGCGGCAAAGGCGTCGTTTTCTTCGACGATATCGCCCTGTGGCCTGTCAGATGCGTTCCCAAGTACGTAACCGAGGTCGTGGACCTCAACGACGACTGCGTGACCGACTGGGGTGACATACTGGTTTTGGGCCGGTGGTGGCTGGAGGACCGTCGATAGACCCTTAATCGGCTGTTAGGACACGTCGGGTTATTAGCCGGCAAATACGGCCTCCGTGTAAACCTTCCCGCACGCCACCGCCGTCAAAATCTGCATAAGCATCCGCACACCGCCATTTTTGCTGCCAAAAATACCCAAAAAATACTTGCAGCAAACCTTTGACCGGCTTAGAATGCTCGCTTTCAAATCGTAAGAGAAGGGAGACCAAGTATGCTGGCAAGGCTTCATAGTGTCACATTGGTGGGAATCGAAGGTATTGTCTGCGAAGTCGAGGTGGACGTCGCCCGCGGCGGATTCGAAAAATCGCTCATCGTCGGCCTGCCCGATACCGCCGTAAAAGAAAGCACCGAAAGGGTCAAAAGCGCCATTATCAATTCGGGCTACAAATACCCCAAAACACAATCGCTGATAAACCTCGCCCCCGCCGACGTCAAAAAGGCCGGCCCCGCCTTCGATTTGCCTATCGCTCTCGGCATGCTCATCGGCCAGAGCGTCCTGGTCGGTTCCGGCGTCAAAGATTTCGTTATCATAGGCGAGCTTGCCCTCGACGGCCGCGTGCGGTCCGTCAACGGCGTCCTGAATATGGCTATGACCGCCAACGCGAAAGGCTTCAGCCGGATGGTCGTCCCCCTCGAAAACGCCAGAGAAGCCGCCGTCGTTCAGGACGTAGAGGTATACGGCGTCGGCTCGCTGGCCCAGGCTGTCGCCTTTCTTTCCGGACAATTATGCCTCGATACGACCACTGTTGATATCGACGAGCTGTTTGGCGAAGCATCAACCTACGACTTCGACTTCGGCGACGTCAAAGGACAGGAAAGCGTCAAGCGCTCCCTGACCGTCGCGGCCGCCGGCGGGCACAACATAATGATGATTGGCCCGCCGGGAGCTGGCAAAACCATGCTCGCCCAAAGACTGCCCACTATCCTGCCGCCTTTGAGCCTGGAAGAATCACTCGAGACAACCTGCGTCTATTCTTCCGTCGGCCTCCTGGACAAGAACAAGGCCCTGATGGCCACGCGGCCCGTCCGCATGCCGCACTACTCAGCCAGCGGCCCCGCCCTCGTCGGAGGCGGAACCAATCCCCGCCCGGGTGAACTTTCCCTCGCCCATTTCGGAATCCTCTTTCTCGACGAATTCGCCGAATTCCCCAGGCACGTCCTCGAGATGATTCGCCAGCCCCTCGAGGACGGCTTCATAAATGTATCCCGGGCCAAAGGCACTATCCGCTTCCCCGCCCAATTCATGCTCGTCGCTGCAATGAACCCCTGTCCGTGCGGCTACTTCGGCTCCGATGCCAGAAGATGCAAGTGCACGCCGGGCCAAATCGAAAGATACATCTCCAAAATCTCCGGCCCCCTCGTGGACAGAATTGACATCCACATCGATGTCCCCGCCGTTGTTTTCAGCAAGCTGCGCTCCAAAGCCAGCCAGCTTGACTCAGCCACGATGAAACGGGACGTCGTCAGGGCCAGAGACATTCAGGCCACACGCTTCGGCAACGGCAAAGTAATGACAAACGCAAGAATGAATCACAAAGAAGTGGAAAAATTCTGCAAGCTCGATTCCGCCGGCGAGCAGATGCTTAAGCACGCAATGACGGAATTCGGCCTCAGCGCCCGTGCCCACGACAAAATCTGCAAAGTCGCCCGCACTATCGGCGACCTCGCCGGCGCAGAAAATATCGCCCCTGAACATATCGCCGAAGCCATCAGCTACCGAAAACTCGACAGAAAACTGTAGGGCACTGTTTCTGCGACGGCCTCTCAACTGCGAAAGGAGCAGGTTCCTTTGTCAATATAAGGTGAAATTCACCCCGCAGCCCAAGGGAGACGTTTCTTGTTCTTCTTTGCCCTTTTCGTTCTTGAAAATGTAGACGATGGCCGGCGTCCTTGCCAGAATCGTGACATCGGAGACGCCGTCTCCTGTCATGTCACCGAGCAGGAGAGTACCGCCCGAACCCTTTGTCTGGAAAGTGGCGATTCGTTTGCCCGCCCCATCAAAGACTCCGTGACCGAATGCAATGATGATTTCCTCATATCCATCGCCATCCCAGTCCAGCAACGCATGCTGCCGACAATAGTCTGTCATGATTCGACCGAGTTGCCTTCCATTGGCATCCAGTAACCATAGAGGAGCCTGACCGCGACGACTGTGGTCAATATCAACAATAATCTGCGGCCCCGGCAAATCAGGATAGATTCTGCCCGCCTGGACGGATTGAAAATGATAGCCCGGAACTTCCCACAGGATTTTGCCGTTACCGTCGACGCACGCCAGGTTATTGCCCTGGCAGCAGGTAAGCACCAAGCGATACTCCTGGGGCGTTTTACCTTTTCGTAGCACCCGGCAGCAGTCAAGATGTCCTTTCCCCTTTTCCATTTTCCCAGACTTGAACTGCCACCGCACCGACCCATCGGAGTTCAGCATGGCGTAGCCCGCCATAATCTCATCTTTACCGTCATTATCTATATCAATCGGTCGCGGCTGATGCGCTGTCCGCCGGCCGCCGGGATAACTCACCGTCCACAGCAGTTTTCCATCATAATTGTAGGCCCAGATTTGACTGTAGCGCGTCTTGACCAGAACATCGGTGACCTTTTTGTTGCCGGACAGATTAGCAAAAACCAAACAGTCGCTCGCGTCGGCTGGAATGCGTAATCGCCGCCGTTCTTTTCCCGTCGCGCCGTCCAGTTCGACCAGATAGCCTTTCGTGCAAAGAATCACCTCACTCCTTCCAATGCCGTTCCAGTCATAAATCTGGCACGCAACGTCGTAGCGCAGCTTCTTGTCGCCGATATTGGGGTCTCCCCAGCGCCAAATCACGCTGCCGTCCAGACGCTGGGCCACCGCCGTCGACGTGTAGTGAACATCATCCTTATCTACGTTTCTCGCGCTGACAATATCAGCTTCGCCGTCCCCATCGACATCCCCGGTTACAATCCAGTAGCCACCGTACTGTGAATCGAGCGGGATTTGCTTCCACGGCTTGATAACAGGCGCCTTGTCTCCCGGCTCGCCATAATCCTCGGTATAAGACACAAAAGATTTGTCCGCGCCCAAGGCAACACCTGCCCATAAGAGCATCCACACAAGCCCTCTCGCTGTCTTCACTAAAGCTCCTCGCTCAAAACACCAAACTCTTACCGCGTCAAAATCGTACGCCTGCCCTGATGCACTTTCATCTCGTGATTTTACTTCACCGGCCTGTATAACGCAAATCTCTTCAGCACAGCTTCCCATAGACGAATTGCGCCGCCCCCCGCTGGCAAAAGGCTCATTGAGCTAAAAACACCACATATAGCTTCACATAGGAAAGCCCGACGCCCTCGAAAGAAATAGCCTTGCAAAACCACAGGAATAATGTAGAGTATTTGATTTCGGGAAACTACGATACCACATCGCTGAGAATCGGCCCTCTTGCAGGAACATATGTGGTACTACTGATAAGTTGGGAAAAAGACAAGCTGAGCGCTTCCTGTAATATGCCGGCTAACACACTTAAATGTATTTGGGAAAGCATGCGTCCGAAGCAGTGGACAAAAAACTGCTTCATCTTCGCTGTCCTTCTGTTTTCGAGAAACCTCTTTAATCTGCCCTTGTTGTTGAGAGCTGTGTTTGCCTTTATTATCTTCTGTCTGATTTCCGGCTGCGTGTACGTCATCAACGACCTTGTGGACCTTGAGGCCGACAGGGTTCACCCCGTTAAGTCTCGCCGGCCGCTCGCATCCGGCAGACTCAAAGTCTCTAACGCGATATTGTCCGTGGCCATTATAATACCCATCTCTCTGGCGGCCGGCTTATACCTGAGCGTACCGTTCTTTCTCGTCGCTCTAATTTACCTGTCTGTCCAGTTGGCCTACTGTTTTATGCTAAAGCATGTAGTTATCCTGGATGTTTTCGCCGTTACGCTTGGGTTTATACTGCGCGTCGCTGCCGGCGGCGTCGTTATTGGCGTGGAGATGACCTCCTGGCTGCTGATTTGTGCCACCCTTCTCGCCCTCTTCCTGGGCCTGAGCAAAAGAAGGCACGAGCTGGTCACGCTCAAACTCGAGGCCTCTAATCATAGAAAGGTCCTCCAGGACTACAGCCCCCATTTGCTCGACCAGATGATCTCGGTGGTTACCGCTTCCACCGTTATTACCTATTCGCTGTATACCATGTCCGAAGAAACCGTTGCCAGAGTGGGCAGCAGAAACCTTATCTACACCATTCCTTTCGTCCTCTACGGCATCTTCCGGTATCTTTTTCTTATTCACCAAAAAGGCGAGGGCGGCAGTCCCGAAGTGGTTTTGCTCACAGATAAACCTCTCATATTCGATATCCTCGTGTGGGTGGCCACCGTTGGCATAATACTGTACACTTGAAATAGAAAAAGCGGCAAGCATCGTTCCCCCGTCCACTATGAAGACTCAGGGCCGTTCCGCAACCACAGGAGGATGAAAAACGCCTTCGCAGAATTGCTAAACGAACTGCGGCATTACGCCCACAAATAAATGCATGAAGTTCTGGTTGATTTATCAATTATGCAAAAGCAACTCGCCGGATAGCCTGCCGCCTTCCTTAATTGAAGCACCATTCAAGCCCTTGCTTGGCCCCATAAAGCGTCCGGGCCATTATCTCTGGCGTAATCTTTAGACATGGCTCCCAAGAGATATGCTTGGACCCTCTTGCCGCCTGCCGCCCTCCGCTTCGCATCTGAACAGAGCGGTTGTATAATAAGCCCGACTTTTCCCATTAAGTCCGATAAGCCGGCCTCGTCCGCACAAATGCTGACCTCTCCACCAAAGAAAACACCGCCCGAACGGATTTTATTGCCCCTCAGTCTGACGCGTGCACAAATACAAACAGCACGCGACGGTCCGGCTTTTTTCTTTTCTCATGCGCCCGCCTGTGTTAAGCATAGCTTCACAATACAGATAAACAGAGCTTCCACACGCCTCTGTTACAGGACTAATTGAGGCCCGCCCCTTTTTCGCTTAACTTGTCCTAAACTCGTGCCGATACAAAAAGCTGAAAGTTCCGCAAACGATTTTAGTTTGGATTAGGAGACTTGAAATGGGAATTCAGGATTGGTCTGACGATGTTATCCTCGTTGACTTGCCCAAGGAGCCAAATATGGCCGATGAGCTCAAGACTGTCACCGACGTGGTTCGCGACCGCGGCAACTGTGACGTCGTAGTCGATTTCTCCGAAGTTGATATTGTCACCTCCTCAAGCCTTTCGAAGCTCCTGAAGCTGCGCAAGCTGCTGGCCGACTGCGGTCACAGGCTTCTTTTCTGCAACGTCGCTCCCGCCACGAAGGGCATCTTTACCGTGACCGGCCTCGACGGAGTCTTCGAGCTCGTGGATGACAAATTCGTCGCTTTAGCCAGCTTACAGATCGTCAATTAGGAAAATCTGATTAACGCCTGCCACACTCGTTTAGGGAGTTCTTAAACGCTGTGAAGGAAAGTAATTCTCGGGTGTCGAGGTCAACCGGCCACATCAACCTGTTTCCAATAGACCGGCACGGGGCGGAAAACTACTGTGCTTGCGGCAAGTAAATCTTTCCACAAGTTCACTGCACGTCGGGTCGGGCAACTCGCCCAATGACCACAAAGTTCACGAAAAATCCTTCTTCTTGAACACGGTCAAATCAGAATAACAGGCCCACGATGCTTCTTGCGCCTATGCCTGCCGACAATTAACTCATCATCCCTCAGTGCTCACCACCTGCATTCATACGGACCTGTCGTAGGAAAAGCCGAGATGCGAAGCCTCGCGCAGCCCATCGGAATAAGGGTCACCGTCTCAATCGGCGCCTCCGACCGAACAGGACTGTCCGGCAGCTTCCCTACAAGGCCCAGATTGTCCAGCGTCCATTCGGGAAGCTTTCTTGCCTTCGCGCGAAGCTCAATCGGAGCGGCCTCCGGCGTGAACGGCTGCCCCGCGACCGGCCCCGGCCTCCTGACAACCTCAAAGCAATTCGCGGGATTTACAGGGTCAACAACAAGCCCGTAGTTCCATGGCGTCGTCGGGTACACTTCATAAGCGGGCCACTTGTAGGTGTCACCGCACTCAACCCATTTCCGGCTGTTCGTGCTGTTCCCATCGTACCTCACCCACTTTTCCCCGATTTTCAAAGAGAAAGTCAGCGGGCCGCGGTTGACCGATACCGATTTCTTGTTCTTTTCCCAAACATAGACTGCAATCCGCGCGGGAAACTCTATCTCTACAGCGTCACCACTTGCCCACTCT
The DNA here is from genome assembly GCA_035529895.1 of Sedimentisphaerales bacterium. Lineage (GTDB taxonomy): Bacteria > Planctomycetota > Phycisphaerae > Sedimentisphaerales > Anaerobacaceae > JAUWKC01. Next base: position 9,150 of record DATKVV010000053.1, read on the forward strand.
CGCTCAATCACCGCATAGGATAACGGCTCAAACGCCCCTTCGACGGGCTTTCCGTTAACCTTTATCTTTGGCTCCCGGCACCACCGGGGAATTCTCAGATACAGTGGAAAACGAACTTGCCTCGGCGTCGAAATCTTCAAAGTAACCTTCTCGCTGAAAGGATACTCCGTAGTCTCGACTATTTTCACCGTCGTGCCGTCGCCGACCCTTGCCTCGACCTCACAGGCACAGTAAAGCGATGCGCACAGACCATTGTCGGGTGTCGCCAGCCACAGCTCCTCTGCATAGTAGGGCCAGCCGTGCGAAACGTTATGCTGGCAGCAGCGATACGTCTCCGGATACGCGCTATATGCGAGCATACAGCCGCGGTTTTGCACGCCCGGACTCTTATTGTGACGGTCCAGTTGAATCATGTTCGGCGCCGTAAGATAATGCAGCCCCTTAAGGTTTGGCGGCCGCGACGCCGGAAACGAATTAAACGCTGCATATTCGCACCGGTCCGCCCAAAGCGGGTTGCCCGTAATCTTCAGCAGCATCTCGAAGCTGTGCATAAACTCAACTATCGAACATGTCTCGGCACCCTGCCGCGGGTCGTCGTACCCTTTCCGGCAGTTCTCATCCGCCCCGAACATCCCGCCAGGCACCTGACCATACAGCCCCATCACCGTCTCATAGTTTCTCTCCGCCGCCCGGATGAACCTCGGGTCTTTCGCCTGCACATAATACACCCCCGGCTGCCGAAAACACTGCGCAATGTTCACGCCGTGCCAGCTCGCGATGCCGTCGGTCCAGTTGTCCGTATGCTCGTGAATCTTCTGCGCAACGTCAAGCAGCCATTTTTCGCCCGTTCGGTTGTAAAGCCAGTAAACGCTCTCGAGGTTGTTCCCCGCCCGCCTCTTCTGCCAGGACGCGGGCAAAAAGTCAGCATCGGGAACAGAAAGCTGCCAGCGAAAATAGTTGGTCATCAGGCATAAAACACGCTTGTCCCCGGTATACTCGTAGTACGACTGCAGGCAGTTCAGCGCTATCATATTCGGCCACAAATCCGGCCTGCCGCCCTGCTTCGTGAGGTTCAAACGCGGCCCGAACCACCCGTCCTCCCGCTGGCTGCTCAGAATCCCTTCTATCCATACCCGAGCCTCCTTAATGATGCGCTCATCCTTAAGTACATAGCCCAGGTCGCCAAATCCTTTCAGCCAGTACGGCAGCTCCTCCCAGCCGCTGTGCCCCTCACCTTCCGGGCTCAGCCATGCGTTACCCTCAGCTTTGCACCACTTGCTCAGCTCGGTCAGATGCCCGATTGTCCCTTCCGTTTCAAGTTCGAGTTGGCGCCGAAGCCACCCTTTGGCCTTAATTGACCCGATAGGCAGCTTAATCAGCGGGCTGGGCTCAAGCGGCGGCCGGTTCGAAACATAGAAGCTGTTGGTCTTGTCCGCAGGCGGCATTTTGACCACACCAACCTGCATTTCCCCTGCCGCCGGCACAGGCCACACCATCAAAAACACAATAACAATCGCTTTGCCTGAATCTCTTAACTTCATTCGTAACATCTCCTTAAAAACAAGGTCCCATCTCGCCAGTTTAACAACTGAAGCCGCAAAATCAACCTTCGCTTCCGCCTGCGCAAACCGGCCCAAAACATCTTGACTAACCCGGAAAAACTGTTTACTATTCACTCGTCCGCGGATGTGGCGGAACTGGCAGACGCGCAGGCTTCAGGTGCCTGTGGGCTTAGGCCCGTGGAGGTTCGACTCCTCTCATCCGCAATAGAACATCAACTATCTAACGGAAATCGCACGCACAGGCCGATAATATTTATATGCTCCAGATAGCGCAAAATCTCGAACGAATGGCTGCAAAGCTCAGCCCCGCCGTTCTAATCGGCGCAGGCTTAGTCACCGTCCTGCTCGGACTTTTTATCTGGCTCGGAGGCCTCGGACTCAGAAAAATCCTCGTCCCCCTCATCGGCGCCTTCGGCGGCGGCATCTGCGGCTTCTTCCTCGCCGACCGAAACATACTGCCAACCCTCTTCTCAGTGCTGGTCGGGGCAATCCTCGCTGTTATCCTTGAAAAGATATTCATAACAATAATGACGGCCGCCCTGGCAGCGCTCTTCGGCTTTGCCGCATTGACCGCCTTCTATAAAGCCGACTTCAGCACCGGCCTCAAGCACGCTTGCTCACACCTGCCCCTGCATAGCTGGGCGATAATTGCTGCATTGGCGGTACTTCTGCTGCTGGCCGGCGCTTACCTCTGGCGTTTCACTTCGGCTCTGTGCTGCGCCGCTCTGGGGACAATCCTCGTCTTTGCCGGCATGATTCTGCTTCTGTCGTACAAGGGCGCCGAGCCTGTCCGCACGATTTGTAGCAAGCCCTCGTATTACACCGCCGTTTTTGGCGCGATGATTGCCTTCGGAACCATCGAACAGTTACTGCTCTGTCCGGGCGGAAAGAAAAAACCGAAAAAGAAAAAAGAATCGGATGAAAACGATGAATCCTCCGCCGGTACGAGGCAGCGATGGCGGAACCGCTGACCTTTGATTGACAGCCTGAGCCGATTCTCTGATTGTACGAGAAAAAAGTAAAGGAGAGAAATGATGGATTATCTCGCCATCCTTGCTCAGACAGTTGAAAAATCGGACCGTGCCGCCGAAGAAGCCATTGTCCCAACGGACTTAATCTGGCAGTACGTCACCTCGCTGAACTTCCTCGAAGCCGTCACCTTTATTTCTTTCGGGATAGTATGCCTGTTGTACGGCTGGCGCGTATTCAAAATACTGGTAATAATCAGCTTCGGATTGCTCGGCCTCGGCCTCGGCGTAAAAATAGGAGAAAAAATCCAGGGCCAGAACAGCCACATCTGGTCCGGCCTCATAGGCCTTGGCATCATGGCCGGTATTTCAGTCCCCTTGATGCGATGGGCCGTCAGCATCCTCGGAGCCATCGCCGGCGGAATGCTTACCTCCGGCATTTGGTACGCCTGCGGCCTGACCGAAAAATACATCTGGGCCGGCGCACTGATCGGCATCATCGCCGGAGGCATGATTTCCTTTATCATCTTCAAAATAGCCGTTATGCTCTTCTCCAGCCTCGGCGGCAGCGCTCTGATGATTGCCGGAATACTCGCCCTGCTGCACATTTATTCACAAACACCCGAACAAATCGAACAGCTCGTCTTCACCAACAAATGGTTCCTCCCTGTTGCGCTTATGGTGCCGACCGCCGTCGGCCTGATTGTCCAGAACAAATTCATAAAAGGTTCCAAAGACTGGCGCGTCTGACCCTTCGGGTCCTCATTTCATTCGCCCGCCCTAAGCCGCAAGTTTCGCGTTTACCCCCGGCTGCACGCCCGCAACCGGAAGATTTCGCCCTTGCAAAACTGCGCCAATAGCGTTAGAATCCTGTGTTTGTCCGAAAGGTATCTTTGCACTAAGACCTTCCGACAATTGTTAAGAGAGTCTGGAAAAACGCCTTGTTTGAATCACTGACGGAAAAACTCAACTCCGTTTTCAGGTCGCTGGCAGGCCGAGGCAGAATCACCGAGGCCAACGTCTCCGACGCCATGCGCGACGTCCGGAAGGCCCTCTTGGAAGCCGACGTCAGCTACCACGTCGTCAAAAAGTTCTGCAAAGACGTCATGGACGCCGCCATTGGCGCCGAAGTCATAAAGAGCCTCCACCCCAGTCAGGTCATGGTAAAAATCGTCAGCGACGAGTTGACCAGGCTTATGGGCCCCGTGGATACGACTATCTATTTCGTCTCCCCCGGCCCCACCGTCATCCTGCTGGCCGGCCTGCAGGGCACCGGCAAGACCACTACCGCCGCCAAGCTCGGAAAATACCTCGTCGCCAAGGGCAAGAAACCGCTGCTCGTTGCCGACGACCTGCAAAGACCCGCTGCCATCGAGCAATTGATTATTCTGGGTCAGCAGCTTAACATCGACGTCTACAGCGAAGACAGCAAAGACGCCGTCAAAGTCGCCAGGAACTCCATAAAGCACGCCAGAGAATCCGGCCACGACGTGGTTGTCCTCGACACCGCCGGCCGGCTCCACATCGATGAGGAAATGATGACTGAGGTCGCCGACGTTGCCAAAGCCGTCACCCCGCACCAGATTTATCTTGTCTGTGACGCCATGACCGGCCAGGACGCCGTCAACTCCGCCAAAGAATTCAACGAGCGCCTCGAACTCGACGGCGTTATACTTACCAAGCTCGACGGCGATGCCCGCGGCGGCGCCGCCCTCAGCGTCAAAGCCGTCACCGGCAAGCCCATCAAATTCATCGGCGTCGGCGAAAAACTCGACAAGCTCGAAGAGTTCCACCCCGACCGCATGGCCGGCAGAATCCTCGGCATGGGTGACGTCGTAACCCTCGTCGAAAAAGCCCAGGAGCAGTTCCAGGCCGAAGAGGCCCTCAAATTGCAGCAGAAAATGGCTAAAGGCAGCTTCGGCTTCGACGACTTCCTCAAGCAGATGCAGGCCGTAAAAAAAATGGGCGGCATAAAAGACCTGCTTAAAATGATGCCCGGAATGGCCGGGCAGCTTGCGGATTTTGATATCGACGACGGCGAGCTCCGCCGAATGGAAGGAATCGTCCATTCCATGACCCGGCACGAAAGACGAGAACCAGATATTATAGACTCGTCCAGACGGAGGCGAATTGCCGCCGGCGCCGGCGCCGAGCCTAATGATGTCGCCGGACTGGTAAAAACCTTCAGACGCACCCGCGATATGCTAAAAACGATGAGCGGCGGAAAATTAGGCGGCCTCAAGAGCCTCTTCTCCGGCCGTACCGGTATGGACACGCTCGCCGCCGCTATGACCTCCGGAAGAAAAATAAAACAGCGCTCGAGACGAAAAAGAGTCATTAAGCGAAGGGGAAAAATAAGACGGGTCTGACAAATCCCTTCCCGCCGGATAATTGCCCATGCAATATAAAATCACACGCCGCAAGTTCATAAGGTTCCTCGCCGCCGGCGCGACCGCGACAGCTTTCTCCGGCTGCACGCCGGCCGCCTCTTCCCTCTTCGGCCCGAAACGCTCCCGAACCGACAAACCCAACTTTATCATCATCTTCTGCGACGACCTCGGCTACGGCGACCTCGGCTGCTTCGGCTCCAAAGTCCACCGCACTCCCAATCTCGACCAAATGGCCGCTGAAGGAATTAAATTTACAAGCTTTTACGTCACCAGCAGCGTCTGCACCCCCTCCCGCGCCTCCCTCATGACAGGCTGCTACCCGAAGCGAGTCGATATGCACCAGGACTCCCGCGGAAAGTGCGTGCTCTTTCCCGTTGCCAACAAGGGCCTCAACCCAAACGAAATTACTATCGCCGAAATCCTGAAACAAAAAGGCTACGCCACCTGCTGTATCGGAAAATGGCACCTCGGCGACCAGCCTCCCTTCCTGCCCACCCGCCAGGGTTTCGACTACTACTTCGGCATCCCCTATAGCAACGACATGGGCAGCGAGCAGCGGCGCGAGAATCCGCCCTTGCCGCTGCTTCGCAACGAACAAGTTATCGAGGCCCCCGCTGTGCAGAACACGCTCACAAAACGATATACCGAAGAAGCCATTGAATTCATAAGCAAGAACAAGGACCGGCCTTTTTTCCTGTACCTGCCTCACACCATGGTCCATGACCCGTTGAATCCCGGCGAGGAATTCCGCGGAAAAAGCGCCAACGGCCCTTATGGCGACGCCGTCGAAGAAATCGACTCATCCACCGGCCAAATACTCAATACCCTCAAGGACCTCAACCTCGAAAGCAACACGCTCGTTGTCTTCACCTCCGACAACGGCGCCAGCAACAATTACGGCGGCTCAAACGCACCACTGCGAGGCCACAAAGGAACAACCTGGGAAGGCGGCATGCGCGAGCCGACTATTATGTGGTGGCCGCAGCATATCCCTGCCGGAAAAATCTGCGACGAAATGGCCATCACCATGGACCTGCTCCCGACCTTTGCTGCCCTCGCGGGTGCACAACTGCCGGCCAACCGAACCATCGACGGCAAAGACATCCGGCCGCTGATGGCTGGGAAAAAGGACGCAAAGTCTCCCCACCGGGCCTTCTACTACTACCAGATCGACCAGCTCCAGGCCGTCCGCTCCGGAAAATGGAAGCTCCACCTGCCTCTCAAATCCAAAAAACGCAACTGGGGAGAACCCATACCCGATGCGCCTATCGCCCTCTACGACCTCGAAAATGACATCGCGGAGAAAAACAATCTTGCAGACCGCCGCCCCAATGTGGTAAAACATCTGCTCGCGCTGGCCGACGAAGCGCGCCGCGACCTCGGCGACCTCGACCATCAGGGCACGGGCCTGCGCCCCGCCGGGTGGGTCGTCAGCCCCAGCCCGCTCGTGCTGACGTCAAAGTAGAAGCGGTGTTAGAATAAAAATGGAATCGCAGGACAGAAAAGGAAAATAAAACGGCTGTAAGACAGAAAATCTCGATTGAGCAATACCTCGAAAAAGTGGCTCGCTTTGTCGATAGCGACTACGGCAGGCTGGTAAGGACCCAGTTCCAGGATAATCACGGCAGCAGCGAACTGGCTATGCTCGTCGCGCCGACCGCAGAAGAATTGGACCAGTTGAAAAAGGCTGTCGCCATAATGACCCATGCTGAGAAAGAAACCGCCGACGCCCTGACCGACGAGCAAATACAAAGGATTGCCGCCGACGCGCAAATCGACCCGGCCAATTTCGCCATCTTTATAAACGGCTACGCACTGCGCTGCAAACGTGTTTCGTGATTCGAAACACCGAATCGCGAAAATTTACTATAAACGACTCAGTACAGGAGAGAATTATGGCAGTAAAGTTAAGAATGACAAGAATGGGAAGACGGCATCGCCCGTTCTTCAGAATCAACGCCGTCGACGCACGAACGCCGCGCGACGGCAAGATTATCGAAAAGCTGGGCCATTACGACCCCATCGAAAAAGACAAAGCCAAACAAATCGTTCTCAACCGGCAGCGCGTGGAGTACTGGCTCCAGCAGGGCGCAATACCAAGTGAAACCGTCTCCCAAATCCTGCTTCGCGCCGGCATCAAGCACAAATGCGCCGAGGTCAGAACCGCACGACGGGCAAAGGCCAGGGCCGCGGCCCGCGCCAAGGGAAGGTTCTTCACAAAAGCTGAAGAAACAGCCGCACAAAAAGCCGCCGAAAAAGCCAAGGCCAAGGCCGAGGCCGAGGCAAAACAGGCCCAGGAAAAAGCTAAAGCCGAGGCAAAGGCCGCCGAGGAAAAAGCTAAAGCCGAGGCCGAGGCAAAGGCCGCCGAAGAGAAGGCAAAAGCCGAGGCCGAAGCAAAAACCGTCGAAGAGGCGCCCACCGAAGCTGAACAGCCAAAAGAAGAAGCGGCCTCCAACGAATAGAGACTCTCGGACATGCGCATCGATATTCTTACACTCTTCCCTGAGATGTACGAATCGCCTCTGGGCCGCTCTATTCTCAAGAGGGCCCGGGATAACGGCATTGTCGATATCATCCTTACAAACATAAGGGATTTCGCCGCTGACAAGTACAGAAAGGTTGACGACAAACCCTATGGAGGCGGGCCCGGCATGGTTATGATGCCCGGGCCCGTCTTTGACTGCTTCGAATACGTCCTTGAACTTTCACCCGATAAAGGCCCTGTCATCCTCCTTACCCCGCAGGGACAGAGATTCAACCAGCAAAAAGCTGTCGACCTAAGCAAAGAGAAACGCCTCATCCTGATTGCCGGCAGATACGAAGGCTTTGACGAGAGAATCCGCCTCGGCCTTAATGCCGAGCAAATATCGGTGGGAGACTACGTCCTGAGCGGGGGCGAACTTGCAGCGATGGTCATCGTTGACGCCGTCGTGCGATTGCTGCCCGGCGCCCTCGGTGACGAAGACTCACCAAAGGACGATTCCTTCAGCGAGGGCCTCCTCGAATATCCTCAGTACACCCGCCCGGAAGTCTTTCGAGGTATGAAAGTGCCCGACATCCTCCTGAGCGGCGACCACGCCAAAATAGCCCGGTGGCGGCGAGAGCAGGCTGTCGAGCGAACAAAAAAACGCCGACCGGACTTGCTCGATAACAGCCGGCTCTGAACGGCCGCCGAGTGCGCTGGCTCCTCCGAGAAGACCCGTCGCCCGAAGCTCTCATAAAAAAAAATCAATTTTGCAAAAACTCTTGTTGACTTTATCTCGTACAATTTAGTTAATCTCATTACCATTGTTTTCCAATTCACTTTTTTTTAGGAAGTATAAAATGAAGGATAAAGATGCCGCAGGTCAGAAGTCATCCCCAAAGGCAAAGGGGCCTTTGGGGACCGCCAAATCACTCGGGCCCGTCCCCAATCTTGAAGAATACGTCCAGCCTGAGTGGTGGAGATTGATCTTCAACGCAACCTACCTCAAAACGGACGGCGATGTAGTGGACGACCTGCAGGTCACCACCAGGGAAGTTGACGTCTTCTCCTCCGTCCTTAACCTGTCACCCGAGGACAAAATCCTTGACCTTTGCTGCGGCCAGGGACCCGACGCCCTCGAGCTGGCCCGAAGAGGCTTCTCGAACGTCGAGGGCCTCGACCGCTCCCACTATCTGATACAAAAGGCAAAGGCACAGGCGAAAAAGGAAGGCCTCAGCGTCAAATTCAAGGAAGGCGATGCAAGAAAGCTCCCCTACCAGGCCGATAGCTTTGATGTCGTTATGATTCTCGGCAACAGCTTCGGTTATTTCGAAACCATTCAGGACGACCTCAGAGTCCTCAGAGAAGTCTTCAAGGTCCTCAAACCCTGGGGCAGACTGCTTGTCGACGTCGCGGACGGCGAGTATCTAAAGAAAAAGTTTCAGCCCAGGTCCTGGGAATGGATAGACAAAAAGTACTTCGTCTGCCGCGAGCGCTCGCTCTCGCTGGACAAGCAGCGCCTAATATCCAGAGAAGTCGTCGCCCACGTTGAAAAAGGCGTCATCGCCGACCAGTTCTATGCCGAACGCCTTTACACCCGCAAGAGCATAACCGAACTCCTGCAGACCGCCGGCTTCACTAACATCAACATCCACGGCCAGATTACCGGAGATTCTCAGCGAAATCAGGACCTCGGAATGATGGAGAAGAGAATCGTCGTTACTGCTGCTGTCAGGAAAAACTGGACGCCCCGAAAGGGAAAAGACCTCACGAAGAACATCGTCGTAATCTTCGGCGACCCGGCAAAACCCGACCCCTTAAAACCCCTTCGTGTCTTCGATGACGATGATTTCTATACTATCGACCGCGCCAAGGAGGCTTTAAGAGAACTCCCAGGCTATCGGTATACCTGGCTTAACAGTCACGACACCCTGCTTCACGACCTGCTCAAGTTAACCGGCAAGATTAACTTCGTGCTGAATCTCTGCGATGAGGGTTACAATAACGACGCCAGAAAAGAACTGCATGTTCCTGCACTCCTGGAGACACTCGCCATGCCGTATACCGGCGCCGGGCCCCAGTGCCTCGCCTTCTGCTACGACAAATCACTCGTCCGCGGAATTGCCAAGGAGATGGGCATACCCGTGCCGGAAGCCTTCTTTATCAGACCCCAGGACAGCACATTCGAACTGCCCTTTGCATTCCCCGTTATTGTTAAACCCAACTTCGGCGATTCCAGCTTTGGCATCACCCAAAGGAGCGTCGCAAACAACATCGAGGACCTTGTCAACGCCATTTCCGAAATAAGGGAAAAGTTCGGCTACGAGAAGCCTATCCTTATAGAGGAGTTCCTCACCGGCAAAGACCTTACGGTTGGAATAATTGGAAATCCCCCTGAATCCTACACCGTCCTGCCCATCATCGAGGAGGATTACTCCGCGCTGCCCCCCGAACTGCCCAGAATCTGCGGGTACGAGGCCAAGTGGCTGCCCGAATCACCCTACTGGAACATCAAGTCTGTGCCCGCTCAACTGCCCGACGATACAGAAAAATTCATCGTCGAATGCTGCCTGAAACTGTTCGAGAGGCTTGAGTGCAGAGACTATTGCCGCTTTGACTGGCGAGTTGATTCAGACGGAAATCCCAAAATACTTGAGGTCAACCCCAATCCGGGATGGTGCTGGGACGGCCATCTGGCAAAAATGTCAAAAATCGCGGGTATGTCCTATGTCGAAATGTTAGGTACTATCCTGAGGGCCGCGGAAGACCGCCTCGGCGTCCAGGTTGCAAACGGCAAAAAATATGAGGAACAACCCCAGATTCAGTCGATAAACGGCAAAAAACAGATTGATACCGCCGCGACCGCTGTGCCCGGCAAGCCCTGAGATTTGGCTTTGGCCCCCGCTTCCTTCAACTTGAAACACACCCACCTTGGTCCCGGAAATCCCCCGAATACGCGCCGCCAAAACCGGTCTGAAGAATCAAGACGCACCGGAATCCTCCTCGTACCGGCGCCCCGGACGCCCGTTTTCAACCGTTTCAAAAAAATCGCTTGTCCTCAAATGACAATGTTCATATAATGTCGGCTTCGTGGCTTGTGATTGAATACAGCATTTGATAACAGATTGCTCAAAAACCATTGACGACCGGATAAGTCAGGAGAAAAACCAGTGAAAACAGAAATCTTGGATGCGGTTGCAGGCAAAAGCCTCAGAAAAAATATCCCGCATTTTGAAATAGGCGATACCATCGACGTTCGCTGCAGAATCAAGGAAGGCGACAAGGAACGCCTGCAGGTATTTACCGGCACAGTGATTGCGCGAAAAGGCCGCGGCATCAACGAAACCTTTACCGTCCGCAGAATCGTAAACAACGAGGGCGTCGAGCGAATCTTCCCCCTCCACTCACCTAATATCGTGGATATCAAACCTGTTCGGAGCGGCAAGGCAAGACGCGCAAAACTCTATTTCCTCCGCAAACGGACCGGCAAGGCCGTCAAGCTCACGCACCGCCACAGCGAACACAGCGCTTCCAATAGCACGGGGCAGAATTAAGAATTGGTTGGTTTGCTGCTGAACAGACAAAAGTTACTTGCCGACGGCAAACGGCTCGGCCGATGGGGCGAGAAACGCTGCGAATCCTTCCTCAAACGAAAAGGCCTCAAACTCCTCGCCCGCAACTTCTCCTGTAAGACCGGCGAAATCGATCTGGTCATGGTCGACGCCGACCGCTCGATCGTCTTCGTCGAGGTCAAAACCAGGGCGGGTGAAACCTTCGACGCCGTCGAGTCCGTCGTCACAGCCCCAAAAAAAACCAAATCTCTCAGGACCGCCCGCTATTTCCTCGCCGCCCACAACATAGAAGACAGGCCCTTCCGCTTCGACGTCGTGACTATCGTCCTCGGCCGAACCGGCCCTCCACAAATAAGACATTACCAAAACGCCTTTGTACCCTGAAGACCTTATGGAACTGATTGACACGCATTGCCATTTGACGTTTGACGACCTGGCCCGCGACATCGACGGCGTTATTGAGCGCAGCCGACAGGCCGGCGTCACCGGCTGGATAACCATCGGAACCAACGCGCGGGAAAATCAAAAGGCCGTGGAACTCGCCGCTCGCTTTCAAAATCTCTACGCCGCCGTCGCTATCCACCCCCACGATGCCAAAACCGTAACCGCCGATACCATCAGCGAACTCAAGAAACTCACCCAGCACCAAAAGGTCGTTGCCATTGGCGAGACCGGCCTGGATTATCACTACAATCATTCGCTCCACCACGACCAAAGACGGGCGTTCGTCGAACATCTGAAAATCGCAGCCGAATTCAACCTCCCAGTCATCATCCACTGCCGAAAGGCCTTCGACGAGACTCTGGAAATCCTTGAACAATACGGCTCGGCCGTCAAAAAAATCGTCTTCCACTGCTTCTCCGGCTCCGCCGAACAGGCAAAAATCCTTCTGCCCAAGGGCTGCTATTTCTCTTTCACGGGCGTAGTAACCTTCAAAAACGCCGACAAGACCCGCGAGGCCGCCGGCGTCGTGCCTCTGGACCGACTAATGCTCGAAACCGACTGCCCTTATATGTCCCCCGAACCCATGCGAAAGCAAAAAGTCAACGAGCCTGCTCTTATGATTCACACGGCCAAGTTTTTGGCCGACCTAAAAGGCATGACCCTCGAAGACTTCGCCCAAACCATAACCACCGCCAGCCGGGCCTTCTTCAACCTCCCCTCGCCCCTGTGACCCTGAGCCGAGAGAAACAACCTCCGCCATTAATCGCTTATCAATCATCCTCAACGATTTCAAACGGCCTCTAACCCGCAGGTAGCTCCTCACTCCGAACATGCCTCCAAAGCGGGTTCCTGCCTCTCTTTTCATCGCCGTACCGCTCTCCTTCTACCTGCATTCAATATTCCATGCCCACACTCGAGTATTTTCTTGGCCGGCCCTAATTATCGAGCGACCAACGTATTCGAGGGCATTCGAAAAGTCATTTCCCTCCAGCTTCAAATTGCAGATTGCACCGAGTACCCTCTTCCGTCCGGGCGTTTTTTTCGCTATACTGCCAGCTTCGATTTTCCGACAGGCCGCTTTTGGGGCAAATACAGGCTCAGGAAAGGACAGAGTATGCGTGAGAAAGTTATTTTGTTGGTCGTTGTGTTTTGTTGTCTTGCCTCTGCCGTTGGATGTTCAGAAAAACTCAAGGGGGAGGCCTGCTCCGAGCAGGCCCCAGGCACTCCTGCGCGTCCCGGACTCAAACACGTTATCGTTTGCCATCAGCGGGGAAGATTCTGCGGGTGGCCGGCCAACAACGGCGTCTGGATTTGGGGCAATGAAATACTGGTGGGATTTCACCAGGCAGACTATGTTCCGAAGGATTGCAGCCATTCCATCGGCGGCAGCGGCAAGGCCCTTCTGGCCAGAAGCCTCGATGGGGGCGAAACATGGACGGTGGAAGACCCTGAGAACTTCGTGGCAGATGGAGGCGAAGCAGTCCCCACCCCCGGTAACATCAATTTTGCACATCCTGGTTTTGCAATGAGAGTGGACACGGCGCAATTCTTTATCTCCTACGACAGGGGCAAAACGTGGCGGGGTCCGTACGAACTGCCGGATTTCGCAATAGGCCGGCCGCTGACAGCACGAACGGATTACATCGTTAACGGCCCACAGGATTGTCTGGTCTTTCTGTCGGCAAAGGAACCGAGGGTGGAAGCAGCGGTACAGGACAGGGCTTTCTGCTGTCGGACCACTGATGGCGGAAAAACATTCCAATTCGTTTCCTGGATGACGGACGAACCCATCAAGATTCGCTCGGTGATGCCTTCGACCGCTCGCTGCTCACAGAACCATCTGATTTCAGCTATGCGCCGCAGGCTCGACGTCGATATCTCCGGCGCCAAAAAGATGCGCAAGTGCTGGATAGATGTCTACCAGTCTCTTGATAATGGTCAGACGTGGGAATTCCTAAGCCAGGTTGCCGATACCGGAAGCAGTAACGGAAACCCGCCCAGCCTGGTCAGGCTGCAGGACGGGCGGGTTTGCGTTACCTATGCCTATCGCAGCATCTGCTCGGCCTACCGCTACCGCTGGGAACCGCAGGGCATCCGGGCAAGAATCAGCAAAGATGACGGCAATACCTGGGGGCAGGAAATTGTTTTACGCAATGACGCCCGAACGTGGGATATCGGATACACCCGCTCTGTACAAAGACCGGACGGCAAAATCGTAACTATATACTACTATACAACCGAACAAATTCCCGAGCAGCACATAGCTGCAACCATTTGGGACCCCGACCAGCTCAGCAAAAAGTAAAAACGGATGGGCGACAAAAAAATACTGTGGGAGAATGTGAGATGTCCACGCGAATGACAAGAAGAGACTTCATTAAAACTACCGCCGCCGGTTCGCTCGCACTGGCGCTGCCGACGCCGAAAACCGCCGGCGGCGCTGAGCAAAAGAAACCCGGCAAACCGAACCTGCTTTTTATCTGGACCGACGAGCAGCGCGCCGACACCATGGCCGTTTATGGGAACACAAAGATACGTGTGCCCAATCTCAATAAGCTGGCGTCCGAGAGCTTTGTTTTCAAAAAGGCCTACGTAACGCAGCCGGTATGCACGCCTTCACGCTGCTCGGTAATGACCGGCCTTTGGCCCCACACCTCCGGCCTTATCAGGAACAATCTTCCCCTGCCGCCGGAAACGCGCTGCCTTCCCGAGCTGCTTAACGACTCGGAATATCGCACCGCGTACATGGGCAAGTGGCACCTCGGCGACGAGATTTTCCCCCAGCACGGCTTCGAGGAATGGGTCTCGATAGAGGACATATACTGGAAGCGTTACACAAAGGTCCGCGACAAAGAGCATGCGCGGACCGATTACTACTATCACCTTGTATCGCTTGGCTACAAGACCGAGGGACAGGCCTTCGGGCGAACTTTCGCCGCGGGCCTGCCCTTCGAGCAGTCCAAACCGAAGTTCCTCGAAAGAAGGGCCTGCGATTTCCTCCGCCGTCACCGCGGCGAACCCTTCATCCTCTACGTGAATTTTCTCGAGCCGCACATGCCCTTCACGGGGCCATTCGACAAGGAGTACGACCCGGCTTACGTGAACCTGCCGGCCAGCTTCGACGACCCGCTCGAAGACAATGAGCCGCTGGTCTACCGCAAAAAGCGCGAACAGATAATCAAGGAGTACGGCAGCGATGAACAGAGTTTTCGGAAACTGATTGCCCGCTACTGGGGGCTGGTCACGGAGGTCGATATATGCGTGGGCGGAATCCTGAACACGCTCGAAGAGCTTGGCCTGGCCGATAACACCATCGTGGTTTACACCAGCGACCACGGCGATATGATGGGCGCGCACCGCCTCGTGACAAAAGGCGTCATGTATGAAGAAGCTGCCAGGGTGCCCTGGCTCATGCGCATCCCGTGGATGGGCCGCAGACAGCATGTTATCGAACAGCCGGTCAGCCATATCGATTTGGTTCCTACGCTGCTCGAGCTGATGAGCAATAAGGCCGGCAAGGCCGGCAGGGGCCTGCAGGGACAGAGCCTTGTGCCGTTGATCAAGGGCCGAAAACCGGCCGAGGATCACGTCTTCATCGAGTGGAACGTCGGCACCGAACAGGAATTAAGCGCTCCAGTCCGCACCGTAGTCTCTCCCGATGGATGGAAACTCTCGCTCTTCAAAGGCGACAACAGCCAGTTGTTCAACCTGAATGAGGACCCCGGAGAAACCAGGAACCTGTTCGATTCGGGCCGTCACAAAGATGTTATCAACCGGCTGACCGAAAAAATTCGCCGATGGCAAAAAAAGACCGCCGATACCCTCCCCACATCTTTCGACACAAACGCCTGAGTTGCCCCGAGTGCAGACGGAGTTGGTGAGTGGTCAGTGCTTTGCCGCTGTATGGTGGGCTTTAGGGCCTGTTTACCGACGAAATCGAAGCCGCCCTCGCCTATGACCGAATGGCCGAAAAGCTCTTCGCCGAATTTGCATACCTTAACTCCCCCCACCTCGCCGAATTCAGAAAACACGCCAGAAAAATCATCTTCGGCACCTAATGCCCAACATCCTTTCGAGCGCAGTTCAGAAATTCGGCCCTATCGCACAAATTGATTGATTTTTTCCTTCAAAGTATTATCTTTCCGAATGTATTCTCTGAACGGAGCACAGATGGCCCAAAAATCAAAAATCGAATGGACCGAATCTACCTGGAACCCCGTTACCGGCTGCACAAAAATCAGCATCGGCTGCCGCAATTGCTATGCCGAGCGCTTTGCGTTGCGCCTCAAGGCCGCCGGCAGTCGTAACTATGCCAAAGGTTTCCGTGTCACTTTGCACCCACATCTGCTCAAAACACCTCTGCGCTGGAGGCAGCCGCGCACAATCTTCGTCAATTCGATGAGTGACCTTTTTCACCAGGCCGTCGACTTTGGTTTCATCTCCAAGGTCTTCAACATCATGGTTCGCGCTTCTCAACATCGCTTTCAAATATTAACCAAGCGTTCTCACCGCTTGCTGCAGCTAAGCCCCGATCTTCCCTGGCCCCAAAACGTATGGATGGGCGTTACCGTCGAAAATGCTGGTTACAGCTTTCGCATAGACCACCTAAGGCAAACTCCTGCCGCAATAAAGTTCATATCCTTCGAACCCCTCCTCGGCCCAATCGCCAATATCAACCTTGAAGGAATCGACTGGGTCATCGTCGGCGGCGAGTCCGGCCCCGGCGCAAGACCAATGCAGCCCCAATGGGCCACTGATATCCGCGACCAGTGCCTCGCCGCAGGTATTCCCTTTTTTTTCAAACAATGGGGCGGAACCAACAAGAAAAAAACCGGCCGCACCCTCGACGGCCGCATTTGGAACCAAATACCTCTTTTACCGGAACTAACCTATGTCTGAAATCCCCACACCCACAGATGACGGTCTGCATATTCCAACCGTCGGCGAGTGGTCCCGCGATAAGCATTATTTCCTGATGAGATACATTGACGCCTTCACCGCCTCAATGAAAGAGAAAAAATGGTCGGGCCTGCATTATATAGATCTCTTTGCCGGTGCAGGAATCGAGAGATTAGAAACCTCAAAAGATCTCGATTGGGGTTCACCCTTAATCGCTGCTTACGCTCGTCACCCCTTCGACGGATTGCATTTGTGCGAGAAAAACAGCCGCAAATATACTGCCCTCAACTCGAGAATCGGCAAGATAAAACCAGACGCCCAAGTGCTACACGGCGACGGGAATGAGAAAATAAAAGAGATTGTCGAAAAAATACCTCAAAAAACCCTTTCTCTTGCGTTTCTCGACCCCTATGGACTTCATCTTGATTTTGCCACCTTAAAGCTGCTCTCACAACCGCGAGCTGACCTGATAATCTTTTTTCCCGACCATCTTGACGCCTTGCGGAACTGGGGAACTAACTACCTCCACGACCCAAACTCAAACTTGGACCGTTATCTGGGGCCAGCATGTGACTGGCGTTCTCCGATAAGTAACGCTCCCGCAAACCATCATGCTGAAGTGTTTCGAGAATTGTATGTCACCCAAATCAAATCCCTTGGATACACCCATTTCGAATATCAACGAATATATGCCAAGGGCCACCCCCTTTATATCCTGATTTTGTGCTCCCGCTCAGCCCTCGCTGCCAAATTGTGGAAAGGAATCTCACAGATAGCACCCGACGGCCAACGAACCTTCAAGTTTGAACCTTAGACCTCCCTCGCCACCCTGCAATTCCCGGCAAATTCGTCGCCCGTCGTCCGTGGTCCGATTGAAACCAATCCGTACGTCTGTCCCCTCACTGCCTCTCGAGGTACACGTTCAACACCTGATGGTTCGGCTCACCAAGAATGGTTATGCTTTTCTCATACGGTTTGCACCCGGCAGCTTCCACCCTGACCACGCGCTTGCCCCGTCTGGCGTGGATTACCGGCAGCTGACCGGTGGCGTTGCCGATGAACACCCCGTCAAGATAGATTTCCGCCGGTGCCGTACTCATCTCTTCCGGACAATAAACGTTAATCTGCAAGTTGCCCATCTCTGATTTCGAGACAGCCGGCCCCCCACTCTCGCACCCAGCCAAAAGCAAAACCAACGCAAGACCTACAATACCTTTTTTCATTGCGCTCTCCCTTCATCCCAATACCCAAAATCAATCCACGCCTCCCCAACAGCCAATCCGACACATTCACCACCCAGAAATCCCGTAAACGCAAGCGGTTTTCCGCAAAGCCTCTCATCCGGCTTTCGCATGATAAAATAGACGGAAAGAAATCAAAAATCAAGAAAAAAAAGTGGTCAACCTAAGCGTATATGCGTAATGAATGATGAGTATTGAGGGAGATTTCTCCCTGCGCAGCAATGAGGGGGGCCGGGGGCGGACTTGCCATCACGGAAGGTGATACGCCCGCAACAGTACAGCGCACGGGTTGCACACAAGATTATGTCCTTATTGTCGTCCCCGGTTGTTCCGGCTACCGCCTCTTTCGCAGGATTAGCCTGATAGAAACATAAGGTAATAAGAAAAACAAGATGGCGGCCATTTTGAAAAACGCCAGCCCGTAATAAATCATAAGGTCAAAATGAAGCCTGCTCAACCCGAACCATCTTGAATGAATGCCGTAGGCCCAATCCGCTCCCACCAGGAAGAAAACAAACCATAACAGCAATAAACACACAGCCAGCACAAAACATCGAAGAAAAATCCCTGCTGCCGCATCCAGCATGTCATTCTGCTCATCTTTAGTCATATCGAATATCCTTTACGATATACGCTATCCGCTATCCGCCATCCGGTGGCCGGTGTTTGCTGCGGTTTTGGCCATCTCGGCAAGTTGAGTGAGGCACAACTGTGACCAGGTCTCCATACTATCTCGGACTTCCTGCAGCTCGGCGGGGCTCATGAAGCACATCTGGGTAATCATCTGCTCACGCCTGGCAACCTTCGGTGCGTCCAGAATCCAGTAATGGACGATTCCGAGGTGCACGCTTCCGACCTCGTTGGATTCGTCATTGAGCAAAGCGACAACCCGGTCGGTGTGGGTTGTTTCTACCGACACTTCCTCCGCCACTTCGCGTTCAACAGCGGTACGGTACATCTGACGCAGGGCCGTATCGAACAAGGGTGCTTCATCATCGACGGGGTTTATGTGGCCTCCTATGCCGATGGACCTGTTGCCGACCAGTCTGGTCTCCCCGGCCCGTCTGCCCCTGATGTAACTGAGGTACTTCCCGCCATAAGTCATAATCACGTAGGGAATAAGCTGCTTATAATCAGGGTTGGCTTCGGCCTTCGACCGGGGCATAAAGCGCGGCACGCCCGGAACAAAGAGCCTGCCGAGATAGCGCTCCACGTCAAATGCGAGCCCCTCGAACATCCCTGCCTGTTCAAGAACTTTTCGCTCGACGACCAGTACCTGTTCTTCCCGCCCCATGCGCTCAGTCCCTGAGCATCTTTCGCATCGCGTATTTAGTATCTCGTAATTTGTATCTTGTATCTCGCATTCGCTGTCTCGTTTCACAAAATACGCTTCACGCTACACGCTGCTTCTATTTCTGCCCGGTATAATAAAGTGGTCCGGCACGGGAAATTGCGAGCACAGCAGCAGCGCCTCCCTTCCCACATCTTCGATTACCGACTCGTTGTTGATGTTCTCAACCACCCGGCTTATAAAAGCGGCGATTTGCCGGGCCTGTTCTTCTTTCATTCCTCTTGTGGTTATGGCCGGAGTTCCTATGCGCAGCCCGCTCGGGTTGGCCGGCGGAGCGGGGTCGTTGGGTATGGTATTGTAATTGGTGACAATTCTCGCCCGGTCAAGCGCCTTGGCCAGTTTTTTACCGGGCACATTTTTATTTCGCAGGTCGATTAGCATCAGGTGATTGTCGGTCCCCCCCGACACGAGGTCGAAACCGTATTCGAGAAGCTTTTCGGCGAGGGCTTTGGCGTTCTTGACTATCTGCTTGGCGTAGGCGACGAACTCCGGCGTATCCGCCTCGGCCAGCGCCACGGCGATTGCCGTTATCGTCTGCATATGGGGCCCGCCCTGCAAGCCCGGAAAAACGGACCTGTCCACGTTATCTGCGTATTCTTTCTTGCACAGCAGCATGCCGCCGCGCGGTCCGCGGAGCGTCTTGTGCGTGGTCGTCGAGACAATATCGGCGTATGGTACGGGGCTTTTATGTATGCCCGCTACGACAAGGCCGGCTATGTGGGCTATATCGCTGACATGGTATGCGCCGACATCTTTGGCTATTTGACCGAATAACTCGAAGTCGATTTCTCTCGGATAGGCGGTAGCGCCGGAGATAATGAGCTTTGGCCGGTGCTTTTTTGCAAACTCCGCCAGCTTGTCATAGTCAAACCGACCGGTCTCGGGGCTGACACCGTACTGAATGGAATTGAATATCTTCCCGGATGCCGTCGCCGGCCACCCGTGAGTCAGGTGCCCGCCGTGCTTGAGCGAAAGTCCCATAATTGTATCACCCGGCTTGACGAGGGCCAGATATGCCGCCCAGTTGGCGATGGAGCCGGAATAGGGCTGGACGTTCGCGTGGTCGGCTTTAAACAACTTCTTTGCGCGGTCCTGAGCTATTTTTTCGACCAGGTCCGTAACCTGCTGCCCTTCGTAGTATCGTTTGCCGGGATAGCCTTCGGCATACTTGTTGGTAAGGCAGCTTCCGGTGGCCAACATGACGGCTGCAGAGACGTAGTTTTCCGAAGGAATCAGGCGAATGGCGCCGCTCTGGCGTGCTTGTTCCTGCCTGATGAGTTCGTAAATCTGCGGGTCGTACTGCTCAAGGGCCGTTATCATGCGAGTTCCTCCATATCCATATTGCACAAGGCGTAAGTTTTCTAATAACCTGAGTTATCCATGCTCTTGTGTGTTACATTGTTTTTCCGTCCGAGCCGTTTTTACGATTCCTAAATACGTTAGCGTCAGGCGCTCCTTATAGCACGGCCTAAGTCTTTATACAAGTATTTATTTGTTGACAAATTCCGGCCGAAGATTTAGGATGGATATTGTAAATGGCGTGTCAATAAGGGAATTCGGTTAAAGGTTATGCCGGAAAAAAATAATAGCGACGCAGAGGCCAAGGCCAGGTTTTTCTTTGACAACGCGCGAAAAGCAGCCGAACACAACGATTTCGACGCAGCTATCGATATGTACCTCGACGGGCTGCGTTGTGCTCCGGATGCGATCCAGGAGGGGCATATAAAGCTCCGTGAATTGTCTGTTAAGCGGCAGGCAGCGGGCGGTGAGAAGGCCTCGTCAGAGGAGGTTGCAGAACGGCAGAAAAGCGAAACTGCTCTGGAGCGGATGCTTAACGCCGAATACCTTCTTGCGAAAGACCCGAGTTATCTGCCGTATGCCGAGGCAATATTGAAAGCAGCGGCAGCAGGCGGTTATAAGGATACGGCCAAGTGGATTGCAGATTTGATTTTTCTGGCGAATAAAAAGGCACGAAAGCCCTCCTTGCAGATATATCTTTTGCTGAAAGATTCCTATGAGGCAATCGGTCGATTGGGCAGGGCGCTTTCGGCGTGTGAATATGCCGCCAAGCTTAGACCCGGGGATGAAACACTTGCGGCGGAGGTGAAGAGGCTCTCAGAAAAACGGGCTGCCGCCAAAGGCAAATACCTGCAGCAGGATGTTTTGAAGGAATCTGTTGGCAGCGCCGAGGAAGAGGAAGAGCTTGAAGGTGTGCGCAGTGTCGTCGGAGGCGAGGATTCGTACTTCGGGGCGGATGAGAACGGCAAGAAAGATGATTGGCTGGGAGATATGCCCGGGGAAATTGACCCCGCGGTGGCGAGGGCTTCCAGTTTTTTCAGTAAGGCCAAGCAGGTAGCTGCGGTAAATGATTACGATTACGCTATTGAGCTATACCTCAAGGGCCTCAGCAGCACGCCGGAAGCGGTTGAGGAGGGCCATATACCGCTGTGTGAACTGGCCTTGCAGCGCCAAAGAAAAGGGGGCAAGAAGCCCTCGATGATGGAACGAGTGAAACGGCTGCGGGGCAAGACGCCCCTGGAGCAGATGCTTAACGCCGAGCACCTTTTTGCCAAGGACCCCAACAGTTTGTCGCATGCCGGGGTGATGCTGAAAGCTGCGGTCTCAGGCGGTTTTACGAAAACAGCGAACTGGATTGCGAACTATTTGTTTCAGATGAACAACGCTGCCAAGAAACCGTCTTTTAAAGTATATGTGCTGCTAAAGAATTCCTACACAGCGCTTGGTCAGTTTGACAAGGCCCTCGCGGCGTGCCAGTGTGCGGCCAGAATCAGGCCCGCAGATGCGGCAATAACGGACGAGCTTAAGAACCTCACGGCCGAACTGACTGTTTCCAGAGGCAAGTACGACCGGGAGGGTGATTTCAGGCAGTCGATTAAGGACCGGCAGATGCAGGAGAGGCTTCGTGCACAGGACAGTCTTGTCAAAACCAAGGATTTTCGCCTGTCCGTGGTGGAAGAGGCTCGCAAAGCGCTGGCGGAGGACCCGAATCTGCCCAAGAACGTATTCAATCTGGCTCAGGCATTGTTTGATTTGGAGCAAGAAGAGTCCGAGAATGAGGCAATAGCGCTGCTGGAAAGCACGTACAAGAGCAAGGGCGACTTCAGCTTCAAACAGCGGGCAGGTCAGATGAGAATAAGTCAGCTCAAACGCAAAATCAGAGAGGCCAAAGGCGGCCTTGAAGCTGAGCCGGATGAAGTTGGGGGCGATGCTGCGGTTGCGGAGCTGATGGCGCAGTTCAACCGTACGGAGATGGAACATTACTGTCTATGCGTGGAGAACTATCCGACCGACCTGAAGGCCAAATACGAGTACGCTGTTCGCCTGCTGCGGAATAAGCGGTATGACGAGGCGATACCTTTGTTCCAGGAGGCGCACAGAGACCCCCGGCATAAGATTGCCGCGATGGGAAAAACGGGGTTGTGCTTCCTTATGAAGGGCTGGTTCGCGGATGCGGTCGATGTGTTTACACAGGCCATAGACGCATACGAGATAAAAGATGATGGTACTGCAAAGGAATTGCGGTATAATCTGGGCCGTGCTTATGAGGAGCAGGGCGAAACCGAAAAGGCACTGGAAATCTATCGGAAGATCGCTCAACTCGATTTTGGTTTCAAAGACGTTCGTCAGCGAGTGGATAAGTTAAGAAGCAAAGGGACGTAATCGGTCTTTCAGTGAGGTGTTTATAAATATTGTAAAACGAATAAAAGGATAATGGTTTTTTCAGGAGATAGAAGTGGCCCATTCGTTATCAGCCAAGAAGAGAATTCGACAAAACGCAAAAAAGAGAATCACTAATCGCGCGCGCAAGAGCCAGGTAAAGACACTAATCAAGCATTTTGAAGCGGCATTGAGCAAAGGCGATGTGGAATCGGCCGGCGCGCAGTACCGGCTCGTAGCCACGAAGCTGGACAAAACGGCTGCGACCAGCGCGATGCACAAGAAGACCGCCGCGCGCAAAAAATCACGCCTGGCAAAGCGTCTTTGGGGTCTGAGGGCGAAAAAGGTTTAATCGCGGCCGATTTCAGATGGCGGCAAAGCTGCACGTATCGTTGTTTTATTCTGTCGGTGTTTGAACAGAGGGATTAATTTAGTTGAACAGTACAGCGCCCGGCGAAGGTGAAATTGCCCGGGTGCTTTTTTTATTCGTTTTTGGAGGGAGGCCGAATGGCAGAAGT
Source organism: Sedimentisphaerales bacterium (assembly GCA_035529895.1). Taxonomy (GTDB): domain Bacteria; phylum Planctomycetota; class Phycisphaerae; order Sedimentisphaerales; family Anaerobacaceae; genus JAUWKC01. Next base: position 32,237 of record DATKVV010000053.1, read on the forward strand.
TTTCAAGCAAAAAATAATAAGACATTTGAAACACACCGATTACGCACCGCTGAAACTTGCGCAGTTAGCCAGGTCGATGGGGGTCAGTCGGGAAGATTACGCGCAGTTCAAACTGGCTTTTGAACAGTTGCGTCTGGCCGGTCACGTGGTCATAGGTACGGGAAATCTGGTGAGCCTGCCGGCTTTGTCGGGGCGAATCATAGGTACATTCCGGGCAAACCCGAGAGGTTTCGGGTTTGTAACGCCGCTGGAGCCGAACTCGCACGGCGACTTGTTTATACCGCCGGATGAAACACGTGAAGCTATGAGCGGGGACATTGTCGCCGCCAAAGTAGTAAAGAAAGGCATGCGCGGCGACCAGATGCGTTACAGCGGCAAAGTGGTGGAAATCCTTCAACGGGGGCAAAACAGGTTTGTGGGAACCTTGTTGAAGGGACCGGAAGGATGGGTAGTTCAGCCGGACGGAAACCGATTCCCCGAGCCAATCGGTGTGGACGATGTCACTGCAAAGGACGCCGCAGCGAAGGACAAGGTGGTTGTCGAGATACTCTCCTATCCGACGCAGAGATATGCCGCGCGTGGCGTAATTATCGAGGTTCTGGGCAGGTCGGGTCAATATGAAGCGGAAATAAGCTCGATAATCCGGCAGTATCATTTGCCGGAGGCGTTCGGGGCCGATTGTCTGGAGCAGGCACACGACGCCGCAGCCGGATTTGACCCGGAACGTCCGGGTAATCGTGAGGACATAACAGAAAAGGTGATTGTCACGATTGACCCGCCGGACGCGAAGGATTTTGACGACGCGATAAGCCTGGACAGAGATGGCGACGGCAATTGGGTTCTGGGTGTTCATATTGCGGATGTCAGCAATTTTGTGCCGGTGGATTCTCCGTTGAATGCCGAAGCCAAAAACCGCGGCAACAGCGCTTATCTGCCGGGCAAGACGATTCCGATGCTGCCGGAGACTTTAAGCAACGGCGTATGCAGCCTCCAGCCGGGCCAGAAACGCTATGTCAAAAGCGCGTATTTGACTTACGACAAGGATGGTAACGTTCTGTCCCGGCGGTTTGCAAACTCCGTTATGTGTTCGACGCAGCGTCTGACGTACGAGCAGGCGGACAAAGCTTTGAGAGGGCACACCAGGGGAATCAAGCCTGAAGCACTCGTGCTGCTGAAAAATATGGAGGCGCTGAGCCGAATTATTGAAAGCCGGCGGACGAGAAACGGAATGATACATCTGGATTTGCCGGAGACGGAGTTGATAATGGATAAATCGGGCCGGGTGGTGGATGCATGTCCTGCCGACAACAGCTATCCGCACACGATAATCGAGATGTTTATGGTTGAAGCGAATGAGGCGGCGGCGTCACTTCTGAACAGGCTGAACGTGCCGTTCATGCGGCGGATTCATCCTGACCCGGATAGTCTGACTATGAGAAATCTTTCACAGCTTGTCAGGGGTTTCGGGTACAGTATGCCGCGGACGCCGGACCGCGCCGCCATACAGGATTTGTTGGCTGCCGTTAAAGGCGCCGACTGTTCGCTCGCGGTGAATCTGGCTGTCTTGCGGAGCTTCGAAAAAGCCGAATATGCGCCGCTGCATGTCGGTCATTATGCGCTGGCTTCAACACACTATTGTCATTTTACCAGCCCGATACGGCGGTATGCGGATTTGCTTGTTCATCGCGTCTTGGAATGCTATTTGCGAAATGAGTCGTGTCTCAAGGATCAAGAGCAGAATCTGGCGGAAATCGGCAAACACATCAGCTTCACGGAGCAGCGGGCCGAGGACGCGGAAAAAGAGCTTCAAACTGTTTTGATACTGCAGATGCTCAGCGGTCACGTCGGAGACGAATTCGATGGTGTGGTTACGGGGCTTACCGGTTTCGGCATATTTGTACAGTCGCGAAAGTATGGTATAGAAGGTCTAATCCGGACTGGTGATTTGGGGCCGGACCAATGGAGGTTCAATCCGAAAACCCAAAGTATTGTCGGGCTTGGCTCCGGAAGGAGCATCCGTCTGGGCCAGGGGATGAAGGTGCGCATAGTTTCCGTGAACGTCCCGGCCCGTCAGTTAAACCTGGTCCCCGTCCAGCAGTTGACAAGAAGCAAGACCGAGCGGATACGCAGTAACAAGGGGCCGAAGAAGTCCGGAAAAAACCACACGCGAAAGCGGTCGAGAAGCAGAAGGTAATCGCAACCGCGGTCGAGATTTCAGCAGGGGAGGTGCTTTCTTGACATTTTGCGGCAATTTAGCAATACTTGCATCGTGGTTAGTAGGTCGCGAATGATAATGAAACTTATAAAGAGTTTGGACAAGAACGCAAAGCCCTAATCACGAAACAGGAATCTTTTGGAGCAAGAAATGAAGGCATCTGAAATGCAAAAAGGCCAGACTGTCAGGATTGACGGCAGGCTTTATGCGATTATCGATTTCGAGCACGTCAGGCTCGGCGGCAGAGGCGGAGCGGTTTATCAGACAAAGCTCAAAAGCATAACGGATGGTTCGATTCACAATGTTCGGCTGCGTTCGGAGGAAACGATTGAAGAGGCGCCTTTGGAGAAGCGGGCGTATGAATATCTTTATTCCACGGGCAGTGAGCATATTTTGATGGATACGCAGACTTACGACCAAATCAGCCTTGATTCGGATGCGTTCGGTGAAGGGCAGAAATATCTGAAGCTGAATACACAACTGCTGGTTTGTATGTATGAAGGCAGGCCGGTTGTAATTACGCTGCCCAACACGGTGGACCTGGAGGTCACCGAGACGCCTCCTGAAATCAGGGGGGCGACGGCGACGAACCAGAACAAGCCGGCAACGCTCGAAACCGGCGTTGTGGTTCAGGTGCCGTCCTTTATCAGAGTTGGTGACATGATTCGGGTTGATACACGTACGGGGCTGTACGTGACCCGGGTGAAAGAATAACGCAATGGCGTTTGATAAAGTAAGCAAGATTCTTATCAAGATTTTCGGCTCTCGCAACGAGCGGTTGGTCAAAAGCTATTCGGTAATCGCGCGCCAGGCGGGGGCGTTCGAAGAGCAAATAGAAAAGCTCGACGACGAGGCCTTGAAGGGAAAGACCGCGGAGTTCAAGACGGCTTTGAAAGCGGGAGCCAGTCCTGAGGACATTCTGCCTGAGGTTTTCGCGGTCGTCCGTGAAGCGGCAAGGCGAAATGTCCAGATGCGGCATTTCGATGTTCAGCTTGTCGGCGGGGACGTTCTGTACGAAGGCAAGATTGCCGAAATGGCGACCGGCGAGGGCAAAACTTTAGTCGCAACGCTGTCTGCATATCTGGTTCACCTGACCGGCAGAAGGGTTCATATAGTCACCGTCAATGATTACCTGGCCAAGCGCGACGCGGAATGGATGGGGCCCATTTATAAGGCGCTGGGATTAACGGTAGGCGCGATTCAGGCGGATATGGATACGGGCGGCGACGAACGGAGAAGCCAGTATGAATGCGACATAACCTATGGTACAAATAACGAATTCGGCTTCGATTATCTTCGCGACAATATGAAGCTGTCGCTCGAACAGATGGTTCAGGGGCCGCTGCAATATGGCATAATCGACGAGGTTGATTCAATTCTGATAGATGAAGCCAGGACGCCTCTGATAATATCGGGTCCGGCTTTTGATGATGTCAGCAGATACAAAAAAGCGGACGAGGTGGCAAGGAAACTCATTACTCTTCAGAGCAACTATGACCGGATAAAAAAACAAATTGATTCGGCCGAGAGAACCATAGCCAACGCCCAGGGTGAGCTGTCCGACGCCAAAAGGGATAAGGACAGCCAGCGAATGGAAAAAGCAGAGAAGGCAATCGAGAAGGCCGAGGCGGAGCTGCAGGCCTCTCAGGCGAGGCTGCCGAGCGCGACACAATATTACGAGGTGGAGTATGACAAGAAGGCGGTCCACCTGACGCACGAGGGAGTGGGGGCGGCGCAGGAGATAGCGGGCGTAGGCTCGTTCTTCACCGGCTCAAATATGGAATGGCCCCACCTCTTGGAGCAGAGCCTGCGAGCGCATGTCACTTTCGAGAAGGAAAAAGATTATGTGGTCATGGACGGCAAGGTGATTATCGTGGACGAGTTTACCGGCCGGCTGATGCACGGGCGGCAGTGGTCGGACGGACTTCATCAGGCGGTCGAGGCAAAAGAGAATGTGCAGGTAAAGGAAGAAACGCAGACATTGGCCACTATCACGCTGCAGAATTTTTTCAAGCTCTACGACCAGATAGCGGGGATGACCGGAACGGCCGCGACCGAAGGCGAAGAGTTCATGAAGATATACAAGCTCGATGTTGTGGTAATACCGACCAATGAGCCTTGCATCAGAGACGACCGGGAGGATGTAATCTACAAGACAATGCACGAAAAGTTCAATGCGATAGTTGAAGAGATAAACAATGTCAGCGCCGCGGGCAGGCCGGTTCTTGTCGGTACAATAAGCATAGAAAAGAACGAGGCTCTATCGGAGGCCCTTAACAGGAGATATGGTCTTGACCATGAGGTTCTCAACGCCAAGCAGCACGCGCGGGAGGCTTTGATTGTTGCCAAGGCGGGGCAGCAGCACAAAGGGCGGGACGGCCGGATGCGAGGCAATGTCACCATCGCGACAAATATGGCCGGCAGGGGTACGGATATTAAGCTCGGCCCCGGCGTGGCGGATATAGGGGGGCTGCACATACTCGGGACGGAGCGCCACGAAGCAAGAAGAATCGATAATCAGCTCCGGGGCCGGTCAGGCAGACAGGGTGACGCGGGCTCGAGCCAGTTCTTCCTGAGCTTCGACGATGACCTGATGCGCGTATTTGCACCGGAGTGGACAGTGAAGGCACTGTCATGGATAGGGTGGGAAGAGGGAGAGCCGATTTATCACAAACGAATAAGCAAGGGGATTGAAAAGGCACAGAAGAAAGTCGAAGAGCGAAACTTCGAGATACGCAAGAGCCTTCTCGAATACGATGAGGTGATGGACTATCAGCGGAAGATTTTCTACTCGCGCAGGCGCAAGATTCTGGGCGGCAAAGGCCTCAAGAGCATTATAGAGGAGATGATTGACGCGTCCATCGCGAAAAATTGCGAGACGATTCTCGATAAGAGCTACCCGGTCAAGTGCATAGTCGAGTGGGCCAGAACCACTTTTAGTGTGGACCTGAAGCCGTCGGATATCGCGGGGCTGGATGTAAATGAAATCGAGAGCCTGATTAAGGAGAAGGCAAAGAACAATGCCGCCAACGATATATCGCTGTCTATGGGGGAATATCTGGAGGATTACGAAGACCGGCAAAGCTGGGATGTTGCCGGATTGAGCAAATGGGCGATGAGCGCTTTTCGGGTCAGTTTGAGCCCCAACAAAATCAAGACACAAGAGCCGGAGGAAATCGAGGAGGAGTTGATAGCAGCGGCCGGCGAGCAGATTGACAGGAAAGATTGTGCGCAATTGGCCGAGTTCCTGAAGGAAGATTTTGCTCTGCGCACCTTCGTCGAGTGGGCACGAGCCAAATTCGACATAAGACTGGACCTTGGGGAATTAAAGAGCCTGAACACCGCTCAAATTCGGGAGCAACTGCGTCAGAAAACAACTGCCAAATACAAACAAAGAGAAATAGAGTATCCTGTCGAATTTGCGATGAATATGGTTTATGGGCCCCAGGGCGCCAACGTATATGGATTCGAGGCGCTGGCCGAGTGGGCGAACAGGAAATACGGGGCGAACCTTTCGGCCGAGCGCATAGCCGACAGCAAACCGAAGGCTTTGTACAATCAACTGCTCGAACTTAGCACGAACTTCAACAACGGCCAGTTGGAGCGGGAGCTTGAGGGCAAAATCGACAGCTTGAGCAACACGGAACTGGCAAGGTGGGCCAATGAGCGGTTCGGGACGTCTTTGAATGAGGAGCAGCTTGGGGACGGGCCGGAGCGCAGAGAGAAGCTGTTGGAAGCGGCGAGGGAATTCCTGCGGGCCGAGCTTAGCGACCTGGAGAAATATGTCCTCCTGCAGATATACGACGGCACATGGAAAGACCACCTGTACTCGATGGACCATTTGAAAGAGAGCATCTGGACGCGGTCTTTTGCGGAAAAAGACCCGAAGGTCGAGTACAAGCGCGAAGGGTTCCGAATGTTCAATGAGATGCTCGAGACTATCGAGGACCGGGTGACGGATGTTATTTTCAAGGTCCGGCTGGAAGCCGGTGCGAGGGCCAGAAGCGTCTGGCAGGTAAGTCAGGTGGCGCATGACCAGGTCGGTCAGTTTGCGATGGCCGAGCGGCAGCGGGCCGCCGCGCAGGCGCCGCAGGGAGAGGTGAAGGTAAAGCAGATTCGGTTAGAGCAGCCGAAGGTGGGGCGGAATGACCCTTGCCCGTGCGGCAGCGGCAAGAAATACAAGAAGTGCTGCGGAAAGGATGCGTAGGAGCATAAGAGGACAAGGCATAAGCCCGTATCGCGTATCTCGCCCGAAGAATATCGTAACCCGAAACAAATTCAAACAACCGAAATTGGCACTTTGAAGGGTCTTGGTCACTGGAGCATTTGGAAATTCGATGTTGTTTCGTGTCGCCCCTTTTGCGGGGACAAGTTTACCCCTGCGAAGGGGAGGTGCTTGGGATTCCGGCCTTTTTAGGCCGGGCACCCATCACTGATTACGCATTAGCCCGTACACTTTTCCCCCTTTTTGTCTTGATTTTTCCAGGATTTCCCAAGTAAATCCGTGCAAAAAGTAAGATTTTGATAGTATGAAGCCTATGGATACAGTTCATGACAGTTCTTGTGCTCTAATTTGGAGAACCTGATGGGTGAATGTAGAAAGCATCCTCTAAATGGGCTCAGTGGGTCAACCCGCTCACGGCCGGGCTTGATACCGGCCCTGCTTGCGATTTCATTACTCATCCCTAGCGCGGATGCTCGTGAAAATTATTACCCGGACCCTCCGACGCAGTTGCAGACGGGGGCACCGGACGGCATCGGCCCCTTCGCCGCCATCAGCGTCCACGATCTCCCCCTCGGCCGTGCCTTCGTTTACGGCGGCCAGTCGCCCGACCTGTTCCTTGTCGCCGGCAACCTGACCAATTTGTCCCCGGGTATCTACCTTTACAGGTACCTCAGCCGCAAGGAGGGAGTCCCTGTTTTCGGCGAGCCGGTCCGCGTTCAGCCGCCGCCCGGCGTTACCGGCAACTGTGTCATTTTTCAGAGCGGACAAGGGGATGTTTTCGGCATCTGGAAGGTCAAAAATGATTTTAAGCTGGCACGCTACAACAAAGAAAAACACTGCTTCGAAGAGGTCCCCAAAGACCACATAAAAGAGCCTTGCAATCAGACCTGGGCACAGAACGGATCAGGCCGAATGACCCGCGTTGAGTTCGACGACCACCCCCCGGGATTTATCGCCGGCTCACGCTACGGCAACCTGTCGTTCTACACTTACGGCCCCGGCTTTGAACTTTCACAGCGCCGCTATGCCGTGGGTACTGATGGTATCATGCTCAGGAACAAAACCACCGGCGCCAACCCCCTCGCCTATCCCGATGCGAACGGCCGCAATTGCGACCTGATTGTCGTCGGTGAAGGCGGCACGTACTATTACCGCTTCACCGGACGCTTCGATGACCGCGACCAGCCGATCTACGCCGACCAGGCCTGTTTGCTCGAAAAGAACGCGCCCCTCTCTCACAGCAGCCTGCCCGTGATCAATACCGTCGATTGGGACGGCGACGGTGACATCGATATCGTCAGCGGCGACTCGGTCGGCTTTGTATCCCTGCTCGAAAACACCGGCTCCACCGCCCAGCCCCGATTCCTCGCTCCGGTTAAACTTCGCGCCGCCGGCCAGATCATCCGGGTCAGGCCCGGCTATTATCGCAGCCTCCAGGGACCCGGCGAAGCCAACTGGGGATACACCTGCCCCACCGTCGTCGACTGGAACGGCGACGGCCTGCCCGATATCGTCATGAGCGACTCCACCGCCACACACAAAGTCTATATCAACCGCGGGACAGCCGACAAACCCGAACTGGCCCCCGCCAGAGAGCTGTTCTGTGACGGCCTCGATCTTCACGGTCCCTGGCGGGTCAAGCCGGGTGTAGGACTGCTCAATGGAAAAATGGCCTACGTGATACTCGACGAAGACGAAGAATTTCACCTGTTCTGGAAAATCGACGACCAAAACCTCGAAGACGGCGGCAAGCTCCATCTCGAAAGTGGTGCCGTCATCGGCGCAAACTACCGTAGAGCGGGCAAGGGCGGACGCGTCAAGATAACGCTGTTCGACTGGGACCGCGACGGCCGCAACGACCTGCTGCTCACCACGCACAGCGGAAACTCCATTCCACACGCCGAATACGGCATTCCCCGCCAGGCCGGAGCAATGGTACTGCTTATGTTGAACGCCTCCAGGGGCGATGACATCCGCTTTGCCCCGCCCCGTCCCCTTCAGTACAAAGGCAGGACCCTGTATCTCGGCGAACATAGCTGCAGCGCAGCCCCCTACCCATTCCAAAACGACAAATACGGCATGGTAGTTGCCATAGAGAACGGCCGTTTCTTCCTCCTGGCATCCGAAGACATCTCATGGGCCCCGCCCCACAAAAGAATCTAACCCGCCAGCTCGTAGGGCGAGGCCGCAGCTCGAAGGTGCGAAACTTGTTGCACACGCGGCAGCTACATTCGTGCTTACTTTATGTTCTCTGAAAGAATCACGAGGCCCTGAAAATCAACTGCTCCGCTTTCATTCAGGTCGCTGCTTTCACGCTGGTCTGGGTCTGAGCAGACGCGGCCAATCCGGTCAATAATACGTTATACAAGCAAGAAAAAGCTGCGCGACTGATATTTCCAATCCCAAACCATCCATGCTTCACACGCCGCTCCCGGGTGTTGCACGAAAACCACATTCAGAGTATAATCATTAGAACGTAGAAAACGCAAAATTAACGGAACAGATGGCCTGGTTCGCGCATCCTAACGACAGACGGCGTGTTTGTAATGAGGAGGATTTCTTATTGCACGCAGGCAAAAAAGGTTTTACGTTAATAGAGCTCCTGGTGGTAATAGCCATAATTGCGCTGTTGATGTCGATACTAATGCCGGCTCTGAGCCGGGCAAAGCAGCAGGCAAAGGCGGTTGTCTGTCAGTCAAATCTGCATCAATGGGGCCTAATCTGGAGGATGTATACAGACGACAACGACGGTCATTTTACCGAAGGTGTCGCCGTCGGCTGGAATCGCGGGGAATGGATAATACCGCTGCGGCCGGAGTGGGAGACAAGGTCCGATTTGCTGCGCTGCCCCTTGGCCAAAAAACGATTGCCCAGCGGGGAAGAACATGGCGGCCCGTCCAACGCCTACATAATGGGAGAGGGCGAGGGGATAGGCGGCAAGGAGGAGGAAGAATGCAGCTACGGGATAAATTGCTGGGTCTATAATGCGCCGCCGGGCGTGGTCGAAATTCAGAGCCGCCCTACAAAATGCAACTGGAGGAGTCCCGACGTCAAAGGCGCGGGTTACGTTCCACTGTTCGCAGATACCATGTGGAGGGGAGGCGGGCCCTTTCACTACATGGGACCGCCTGCCTACAATGGACAGTGGGAAGGCGCTGATGCGGAAATGAATCATTTCTGTATTGACCGACACGGGGCCGGTACCATAAATATTCTGTTTCTGGATTGGTCGGTCGCAAAGACCGGACTCAAGCAGTTGTGGACGCTCAAGTGGCATCGAGAGTTCAAAATAAACGGTGCCTGGACTATTGCCGGCGGTGTCACGCCGGAGAACTGGCCGGAATGGATGAGGGACTTCAAAGACTACTGAAAAACCAGTCCGAAAGTCAAACCCGTTGCCGCAGCAGCTTCTCGAGAACAGTCAGACTGTCCAAACCTCAAGCCACGAGGCACGATATTGCACCAGGACCGGATTTGCGGTATTATACTTTAAGCGTGGAAAAGCCAGGAAATTAACGGAACAGAAGGCCGCATTTCCGCATTCTGACAATAGACAGCGCATTTGCGATGAGGAGAATTTTTTGTTAGGCGCAGGCAAAAAAGGTTTTACGTTAATAGAGCTCCTGGTGGTCATCGCCATCATCGCCGTGCTAATGTCGATATTGGTGCCGCTGTTTGGCAAGGCAAAGGAGCAGGCACGGACGGTTGTCTGCCAGTCCAACCTGCATCAATACGCCTTAGCGGGAAGGATGTACATGGATGATAACGAGCGGTACTTTCCTGATACGTTGAAGTGGTTATATATAGATAGTCCTTCCGGATACTGCCAATGGCACGACAGGGCAAACAATCTGGCCAACCATCCGGAATACGCTGGTGTTCTGTGGCCCTACCTGAAGGCGCTGGGTATCCACGTGTGCCCCACGTTTAGAATGGTCACCAAGTACAACGGGGGCTGTTCCAATCCCGGTCATAATCCTTCCATACCGATTGACCCCCAGTATAGCTACAGCATGAATGCCTTCGTGGGCGGCGACGGCAAGGGTAAGGTTACGCACGAATCCCAGGTGAAATACCCCGCACGGGTGTTTATATTCAGTGAGGAGAATTCGTGGGTGATTCCCGGTCTTTCCGGCAAGGGCTGCGGGATTAACGACAATAATCTGCGCATCGGTATACCCCCGGATTTGGTTGATTGTTTCGCCACGTACCATAAGCCCCCAGGCTCGGACCTGGACAATGGTTGGGCTAATGTGGCGTTCGTGGACGGGCACATTGACATGGTAAAGGCAGAAGAACAATATGACGGCGGCAACTTCAAATTAGCGTGGCCGAGAGCAACTCCGCCCAAATAGTCCAATTAGTGCGGCCCTGTTTGCCGTTTAATCTGGCACTGCCTTTGGGCCTTTCTGCCGGTTTTTGCTCGGGAGTTGCAGGAACTTGGATACTATCGCGTATGGAAAAAGGCGGCAAACCGTGCCCGAACCGGGCCGGTACATTGAAAACTTTGTGGATTATTGGCGAAGTATCATTGTGAACAGACCAAGAGGTTTTACATTAATAGAGCTCCTGGTAGTAATAGCCATAATTGCGCTATTGGTGTCGATACTTGTCCCGCCATTGAGCAAGGCAAAGGAGCAGGCCAAGGCAGCGGTGTGTCTGTCGAACCTCCACCAATGGGGCATTGTATTCTCGATGTATGTTGCTGATAATGGCGGCTTTTTCGTTAGCGGTGCGGAGGGGTCTATGGGCTATTGGTGGGTGGAACCGCTGCAGCCGTACTACGCGGATGCAAAGATACGACTCTGTCCGGCGGCCAAGAAACCCTACGATAAAGGAGGGCAGGTCCCCTTTGGAGCGTGGAACGCCGCGCATGGGCTGGGGGAGTCCTCGGAGACTGAAGACTATGGCAGTTACGGCCCGAATGGGTGGACCTGCAATCCCGAGCCGGGGGCAGACAACGTAATGGGACGCGGGCCGATTGACCTGTACTGGAGGACTGCCAACGCCAAGGGTGCGGCCAACATACCGCTGTTTCTGGATTGCATGTGGGTTGACGCGTGGCCGAGGCAGACCGATGAGCCGCCGCCACACGGCCACTGGCTGGCGGATGAAGTCAACAAAAGCGAAATGAGGCGTTTCTGCATCAACCGGCACAATGAGGCGATAAACGGCGCCTTCATTGATTTCTCTGTCCGAAAGATAGGACTCAAGGAGCTGTGGAGGCTGAAATGGCATCGTGATTACGACGCCGCCGCTCCACCGCCGACGACGTGGAACGACCCGCAGCATTGGATGTACGGTATGAAGGACTATTAAGAATTGGCCGCAACCCAACTCTGCTGCCTCAGGCGGCTTTACGAAACGTCCAGGAAATATTAAAACTCTCCCCCCTTGACAATGCCGTGGGCCGGCTGTGTTTGTCCGGTTTTCTGCGGGATTGTAAGAATATTCCGTTTCCAAATAGAAGTGGAAAATGCCAACGGCAAAATGTATTGCCGAAGCCGCCGTTTTTCCCTTGCCGCCGGGCTTCAGCCGCTCGATAATGACCGCCTATAAGAATTGTCCTGAAGCCTGAGACTTTGGGGGTTGTTGCAAAGGCTCCGCGTTTGTGTAGCTCGTAGCGCCTTGAATTGCCGATTAACGGCGAGATTTTGTTTTTGCTTGACATATTTATGGCCTGGCTGTATTTGTCCGATTTTAAATCTTGTTGTGAAAATCGCCGATACCGGTTATTTAGTCCTTTAGTGATGAGCAGATATTAACGATTTAAACTTATGGCAAAATCGAGTTCAGCAAAAAAATCCCTGGTAATTGTCGAATCGCCCGCGAAGGCCAAAACGATAAACAAATATCTCGGCCCGGACTTCGAGGTAAAGTCCTCGATGGGACATGTTCGGGATTTGCCCTCCAAAGGGCTCAATGTCGATATAGAAAATGGCTTTAAGCCGACCTATGAGATAATGCCGGGCAAGAAACGCACGGTCCTGTCGTTACAGGGCGCCGCAAGAAAATGCCGGGACCTCTATCTGGCCACCGACCTTGACCGTGAAGGCGAAGCCATTGCGTGGCACCTGGCGCAGATTCTTGGTGTTCCCGAAGAAAGAACCTACCGCGTGATTTTCAACGCCATAACTCAGTCGGCCATAAAACGCGCCTTTGCCCAGCCGGGCAGGCTGGATATCGACAAGGTCAACGCACAGCAGGCCCGGCGAATACTCGACCGCATAGTGGGCTATCAGATAAGCCCGCTGCTGTGGAAGAAAGTTGCCAGAGGCTTGTCGGCCGGACGCGTACAATCCGTGGCCGTTAAGATAATCGTGGAAAGAGACAGAGAAATCCGCGCTTTCAAACCCGAGGAATACTGGCTAATCCCCGCGGTCTTCACGAGTGATTTGCAAAGCAGCTATACTGAGGATTGGCTCGATTTTATTACCCCAAAAACTGACGACGATAAGCCGCCCTCAGTTGCAGAACAAACTAAATGGCTCGTGGAACACAACGCCTTCAAGGCCGAGCTTGACAAAATAGGCCTGGAAAAGTTCGAGGCATCCAACAAAGATGAGGCAGAGCGAATTTATAATGCGCTAAGGCAAGCGGACTTCAGCGTCGCCGACATACAGACCAAACAGACCCTTTCCCAGCCGGCCCCTCCTTTTATCACCTCGACATTGCAGCAGGCCGCGGCCAATCGCATGGGATTTTCCACAAAGAGAACCATGACCGTAGCACAGCAATTGTACGAAGGTATCGACATGGGCTCAATGGGCGCTCTGGGCCTTATTACTTATATGAGAACAGACAGCACGCACCTTTCAGAAGAGGCGCTCGGGGAGGCTCGCAATTATATTAACAGGCATCTCGGACCCGAGTATCTGCCTGAGAAGCCCAGGATTTACGCGTCAAAGAAGACCGCCCAGCAGGCCCACGAAGCCATCCGGCCGACGGACGTGGACCTGACGCCGCCTGAGTTAAAGGACTTCCTCACCAGCGACCAGTTCAAGCTGTACGATTTGGTGTGGCGCCGGTTTGTCGCCTGCCAGATGCCCCCTGCCACATGGGACGTAACGAACCTCGATATAGTGGCTCAGACGTCATTAGCCCCGTGTTGGTATAAGAGTACCGGCCGGGTCCTGGTTTTTGACGGCTTCACCAGAATCTGGTCAAATTCGTCCGAACAGCAGCTACTGCCGGTTCTGGCTGCCGGCCAAAAATTATCGGCCATTGATATCAGGACGGAGCAGCATTTTACCAAACCGACGCCCCGCTATACCGAGGCGTCTTTGGTAAAAGCACTCGAAAAAGAGGGAATCGGCAGGCCGAGCACTTATGCCGCTATCATCAGCACTATTCAGGAACGAGGCTACGTCGAGCAGAAAGACAAGAAGTTTTATGCCACCGACCTTGGGGAGGTGGTTACCGACAAACTTAACGAGTACTTCCCCAAAATAATGGACATTGCCTTCACCCGCTATATGGAAGAGCAGCTTGATAAAATCGAAGAGCAGCACATCGATTGGCTTGGCGTTCTCAAAGAGTTTTACGGCCCGTTCAAAGAAAGCCTCGAGACGGCGATGTCCCAAATGAAACATGCCAAGGCTGAGGTTACCCCGAGCGAGTACACATGCCCGCGGTGCGGCCGGGGGATGGTTTACAGGTTCGGCAAGAATGGAAAGTTCCTGAGCTGCGCGGGCTACCCCGCGTGCAAATTCGCCTGCCCATGCGATAAAGAGGGCAAAATGGTCGAAGAACGCAAGAGCGAACATAAATGCCCCGTCTGCGGCAAAGCTATGGTGCATAAGTACGGCCGATTTGGGCCGTTTCTGGGCTGCTCAGGTTATCCAGACTGCAAAACCATACTCAAGCTCGACAAGCAGGGTAATCTCTTGCCTCCTAAGCCTCCGCCGGGGCCGACGGGAATAAAGTGCTATAAGTGCAAAGACGGCGAACTGGTAATCAGACAGAGCAAAAAGGGGCCCTTCCTGGGCTGCAACCGTTTTCCCAAGTGCCGAACTATCGTTAGTCACCAGGAACTCGACCACTTGAGACTATTGCAATCGGCGGGAAAATGGCCGCCTCAAACGTGGGAGGAGGCCGACCTGATTCTGGGAAGAAAGAAAGCCAGGAAAACCGCCAAGGCCGAAAAATAAGGCAGTAGCCGCGTCTGTCTGCACGCTACTGCCTCTTTAGGAGGAAAGAAAAATGACACCATTATTATAACCACTCAGTGCACCAGGTCAAGGTTTTTCCCGCTCAAAACGTAAAGACACTCTTATCGTACGGGCAAGCCGCGGGGGCGGGCCAAGGCGCCCAATTTCGAGACCCGTGAAGAATAGGCCCTGCTGCGGGTTTGGAAACTGAAGAGTTGTAAGACCGGCTTTTGAGAGGTATAATAATTGGAGCAAAAAGAGATATTGTTGGGGTTAGCACAAATGAATGAACCTGGCAAAATCGGAGCAAAGCCTCTCGAAACGGTCGAGCCGATAGGCAAGCGGGTCCTGATTCGCAAAGATGAGGACAAGAAACAGACAAAGGGCGGGATCCAGCTTCCCGACAATATAGAAATCCCCACTATAACCGGCCGGGTCGTGTCAATCTCCGCCGAAGTCGAAAACATGCCCGATATACCTCTGCGCCAATACGATAAGGTGCTGTTTAATCCCAAAGGCGCCATACCCGTTGACTTCGAAGGCGACAATCGTCTGTTTGTTGTAGACATCGAAAACATCGTGGCGGTCTTCAGACAGGCGTGATATTGCCGACGCCGGGCTTTGCCGGCCCCGCATCAACTGGTGCACCAAGAAATCACCATTCGCTTTCCCACAGAATTTCTGATATTTCTAACACTTGTGGGAACTTTTTACGCTTTGGTTACGACATTATCTGTGGTTCGAAAGCATGACGGGCGCATTCAAGACTGAAATCGAGGAACTCTGGACCCGGACGGCCGGCAAAATCCGGGCCTATGCGCTCTGTGTGTGCGGCAGCCGCGTAGCTGCTGAAGATATCCTGCAGGACTGTTACCTCCGCGCCGTGCGGGGATGGATGCAGTTTGACGGCAGGGCAAGCAGGCAGGCCTGGCTGTTCGGAATTGTCAGGAAGGCATGTGCTGACTGGTGCAGGCAAGAGAAACGCAGAGCCACTGTAGTTCCTTTAGAGAGCCTGGATGAGTTTGGCGACAATACCCTTGAGAAGTCAGATATCGACCGCTTCGAGGCCGTGTGGAATGCCGTCGAAAACCTCGACGCCGAGCAAAAAGAGGTGGTTCATCTCAGATTTGCCGCCGGTTTGAGTTATGCTGAGATGGCACAGACCCTTGGGATACCGGTCGGAACCGTGAGGTCGCGGCTGCACCGAGGATTGAATGCTGTAAGAGCACAGATTAGGGAGCAAGAAAATGGAACGTGACACGATAGAACGGCTGGCCATCGATTTGGCCGCCGGCGAATTAAACGAGGATGCCGAAGCCTTGTTCAGAGAGTATCTTGCCGAGCACCCCAAGGCCAATAGATGGGCACAGAATATGTCCCAGATTTATGACAAGACAGAGGCGGCAATTGAGGCAAAGATAAGTAACGCATACGCAGGTGTTGAAGTCGCCGCGGCCAATAAAAAAGCCTTGTCACGGGCGAGATTGTGGCCGGTCGGCCGCTGGGCGGCGGTGGTGGCGTTTGCCATTGGCGTCGCTTTTGCCGTCGGCCGCTGGTCGGTTGTCACCGAAACCCGCAAACCTGTTGCTGTCAAGACCACCCTCCATCCTGCAGTAAGTCAAAACTTGCTTGATTTGAAAGCAAAGTACGAAGGCACCTTCTGGGCAGACAAAATCATATCTTCCCTCGAACCCAAGCCCTATCCAAAACACAAAGGGAATAACTGGACTGGAACATTCTGGTCCAGCCTCAGACCATACATGAAGGAAAAGCACGATGAATAATCACAGAATGAGTTATCTGTTCGTCGCTTGTTATGCGGCCGCAGCTTTCATCGCCGGCTGTATACCCGAAGACTCTCTGCAGTGGTCGCAGGATGGATCGGTGGGACTGCTAAGAATACAGTCCTCGCTCTACCTTGTGGACGGACAAAGTGGTGAGCTGACTGAGATTGCCCAAGCCAATATTGCTCCCTGGCCGGATATATCAAGAGACGGAAACATGGTCGCTTACTGCCAGGAGGCTGAGTCCCCGAACTTGTCCGAGGGATTGAAAGTGCTGCCCGAAGGTCAGGTGAAAATGATACAGCACTGGGCCGGGCAAATGGAAAAAGAAATCCTAAATAGCGGCGGATTGGTTGACGGCAAGTTTCCTTTACCTGAAAAAGGGCTGTTGGTGCCCGACGACTATGGCAACTGGGTCATTCGTTATATGTGCGAGAAAGCCGACAAAGACTTTCTGAACAAGCTGGGAAAAGGCGAGATTGAAAAGGCTAAACAAAAGCAACTCCGCTATATGCAGATCATCGCGGCGCCGACCAGGGCTCCCGGCGAAGGACGCGTCGTGGCCACGAGCTTGTTCAAAGCGATGGCAACAAGACTCTCACCGGACGGTAAATTCGTGGCCTATCTGATGCACACACTGCGGGGAGAGATCAATAATACTCTTGAGGAATATGGCCTGTATGTGGCCTCACTCGATGGCACGGTCAAGGCAATGCTCGTCAGTGACCGGGTCGCTGTCAGCTACGACTGGCGAGAAGATGGCAGAGCGATAGCCTATATGACGGCAGGTACAGGATATGACGAGAGTCTTGTTCTGGGCACCATCCAGCAGCGAACCGTGGTTGACGAAAGCGGAAATCTCGTCAAACAGCCGGTCCCTGCTTACAAACAAGGTTCTGCGGGAACTCACACATGCATAGCGGGCGAGAAAGACCTTGCCGGCATCCTATTTCATCCCTGGATGAAGGTCCAGTATGGGCAGTCCGGACGAATCTTCTTTTCGAGTGCGACTCTATCCCTGCCTTTAGGTTCAATGGACGAGCCGGGGTGGTCTCTGTTCTGCTACGACTCGGTGACTAGGTCCGTGGCAAACGTACTTCCCACAATTGCGTCGGATTTGGTTGGTCAAAACGTGGATGTCTTCGCCCTGTCACCGGATGGCAAAAGCGTTTTGCTGCCCATGGAAAAGAACAGATTTGGTATCTACACATTCAGCGACGGCACAAGAAAAGTTCCGATTGAAGAAGCCGAGGCGTTTGGTAACGAGTTGGGCCTGGCCCCCGCATGGAAAGGAAATAATGAAATATCAGGTCTTGTGGCCGAAAACAGCCATTTTCTCGTCAAAAAAGGCAAGCAAAAACACCACCGAAGAGAAATAGTCGTTCTTGGCGCGGATGGTAAGCTTCGGCAGGTCCTCAGCCGGAACTGGCCCGATGACCTGATCCCATAATCTCACAAGGCCCTGCCGCACCCAGGTCTAATACTAGCGGCTGCGCCAATACGACAAGGCGCTGTTCAATCCCAAGGACGCAATTCCTGTCGATTTCGAAGGCGATAACCGTCTTTTTGTCGTACATGTCGAAAATGTCGGCGCCGTCTTCCGAAAGGCATAAGAAATCTCCCGGAAGCAGGCATGACACCGTTCTGCGGCGCGTGACGCTACACAATGAATAATCCTCGGTTTCCTGCTTGGCGATTTTGTGCAATTGAAGTATATTCTCCAGGGTATCTATTTGAAGAGCCGGGCTTGAAGGAATCGGTATATGCCTGATGGAAACAGAAATACCTGGTCTGCAAAAATCAAGAGGACATTTACCTCGGTCCTGCCCATTTCCAAAAAACGGAAAGGTCAATGCATTCGCTGTGGAGCATGTTGCAAATTGCCCAACGTCTGCACCTTCCTCAGGTACACCGCCGACGGCAAACCATGCTGCTCTATTTACATTATTCGCCCGTTAAACTGCAGGAAATACCCAAGAACCGAATCTGAATTCGTTACCGCCGATACGTGCGGTTACAAATTCGATTGAGCGGCCCAGGGCATGTTTTGCAGCGCATGCGAGGCCACTTCTGCTCAGGCATCATAATAATCCTTAGGGGGGCCGGGGGGGACGTATTAAGTTGTCTTTTCTTTCGAATGTTCCTCCATCCGATAGTTAAATTTTCCGGCCGGCCGCGGCGAAAACGCGTCCGGGCGGTTCTTATGCTCGGCGTTTTATCAGAAATACCATGCCGCTCAGGCCGAGCAGCAAAACCGTTGCCGGCTCGGGGACGCCGGTAACCGTCACATTTCCGCTGACTCTTATACCTTTGACGGTGCCGCCGTCAACCCGACCAAAGATCATGTCGCCCATAGTCGCCTGTCCATAACCGCCTTCGTCCACGTAGAAACTAATATCGGCGGTAATTCCGGGTGTCTCCGGCGACCCAAGCTGGATGGTAAACACGTCGAAGGGATACTCGGTCGCGGTGTCAGAGCCGCTCTTCGGCTCTACATTGCTCAGTATAGAAACCCACGTGGGCTGAGGAAGCATCGGAAACTTCACCCACAACTTTGCTTCGGTCAGCTCCCAGGTGTAATCGTACTGCGGAAAACCCGAATCAACGACCGAAGGTGAAGTCCAGGACGCACTGGCCGTGGCATCATAAGTCTCTAAGACGAAACTCCACTCCGCCGGATTAACGGTTATCGCTGCTGCCGTCGAACCCAAAGCGGCTGTCAACACAAGGGATGTAAGAATCATTACAGACTTTTTCACTTCGGTTTTCCCCGCGAAAATCCCTTTCTCACAGCGTTCCTGCTATAATGAACTAACGACAACTCACTTTTCTTGTTCATCAAACAATCGTCTTTCTTTATCGGCCTTCTTTCTTTGCGCCGCGCCCGGCGAAAGCAAACAAGCTTCCTCCAATTATCAAACCTGCGGCTGTCGGCTCCGGTACGGGCCACTCGTAGTGGATTTTAGGCGGCTTCGGGCCTACACCCGAGCCCTTGGCGGCATACGTCGCGTAACGTTCATAGTTTGCGACCAGGCCGCCCCCGGGACCACCGGACGCCTGCCCTTCAGCAACCGCAGCCCCATACAGGACTTGCTCAAATACCGCAATAACAATCTTCGGTGAATCAAGCGATACAGTGGTGCTGTTTTCGGTCGGGTCGCTTACATCGCCCAGCCAATACACAAATTGATAGCCGGCCTTTGGAATCGCGGTCAAAACAACCGGTGCATTAGCGTCAAACCGGTGGACCCCCACGTCTGGGGTGGTCTTTCCGCCCTGGAAGGGCGTTTTCTGAAGCAAAAGCACAGAGCTGCTGGTTCGGCTGTACGCCGGCTGAAGCAAGCCAGGCGAAATAGCCACAATTGCTATTATCGCACCCCATACGCCGAATGTCAGCCTATTGCCTTTCACTATCACTCAGTCCTGAAAAAGAACTCCGGGACAAACAATGAAACCAGGGGCAAAACTATTTATCATTTGCCCTCGACAAACAGGGTTCACTTCTGTTCCCTTTACCCCCAAAGCAAGAGTGCTTTCACTTGTTACAGTCTGTTGGCGAAGTTGCTGTGCCAACAGACTGTCTAACCACTAAAAACCCATAAGCCGGCCGCGCCAATCAGTACCACCAAGCCCGAGTCCAACATCCGTGCAGCCAAATCTTCCGTCGGAGATACATTGCCTGTATGTCATGTATGGGTTAAAGGATATGGTTCTATGCCCGCCGCACGAGTACAAAAACACCGAATGTTCACTGGTGTCCGCTATGTCGGTCAAGAGCAGCTTTATGTCTTGGCCTGTCTCACCCGGCACACAGCGAAAGGCCGGACCCATACCGCGCCGAATCTGCTCAGTCCCAGCCGTCTCCGCGCAAGCACCGATACCTTCCCATATTTCGCCCCAACAAGAACCGTCTGTCGCCGCAGAATCCTGATAAGGTATTTGGCCGGTGTTCAACAACGCCTCTAATGGCTCATCACAAATTTCGTATGCGTCACCGACGCTTGCCGCATCAATCGCCGGATTCCAGTTGTCGCAGCCTGTCGTGCCTACTGCCCCCGCGTGCGCATTTGCCGCAAGCAACCCCACAACAAGTAATAACTCAGCATACCTCAGTCTTGTTATATGCCTCATTTTTTCTCTTACCTCCTTTCTGCCGTCAACAACCTGTTTTTTTGCCAAGAGTGTACATGGCCCTTGGTTTCACAGGGGTTTGTCCCCCTGTCCTTTAAACAGACGACCTTTTACGAGTAAGAGTCAGCAGCGCCCCTCCCAGGCCGAGCAGACACACTGTGGCCGGCTCCGGCACCGGCGTGGGCAAACCCTCTATAACCTGGCCGACGCTCCCTCCCTCTATTATGCCGAACCCGTCTGTCGGGGGATCCTCGCTGCCGAAAAGCAGTACGACCGAATTCCGCCCTTTCCCGACCACTCCCCCCGAAGAGGGCAGAAAAAGATAGACCGCGCTCTGCGCCGCCTGAGCATCAGGGGAAAAGTACGCCATAGATGGTTCGATGTTGTCGGTCCCCTCAGCGCTGTCCCAGCCAATAGCCCCGAGCTGAGCGCCCTCCAGGATCCCCACGCACAAACAATCGATACAGACGTTGGAAATGTCGGAATTGCTGATCTGATACGTATAAGTGTACGTGCTGCCGGCCAGAACCTTTTCGGGCCCGTTGTTGTAAACGACGTAGTCAATCTGGCCGGTAAGTATCCGTCCCTCGGGGCCGTGGTATTCAAAATCCACGACGCCCGACCAGCCCGGCACTGGCTCGGTGACAATTAATGCGTTCACCGGACTTGCAAACAAAGTTGCAAGCGCAACCAGAGCCGGAAACACCAATTTATTTGTGGATTTCATTGTTTGTTTTCTCCCCTTCATAACAATCAGCCGTTTGATAAAGTTTTGTACGCACCTGTGTGTCTGAGTTCACAACCTGCGCCGGCGTTCCGTCTGGAATTTCCCCGTCCGTAGGATTTGTCCCCGCTTGTGGCAGTTCCCCTTCTGCGCCGACTGTGCATCTTGCAGATGCAGCTTATCTCAAACTCAAAATGGACCTGTACAGCCGCCGCTGCCCCTGAGTTCTCTCACGCCATTTTGTTAGTGTACATCCGCCGCCAAATTCCTATTGCGAAAATAAGAACCCGCTACACAGGAAAACCCAAAACCACTTGTCAATGAGTTTTCATACACCCCCATAACCGATGATGTTATTAAAACAGATTAGACAGAAAACGTCAAGCTTTTTTTAAAAAAAATTTTCATATTTCTGCCGGGCGATTCGACAGCCGACCGTCCGGTAATAACCCCCCTCAAGGGGCTGTGAAGGCCGTTTTGGCTCAATGAGTGCGTGAAAGGCTCTTGCCGCAGAAAATTATTCTTTTGGAAATTTTTGCGCTATCATTGGCAGACAGGTGCGAGGGTATCGGCAGAACGGGCGAAAATGGGGAACCGCGGCCGTCCGGCGACGATTCCTACAGCGACCGCGGATTTGGCTTTATTGATCTCAGCGCGCTGCAGAGCCCTGATTGGGCAGGCTGTAACGGCAGCCGGCACAACTCAGTTTTTCCTGCTTGCTTTTGCCTTTCTTATCGGCCGTTGCTGCGCAAATCGGCTGATATTGCGAATCGCCTGGCGCAAACGCTGCTCGTTTTCCACCAGCGCCAAACGCATGAAGCCTTCGCCGTTCTCCCCAAATGCCCTGCCCGGAGCGATAGCGACCTCTGCGTGCTCCATAAGATCCATCGCGTAATCGATTGTACCCTTGCCTCTGAGGTGGTCTTCCGGGACTCTTGCCCATACGAACATGGAGGCTCGTGGTTTTTCTGCTTCCCAGCCGATTCTTTTCAGCCCGTCGCACACAACATCCCGCCTGGACTGGTACCTTTGGTTCTGCACGGCTATCTCATCGTTGCAGTGCCGCAAGGCGATAATCCCGGCTATCTGAACAGCCTGGAATATGCCGTAATCGTAGTAGCCTTTAACCGTCGCAAGATAGTCAAGCATATCCTTATTGCCTGCCGCAAACCCGACTCTAAAGCCTGCCATATTGTAGGGCTTGCTCAGCGTGGTGAATTCCACGCCTACGTCTTTGGCCCCTTTGACCGAAAGGAAGCTCGGCGCCTTGTAGCCGTCAAAACAGGTCTCCCCATAAGCAAAATCGTGAATGACCGCTATTCCGAATCGCCTGGCCAAATCCACGACCGGCTCGAAGAACCCTTCATCCACGGTCATTGCGGTCGGATTGTGAGGGTAATTGAGAATCAGCAGTTTCGGTCTGGGATAGAGGTGCTCACAAACCATCGCGATGGTATCTATGAACTTCTGGTCGTTACCCAAAGGAACCGTTATCACATTCGCCCCGGCCAAAGCCACACCGTAATTATGTATGGGAAAAGCCGGGTCCGGCACAACAGCGGTATCGCCGGGCCCCAGCATCGCCAGGCACATGTGGCTGAAGCCTTCCTTCGAGCCTATACACGCCAGTACCTCGGTTTCCGGGTCCAGCCTCACATTCCACAGCCGCTCGTATTTTTTCGCAATCTCAACTCGCAGGTTCTTGATGCCCTTTGATGCGCTGTAGCGGTGGTTGCGCGCGTCGCGGGCCGCTTCACAGAGCTTGTCAATCACAATCTGCGGCGCCCCGTCCGACGGATTGCCCATGCCCAAATCGATGATGTCCGCTCCCTGCTGGCGCTTGGCCAGTTTCAAAGCATTCAATCGCCCGAAAAGATAGGGCGGCAGACGCGTTATTCTCTGTGCCGGCTCGATCTTAAATTCGCTCATACCTTATCCCACAACTCAAAAAACTTGTCTCTTACACAATCGGACAGTCTATACCGAACGGATAAATTTTCAAACCATTTTGTTCGCCGCCCGCCACTGCACACAAACCGCACCAACCTGGTCCGCCCAACAGCGGTTTCTCACAACTCAACAAGGGCCATCGTTTGGAACGCAGCCAAGCCAAGTAAAAAACCTCCAACCCACCGCCGCATACGCAGTCTTCATTGCTCATGATACTTATAATTGCCGCCGAACCAAAGCAACCTCTATTTAGCCTGCGGTCTTACTGTAGGTTTCCACCTGACCGCAACCGGAAGCGAAGCAAACGTAGTCTATTTAGCCTGCGGTTTTACCGCAGGTTTCCACCTGCCGTTTTGCAAAAAAAGTCCACGATGTTTCGCGTTCCCTAAACACCTATGAAAAAGGCTGTTACGTCACCCCAATAGAACCCTGGCCGGCCATACTCAAAAAATTCCAAAAAAAACTCAAATTTCTCTTGCACACAATCCGACATTGTTGTAGAGTACTCTGTATAATGGAGTACTTTGCAAGAACTATTCTGGTCAAGGAGTTTCATTATGGACGTGACAAAACAAGAAGCCGAAGCCACACTGGAGCAAATCCAGGCCCTTGCCAACCACACACGCAGGGCCATAGCCTCCAAATATACCAGCCCTCTGCTGATTCTGTGGGGATTGGTGTTTACTGTTGCCTATCTGGGAACCCATTTCTTTGTGGCGCGGGCTTTCCATATATGGATGGTGCTTGATGCGATAGGCCTCATCGGCACGTTCTTTATCTGTTGGCAACAGTTGCGTTCGGCCAGCCCGATTAAGGTCTCGCCCGCCGAGAAGATGGGTTGGCGGATGTTCTGGTTTTGGACTTTGCTATTCGTCTATATTTTTATCTGGCTCAACATAATGGCGCCGGTTAAAGCGGTGCAGATGAATGCATTTATGGTTACCGCCGTTATGTTCGCGTCGGTCGCAAAAGGTCTCTGGCTAAGGAGCTCCTTTATGGTCTGGTTTGGATTGGCCGTGACCGCCATCACCCTATTTGGTCTTTATTTAGTGCCTCGCACCTACTATTGCCTGTGGATGGCCGTCATGGCCGGCGGCGCATTTTTGGCAAGTGGTCTCTACCTTCGCTTGCGTTGGAGGTAATCATGGCTCAGCTCGATAACATCATACATCAGCCGGTTCGACTGCAAATAATGTCGTCGCTTGTGGCCCTTGACCCGGGCGAGCAGGTCGATTTCGTCCACCTGCGCAAAATCCTGAACCTTACCGACGGCAACCTCGGCGCACACCTGACCAGGCTCGAAGAGGCCGGTTACATCAAGATTGAAAAAACCTTCATCGCCCGAAAGCCGCGCACCTTTATCAGCGTCACGGGCAGGGGTCGCGACGCGTTCGATGAGCATATTGTCGCACTGGAGAAAATAATCCAGGGCCGGACTAATCAATAACGCTTCTATCGGAGTTCTGGACAATGAGCGATCAAGTCTATCAGGCGGACAAGCTGGAGCGGATAACCAAAAGATGGTGGTTCTTTCTGCTGTTCGTATTGCTGCAGTTTGCTGCGCCCCCCTATGCATCTAAAGGTTACAAGTTCCCCGATGAATGGGGACTAATAATATCCCAGGCCTTGAGCCGCGCCGTTATCTACTCCTATCCCGGCCTGTTTCCGCTATTCAAGATAATCCCTATCATCCTGCTAATTGGCATTATCATTTTCCACAATAAGCTCCGTCGAGTGTTCAGCATCTACGTCGCCTTCTCGTATTTGCTCTTTGCCTTCGGTCAAGGCATTGCCATAACTGAGAGATACGGTGTAGCGGTCTGCACTATCACCGTAATAATGTTCTCCATTGTAGCCGCTTTCTGGTTATGGGAAGCAGCGGTGGCAAGAAACGATTTCACGCGAAGAAAGTTACCTGTCTGGAGATACTGGGTTGTGCCTCCGGCGCTGCTCGCATTTTGGTACCCGCTTAATTGGCGTACCTTTCAGCCCGATTTCAACCCCCTTTATCTATTCACGAACGTGGCCGGCGTGACTTTCTGCATGATGACTCCCGTTTATGTGGGACTGCTCACCCTCTACTGGCCGAAAGTCAACACACCAACGTTGCGGGTGACCAGTCTTGTTGGGTTGATCGTCGGCTGCTACAATATGTCAAGCAATTTCATCATGAGGCCCGGCCAGCTCTGGTGGAACGGTGTCCTGCATCTTCCGTTGCTGGCCATATCTGTCTATGGGCTGATTCTTTCGCTGAAGAGAAACCGCACTTGGTCAAATCAGAAGATTTGATATGTCGGTGCGTATTGGGGATGCCTCAGGGAACCTGTCTTCTCCGGCTCAGGGGGCGAACTTGTAGCTCAATAATTTGTAAACAAGTTTTGCCGCCAGGAAATCGGATGGCTTGCTGTTGTCATTGGGGCACAGCTCGACAACGTCAAACCCCACGACGTTTCTTTTCTCAAAGACGGTCCTCAACAGAGCCAATACATCATACCACAACAGGCCGCCAGGCTCGGGCGTGCCGGTCGCGGGCACTACCGACGGGTCGAAAACATCAAGGTCGATAGTGACATAAACCCTATCCGACAGCCGGGCAATAACTTCGTCAATCCAGTCGGTGCTGCCGTAAATATCCTCCGCAAAAAAAATATTGTCTTTGTTGATAAACTCTTTCTCGCAAATATCCATGCTCCGTATGCCGACCTGAACAATTGGAGCAATCTCTCTGGCCCGGGCCATAACACAGGCATGATTATATTTCGAGCCGTCATACTCCTCCCTCAAATCGCTGTGTGCATCGAGCTGCAGCACGCTGACGTCTTGATTGCTCTCACAGTGCGCCCGTATCGCGCCGATGCTCACCGAATGTTCGCCGCCCAAGACCACGACAAATTTGCCCTGTTTGATATAATTCTCGACCCTGCCTCTTACCGCCTCGACCATTTCCTCCGGGGACAACTCCACAGGGAGGGCTTCGTCGGTGAATATGCCTTTTTTATAAACTTCTGAATCCGTCTCTATGTCGTAGAGTTCCATGTTCGCCGAGGCCTCTATTATGGCGGCAGGACCCTTGTCCGCGCCTTTTAGCCATGTGCTGGTTCGGTCGTACGGAACCGGAACAATTACCACCTCAGCGCTGCTCAAGGCACAACAGCTTTCCGGAAGGTCCCCAAAATTGACTGTCTTACCCATAGTGATTTGTGTTAAAGCGTATCGTCGCGGAACAAAGGCCGATTGAATGAATGGGACAGGACCGACTCATTTCAATCAACGTTTTCAGTCGAACAGGAACATCGCGACGGCAACCGTCGTTGTCCACAGCCCCATCTTTCCCCGCCCGGTTTGCGTTATGTTAGACGTTCTAATGATAAGGCCGCTGGATTTGTAAACCTGCTCTTTTTCCGACCACGCCTTGTCCGGGTCAACTTCCAGCCCCAGCGTGGTCCCCAGCATCCCCGCCGCCAGGTCTTCAGCCAAATCCGCCGCTTCCTGATGGTTCATTCCATGGCCATGCACCTCGCTGAGGTAACCCCAGTTCTCGTTGCCCTTGGGAATGGCTATTCCTATCGAAGAGCCAACCAGTCTTCCATGTTCGCTCGTGTCGGCCCTGGCCAGTACACAGTAGCATATTTCACCTGGAATCAGTCTTTTGAGGCCTTTTTCCCGGCTGATGACTTTGCACCCGGGCGGAAGAATCGACGAGACCTGCACCAGGTTCTGCTGCGCCACGCCCGCCTTGCGCAGCGCCTGCTCAAAGGATTTCAACTGGTATTTGTGCTGACCGATTCCTTTGGTGAGAAAAACGCTGCTCGGAACAAGACTCTCCATCTCAGCCTCCGACAGATTGGATTAATTCCTTTTGTAACTCCGATTATGTGAATCACTTTTTTCGGCGCTATCCAAATATCGCGGCGCCCTGCAGCCGGTTTGCTCACGGCAAACCCAGGTAAAATTGCTTCCCAAGACCGAACTCAATTAAAAGCATAAATTATACGTTAGGTCCGCCATGTAACAATAAAATTTTTTCAAAAAGTTCCAGCTTGTCTGTTCGCGCAAACTCCCCAGCGCCGGCGTTCACCCGAACAGCCATCAATTACCATTCGGTCAGAATCGCCTGACCAGACCAACGCCTATCGCCGGCTCAAAGACGTTTCCTGTATAGGGCAATACTTTGAAGCCTGCGATTTCGAGCTGTTTATGCTTGCCCGCGATGGTGTGCCCCACAACCCAGCCGAGCGTCGCGCCAAACACAACGTCGCTGGCCCAGTGGTCGCCCGTATCCATCATCCGCAACGCTACCAGCGAAGCAAGACAATACGCCGGTATGCCGACTTCGCGCCCGTAGTACTCATCCAGCACCGAGGCGACCGTAAAGGAACTTGAAGTATGGCCGCTGGGCCAGGCCCACTTGTGGCCGTTTGGCGTATGGTTGTCCCTGATGGCTTTAAGACCGACGGTAACCAGCCCGTCAACCGCCAGCGCGGTCATCATCGTCCATGCCCGTTCCCGATTAAACTCATCCTGCTTGTCCGCACTAAGCGCGTACCAAAGCCCTGTAACCGCAAAATGCGTTCCGGGAGAGCCGATTACGTTAAAACTTTCATCAATGAAGCCGTTAAATACTTTATGCCTCTCAAAACTTCCGGCGATGTTATCGTCGGCCTCGCTGTTGTGCATTGCGATGCTTGCACCGCCGGCCAGCAATAGAGCCGTCAGGTTGTCCTTTCTCATAAACGTGTCATTCGAGTCTTCGATTATCCTTTCCGGCCAATCCATAGCATCGGCCACGAAGGACTCAAGAAAACGATTCGTTTCAGGCGCCTGCTCGGTTTGAGCGGGATTTGTACAACCACTTGCAAAAATCAAACACGCAAAAACGACCCCGGGCCAGCCTCCCTTCCGGCAAAACCAACTCATTCTGCGAACTCCTTTTTCACTCTCCACCAAATACACTGTAAGATACGAACTACTATTCCCATTCGATGGTTGCCGGCGGCTTGCTCGAAACGTCGTATACGACCCGATTGACCCCGCGCACTTCATTGATAATTCTGCTCGATACCATACCAAGCACTTCGTACGGAATCTGCGAAAAATCAGCGGTCATAAAGTCGGGCGTCTCAACCGCCCGAACAGCGATCACGTTTTCGTACGTTCGCTCATCGCCCATAACTCCGACCGTCGCGACAGGCACGAGCACCGCCAGCGCCTGAGATATTTTCCTATAAAGCCCGGCCGACCTTATCTCGTCCATAAGTATTTCATCGGCGGCCCGCAGGATTTCCAGTCTTTGGGGCGTAACTTCACCGATTATTCTGACCGCCAGTCCGGGTCCGGGGAATGGATGCCTCCAGACAATATCCTCCGGCAGTCCCAGGTACTCGCCCACCACCCGCACTTCATCCTTGAACAAATCCCGCAAAGGTTCAATCAGCTCAAAGCCCAGCTCAGCCGGCAATCCGCCGACGTTGTGATGGATTTTTATATTCGCCGCAGGACCGCCGTCTTTGGAGCCGGACTCAATAACATCCGGGTACAGCGTCCCCTGGGCAAGAAACTTCGCATCGCCAATCTTCGACGCTTCGGACTTAAAGGCTTCGATAAATTCAGCCCCGATTATTTTGCGCTTTTGCTGGGGGTCGGTGACGCCGGCCAACGCCTTCAAGAACTGCCTGGACCAGTCCACGACCCGCAAATCTATATGAAAGTGGTCCCGGAACGTGGACACTACGTTTTCGCGTTCGTTCGTTCGCAGCAGGCCGTTGTCAACGAAGATGCACACAAGCTGCTCCCCTATTGCCTTATGAACCAACGAGGCGACGACCGAAGAGTCCACTCCGCCGCTCAGCCCGCATATTACCGTGGCATTACCGACGCGTTTTCGGATTGTCTCGACCGTTTCACCGACAAAGTCGCTCATCTTCCAGTCGCCGCTGCAGCCGCAAATATCATACAGAAAGTTCTTCAAAATCAGCCGTCCCTTGGGCGTGTGTGAGACTTCGGGATGGAATTGAACGCCGAAGAATTTCTTTTTCCCGTGCCTCACAGCCGCAAACGGACAAGTCTCTGTCGCCGCCAGCTTGGCAAAGTCATCGTTTAATTCACCGACCTGGTCCCCGTGGCTGGCCCAGACCGTTGTTGAGTCGGGCATATTTGCCAATAAATCGGTCTTGTCGAGAATACATAAGTTCGTCCTTCCATACTCCCGCCTTTGAGCCGGAATGATTCTCGCCCCCAGAATCTTGCAGCCGAGCTGCATACCGTAGCAAATACCCAAAATCGGCACGCCCAGCTCAAAAATCTTTTCATTGCATGTCGGCGCATCTTTCTCATAGACGCTCGCAGGCCCGCCGGAAAGTATCAGCCCCTTGACGCCCAGCAGGGATAATTCCTCGGCTGTTATATCTGCGCTGCAAATGCGGGAATATACGTTATGCTCACGAACCCGCCGCGCTATCAGTTGCCCGTACTGGCTGCCAAAATCCAGAATGGCTATCATCTCACGCGGCATAAAAGCCCCCATTCGAATAAATCTTCAGCGCATCTGCCATGCGGTCTCAACTGTCTGCCGCTCCTTAGTCCTCAAAGGGCACCGCTGCCGAGTAGTTCGGAGCCTCCTTGGTTATCTGTATATCGTGGGGATGCGACTCGCTCACCGAGGCCGGGCTTATTCGCACAAACCGCCCGTTCTTCCTTAGCTCTTCTATGTCCCGGGCCCCGCAGTAGCCCATGCCCGCCCGCAGCCCCCCGACAAGTTGATAGACGAAATCATCCAGCGTCCCCCGATACGGCACCCGCCCTTCGACGCCTTCCGGCACAAGTTTATCTCTCTCGGTGGTGCTCTTCTGCCCGTACCTCTCTGCCGAACCTTTTACCATTGCCCCCAAGGAACCCATGCCTCTGTATTCTTTGAACTGTCTGCCCTTGTAAATAACCAACTGTCCCGGGCTTTCCTTCAAACCGGCAAACAACGACCCAATCATAACAGTGGAAGCCCCGGCGGCGATTGCCTTGCTTATATCCCCCGAGTGTCTGATGCCGCCGTCGGCAATAACCGGAACATCGTGCTTCTCGGCCGCTTCGGCACAGTTGATTATTGCCGATACTTGCGGCACGCCCACCCCTGAAATAACCCGCGTGGTGCAGATTGCACCCGGCCCAATGCCAACCTTCACCGCGTTTGTGCCGGCCGCTATCAAATCTTCCGCCGCCTGTGCCGTCGCAATATTGCCGGCAATCACGTCAATCTTATGCTTGTTCTTGATTGCCCTTACGGTATCGATGACGTTCTGTGAATGCCCGTGAGCGGTATCGACCACTATAACATCGACCTCCGCGGCTATCAGCGCCTCGATTCGCTCGTAGTCGTGGACCCCTACGGCAGCCCCGACTCGCAGTCTGCCTCTGTCGTCTCTGGCCGCCAGCGGGTACTGCTGCACCCGGTCGATATCCCTCATCGTAATAAGGCCCGCAAGCTCGCCTTTTGAGTTGACCAGCAGTAACTTCTCCACCTTATGCTTTTGCAGGATTTCTTTCGCGTCTTCGAGGCTGGTTCCCGCCGGGCCCGTAATGAGCTTTTCCTTGGTCATTACCAAGTTTATTTTCACATCATAGTCTTTGAGAAATTTAAGGTCTCTTCGCGTCAGAATGCCCACCAGTTTCTTGCCGTCGACGATGGGAATGCCCGAAACATTCTGCTGATTCATCAGTTCTTGTGCTTTTCTGACCGGCTCACCCGGCGACAGCGCCACCGGGTCCAGAATAACGCCGTGTTCGGAACGTTTGACCTTGGCGACTTCTATTTTCTGCGCCTCGACCGACAGATTCTTGTGGATTATGCCGACCCCGCCTTCCTGCCCCAGCGCTATCGCCAGTGCCGCCTCCGTTACTGTATCCATCGCCGCCGACACAATCGGAATATTTATTTTGATATTGTTGGTTAACCTCGTGCTCGTATCGGCCTGGCTTGGCACGAAATCGCTCTTTGCCGGTATAAGCAGCACATCGTCGAAGGTTATACCTTCGGCAACAATTTTGCTCTTATCCATTCTTATCTCCAGTATTAGTCGCTGCTTTGCTCTCGCGTTAATCGCGTCAGTATAATAGTGGTCCCGACCACCGTCAAACCTATTCTTGCCCCCAAAACAGGGCCTTTTTGTATGCACTTGGCCCGCCGACGCAAATATAATTAAAATACTCAAAGCAGGTGGAGTTTGCGCGCCCATTTTGAGGTCAGGACCGAGTCTATGTTTGTGAAAGCTGGCCAGCGAAGTGTTGACAATATTGGTAAGGAAAGGTTAGTGCCGCAGAAGCCGGATTCAGCGTTAGTAGAGGCCGCTGTCAACGGGGATGCCGATAGCTTTACCGAACTGTGTCGGCGATATTATCCGGCTATGGTTGCAATCGGCCATTCGATACTGGGCGACAAGCATTTGGCCGAGGACGCCGCTCAGCAGGCCTTCGCGAACGCGGTTCGAAAGCTGCCGCAGCTAAAAAAGAAGAATCGGTTCGCTATGTGGCTCGCCGCCATTTGCAGAAACGCAGCAAAAGATATGGCCCGCAACGTAGGGGCAGACCCACGTGTCTGCCCTACATCCCGCACCACTGATGACCTTTCGACGATAGCGGCCAAATCGCAGCAAAACGATGCTGCCGAAGCAGTTAGAGAAGCAATTGGCCGGCTCTCGGCTTCAAATAGGGAAGTGATCTTCCTGCGGTTCTATGACGGAATGACATACGAGGCAATCTCTGCGGTGTTGGGGCTCTCAAGGCAGGCGATAAACGGCAGACTCCGCAGGGCGAAAAAGAAAATCGCCGAGCACCTGCGGCGTACCGGCTTTGCTGAGGTTGAATTATGAACCAAAAGAAAGATGAAAAATGGCTGGACGAACTTATCTTTCGGGCCGTCGATTCAGGCAAGCTGGAGTTCGACGCTGAAAAGTGGAAGCAAAAACATCCGGAAGAATTCAAAATCCTTTGCTCACGGCCTCGACAGGGGCGGGCTACCCGGCAAGCTGCAATATGGATGTTCATTCGCAGCAGCCCAATAACAAAGCTCGCTGCCGCCGTAACTGCTGCCGCCGCGGTGATAGCGGCTTCACTAATCTGGTTCAGTCCACCAAAACCTGCAGCGGTGGTTGGTCAGGTAAGCAATCTCTACGGAATAGTTACCTTGAACAACGGAGGCTTGCCTGAAAAGGTCCTGGAAACCACCGATGTTCTTGCCGGCCAATGGGTCGAGGTCTTATCCGGAAGCAGGGCCGGGATTCTGCTGAAAGACCAAAGCAGACTATCGCCGGAACCGCGAACGGCTTTTCAGGTCAATGCTCGAAAGCACGGTCTTGAGATTCTGTTGGAGCGGGGCGCTATTGCGATAGAAGCCGCTAAGCAGCCGCCCGGCAAATCCCTCACCATCAAAACCGACGGTTCCCGGATTAGGGTGTTCGGAACCAGGCTTGACGTACGTCTGGTCAGAAAGCCTGATGGCAGCAGGCGAACTCGTGTCAGGGTCGCATCGGGGAGCGTTGAACTGCAATCGTCCGGAAAGAAGGTTCTGCTCTTACCAAATACTGAAGGAATAGCTGATGAAGGTCAAGAACCGGTTCGGCGTTCAGCAAATTTGGAAGTAAGTGAGATGACTCGGCTGTTCGACAAGAGCAAAGAATTGGCGGCGCAGTCGAATGTAAAAGCGGGTCTGCCTGTCATCATCGACTTCATGGGCGGCAGCTCTGCAACTGTATGGACGGTCGTTGCCTCGGAAAAGCTGCAAGCCGCGGATGCGGACCGATACTTGCTGAGGTTGAAACACCCTGCTTTCGGCGTGGAGGCCTTTACACTTGATGGCGCTGCGCTTGATGTCGACGCAAAGGGCAATGTTCTACAGATTGATCTTGCCGATGCCCTTGAAAAATCAGCGCCGGCCGGTCACCTTATCCTGAAGATACCCAATGTCCAGGGCCTGTTCCGGGCCGAAGAGGAGGGTATCTTTCAATTTGACTCGCCGCCGTGCGCCGCTCCTGTCGTCACGCTTTTCCAATTCCGTCTGCCTGAAGGCGCATACGTTGATGAAGCGTCTCCCGAGATCATCGAAAGAGAAAAGAAACTGAACAAACTTGTTGTTACTGTTGCTGCCAATTCACAGATGCCGGAGGTCTGTTATTAAGAGGCCGGAATTTGTGTGGAAAACGTGCATTTGAATATAGTGAACCTTAAAGTTCAGTGTTGTGTTCAAAGAACAGAATTGTTGTTTCTTTGTGAAATGTAAGTGGGAGGTAAGTAACATGTATACAAAAAAGCTTGTACTTAGTGTCTGTATTCTATTAATCGGACTGGTCGTTGTATTAGACTGGACACGCGCTTCCGAGAATAGCGGCGTGCATCTGAAGTTCTCGCTGCAGCCCAAGCCCGTTACTATTACGGTCTCTGGGAAAGTCACCGACAAAGAGAAAGGCCAACCCATTCCCGACGCCCTGGTGCGGGGCCATGTCGTTATCTGGAAGCATCAAGGGCCGGACCTGTTTGAAAAATGTCCATATCAGGAAACCAGAACCGATGCCGCCGGTATGTATCAACTGCAGTTTCCAACGCCTCTAACCACTTCGGGACCTATGAAAGGCAAAGACGGCCTTTGCGTCTATGTCAGTGCCCCCGGCTATGAAACGACGCCGAAATATGGCAGGCCGAACGTAACCTCGGAGAATACCAACTACCCGAGCTTCAATTTTGAACTGGCTCCGGGCCAACTAATAAAAGGCGTCGTCGTCGATGAAAATGGCAGCCCAATCAAAAGTGCTGTGGTGCGCCTTCAAGGAGGTTTGAATGGCGATTGGGATTTCTTTGGATCAACGGGGAAAACTGTTACTGATGAGAGCGGACGGTTTGAACTGTGGATCACCAAAGGCAGAGGACGCTGGCTGAATATCTCAAAACAAGGCTATGGTTCAGCGTTTCTTTGGGATTATCTGGATAAAGATGATATAGGAACATTGATTATGCCGCAAGGCGGCAGCATATCCGGAAGGGTAATCGATGCCGCCGGCAAACCCTTGGCGAATTGCGAAGTTTCGGTTCGTGGCTATCCGTGCGGTTTAATTGATAAGGTGCTGACAGACCGGGACGGCAAATATGAAGTCCGGGGAATTCCTGGTGATCCGAGCATTGTTGAATTCTACACGAAGAAGAACAAACGCTATATGGATGTGTGGGGCAAAGTTGAGGTCTATGCCCGCCTCGAACCCGAAATGAAATTACAAAATGTCCCGCAGTATCAAATCATGGCCCAGGATGGCAAGACGATAACCGGCCCCGACCTTGTGGTAGGAAACGATACGAGCGTTTCAGGTAAATTGACTGCTTCGAAAGCGACCTTCGGCCTTGGCGGATTGATGGTCCGGCTGGACTATGGCTGGGACAATATGGTCGAGGCCGATGCCGAAGGCAATTTCCGCTTTCCGTTTGTCTCGCCCGGCAAACATCGCCTGACCGCTTATCTGCCTCACAATTTGCGGTACGACCGGGGCATTGGACACATTGAAATTGAAGTTGAACAGGGCAAACCGCTCGAAGGTTTACAAATACAGTTGGACGACCTTGCCGAGGTGCGAGTGCAGTTTTTGGATGCCGACGGCAACCCTCTGCCGGGAATTACCGCCGGCGCAACCTGGTCAAACAGTGGTGACGGAGCCTGGACCGAGGGCACAAAATCCGACAAAGACGGCTGGGCCGTCCTGTATTTGTATCCCGACAGCGTACAATATGTGCGTGGTTTTGACCATTCAGGAGACCTCGTGGCCGAAGGTTTCGAAAAGGTCGAACCTGCGCCGGGCCAGGTGTTGGAGAATCTGCAGATTCTTATGGTGCCCACCGCCGGTATTTCCGGCCGACTGCTGGATGAAAAAAATCAGCCGCTCTCTGAAAAGGTTCTGCTTTGCAAACTCGATTTTGCTGATGGTGTGAGCAAAACAGAGCGCATAAAAACTGATTCCGCAGCCCGCTTTGAAATTCGCCGACTCACCCCCGGCATTGTCACCCTTTCTTTGGAACGGGATTCCGTTCTTTTCAATGATATACTTTCGTTTGTGCTTGGGCCCGGGCAAACAAGGGACCTCGGCGATGTCACGTTGGAGCATGGTCTCGATAAGGAAAAGATGATCCGTCAAAAGCACACCCACGCTATGGAGCATCCTGACGAAATCGTTCAGGCCGCCGAGCAGCTCTTCGCCAAGATTCGCAACGCCGACTACGACTATTTTCTCAAGGAGAATGCCGACTGGCGCGACTTCCCCATCGTCGGATACTACCAGACCCATCACTGGTTCGACGTGCTGGTCAAATGGATATCCAAGACCTTCAAGGAAAACCCGATTGTGGCCGTCGAGCTTGGCAAAGTCTTCGAAAACCCGGAAGCGATAAATGATAAAAAAGGCCTGCCTACCGTCCCGTACAAGCTCACTTTGAAAGACGGCACAGTCTTACAAGGCAATCTGCCCTTCGAGTTCAATTTCGACGGCGATATACCCCATTGGCACGGCATCCACGGCATTGATTGGCATTTGCAGGACGGGACTCCATCGAAATAGCAGGAGCAATCGTCCTCAAATCGCCAAAGACGTCATGCAAATAAGGCCGGGTTCTCTCTGCTCGGCCTTTTTCATGCGCTGTTGCAGGCAAGTGTAGGGCAAGAAGAAAACCCGGGAAAATCGCCAGAATTATTTGTCCGTGCTCGCGGCTTTTTCGTCTAAACTATTGGACGACTATAGTTGCCCAAACTGAATCGCGATTCAGGAGAACAAATAGTGGGTCAGGTGCGACGGCTCTGCCGGCAGGCAAAAGCTGGCGATAAACGTGCAGCCGCTGAGTTGCTGAGGCTGTCTTATGAAAAAATCTTCAATTACCTAAGACGCTTATCCTCAAATGCCGCAGATGCGGAGGACCTGACCCAGGAAACCTTCGCGAAGGTCTGGTCGGCACTGGGCGACTTTCGGGGTCAAAGCGAGTTTTCGACCTGGGTCCACGGAATCGCCTACCACGTTTACATTGACTGGCGCCGCAGAAAAGAACCGGTTGTGCAAACGGATGCGTGGTGGCAGGAGCGCGTGGAACTTAATCCCGGTCTTTTCAAGTGCGCCGAAGACAAGCAACTGGTCGACCGGCTGTATAGACTTGTCGACCAACTGACCGAAGATAAGAAGCAGATTATACACCTGCACTTTTACCAGGGACTTTCATTGCGGGATACGGCTTACGTATTGAACGAAGCCCCCAGCACCGTCAAGTACCGATTTCGCAAAATAATGGAGTCTCTCAGGTCACAGATGAATAAGGTGTGAGGCCTATATGATGAAAGATAAGAAAAATATCGAGCAATTCTTGCGGAATGCACCGCACGCACCGGTTCCCTCGCGCTTGTTGGAAAGATTAGAGGCGAATATAACCTTAACCGCACCCCAAAAGCGAGAACCGCCCCCGAATGTCTTTGCAGCAATTGTAAAGCAAAAGATACCAAAGTTGGCCGCAGCGGCGGTATTGATTCTTGCTGTGGGTGTGGCAATTACCTTTCTTAACAGGTTTGTCACACCCGCTTATGCCATTGAACAGACCATAGAAGCGTTGCGGGAAGTATCCACCGTGCACGTGATTGGCACCACCTGGGACGGCCATCGCTTTGAAGCCTGGAACAAAATCAATCCCCAGACCGGCAAGGCGGAGTGGGTCTGCATCGACGAGACACCCCACGGCCATAAGATTGCCTCTACCCCAAAAGGCTCCTGCGTCTGGGACAAGGACGGCAATGTCGTCAGGCTTACTAACCGCATCATCTCGACCAACGACTTCAGGTACTCTCGCGTTCTTGAGGATTTGTCTAATCGTGCGCGCAACCCGCGTGACGGTGAGCAGATAAGCATTTATCGTGAAAAGGACGCCCGGACCGGAAAAAGGCTTATTGTCATCTGGGCGGTCACAAAGATGCAGGACTACAGGGTCTATATCGACCCGGTTACGAAACTTCCTGTTCGAATCATTTATGACCGGGCTGATAACATGAAACAGATATGCAAAACCATCGATAATATTTCTTATAATGTGGAATTGCCGCAAGGGATGTTTGATTTTGAAGTCCCGCCGGAGCACGTCAGGGATTACAGCTTGCTTGAAGATCCTAATAAAGGTATGCCTGCCGAGGGGATGAGCCATGAAGAAGCCGGTGTCAAAATTGTCAAGGAATACTGGCACGCTCTTATCGATGGTAATTGGAATTACGTATCACAATTAAGACCGGTGGAGGACTGGAAAACTGATTACCGAAAAGATGGGCCGGCAGAACTTATAGAGGTCAGGCAGCCATATCCTCAACGAGGATGTTCGGGTTTGATTGTGCCGTGTGTGGTCCGGTTTACAGATGGCAAAGTAAAAGAAGTGGAGTTGGTGGTCAATTACCGTGAAATAAACGGCCAAACTTCCACTATTATCGTGGCAACTTGGGGCTGGCCTAAGCTCCTTGAGGAAAAATGAACACTCTGAAAGGAAATTCAATTATGAACACACTAATCGCTATAACACTGTCGCTCGCTGTCCTTTCTGTGGAACCAACATTAGCTAAACCGGTGCGCCCACAGCACAGTTATGAAGATTATTCTAAGTTTGTTCAAGATGTTAAGAAAACAATTATCATCGAACGTTCGTACCGAATCGGAACTGAGCAGAATCTGGTTCTCGCGCCGGGCCGGGCTGCCCGTCTGGATTTCGAGGACAACCCTTCCGGCGTCAAGGAATTCATCTTCTTCTACAACGATGAAACAGTGTATCTGGCCTATCGTTACTCCAAAGATACAGAGAAGCAATATCAGGGAACCCGATTGTGCCCGGAAAAAAAGAAATCTTTTAGAGGCACTCGTGAGACAAAAGAGGGACCCTGGCTGTGGCTTTTTTACGAGTTTGAGCCCAAAGACGGCAAGGCATTCGTGAAGTTTCGCGCCACCGAGCAGCTTTCGGAAAAAGACCGGGAGCAGATAAAACAGATAGAAGAAATGAAAAGGCGCAGTAACGCAGGAAGTAGTATAGATACGATTGTCGAGCAACTTCGGGAGAAAGTGTCCCGAGAAATCCATTACGAATTCGGGACCGTCGAAGAAGTCACGATCGTTCCGGATCAGGACGCAATCCGCCTGAATTGCAGCGACAATCCCGAAAATGTCAAAGAAATCCTTATCGGCGCAAGCTCAGAACATCTCTTCATCTATTGTGTTCTCTCTTCTGGTTCTGTCAAAGGTGGTGGTAGTACATGGCAAGAAGTGCCGGGTTCATTCCGCCAGGTGGGCGGCTCGGCTGCCATCGGAATGTGGGAACGCCACGATGACCGAATACACGTAAGATTTCAACTGACTGACGATGACAACGCCATTATTCAATCCTATCGAAAATTGGGACAAGCGGCAAAGTCTTTCCCAAAGAGACGATTCTCTCAAGCGATTAACAACTGGGCAGATATTCTGGATCATCCTGAAGCACTGTTTCCAGGCCTGACAACTGAGCAGAGAGTCGAAGCGTTTGTACGCCTGTGGAGCACTGTGAAATTCAACTTTGCCAATTT
Organism: Sedimentisphaerales bacterium; assembly: GCA_035529895.1. Taxonomy (GTDB): domain Bacteria; phylum Planctomycetota; class Phycisphaerae; order Sedimentisphaerales; family Anaerobacaceae; genus JAUWKC01. Next base: position 71,005 of record DATKVV010000053.1, read on the forward strand.
CGACCTGGTTCCGGAGCTGAACTGGGACGACGTTCTTTCAGAATATCTCCCGAAAGTGATGCAGGATCAGTCAAACGACAAATATATCCTTTTGATCCGGGAGTGCATGGCACTGCTCAAAGATGGTCACACTTCGGTTAGCTCTTCATGGGGTGATGGTTTGCCGACCGCATGTCCTCCTTTAGAAATTCGTTCTGCAGGTGGTAAAGCCATCGTTACAAAAATTACAGAAACAGAAGAAATCAAATCATCCTGCATAAAACCGGGCGATGAGATTACACACGTCGACGGACGCCCGGTTCAAGAGCTATTAAAGAAAGATATTTACCCATATATCTGTGCCTCAACACCTCAGGGACGCGACTTGGAGGCTTATCCGAGAATTCTCCACGGCCCCAAAGAATCCCGGGTCTCATTAAGTATAAAGACGCCGACAGGTGCCGTCCACGAGGTTTCCTTGACAAGGAAAGCCGGCAGCCGGGCTCTGCTTCCGCGGAGCCGTCCGAAATCTGTTTTCGAATATCGGGACTTAGGAGACGGTATTGCCTGTGTGGCGCTCAATAGTTTCGGCGACAGCAGTGTTGTTGATTCGTTTAATGAAAAATTCAAGCAGATAAGCCGGGCAAAAGGTTTGATTATCGATGTGCGGAAAAATCACGGTGGAAGTTCTCGGCATGGGCATGCAATTATTGCCCGATTGATTGATAAAGCCATTCCGGCCACACGCTGGAAGACGCCGCAATATCGAGCGGCCTTCCGGGCGTGGGGCCGGGACGAGCAATGGTACGATGGTGGTTCTAAAATCATCAATCCCGAAACTGACGAACCTTTTCTTGGGCCTGTTGTAGTGTTGATCGGCCCCGAAACAAACAGCGCAGCCGAGGACTTTGTCGTTCCGTTGCACGCAGCCGGTCGTGCCACAATCGTCGGACAAAAGTCACGAGGTTCCACGGGGCAACCACTTCAGTTCAGTTTCCTCGATGGAAAGATAGGTGGGCGCGTTTGCACAAAACGTGACCAATATCCCGATGGCCGCGAGTTCGTCGGCGTCGGCATAATTCCGGATGTGGAAGTTCATCCGACACCGGCCGACATCGCCGCCAGCCGTGATGTGGTTCTCGAGAAAGGCGTGAGCGTCTTGAAGTCAAAGTTGATGTAGGCGCGAGCTAACCGAGAGCAGTTTGAGGCCGGACTTGCTGGTTCGGCCTTTTTTTGTGCGCTCTTTTCCAAGAGCGCGGGAAAATTAGACTAAAATGCACGCGTCAATCGTTGTACAGATGAGAACCGGCCGGTTCTTTTGCTTGGCAAGCGAATTAAATGGTGGAAGACAGGATACTGGTTTGCAAGTTTAACCGGGGCGCCAAAGACGCCCGGAAGCGGATCTATGAAAAGTACAAAGATGACCTCCTCGACCTGGCCTGGGTGATGCTCCTCGAACACTGCTGCAAGAATCTGCCAAGATAAGAAGCGGCGATGCCGTTTTGCCTGTTCGTACAAGAGGTGGCCAATATAAGAAATCGGTTAGACTTCGCTGCCCAACAACACCTGACGAAGCTCAGAAAGTCTTGCTTAATCGCCTTGGCCTGGGCCTGCCGCAACGTCTACGGCGAATAGACGAAACAGCCCAAATGTAGTGAAGACTTTTTACAGAAATCGGCCTTGGCGCTATCAAAAAACCCTATACAGCCTCACAACTGCGTAACTTGGGCTAAGATGCACGGTCCCGTGATTTTTTGAAAAATTGTCGATACCGTTTTAGCCGTATGTCATAGCTCAACAGACACAGTCCGGGACAACTGTCGGCAAGAAGCAAGAGCCGATTGACCCCGCCTGTCAGCCCCTCGAATTATGACCGCTGAAAATCAGGGCACTACCGGGTTAGTCTCATCCAAATCGAGCCGCCGGCCGGCGACATATTTAATAGCGCCCTGAATTGGCTGCTCAGACCCGGATCAAGGCTGACGTATTTCGATGAATAAAGGATTTCGTATTCAGACCCAAAAAGGAGCAAAACGCCCAGCAGATATTGCTCATTGTAGAGGCGTTCTGCCCACTCGCTCGGGTAATCCTCCGGCCAAAGGATATCATGAAAATGCACCACTACCCCCGGATGCAGGTTTGGGAGTATATGGAGGAATACGAAAGTAACATCGGAGTTCTGCAGGCACCTGTGGGATCCATCGACAAACAAAATATTATTTTTGCGCAGTGCCTGAAACACACCTTTAGGGACCATCTGGACAGGCACCCTAACAACTTCATCGCAAATTGAGTCGATTCCGGCCCTCGGTTGCGGATCGATGGAAACAATTTTTGTCCTTAGATTGAAATGCGAAATAACCCGCTTTGCGAATTTCGTTGAATTGCCTGAACCAATTTCTATGTAAACCGCAGGATTGTATTTATACAAGAACCCGCATAGCGCTATCGCGTCACCTCGTGGCAGGTAGTTGTTTAACCAGTGAGGCATTATGGCTCCACCCGGGTCTAACGGCTGTTCGGTAGGAATCTCAGCAAAAAAATCTGCCAACCCCCCCAAACTTTGAATGAATTGCTCATATCTGTCACGAAATAGCGACAACTTTTCAGCAATCATCTCGTGTCCCAAGCGAGAATTAACCTCACTATCTGCTAATCCGGATGTATGCTTCATCTGGTTGATGCTAAGACGCTCATTTCCGTTGTCATCCATTATCAGAGACCCTTATAGGAGCAGACGCAAACCAAAACACTGCTTTTTTCATTATTCACGCCTCCCTTCTCGGCTTCGATCTTTGTCCAACTTCATAAATAGACCCCATCGCCGCAAAACTTTGTCTTCTCTCTACAGTACTGATATCGGCCGCCAGGTGTCCCTTAGGTGATTGTTTTTCGCAGCCTTTCTGATTCTTATAGCGTTATTCGCTTTTTTCTTCCGAGGACATGGTCCGCTTCTTCGAGCGTTTTTGGCGGCCAGGCGCCTTGTGGGAGCAACCGCCGCCCGAGGCGTCCTTGAACCAGCCGCCGTGAGCGACGTGCCTGCCGCATCTGCCGGCCGTAGTATCGTCCATAGCCATATCGAAAACCGGTTTGCGCGCAGCCGGTCGCGCCACAATTGTCGGACAGAAGTCACGAGGTTCCACAGGACAACCGCTTCAGTTCAGTTTCCTCGATGGAAAGATATCTGGGCGCGTTTGCACAAAATGCGACCAATATCCCGATGGCCGTGAGTTCGTCGGCGTCGGCATAATTCCGGATGTGGAAGTTCATCCGACACCGGCCGATATTGCCGCCGACCGTGATGTGGTTCTGGAGGAAGGCGTGAGGGTCTTGAAGTCAAAACTGATGTAGACACGCACCGGGCAATCCAAAAGGTTTTAAGGCCGGGTTTTCTTTGCCCGGCCTTTTTTATGCGCTTTTTTCCCAAGAGGGCGGGAAAATTAGACTAAAATGGCCCTGTCAATCGTTGTACCGATGAGAACCGGCCGGTTCTTTTTGCTTGGCAAGCGAATTAAATGGTGGAAGACAGAATACTGGTTTGGAAGTTTAACCGGGGCGCCAAAGACGCCCTCAAGCGGATCTATGAAAAGTACAAAGATGACCTGCTCGGACTGGCAGTGACTTTGCTGAGGGATAGAAGCGTCGCCGAGGATGTGGTGCACGACGTGTTCGTCTCGTTCGCCCGAAGCTGCGGCGCGTTTCGCCTTAGCGGGACCCTCAAAGGCTATCTGTCAACCTGCGTGGCGAATGAGGCCCGCGACAGAAACCGTTTGAGGTCGGGACGGGATGCCGCGCTGGATGCGGCAGAAGCCGTCAGTTCCTATTCGGCCGGTCCTGCCGAACACGCGATGGGCTGCGAGGAATCCGACAAGCTGCACGAACTGTTAGGCCGGCTGCCATACGAGCAGCGCGAGATTATTGTCCTGCACCTGCACCACGGGATGCGATTTCGAGAAATAGCCAAAGTCCTGCGTGTTTCGATCAACACGGTGCAGAGCAGATACCGATACGGCTTGGATAAGCTTCGGTCGATTGTCAATGGCGAGGTGACCAAATGAGACTTACAGAAAACATAGAAAAATTCATAAGAAGCAGAAAGCCCCATACTGTGACCGGCAGCGATACCGACAGGCGAATCCTTCACGACTCATTTGCCGCGATGGACGAAACAATCCATGCCAAATCGGCGGACGCCAAGCCGAATACGTGCAAGGTAATCGTCCAAAGCAGAATGACAAAAATTGCCGCGGCGGCGGTGATAGTCGTGGTTATTGGCTTTGCTGTTCATCAAGTTTCGCGGGAGCAGACTGATGGTCAAACCCCTTCGGAAGCTACAAAGTCTCCCGCCGAAATGCTGACTTACGCATCACTCACGGTCGCCTACCGTCAGGGAGGATTCGAAGAGGTAGAGAAACAATGCGAGCAGGCCTTCGAGTTGTTGGGCCCGAGGCCCGAGGCCCTGTCGCCACAACAGTTGCTTGCGGAATTTAACGGTTCATAAAATTGGAAAGGATATAAGAAATGAAAGTGCTAAACCACAATACATTTGTCGTCGGGTTGTTTGTTGTTCTCGTAGTGCTTGCGTCGAACACATTGGTTTTAGCGTTCCCGCCCGACCCGGATAATGCAGCGTTACTCTACTATCAGGCGTTTCTTTTACGGAAACAGCCGGATGAGACAATGAAACAAATGCTGACCGACCTGTCTCGCGGCGAGATACCGGTCGATAAAAGAATCGCCGAATACGTGGAAAGCAACAGGCGCGCCATCGACCTTGCCATAGCCGCGGCGGATATGCCGTTCTGCGATTGGGGCCTGAAATACTCCGACGGCTGGTCTGCGGAGATACCCTATCTGTGGCAGGTCAGGGAGCTGGTAAGGCTCGTCCTGGCGGATGCAAGGATTCTTGCCGACAGAGGCGATTATGAATCGGCGCTCGACCGATGCGTAACTGTTCGCAAATTAGGTTGGCACGGAACCGCGGATACGCCCCTCATAAGCTATATCGTAGCCTTGAAAATTGAAGAGCTTGCCAACAACTGTATCCAGCACATCCTCCCATCCACCCCGCCGGACCAGCAGACTGTACAATCGCTCAGGCTCAGATTGAACGAGCTTGACAGCAGGTCTATCCCGTTGAAGGTTCCGGTGCATCATGAGCATGAGCAGATTGCCCGTTACATGACCGTCGAAAAAGTTGGCGAAATAATCCCCCTGCTCGAAGGTTTCGTCTTTGCGGAGGATAAGGCCAACGTAAGTATTGCCAGGGACCGCATTCTTGCTGCCGACGAGCGGTTCTGCCGGATGAACAGGGACTACTTCGATAAACACGCAGCCGCCGTTATTGCCGCTCTCGATTTGCCCTACGCCCAGGCTTATGGCAAGCTCAAAGATTTGGGCGACAGCCCCCGCAGGGAATTCGAGAAGAATCCGGAGGCAACGCTGGCGGCCGTTTTGGCCCCTTCGTTAGACAATGCTTATAACTGCCAGGTACACAGAACAACGTATTCAAATGCTCTCAAGGCCGCGGTTGAACTCTACATAATAGCCGCAAGAACATCCCAACTGCCTGATGCGCTTCCTGCCGGTTTGCCCAGGGATATGTTCAGCGGCGAGGATTTCGAATATCAAAAGAAAGCCGATGGTTTTATACTCCGTTGCCGAGGCAGGGATTTGAAGGAAGACAAAATCCACGAATACGAATTCAAGGTCAAAAAGTGATACTCACCGTTTACAGCGGTAAAAGGCCGGGCTGGTTGCCCCGGCCTTTTTTATGCGCTGCCCGAGCAGGTTATAGCTGGTATAAAACGAAATTATAACAAATCATATTTTCTCAAAAACCCGTTGACGGCTGGCCGTTTCATAGTTTACAATCCCTCGGTTTTTTTGGACTGAAATTCGGCCCCGATAGGGCAAGACAAAGACGATGGGATATGCCCTGAGATTCTCGAACGATTCTCAAGCTTTCCCGAAGGAGAAAAATGACTATGGCTACCCCGCTCGAAAAATGGGTTGAACAGCAGGCCAGCCTCACCAGGCCGGATAAAATTCATTGGTGCGACGGCTCGGAAGAAGAGGCCCGGCGATTTTTAGAAGCAGGCATGCACGAGGAAAATATCAACGGCAGCCCCGTATTCTCCGAATTAAATCACAAAACCTGGCCCAACGCCTACCTGCACAGAAGCCACCCCACCGATGTCGCCCGCACCGAGCATCTGACCTATGTATGCCATCCGGACAAGGAAACAGCAGGACCGAACAATAACTGGATGGAGCCGGCCGAAGCCAAGAAAAACGTGGGCAAGCTGTTCGAAGGCTGCATGCGAGGCAGAACCATGTATGTCATGCCCTATATGATGGGCCATCCCGATTCGCCCTATGCCAGGGCCTGCGTCCAGCTTACCGATATTTCTTACGTGGCCGTAAGCATGAGGATTATGACCAGGATGGGCAAAGTCGTCTTGGAAAGAATCGGCAGCCGTGAAGACTTCGTCAGGGGCCTCCACTCGGTGGGCGACTTTGACCCGAACAGGCGTTTTGTTATGCATTTTCCCGACGAGAATCTCGTCTGGAGCGTCGGCTCAGGCTACGGGGGAAACGCACTGCTCGGCAAGAAATGCTTCTCTTTGCGCATCGCTTCCTGCCTCGGCCGCAAGGAAGGCTGGCTCGCAGAGCACATGGTCATCTTGGGCATAGAGGACCCCCACGGCAATATCACTTATATTACCGCCGCCTTCCCCAGCGCCTGCGGCAAGACCAACATGGCCATGCTCAGCTCGGCCCTGCCGGGTTACAAAGTATGGACCCTCGGAGACGACATCGCCTGGCTCAACATCGGACCCGACGGCAGACTCTGGGCAATCAATCCGGAAGTGGGCTTCTTCGGCGTCGCCCCCGGTACCTCGATGAAGACCAATCCCAATATGATGACCGCCCTCAAGAAACAGGCTTTTTACCCCACCTTGTTCACCAACGCCGCCCTCAATCTCGACAGCAACGAGCCGTGGTGGGAAGGGGCCGATGACCCCCTGCCCGCAAATCTGCTCGACTGGCAGGGAAAGCCCTGGGACAAATCCTCAGGCGCAAAAGCCGCTCATCCCAATTCGAGGTTCACCGTTTCCATATACAACTGCCCCACCCTCTCAACTGAATTCGACAATCCCCGCGGCGTACCCATCTCGGCGATAATCTTCGGCGGAAGAAGGACGCAGCTTATCCCGTTGGTGGCCGAGGCCCTCGACTGGCCGCAGGGGGTCTTCTTTGGCGCAAGGTCCGGCTCGGAAACGACCGCCGCCGCCATACTCAAGGTCGGCACACTCAGAAGAGACCCTATGGCGATGATTCCCTTCTGCGGCTACAACATGGGCGATTATTTCGGCCACTGGCTCAATATCGGAAAAAAACTGTCCGACCCGCCCAAGGTATTCTCCGTCAACTGGTTCAGAGTGGACGACAACGGAGATTTTATATGGCCCGGCTTCGGCGAAAATATCAGGGTCCTCAAGTGGATAATCGACAGGGTAAACAACAAAGTGCAGGCCAAAGAAACCCCCATCGGCCTGATTCCACATCTGAAGGATTTGAATCTCGAAGGACTCAATATCCCCTCGGACAAGCTCCGAAAGCTCTTTGAGGTCAACCTTGCCGATTGGGACGCGGAGCTAAAGGATACAGGGGATTTTCTCGGTAGATTCGGCAAACACCTGCCCCCCGAAATCTGGCAGGAATACGAGCGCATCGCCTGAATAATCTTTTCCCCCGGGCCCAGCTTTATGCCGGGGCTTTTCTGCTTGCTTTGGCCTGGTAGGGTGTGCAACTTGTTGCACACGCGGGTCTATTCATTGATAAATACATTACTTACAATCTGTTGCATTTTATCTGAATCCACTTTTGCATAACATCCTGATTCAACATATTTGTGATACGTTGACCAAGGCCAATCGCGAACATCTTTAACCAACCCGTGCTTAACAGGGTTATAATGTATGTAATCAATGCGACTTTGCAAATCTCTCTCGTCTCGTATCTGATGTTCCCAGAATCTTTTTTGCCATATCCCGCGATGCCGGTGCTTTAATCTTGAATCGGTTTGGGTAAATTCATCCTCTCCTTCTTTCAAATAATTCGTCGTAAAATCTCTTTTTATTAATGACCATCTTATCGAAAAATCCGCATCGCCTTCGGGCAATTTCCATATACAATGTAAATGCTCCGGCAAAAGACAAAACGCTATCGTTTTGAAATATCTTTTCGACCGTACTTTTTCAAATGCACGACGTAGATAGTTTCTCGCAAGCTCACCTACAAGAATCTTGCGCCTTCTGTAGCAGACAACCGTAAAAAATAATACCCTCCACAAAATTTCGCTCGTCTGTAATTTGACATAGACAGAGCACAATTATTTTTCCCGCGCGCGCAAAATAAATTCTGCACACCCTACCAAACTTTCTGTATAAGAAGTTGCCGGTGCGTTCACGTCTTCGTCGAACAAGCCATACCAAACAGACTATAGCGAATCATGGCAAAATGCCAATCGCGATTTTCAGATTTTTATAATATTCTATAGGGCATATTGAGCATTTATTAATCCGCCCTGTAAAGAATTACTGAAAAAGCTGTGTTTTCGCGCAAAGACTCAACAAACCACCTGTTTAACTGTCTTCTCCCACCAACCGCATATTACCACCCGAACGCACAATCTCGAATCCTTCTTTCCTCAACCTTCTTACAGAATACCAACCGTTGGAATGCCCTCGATAACCATAAGACTGCCAACTTTTAGGCCCCTTGCACGCGATTACATGCCAAATCCGGCTCTAATCGTCTGTCACATCTGACTCGCAGGGTCCGTCATGCTGAGCCGCAGGCGAAGCATCTCGCCTCCAATTGAAAAACGCGCTATTCATGGCCTTGAGATTCTTCACTTCGCTGCGCTCCATTCAGAATGACGCCCGCCATTTCAACCGTTACGGATCATTCGTCGTTGACACAACACCCCCAAGGTACTATAGTGTTTCTTCCTGTTTATCTCCTGAGAGTGTTCTTTGGGATTGATATGAAGAACTACTTGCTTTTGACCTTGATGCTGGCGGTGCTGTTGCCGGCGGCGGCCACAAACGCCGAGTGGACGTATCTCGGCGATTATGTCGCCCCTTACAAAGTAGACGGCAACGTCGTCACATTCACCTGTTCACCTGCCCCAACGCCACTGACACAAAACCCCAAACGCCCCCGGAATCACTCAATAAGCGAAATCCCTGCTTGACAAGCACTGGTACCCCAGTTAAGTATGTGCTTAATTACTTAACCGGCTTAATATGTTATCAGGCTGAACTGCCATGGCCGATCCGGAAAAACTAGCGCAAATCTTTAGATTGCTCTCGGTCGATGCAAGAGTCCGCATAGTCCAGCTCCTCGCCCGGCGTTCTTATTGCGTCACAGAGTTGACCTCCCAACTGGGAATAACACGCCCGGCTACCTCGCAGCACCTCAGAATCCTTCGTCATGCCGGCCTTGTAAAGAGCCAGAAGCGAGGTTTCTTTGTCTATTATTATCTCGACAGAAAAAAAGTGGCGCTGCTGCGCAAAGCCGCCAGCGAATTACTTAAGATTGACTAAACAGCCAGCCGGCTTCACCCTGTCCTTTCACCTGCGACCTGTGCTCTGTTTTCCGGCCGGATCTCTGCGCCACGCCAAACACCCGCAACCTCAAACCAAAAGCCATATTCCACGCAATATAGACCTGGCCACACCACTTAAGAGATACCCACACTCCCGGCCATCTCGACGCCGCCACACGCCAAAAGAGACCAATAGCCCCGCTCATATGGACGACGGCGCACGCCTAAAGAGACCCACACTCCCGGTTATACAGACGATGGCACACATCCAAAGAGACCCACAGTCCCGGTCATATAGACGATGGTGCACATCCAAAGAGACCCATACTCCCGGCCATCTCGACGACGGCACACGCCTACTCAGACCAATAGCCCTGCTCATATCGACGCCGCCACACGCCTAAAGAGACCCACACTCCCGGCCATCTCGACGCCGCCACACGACTGCTCAGACCGATAGCCCCGCTCATATGGACGACCGCACACGCCTAAAGAGACGAATAGCCCCGCTCATATGGACGACCGCACACATCCAAAGAGACCCATAGTCCCGGCCACATAGACGACGGCACACATCCAAAGAGACCCACAGTCCCGGTCATATAGACGATGGTGCACATCCAAAGAGACCCATACTCCCGGCCATCTCGACGCCGCCACACGCCTGCTCAGACCAATAGCCCTGCTCATATGGACTACGGCACACGCCTAAACGGACGCATAGTCCCGGAGCATCTAGACGATGGCACGACTTAAGTATGTGCTTAATTACTTAAGTCCTTCACAGTGGTTCATCTCAATCGCCGGCAAAAGTTCTGTGCAATCCCCCGTTGCCTGTCCCGGCATGGCCGGGCGAAAATGCACGTTTTGATATATGCGCATCGTTCTCCGCATTTAACTTTAACGTCAGAACCAAAGCCTTCATCCCATCCACTCTGCCATTCTCTGGATCGCCAAACGTGCCCAAATCCCGCGTTTAACCGGTTGACAAAACCGGGCAAAAACAATATATTGTTCGTTCTTGTTTTTCCCTTGGAAACATCTGGGGCTTGTATGAAGGAATACTTGGTTGTGAGCTTGATATTGGCGGGGTTGCCCCCGGCAGCCGCGAAGGCGGCCTGGACCTATCTCGGCGACTACGTAGCCCCTTACAAAGCCGAAGGCAACGTCGTCACGTTCACGTGCACCAACGCCACCGTCAAAGTCGAGGTCTGCGCCGAAGATATACTGCGGATACGAATGACTAAATCGGGCGATTTCAAACCCAACGAGCCTTGGGTGGTCATCAAGTATGACTGGCCGAAGTCGAATTTTACCGTAAAGGACCGAGGCGATTACATCGACATTTCCACCCAGAGTATTACGGTAAAAGCCTACAAATCGCCGTTCAGATTGGATATCTACGATGAGGATACGCGCCCCTTGTGCCTCGAGCCGCAGACCGGCGGGATGGCCTTCGACGAAGAAAAGGTCATCTGCCGAAAAAAGCTCACCGAAACCAACCACTTCTTCGGCCTCGGCCAGCGCTATGAAAAGTCCGACCTGCGCGGCGAGAAACGCGAGCTTTGGGTCACCGAGAACGTTACCTGGATACCGTTCTTCATGGCCACCGACGGCTACGGCATATTCTTTCATAACACATGGAAAACGACCTTCGACTTCACGCAGGATCCCTACTTCTTTTCTGCGCCCGCCGGCGGCGAGCTTGACTACTATTTCATCTACGGGCCGAGCTTCAAGCACATCCTGAATCAATACACGAAGATTACCGGCAAATCCCCCCTGCCGCCCAAGTGGGCCTTCGGAATGATCGCCAGCAAGTGGTCCAGACAAAAAGGCCAGCAGGGAATACTCGATGATGTCACTGCCGCCCGCACAGAAAAGGACTGGCCCCTCGACTGCATCAGGGTACACGCAAAGAACTGCTCGCAGGGAATCTGGGCAAGCCCCAACCTCAACTGGCCCGACGACGGCTGGGGCGCCTTCGACGCCGTCGATGAAATGGTAAAAAAACTGCACGAAATGAACTGTCACGCTATCTTCTGGGAAAATCCCGGCATCCCTCGCACCTGCACCGAAAAATACGAGGACGCTGACTTCCGGGGATTCTTCATTACGCAGGACGGCGCGACCTGGAACGGCAGATTCGGCTACGGTATGGACCCCGGCGGCCTCGTCGATTTCTGCAACCCCCAGGCCAGAAAATGGTGGGCCGACCTGCATAACTTTATGATCGACTTCGGCTCCGACGGCGCGGCCGGCGACCACGGCGAGGAAGTCTATGGCACCATGTACTCGCCTTACGCGAAAATGTGCGGCCAGGAGCTGCATAACCTCTATTCCATGCTCTACGATATGGCAAGCTGGGAGGCGTACAAGGCCCGCAATCCCAATAAGCGCTGCGTCGTGTGGGGCCGCTCCCTCTGGGCGGGGACACAAAGATACCCCATGCAGGGAACGCAGGACAGCCACAGCGAAGGCAAAAACATCGAGGGCGAGATTATGGGCTGCATCAACTTCGGCCTCTCCGGCGTCCCCTTCAGAATCTATACCGACAACGTCACCCGCGAGATTCTCGACAGCCAAAAAACCGACTGGCCTCTTTCAAGGCTCAGCCAGTACCTCTGCCTGACCGTCGCAGGAGAAAGAACCGAACTATACTGGACCGGCCGAAAAATCCCCGACGACAACTACCGCAAATTCGCGCGCCTGCGCTATCGCCTTATGCCGTACATCTATTCTTACGCCAGACAAACCACACAAACCGGCCTGCCTCTGGTCAGGGCCCTCGTCCTCGAATACCAGAACGACCCCAACACCTACTCCGCCTACGGCCAGTATCTATTGGGCGAAGAATTATTAATCGCCCCGCTCTGGAGTGACACAACCTTCTCGCGGCAAATATACCTGCCGCGCGGCGAGTGGATTGACTTCTCGGATGACGCAAAGTACGAGGGCGGGCGGACAATTACCTATAGCGCCCCCATCGACAAGGCCCCCATACTCGTCAAAGCGGGCGCCATTATTCCGATGGCCTCTGACGGCCAAAAATACCTCGACCAGAAAAAAAGCCCGCTCACAATAAGAATTTATCCCAAGGGCAGGTCGTCTTTTACGCTTTATGAGGACGACGGCGTAAGTTATGATTACCAGAAGGGTGTTTACGCGATGACCGCCTTCAAGTGCGTCGAAAACGACACCGGCATAACAGTAAGCAAAAGCGCCCCGAAGGGAAGCTATAAATTACCCGAAAGGGACCACATATTCAGAATACACAAGAAAATGACCGTAAGAGCTGTAACCAGCGATAGTAAGGACCTCCCGCGTTTTGACAAAAAGACTGTGTTCGATTCCGCACCGGAGGGATGGTTTTACGATGCGGGTGCGAGTATAATATGGGCCAGGATAAAGGGGGGTGTAAATGAACCTGTCAACCTGAGCTTTTTGAAAAACGCAAAAGGTCGATAGGAGACGTTTTTGTTAGCTGAAAGGGTTTTTGAAATGGCAGAAAAACAGGTGTATTTCTTCGGCGGCGGAAAAGCCGAAGGCAACGCAAAGATGAAGAACCTCCTCGGAGGAAAGGGTGCAAATCTGGCCGAGATGGCCAACCTCGGCGTGCCTGTCCCGCCCGGCTTTACAATCACCACCAGGGTCTGCACCTACTATTATCAGAATAAGAAAAAGCTCCCGCAGGGATTGAAGCAAAACGTCCAGAAGGCCCTGGCCAAAGTCGAAAAGCTCATGGGCAAAAAATTCGGCGACCCCGCCAATCCCCTGCTCTTTTCCGTGCGCAGCGGCGCTCGAAAATCGATGCCCGGTATGATGGAGAGCGTATTAAATATCGGCTTAACGGAGAAAACCATCCCCGGCATGATAAAGCAAAGCGCCGGCGATGCCCGCTTCGTCTATGATGCCTACCGCCGGCTGATTACGATGTATTCCGATGTGGTAATGGAAAAGGCGGCCGGCATAGAGCCGAAGGACGAAGAAGGTATCCGCAAGCAGTTGGAAAAAATCATGGAACAGAGCAAGACCGAGAAAGGTTACAAAAGCGACACCGACCTGACCGCCGACGACCTCAAGACGCTCTGCGGGCTTTTCAAGGACAAGGTCAAAGAGGTACTCGGAAAACCCTTCCCCGATAACCCCAACGAGCAGCTTTGGGGGGGCATTAGTTCGGTGTTCGCCTCCTGGAACGGCAAACGTGCGGTAAGCTACCGGCGAATCGAAGGGATTCCGGACGAATGGGGTACGGCTGTGAACGTCCAGGCGATGGTCTTCGGCAATATGGGCAGTGATTCGGCCACCGGCGTAGGCTTCACGCGGAACCCCGGAAACGGCGAGAACAATTTCTACGGCGAATACCTGATAAACGCCCAGGGTGAAGACGTGGTCGCCGGGATTCGGACTCCCGCCCCGATTAACGCATACTCCAAATCCGAAAACAATAAAGAGCTGGCCACGCTCGAAGAGACCATGCCCGGGATTTACAGGCAATTGTTTGCCATTCAGAAACGCCTCGAGAAGCATTACCGTGACATGCAGGATATAGAATTCACAATCGAGAATAACCGGTTATTTATGCTCCAGACGCGTGTGGGCAAGCGCAACGGCCCGGCGGCGGTGCGGATGGCCATGGATATGCTCAAAGAGAAACTCATCAGGAAAGAGGATGCGGTCATGCGCGTAACGCCCGCCCAGCTTGACGAGCTGCTGCACCCCATAATCGACCCTAAGGCCGAATCAGCGGCCAAGCCTCTGGCTAAAGGACTGCCTGCCGGTCCCGGCGGGGCAGCGGGCCAGATAGTATTTTCCGCCCACGAGACGGTGCAGTGGGCCCAGGAGGGTAAAAAGGTAGTTCTCGTGCGCGAGGAAACCAGCCCTGAAGACGTCGAAGGCATGCGCGCCGCGCAGGCCATTCTGACGGCCCGCGGCGGCATGACCAGCCACGCGGCGCTGGTTGCCCGCGGCTGGGGAAAGTGCTGCATCGTCGGATGCGGGGCAATTGAGGTGGACTACGCCAAAAAGCAGCTGCACGTCGACAGCAAGGTCTATAACGAGGGCGACTGGCTGACGCTTAACGGTACAAGGGGGCTGGTCTATGAAGGCCGGCTTGACATGCTCGACGCCGCGGAGGAAAACAAGCTGCTCAATGACTTTCTGAAGGTCTGCGACCAGGTCCGCAAGCTCGGCGTGCGGACAAACGCGGACACCCCGGAGGACGCCAAAAAGGCCCGTCAACTGGGCGCCGAAGGCATCGGCCTTTTCCGCACGGAGCATATGTTCTACGGCAAGGGCGCCGACGAGCCGCTGTTTGTGCTTCGCAAGATGATTCTTTGCAAGACCCAACAGGAGCGGCAAAAAGCGGTCGAGGAGCTGTTCCCATACGTGAAAAAGGACATAAAGGGAACGCTCGAGGCGATGGACGGCCTGCCGGTGGTGATTCGGCTGCTGGACCCGCCGCTGCACGAGTTTGTGCCGCGGGACCCGGCCAAGCTGCAGCATCTGGCGGGCGAGCTGAATATAAGCGCCGAAGAGCTGGCCGGGCGGGCGGAGGACCTGCGCGAGTCCAACCCGATGATGGGCCACCGCGGCGTGCGCCTCGGCATCACTTATCCCGAGATAAGCCAGATGCAGATACGCGCGATTTTCGAGGCGGCCGCCGAGCTAATCAAGGAGGGCAAAAAGCCTTATCCGGAGATAATGATTCCGGTGGTCTGTGACGTTAAGGAACTGAATGACCAGCTTGCGCTGGCGCGGGGGGTTTACCAGGAGACGCTGGCGAAATACAGGCTTAAGAAAATCAGGCATCTGTTCGGCACGATGATTGAGATTCCGCGTGCGGCGATTGTCGCCGACAAGATTGCCGAGGCGGCCGAGTTCTTCTCGTTCGGCACCAATGATATGACCCAGATGGGCTTCGGCTTCTCCCGCGATGATATAGGCGGATTTCTGCCCGATTATATTAAGAAGGGCATTATCGCCGGGGACCCCTTCCAGAGCATCGACCAGCAGGGTATCGGCGAGCTGATAGAAATGGGCATACAGCGGGGCCGAAAGACAAGAAAAGACCTCGAGGTCGGTATCTGCGGCGAGCACGGCGGCGACCCCGACAGCATCGAATTCTGCCACCGCGTCGGGATGGACTACGTGTCCTGCTCGCCCTTCCGCGTACCGATTGCCAGATTAGCGGCGGCGCAGGCCGCCGTCAAGGAATAAATTCTACTCGCGAATTTATTGGCCTAAAATCAAGCTATTCATAGATAAAACCGAAATATATATTATGAAAGGAATTGCATCAAAAGAAGCGCCTTCTTCTTTACCTAATGTTGACTTTGTGTAGAATTCTTTAAGAAATCCTGGTCTTATTAAGGTATTGGTAAGTTATGAATGATTTGGAGATCAGGCAAAATTTCCATAGGAAAAAGCTGCGACGGCAACATGCCCAAAAAGATACGCTTGTGATTGATGAACTCGGCTTAAATCATGGGAAATGTCGGGCCGATATTGCTGTGGTTAACGGCCATCTTATTGGCTATGAGATTAAGAGCAACAAAGATTCACTTCGCAGACTTAAGGAGCAAGTTAAATCATATAATGCAGTTTTCGACAAAATTTCAATAGTTGTGGGTGACCGTTATATCAACTCCATTCAAAGCCATATCCCCGAATGTTGGGGCGTGATACTATGTGCAAGAGGACCGAGAGGTGCTGTCAATTTTGATACAATTCGTGAGGCACAGACGAACGAAAACATCGATCCAATTTCCGTAGCACAATTATTATGGCGCAATGAAGCAGAAGAAATATTACGGCAGAAAAAACTGTCGTCCAAAATACTTCGCCAGCCACGGGCTATACTGTACGAGTACATAGTAGACACGTTAAGCATTTGTGAGCTTCGAAAATTTGTCAGAAAGTATTTTAAGAAGCGTAAGAACTGGCGATGTCCTGGGTTACCTTCACAATATGATGATTTGTGCCGACCTGTCGCCATGTCATAAGTTTGCCGGTACTACTTTCCTTATTCGCACATTTTTGAATATAATCATCTCCCCATGAGAATGTTGGTCCAAAATAATATTTTGAATTTATGACACTTTTGCTAAGATCTCTATATTGTTCAAAGCCGTACTTTTTATCTTCAACCTTCTCTCCTTCGTACTTTTTATCTTTTTTAACCTTCTCTCCTTTTACGATATACCAACCATCGTCAATCGTGTACCTTATTGTCGCAGAAGGGTTAGCTTTTCTCATGTCCAATTCAAGAACCTTTGGGTGGGATATGGCATAATCGCCAAAAGTGGGAAGCCGCAATTCTGCTTTTTTTAAATCAACGACCAACCTCTTATATAGTTTCCATTCATACCGCGGAAGAATTTCTCCTCCCTTTTTAACAACCGCCATGGTCTCAGGAAAAGAGGTACCCAGAATTGTAAAAGTTCGCCAGTCATCCAAATAAGGAAAAGAACTCACAATAGTCTGAATCGCTTTAGAAAATCCTTCAAGAGGAATAAAATTTGGTGCACCTAAATCTAAAATAAGGTCACAGTTAGTTGACTGTATTGTCAATGTTGCCAATAATGAATCTATTCCGGTTTTAAATAAACCCTTCGCCGCCTGTTCTATTGTTATTCTTAGGCAAACACCGCTTTTGTCCTTATCCGAAACCGTTTTAATTTCCTGCTGATATTCACCATCTCTGAGTAGTCCTGTTACAGGTATAGCTTGGCACCCCAACCATCGGAGATCATTAAAAATAGAACGTATAGGGTGAACACCGTTTTTCATCCGTTTAGCGGGTGGAATGAGATTTAAGTCAACAAAGCAGGGAGAACTTCCCCATTTTTTATAGATTTTTTTTAGCGCAAAATCAGTCAAGAGTTGGTCAATAGTCTTTTTTTCTTTTTCTTCCTCGAAATCCCATCCAAGTTCCGGAATTTCTACTAGTGGCGTGAACATTCGCTTCGTTGTATCTCGTAATCGCCATACAGCTTGATACTCCCCTTGTTTCCATCGAAGACACGGTACGTAATGGGTATGATTAAAGCTCATTATGTTCTCCTACGTTAAAAAAAACAGACATCCGGGAAAAGTTTTCTTACTTCGCCTTGTCCGACCATATCTGTAAGAATCGTATAATTTTTTGCTTCTCTTTGTATTTTTCCTGCTACTATCGCAGGATGAATATTCAGTTCCTGAGCAAAATCTTCGATGGATTCTTTACTTCTTAGATAACGTGCCAAGGCCGTATTCCATTTGTCTTCAGGAACAAGGATTTCACCCGCCAGCTCATCTGCCTCCTTTTCAATATCTTCAGCTTCTACGTCGAGGTCGTCAAATATGCTTTCTATATTTTCCTTGTGTAAGTGTTTAATTATATGAACAAGCTCGTGTAGAAGAACAAACCAATAGTTATCAATTCTGTCAAAACGTAAGGTCATTCCGACTATTGGCGAACCATCAGCCAGTAAAAACGCTGCCCCATCTAAATGTGTTTGCGGCAGATGCTGTTCAACAACCAAACGAATCCCAGAATCCTGCAAATAGTCAATGGCTTTTTTGGGACCATCTTCTTCGATACTTAAATGCGCGAGTTCATCCAGCCATTCATTCGTAATTGCTTTCCGTTTGTATCTGCTTGCTACCTCCTTCTTTTTTGCGAGGCCTATAACTCGACATTGCCACGCGAGAAGAGCATATGGATTGACATTGCCTCCTGAACGCACACGCTGACGTGCAAAGGCTTGGATCGGACTATCAAGACAATCTGTCACGAATTCCTTGACAAGTTCCTCGGCATTGGCCACGGCAGCCTCCAAAGAGCCGGGGGATTCCTTAAACCAATTCCGACGAAACATTTCCTTAATCGGGAACTGATCCCATGCTAAATCATCCTGATCTACAATAGGTCTTTGCCATGTTGCTTTGAATTCGGCAATTTCAGTTATGTTTAGACCCAGCGCATTTGAAACATCTGCAAGCCGCCGCAAATTCGCAGAAGCGTACTCTTCTGCCTCATATCTCTGAATCTGCTGTTCCTTCAAACCGAGAGCATCTGCAAGTTGACGTTGTGAAAGTCCTTTGGCAATACGTGCTCTGATAAGAATACTTGGTAACTCTTCCAAATTCGATGCCTTGAGTATTTCAACGCTTCCAGATTTTAGCGTTTCATATTCATGCAATCGCATAGAAAGGTTTTCAAATTCGCTGCGCAGTGCTTCTAGCTCTGCCTTCGCAAGAACCCTCGACTTTGTGCGTTCAGTGGCTGCTTTAATATCAAAAGTGTTAATTGCCGCCTTTAGTTTTTCAAACTGAGCACTTGTGATACGATACTGCCGCTCATTTGTTATCATGATAATATCCTCTTCTGTCAATTCTTAGAAACACTTATACAGATAATACCTTTGGCATTTCCCGTGTACTTGTCGATTTGGAAAAAATCAAAAAAGAAATGCCTCCCGTCTGCAAGACAAGTGGCCGGAAAGAATTCTCCCTGGAAGCACTCTCTTTGTTTTTTGCGTCTATCGGAAAAGTCAAGGAAAACACGATCCAGTTTTGAAATGTCGACTCCCATTGGATCCCAACAAACATCAAAATCACGTGGAATAGGCTTCTCCGTAACAAAACTGCCGTCAAGAAAAATTTTTCGACATCCAGCTTTACGTAGAGCTAAGACGCCTTTTCTAAATCCAGAGAAAAGGCGTTTTCGATGGTCAGAAGTTGCAAAACGTGCTTCAATCTCCTCGAGTGTTGCGTAATACACTCCCGGAGGTAAAACATTCCAAGGCCCACCAACATCAATACAGTCAGGTATCACGACCCAACTATACTGTTGTGTTGATGCCTAGTCAAAAGTATTCTATTTTTTTATTTTCTCCCTATCTGGGGCCAGCATACACATTTTGCTTTTGGCAGAGGGGAAGCGGGCAGAGCCTTTACGGTCTGCTCATACACCTAATAGCCGAAGTTGGCGTTGCCTATGTCGATACCGATTTTGGGATTTTTTTGAAAAATCTTGACAAAATTTGGGAAATCGTGGTTTTTGGGGTAATTTGGGGGGCTTCCAGCCTGGATTCCTGCCTGCGCAGGAATGACAGCGGCGGGCAAGTCCGCAAAATCCGCCTTCGGCGGGCAAGCAAGGGAACCCCCCAGGGCGCGGCCCGCCAGAAGGTGTGGCCGGTAAACCTGGGGGCTGCTATGAGGTCATCCGTCAACGGTTATAATCAATTTTTTTGTGGGCTTCTGGCTTTTATGTCATAGGCATCGGTTTCCGAGAAGTTCGGCTGGTTGGCGGCCCATCCTGCTATTCGTGCTCTCGCTGTTTTT